>JBGSBR010000008.1:0-37956 GCA_041730495.1 Weeksellaceae bacterium | reverse complement strand
GGATTACTGCCTGGTAGTAATGGGTCAGAATCGAGGTAATACAGATCCCAAAAGCCATCTTTATAGCGTATATCTTCTTGCATACGCGTGATAATTTCGTTGACTTGTTGGCGACTGAAGTACAGTGAAGAAAAAAAGATTATTGCTACGCTTACCAAAACAAATAAACTGCCAACACCAATGATAAAGAGGCTGACGCGCTTATCTCGCAGAATATCTAAAAGATTTTGAGGAAGTTGCATATAAATTTATCTAATTATATCAATAAATACATAATAGCGATAAATAGTCAGTAAAGCCCTTTTAATTATCAACTAGAGGCCTATTCTGCTACAATATACTATGCTCTTACAAGCTAAACATATATTCTTCGTCGGTATCAAAGGAGTGGCAATGGCCAATCTTGCTCGTATTTTTATACAAAAAGGGATACTCGTTTCGGGATCTGATACTACAGAAGAGTTCATCACAGATACTGGTCTTACTGACGTGACTATCCTAGATCTCGATGCTGATCTTCCGGGCGATATAGATCTAGTGGTTTACTCTGCTGCACATGGGGGAGCAAAAAGTAAGCAAGTACGAGAAGCTCAGCAAAAAAATATTACGGTTATGCATCAAGCTTCATTATTAGCTGAGCTGATTAAAGACTTCAAAACTTCAGTTGCTGTGGCAGGTTGTCATGGAAAAACGACTACTTCTGCATTACTAAGTTACACGCTCAAAAATTTAGGATTAGAACCGGGTTATATGGTTGGAGTATCTGATTTCAGTGATCTGCCTGGAGGAAATTATGGTTCAAAAGATTATTTCGTTATCGAGGCAGATGAGTATGCACTTGATCCGCCTACAGATAAAACACCCAAATTCCATCTTTTACATCCAACAGATGCGATCATCACCAATATCGATTTCGATCACCCAGATGTTTACAAAGATATAGATGAAACAAAGTCAGCTTTTATGACATTTATGAACCAAGTAAAAGATACTATGATTTTGTGTATCGATGATGAAAATATTGAAGAGTTGATACCGAACTTTCCAAAATCTAAATATCTTACCTATGGCCTGGATAGTAGAGCTGATGCGAGAATTGAGCATATACAAACTACTGAAGAGCAAACAACCTTTAATCTCATTTATAAGCTGAACAAATATAGTTTTAACATTAATTTATTTGGTGAAAAGAATATCCTGAATGCTGCTGCAGTAATCGCATTTTTAATATCCAAAGGGTTTGAACCTGATGCGATTAACACAGCTATGAAAGGGTTTACAGGTGCAAAAAGAAGATTTGAGCAAGTTGCATATACGAATGATACTTATCTGTTTGATGATTATGCTCATCATCCGCATGAGATAGAAGCAACTATACAAGCTGCAAAAGCACGATTCCCCAGCCGTCGGTTAGTGGTATTATTCCAACCTCATACGTTTAGCCGGACAGAGTCGCTCAAGGAACAGTTCGTAACTGCTCTGGTACAAGCTGATATAGCATTCATAGCACCGATTTTCGCATCTGCAAGAGAACAACAAACTGGTACTGAGATAACAGCTGAAAAGCTTGCTCTAATAGCCCATGAAAAAAATGCAACGAACATAATGGGGTATAATACTAAGAAGCAAATGATGGAAACACTTAAAAACACTATCCATAAGGGTGATATCATCTTCACTATGGGTGCTGGAGATATTTATCATCTGGCAGATACGATTACTGATATTGTGAAAGCATTATGATACCGTCAGCACTAGAACCATTCGAAGGACGACTAAAACTAAACAAAAATATTTCTCCGTACTTCACGATGCGTATGCATACGGTGGCCGAGTATTATCTCGAAGCTGAAACTCGAGAAGATATCGTAAACGCCGTGAAAGCTACCCGTAAAGCAGGTATCCCATTGACGATAATAGGTGGTGGATCAAACATTGCCGTCACGCATGCAGTCATACCGGGACTGGTTGTGCGAAATTTATATCAAGTAAAAAAAGTTATCACTGAAACTGATGAATATGCGGAAGTAGAGTTTAGCTCAGGATATCCGATGTCACGCGTCGTACGCTACACCGTAGCAGCTGGCTACTCTGGATTCGAATATCATCTCGGTCTGCCAGGCACTATTGGTGGAGGGATCTATATGAACTCAAAATGGACGAAGCCTGTTTGCTACATCGGTGATAATCTAATCTCAGCTATCGTAGTCGATAAAAAAGGAAGTTTGAAAACTGTACAACATGATTACTTCAAGTTTGCGTACGATTATAGTATCTTGCAAGAAACTGGTGAGATTGTACTTGAAGCGATCTTCCGACTCAAAAAAACAGATGCAGTAGAGTTACAGAAACGAGCAAATGAATCACAAGCATACAGACATGCAACACAACCTCATGGTGTACAAACAAGTGGATGTTTCTATCAAAACGTCGGTGAAGATCAACAAAAAGTGCTAGAACTTCCATCAACATCTGCTGGATATCTGATCGATAAAGCTGGTCTCAAAGGCGAGCGTCGTGGTGCATTTGTTGTCTCAGATCATCATGCAAATTTCATCATCAATCAAGGAGACGGCGAACCAGAAGATCTCAAAGATCTTATGACACATGTAAAAGCGACTGTAAAGCAGAAATATGGGGTAGAATTAAAGGAAGAAGTGGTTGTTATTTAACTTAAACACTAACATGGAGAATGCATATCTAATACATGGTGGCAAGCCACTGCGTGGTACAGTCGAGCTCTCAGGAGCGAAGAATGTCGCATTGAAGGCTCTCATTGCTGCATTGCTTTTCGAGTCTGAAGTCGTACTTCATAATATCCCGCGTATCGGTGATATCATCGAGCTAATGCACTTGCTTGAGCTACTCGGAGCGAAAGCGACATTTGAAGGCACCAATACCGTACGTATTGATAGCAGTAATCTGAAATCTCATGAAGTTGACCTGCTTCACGGATCTAAGATCCGGGTTTCATTTATGTTGTTCGCTCCGCTCCTTTATAGATTTAATAAAGCACTTATCCCAAATCCTGGTGGTTGTCGTCTTGGTGCTCGATCGATTGATCGTGTCGTCGAAGGACTGCAAGCTCTTGGTATCGAAGTGACCTATGATTCAGAAACTGGTTATTATGATGCTACTATGAATGCGAAACCTCACGGCACGTATCACTTCGAAAAAGCATCACATACTGGCACTGAGCTTCTTATCATGATGTCTGTCTTCGGTGAAGGTCAGATTACCATCGAAAACGCTGCACTTGAACCCGAAATTGATGATTTAATCAGTTTACTCAACGCTGGAGGCGCACAGATCAAACGAGAAGGAAATAATATTGTAGTTACTGGAGTAGAGAAGTTAGTGCAGACTAAACCACATACAATTCTCTCAGATCGTATCGAAGCTGCGACATATGCATCACTTGCTCTTGCCACAAAAGGAGAAGTCACCATCAAATCAATACCTGAACATTGTGTTAAATCATTTAATGAGATGCTGATTGAAGCGGGAGCTGAAGTAAAACAGCATGAACCCGGCGTTTGGTCATATAAATATGTACAACCTTTGAAAGCTGTCTCAATCGAAACCACACCGTATCCTGGCTTTGCCACAGATTGGCAGCCAACTACAGCAGTTTTATTTACACAAGCTGAGGGTAAAACGTTGATCCATGAACGCATCTTCGAAAACCGTTTTAGTTATGTCGATGAGCTCAAGAAACTCGGTGCGGATATCGAGTACGTCACTCCTCAAGTAGAAGATCCCAAGAAATACTACCACTTCAACTATGATGCAGAAAAAGAATATACTCAAGCAATTGAGGTGAATGGTCCTCAACACTTACATGGTGGTGTGCTTGCAGTGGCCGATCTACGAGCTGGCGCTACACTTGCGATTGCAGCACTTGTCGCCGACGGTGAAAGCTATGTCCAAGGAATACAACACTTAGAAAGAGGTTATGAAAACTTCGTTGAAAAAGTCAAAGTGCTTGGTGGAGATATACAGAAAATTTAAAATCGCGATAGATTCTGTCAGTCGGCTTTACCCGTAAGTGCTCACTGATCGTTGCGCGCTTACGTGTCCCTTTCCTCCTGACACCTATCGCTCTCAATAGGCTATTTATTTCATGAATGCAATCATCAGCCCAAAGAGTGCGAATACTATCGATAGCACCCAGAAGCGCATTACAATCTTCGGTTCTTCCCACCCCATATGTTGAAGCAGCAAATGTAGTGGTGCAGCAGGAAACATTTTTTTACCGCGATATTTTTTACTCATGAGTTGAAGGAAAGAGCTGGTGATCTCAAGTAAAAAGATACCACCGATTATTGGTAAGGCAAATGCTTTGCCTAGCATCAGTCCAATCACCGCAAAAGTTGCTCCAAATGATAGTGCACCAGTGTCTCCTAAAAATATACGTGCTGGATAAATATTGAAGTATAAAAATGCTGCTAGTCCACCAATCCAGACAGCTACGAATGTTGAAATCGGCACATCGATGATACTACGTGCGACTGCCCAGAAGCTGATGAGTGCAATCATGAGGACTCCACTTGCTAAACCATCTAGTCCGTCAGTTACATTGACTGCATTGGCAAACGCTACGATGACGAAGGTAGAAAATAAGATATAGAATCCATTGAGATGAAATACACCAAGAAACGGAATATGAATAATATCAATATGCAGATAGTGATACATCATCCAAGAGATGATGAGTGCTAAGATAATTTCTATATATAGTTTAAATCTCAGTCGCATCCCGAAGAACTGCTCTTTTTCCCAATAAAATATTTTATTGAGATCATCATATATACCTAAGAACGCAAAGCTAATGAAACTAAACAGAATCACAAAAACTTCAAAGAAAAGAGAAGGATAGTTTGAGTTAATTTTTATGTTAAACGAAAAGAAAAAAAGGAGAAATAATAAGCTGAGTACCGTTGTCAGAAAAATAACTAAGATACCGCCACCGACTGGTGTACCTGTTTTGTGTTGATGATACTTATCGAAGATAGGTGTTGGTTTATTGAAGGCGTCTTTAGTTTGCTGATTAGCTCGTTGAAATTTTTTCTGATATAAAAAATTGATAAATGGGACGATACAGGCGAAGTGTACAGCAAATGAAAGAATAGTAAGAAAAATATACAATGACATAGTTACGATAAAATGACGAGAATTTTGGGTAGGAATATAATTGCGGCAGTGATTGATGCACCGATTGCTACTATAAACATAGCACCTGCACCTAAATCTTTGGCTCTTTTGATGATGATGTTATAGTCTTTATCGATTGCATCACCGAGTTGCTCGATAGCAGTGTTGATTGTCTCGATGACAAATCCCATCATGATAAACATACCAACTATCAGCCATTCTTCATAAGCAATCATGCAGATGATACCAGCTATTATGCTAAAAATACTGAGGATGATATGGACGCGGAAGTTCGGTTGAGTTTTGAAAGCCCAGTGTAGTCCTTCGAGAGCGTGTTTAATAGATTTTGCGTGATATTTCATACAAGGATACTTGAGAGCAATGTACAGAGTTTATCTGTATCATGGCGTAATACACTTCGGGTTAGATCGTCACCTTTAGTTTTTTCTATAGCTACTGCTTGGATCAGATTCTCTTCTATTATAGTACCATGGTATGACGAAGCTGTCAGGTCATTCATGATTGGTTCTTCTTCATGTGATGCATATCGATCGAGGATTGGTTGTGCGATGTCACCTTTATGCATGATGATTGTATCTGGCTCACGACCGATGTATCTTTTCATGTCTTCGAGCATATGATGTGCATTATATTGATATGTTTGACCAGACTTAGTCATCAGATTCATGATAAAAATGATCTTTGCAGATGTCTTCATCAAAGCTTCTTTGATACCAGTTGTAAGTAAGACTGGAACAATGCTTGTATAGATATCTCCTGGACCAATGACGATATAGTCTGAGTTCATGATGCGCTCTGTAGCATCAGGGTTCACACTTACTTTAGGATCCAGGTAGGCTTCTTCGACACGAGATTTTTCTGCATTATCTTCGTCGATTGTCCCTTCACCGATAAGTACTTTACCGTTTTCATATCGCACGCATAAATTAGTTTTTTCAAGAGTTACTGGTATTACTTTTCCTTTGGTTTGCAGTACATATTCTGCAGTTTCGAGAACTTTTTTATAGTCACCACTGATTTTTTCGAGTGTTGAGAGGAAGATATTACCGAAGTTATGACCTTTGAGGTCTCCGGAGTCAAAGCGATATAAAAACAGCTGACGCCAAAGCTCAGGTGCCTCTGAAAGTGCGACTAGACATTGTCGGAGATCTCCAGGTGGAAGTACGCCAAGCTGATCACGAAGTCGTCCTGTAGAGCCGCCTGAATCCATCATGGAGACAATAGCTGCAAGTTCGAGGGGATATTTTTTGAGTCCGGATAAGACGACATATGTGCCAGTCCCACCGCCAAGTACTGTAATACGCTTCATAAGTATCCTTTATAGCTTAATAAGTAATTTATTATACCTCTGTTATCCTATAATCACAAACTGTAACAGATGTACTATATGAACCAGCTTTCATGTTACAATAATACAAATATATGGGAAAACCACTGGTAATCTTACTTGCAGGCGGGGTCGGCAAAAATTTTGCTCCACTTATCGTCAATAAAACACTTGTGCCTTTTTGTGGTAAGCCAGTGCTTCAACATATGATCGAAACGATCGAACAAAGTGGCTTTCATGAAGTACTTATCGTCACAAATCATGAAAATGAACAATGGCTGGAATCATATCAACCTTTTAACATAACCATCGAAACTCATATCCAAGATGAGCCGCTTGGTATGGCTGATGCACTACTCAAGATAGAATCTAAGATTAAAGGCCGACCGATCCTTGTGATGAATGCAGTCGACATGATTAATCCAACTTTTTTCAAGCAGATGTATCAACTGAGTTTAGACGTGTATTCTTTTGTAGTCGCTAAAGAGATAGATAGCTATTTCCCAGGCGGATATGTGAAAGTCGAAGGCAATAAAGCTATCGGTATCGTGGAAAAACCTGAACCTGGTACTGAGCCCAGTAAATTATTGAATCTTGTTTTTCATTATTACTCAGATCCAACAGAGTTCTTCCCATATCTAAGAGCAGCTTCATCGCTCAAAGATGATCACTACGAGCAAGCCTTGAATCGTTTCATGCAAGAAAAAGAAGTTCGCTGTCTGACATATCAAGATTACTGGCAGAAACTGAAATATGCATATCACGTGTTGGATGTGATGGATATCTTTTTGCAAAACCGAGTGAAATCACATCGAGCAACTACTGCGTATGTTTCACCACATGCGATCATCGAAGGCAATGTCTTTATCGATGAGTACGCACACATTGATGCCGGTGCGATCATCAAAGGACCAGCGTACATTGGGAAAAATGTAAAAGTAGGAAATCATAGTTTGGTGCGTCAATCAATGATCGAAGAAGGATCTGTGATCGGATTTGGGAGTGAAGTAGCTCGAAGCTATGTCGGTCCACGTAGTATGTTGCATCACAACTTCCTAGGTGACACAATCTTCGAATCTGATATTAATCCAAGTTGGGGGACAACATTTGCCAACTTTAGACTCGATAATAAACCAGTTATCTTCAAACGACATGATACGTCATTGCAAACTACACGTGCCAAACTTGGAGCTGTGGTGGCCAATGGGGTATTCTTTGGAGTCAATTGTTCGGTGATGCCGGGGATTGCAATTGGAGCGCGGTCGAAGATCTTCCCACAAACTACAGTATTCTCACCTGTAACTGCTGATGAAACGGTAAAAAATAGTAAATAAACGACGAAAGGTTTTCTTCATGTATATCTGCTCTTTCGTTCAGGTTATGAAGATATGTAATAGATTCTGTCACTCAATATCTTCCCATCAGTGCTCGTTTAACAACTGCGCGCTGTTGGGTTCCCTTATCTCGTGCCACCTATTACAGATTTAGTTTAGCAGTGATGATTTACTCTTCGATGATAGTGACTTTTTCGACAGTCACTGGATTGACAGGTGTAGATTCTTCACCCATGGCATTCATATCGACAGGAGCTGTAGCTATCTCATCGACAACATCTAAGCCTTCTGTCACTTCACCGAAAATGACATAGTTGGGTGGGAGTCCAGCATCTGCATGCATGATGAAGAACTGACTACCATTGGTATCTGGACCAGCGTTTGCCATAGCGATGATGCCTCTTTTGTATTCACCTTCGAAATCTTCATCTTCAAATCTGTATCCAGGTCCGCCTCGGCCAGTACCTTCTGGGTCGCCGCCTTGGATCATGAATCCTTCGATTACACGATGAAAGATAGTATTGTCATAGAAATTATTACGAGCTAAGTACACAAAGTTATTGACCGTGATTGGTGTTTTATCTGCATTTAGTTTGACGGTAATATCGCCAGCTGATGTTTGCAATGTGGCTGTATATGATTTTGCTTCATCTATCAGCATAGCTGGTTTTTCCATCTGTTTTGCTGTAGCAGGTGCTGCAGCTGATGGAGAAGGAGAAGTTTGTTTTTTTGTTTCCTTGGTTGGTTTTTTCATAGATTGATTTAATAAAACGATTAATGCAATGATAAGAATGGCGATAATAGCGATTACTGTTTTATTCATAAATCTATTTTATCATGACTTACCACCAATCATCATTGGTTTCGTACTCTTCGACAATGATCTCATCTTCTTGATGGATAAAGCGTGATCTCAAAGCATCATTGCGGCGGCCGAAGATAAAGCGTCTACGTGCATTTGTGATAAACAGTTCCTTGCGTGCTCTGGTGATACCGACATAAAAGAGTCGACGTTCTTCTTCGAGTTGGTTCAGGTCATCTACAGAGCGTGAGTGGGGCAGTATTCCTTCTTCAAGTCCGACGATGAAAACATAATCAAACTCAAGACCCTTGGCCTGATGCAGCGTCATTAGTTTGACACCGTTGCTTTCACCATTAACTTTTTCACCTTTGAAATACTCTGACTCAACCAGTGAAATTTGCTCTAAAAATGCGACTAAGTTGTTGTGCGTGATAGCCACAGATTTCAACTCTCGGATGTTTTCAAGTCTGGCATATTCTTCAGGTACATCTGCATCAAAGAGGTCTAGGTACCCGGTGCGTTGTAATAACATTTCGATCAAATCAATCGTGGACATAGTATCGATCTGTCCTTGCATCTCTGAATACAAACTACGGAAGGCTTCAAAGCGACGTTTACCGATTTTCTTCACACGATCAAGTGCGACAGTATCTTCTGGTTGGATCAACAATCTAAGATATGACAAAATGTCTTTGATTTCCTTACGTGCATAGAAGCGTTGTCCACCGATTAACACATACGGTATACCAAGATGGAGAAATGATTCTTCGATCACACGCGATTGAGCGTTGGTGCGATACAGCACAGCCATATTGCTATAGTCAGTATCGGTATGCAATTTTTCGATTGTACGACAGACATACAGTGATTCATGTTCTTCGTTTTCAGCTTCATAAAACGTGATGTCTTTGCCGAGATTATTTTTAGTAAATAGTTTGAGGATCGGATGGGTTTGATTTTGAGAAATAACACTAAACGCAAAGTCCAAGATACTCTGTGTTGATCTGTAATTCTGTTCAAGCTCGATTAGTTGAGATCCTGGGAAATCAACTGAGAATTTTTCTAAGTTGCGTATATCTGCACCACGCCATGAGTAGATACTTTGGGAAAAGTCCCCGACCACAGTGATATTTTGATCTTTCTGACTGAGTATCTGAGTCAATGCATACTGAGCTACGTTGGTATCTTGAAACTCATCAACGAGAAAGTAACGATAACGATTGTGATATTTGTTAAGCACATCTGGATTCTTACGTAGCAGTTGTACTGTCTTCATGAGTAAATCATCGAAATCGACTGCGTTATTTTTCTCGAGTGCTTTTTGATATTTATAGTAGACTTCAGCTGCGACTGCAGCTTTGTAATGTGAGAAAAACTCCATATATTTTTCCGGAGTAATCAGCTGATTCTTGGCTTCGGAGATGCGATAGAGAAAGTATGACGGTGCAGTCTTTTCGACATTCATTTTTTTCAAAATATCTTTCAAGAGTGATGTCTGATCATCGTCATCGTAGATCGTATAGTTGCGATCGAGACCGATTGATTCACCATCGATACGGAGGATCTTTGCACAGAAAGAGTGAAAGGTGCCGACATAACCCATCGGTTCTTTGAGAGGGACTACTTTTTGGATGCGTTCTTTCATCTCTTTGGCGGCTTTGTTGGTAAATGTGATCATCACAATTGCACCAGGATTGACGTTGTTATCTTTCACGAGATGAAGCACTTTGTGCACTAGGACGCGTGTTTTACCAGATCCAGCACCTGCCAAGATGACACTGGGACCAACGACCGCGCGTACTGCTTCTTGTTGTTTAGGGTTTAATGATTTGAAAACATCCATACATGTGGTCTATAATGCAGACAGATTTAAGTTTTCATTCTAACATGAAATATCTCATCGCTAACTGGAAAGCAGAACTAAACTCATCACAGATAACTGAATGGCTGACTACATTCACCACCCTCGTCAATAACGACGGCGCTCTCTTAAATGCCATACACTCTGAAGCGATAAAACTTGTCATCTGTCCACCGTATCCGTATCTGCATCATGTGAAAGATGCTATTAAATCTTTGCCACAAGCTGCAATGGGTGCACAATCAGTTTCTCCGAAAGCAGCAGGTAAATATACCGGTGAAGTGACAGCTGAGATGCTGAAGCATTTCGTGCAGTATGTAATCATCGGTCATAGTGAAAGACGTAACTACAATGGTGAAACAGAAGAGATGATTGCCGAAGAACTCAAGCGTTCGTATGAACAATATCTGCATCCGTTACTGTGTATCCGTGGAGCCGAAGATACATTGCATGAGCACGTTAAGTTGATTGCGTATGAACCCGTAGCTGCGATTGGTAGTGGCCAAAATGCTGATCTAGCAAGTGTATTGGAAATGAAAAAACAACTGACACTTCCCACTGAAGCTGCCTTTATCTATGGTGGTAGTGTCGACGCAGCGAATGCAAAAATGTATCTGAATTCGGGAGAGATCGATGGTTTCTTAGTGGGCTCAGCATCTACCAAAGCAGAAACATTCTACGAGCTAGCAAAACAACTACTTTAATTTATAAGAAGAGTGCGAGTAAGATCAGTATACTTCCGCCACCAAGTAAGAATTTCGTGAAATCTTCACCGACACCAGCTACTGGTAATTGTGTAATAACAGTCGGGCTCACACTTGTTTGTGCCACTATGGTAGCAGTAGGTGAGGGTGTAAGCGTGGCACTAGGTCTCAGAGTAGGGGTAACAGTTCTCGTGGGTGTAGTAGTCGTCGCTGTGCTTGGTGTTGGGGTTCCACTGACGCTACCAGATGGTCCGGGTGTGGGGCTGGTGCTTTCGAAGATTATTGTCGGTGTCGGTGTAAGTGTGACCAAAGGCGCATCTGGTTCGTTGGGATTGGTGGTCGGTGTAGGAATTAGGTCACTGACATTGGCTTCTTCTGATGCGCGGCTATTTAAGAGTGCGATAGGGTCATCACCATTTTGGATCAGGTAAACCAAAAACATCATACTTCCGATAAGGAGAGTGATGATTAAAAGGAGTAAGATTGTTTTCGCATTCTTCATGAATTTTATTGTAATACCAATTGTAATGACATGCAAATAGTTCTCACACCTATTGCAGCAGATAAGTTATCTATTTGTTTTCGGTGAAACTTTCGGTGTAAGTTTAGGATTTCTCGTTGGTGTTGGGGTGATGCCTTTGATGATATTGTCAACCTCTTTCTTGACTTCAGACCAGTCATTTCTGCCGGCATTGGGGACAATAATATATTGACCGTCGTCGGAGCGATCACTGGTGAGGAAGTTGTTTTCAGATAGCACGAGTGTCTGCGTGCTATAGCTATTGGCATTGCGTGCTTCAAGCAATAATTTGTTGAGATCTCCCAGTGGAAGATCAGTCACGATATGCTCTTCGAGCTGATCAAGTAAGGGGATAATCTTAGGTAAGAAATCCACGCGTAAGACTTTTTGTTTGGCACCTTCGATCACCAGCTGTTGACGTTGTGCACGATTGAAATCTCCACCATCTTCGAGTGAATGGCGTGAGCGTGCGAACTTAAGAGCAGTTGAGCCGTCCATCTCTGTCATTCCTTTGCTAAACTCAAGTGTTTCATAGCGACAAGGGAACGCAAGCACTGGTGACTCGGTAGCAATTTTTTCAAGTTCTGGCAGGTCTTCTTCTGTTTTACCACAGAGATCATTTTCTTTGCCTTCGACTGGGTACTCATAATCTGTAAAAGATCTCTGAACATCAACTTCGATCCCGCCCAAAGTATCGATTGCTTTCATAAATCCTTCAAAATCAACAGCGAGAAAGGCATCTATCGGAAGACCAGTGATGTTTTCAGCTACTTTTTTGATCAGACCAGATGCATTGTCATCTGTGATTAGATTACCATCGACTCCGGGGTAGTTTTCTGGAAATAATCCCATCTGATACACAGAGTTGATCTTGCTATAGAAAACTTCTTCTTTGTCGCTTGTGGGTACTTTAACCCAGATATCACGAGGGACCGAAATCATGAGGACCTTTTTGGTTTTAAGATTTACGTTGGCGATTATCAATGTATCGGTAAGAAATGTCCCTTCATGATTGCCGCCACCATATCCAAGCAACAAAAAGTTGTAAGAATCTTTTTCTTTGGTGATGACTGGTTTGGTACCGGGATCTGTTTGGATTGTTTTATAAAATCCAAATAAGCGAAGTAAGAAACTTCCCGCAAGAACTAAGATCACAAGTCCAGCGATAATAGAACCATACACAAAAAACTTTTTACGTGTCTCAATGCGTTGGCGGCGGGTTAGGTTATTCATGAGCGATATTAAAGGTATTTGCGGACATATTGTAATCTGTGATACGGAGAAACACCATGCTCACGAATCGCTTGTAAATGTATAGCAGTACCGTAGCCTTTGTTTTGTTGCCACTGATATGCTGGATATTCTTGCGATTTATCTTCCATAAGTTGATCTCGATCGACCTTAGCAATGATTGATGCCGCAGCGATAGAGATACTCAGCTGATCACCTTTGATAATGTTGTATTGTTTATCTTGCATCTCATATGGTAATTGGTCTAATTTGTATCCGTCAATAAGCAAAATATACGGCCTATCCTGACTGAGTAAACTACAAATCTGTCTGACTACTTGTGTTACAGCTGAGGATAAAGCAGCCACGATACCATGTTGATTGATGTATTCGACATCTGTGTGTGCTACTGCATGATATGGAGTATATGTCTTGATCTGTTGAGCTAGCACTGCTCGTTTTTCATGATCAAGCTTCTTGGAATCATCAATCCCAAGTGATTCAATAGTGGTTAATATCGGAGACTCTGTCATTAACGGAAAACAAACACCGCCGACAGTCACTGGACCAGCAAGCGGTCCACGACCCACTTCATCGACACCGATTACCCAGGTGTTTTGATCCCACCATGGCTTTTCATACTCAAACGTAGCTTGAGAAGTTTTACGTTTTTTTGTTTTGGGTTGCAAAGTATTCATGTGCTCTTTTAGTATAATAGATGTATGATCCAAGATCGCACCGGCAAAGAACTGAGTTTTAAAGACGTTTTACAAAAATCTACCAAGAGAGTCGATAATATTGGACTCGAAGCTAAGATGATGTTTCTCAACTGGGCTAGTCATATCCCTGTTTCTTCGTTACGTATGACATTACTCAAAGCAGGAGGTCTCATTATTGATGATTCATCCGTTTTGAATCCAGGTGTACGTATCTATGATACTGCCGGTATCTTAATTGGTGCAGATACGATTATCGGTGAACGTACCGTGCTTGATGGTCGTGATCGATTGAAGATCGGTGATCATGTCGATATAGCAAGTGAGGTAATGATCTACAATGCTGAGCACGATGTGCATGATCCAGATTTCAATCCGGTCAGTGGACCAGTCATCATCGAAGATTATGTCTTCATCGGTCCAAGAGCGATCATTTTACCTGGTATCACATTAGGTGAAGGTGCAGTTGTCGCTGCAGGAGCTGTGGTTACTAAGAATGTACCGGCTTATGCAATCGTAGGTGGTGTCCCTGCCAAAGTAATCAGTCAACGTAAAGTCAAAAATCTCAAATATCGACTTCGTCGAATCGGATTTGCAGATGTCTGGAAGAAACTCTTCGGATAAAATCTTCGTTTAGATAGCTTGTCCAGGATCTAGATTCTGGATGCATTCGTTACACTCATTTACCAGAATGACAATATTAGATAGCTTGTCCCGTGCCTCGGAGGTACACAGCTTGCCATGGTCGATATGCAGAATAGAAATCTCTTTCATACATAATAGCATTATCTTTAGATACACGATAGTTGAAAGTCGCTTTCGCTCCCCATGCTGGATAATCTACTTGTTTTACGACACCACTAGGAAGCGTAGGATCATCTTGATAGAGTGGTTCTGGAGGAGGAGCTATATCCCAGACAGATACGGGGGAGATCTCAATTTTGCGGTCATCTTTCTTACCATAAAACTTAAAGCTCAGGATATTATTTTCTTCGTCTATAGCAGTTTGGATCAGGATTGATCCTGGTGTGTTATTTTTAAACGTGAAATCAACTGAAGGTGTATAGATCGTCGCATCAAATCCTGGTTTTGAATCATTTTCATAGTAAGACACACGATATGCATGAGCATTACGCTCCACAATCTCAACTCCACTATTCAACGCAGCGCGAAAGACAGTAGTGGAAACCTGACAGACACCACCGCCGTCGCCGAGGACAGTACGACCATTTTTAATGACATAGGCTGGTTGATATCCAGTAAGAGCAGAGATATCGCCAATGATTTCATTGAAAGAAAAAATGCTGTCTTTAGGTATGATTACTCCATTAAATTTCGAGGTTGCAAGTTTGAGATTATGGATGCGAGAGGGTATTGAACCACTGTAATCAGAGATGCCTTCACCGACAAGTTCTTCTATACCTTGATCATTGGCTTTGGCAAGCGTAATCTCAGGATCAATGACAGTATCTTGGAGAGTTACAAAGAGCAGTATTTTACCGGTGTCTGCTTCTTGGATTGTTTTATCTATATTTTGTAAAAACTCATTACTTTTTATTTTTAGACCTTTTTCATCCGCTTTAAAAGAAGTTACTTTACCATCTTCAAAAGTAAAAAGCGCATTTTTAGCTGGACGATTGTAGCTTTCTTCAGATTTACTGACAAACTCATTAATAGGTGAAGTATCGTACTCTAGAGATGATGGGAAGTCATATTTTTTAAGGTTGAAAATACTTGTCAGCTGCTGCATGACGCGTGAAGGTGCATGAGGACTACGGCCAATCATATATGCTTGATCAACAACTGTGGATACATTTCTTCGGATATTTAATGTCTTGCCTGAAAAGGTCGCAATTTTTTCGTCTTTATAAATTACTTCTACAGCAACTTGTGGATACTGTTCGTTTTTTTTATTGAGAATTCGTAACGCTTCATCTTTGGTCTTATAACTCAAGTCGATTGAATCAACTGAGGTCTGAGGATAGATGCGATTTGCTAATTTATGGTTCTGATAGGTAATAAAAAGCAACGAAAAAACGAGGGTAGAAAGGGCAAGAATAATAGGGATTGTGAGCAAATGCTTTTTCTTCATTTGTGATATCATGATACCATGGATAATAGTCCAGTTGACGACAAAAATCAACCTTCAGGAACAATACAACCACCGACATACGAGACCGTACCTGTGAGTGAAATACCACAGCCAGTACAGCCGGAAGAGGTATCACCCAATGTCCAAACACCAGAAGAGGTGGCTGGTAGTGTGCCTCCAGCGTATCCGACTGATATGCCTCCTGTTTACGAAGAAAGCAAAAATACGTTTATGATTGCAGCCGTGGTGATCGCATTTTTCTTAGCTATCTTATTTGGTTTCTATTGGTTTTTCCTTAAAGATAGACTGGCTGGTCTATCTACACCTACATCCAAAGAAGCAGTCACTCTAACTTATTGGGGATTGTGGGAAGAAAAAGAGATTATGGATCCACTCATAGCTGCATATAAACAGAAAAATCCGAATGTTACGATCAATTATGAAGTTCAAGCACCAGTTGATTATCGTGAAAAGCTGATAGCTCGCAGTAAAGCAGGAAATGGTCCAGACCTCTACAGGTTCCATAATACTTGGTTGCCTGAGATCCAAGAAGTGATTACCTCGGTGCCAGGAGAGATCATGAGCACTGATGAGTTTGAGCAAACATTTTATCCAATCCATCAAAGAGATCTGAAGATAGGCGAGGCATATTATGGTATACCTCTTTACATCGATGGATTAGTCTTGATTTACAACAATCAGCTTTTGCAGCAAGCAGGGATCGTCAGTCCACCATCAGTTTGGGTGGGCGATCAGAATGATGTTTTGACTGTCGCAAGTAATCTCACAGTGCGCAATAGTGATGGCACAATCCTTACTTCTGGGATCGCATTAGGCACGGCCAATAATGTCGAGCACTTTAGTGAGTCATATGCGATGTTACTGGCTTTGAATGGTGGTAATATCCAAGCCTTGCAAGATCCAGAGGCAACTGAAGCATTGCAGCTTTATCGTAAGTTTGGAGAAGATAATCTGTGGAACGAAACTATGCCAAACTCTGTGTCTGCTTTTATCGAAGGCAAAGTAGCGATGCTCATCGCACCATCATGGCAGATCTTGGCAATCAAAGCACAGAATCCCCAACTCGATGTGAAAGTTGCACCTGTACCAAAAGGATTAAATGATACTCGTATCTCAGTCGCAAGTTACTGGGTAGAAGGCGTAAATAAATTTAGTAAAAATCAGCTTGAGTCGTGGAAGTTTCTCAAGTTTTTGTCTGAAAAAGAGCAGATGACGAAAATGTATGAAGCTCAATCCAAGGTGCGTTTGTTTGGATCTGCGTATTCACGTAAAGATCTCGCTGATACGTTGAAGCAAAATGAGTATCTAAAACCTGTAATCGATCAAGCTGAAACAGATGCCTATATCTCAGCTCCTGTAGTCAGCCGTACCTTTGATAATGGACTTAATGATGAGATCAATCAGTACCTTCGTAATGCTATAAATTCAACAGTACAAGGAGTCGATTATAGTACTGCTCTTAATACTGCAGCACAAGGGATTAGTAAAGCTTTTGAAAAATTCAAAATAGAGTAATTACCATATATTATTCATTTGAGAATTCTGCTAAGATTATAGTAACTATGGCCTTTTCGTTTCCTTTTTTCTCTAAGAAAAAATCCGATCCTGTCTTTTTCGGTATCCATTTATCTGAGGTGGGTTCTCATGGTGTGCTTTTCCGTGTAGTCGATCAAAAACCGATTGTGATTGCACAACAATCTCAGGTGTATTCTTCGGGTTTTGAAAACATACTCGAAGATATCGATAAGCTAATATCAAGTCTTGAAGCTCTCAGCAATACGAGAGTCGATAAAACTATCTTCTTCTTGCATACGTTCATGATTGACCCTAAAACTCATGACATACTTGAGCCATACAAAGGTATTATCAAAAATCTTTCGAAAGAGCTTGAGCTTAACCCAATGGGCTATATCGATCTCCAAGAATCGATGATGGATTATCTGAAACGCCAATCCATAGTAAGCGCATTACTTGTCGAAGTTGATACCTCACGAGTCGCGATCGCCATTTACAAAGGTGGCAAAACAACACATGCTTCATCGAGCAGTAGATCCCAGTCTTTAGCTGAAGATGTGGCAGCTTTACTTGCAGAGTTACCGGCACATTCACATGCACCCACTAAGATGATTGTCTATGGGTATGGTGATCTGCAACATATCGCATCTGATTTAAGTGCCTTTGCATGGAATGAAAAACTATTTGTTCAACATCCAACGATTGATATTGTTTCCCGGGAAGATCTGACAGAGCATCTGATTTATACTTTTGGTGAAGAGCTTGATAAACAAGATATTGCGGCACCTACCGAAGCGCCTAGCAAAGATGAAGCATCCGGTTTTGGGTTCGTGATGGGTGGCGATGTCCAAGGGGATCCTGAGCCACCAGCAACAGTTGCTACCTCAGCCGGTCGTCCGACTGCATCAGCATTTGATACGATCCAAACTAAAGTCACTACGATTTTTACAACCGTTAAAGGCTCATTGGGTGGATCTTCACAAAA
This sequence comes from Weeksellaceae bacterium, assembly GCA_041730495.1. Classification (GTDB taxonomy): domain Bacteria; phylum Patescibacteriota; class Microgenomatia; order UBA1406; family GWC2-37-13; genus JBGSBR01. The sequence continues at coordinate 19,674 of JBGSBR010000008.1, read as the reverse complement.
GACTGCACTCATAGCGGGTATTACCTTTCTAGCACTTGTTGTAATCTTTGTACTGGTAGAGTTGTTTGCTCATAAACTTGAATTAACGGTCACTATGGCTGCCGAAACTGTCGAAGACGAAATAACTGTCACACTTCCATTTACCGACGAAGCATCAGATGAGCTAGCGCTTATCACCCATACAGCTGTCAAAGAGGTCGAACAAGAAGCTCCAGCGACTGGTGAACGTGAGATTGGTGAGAAAGCAACGGGTGAAGTAAATATTCTCAACTTTGATTCATCTGAAAAAACCTTTCCACGTGGTACTGAGCTGTCACTTGGTGATCTGATTTTTACGACTGATTCTGAAGTCAAAGTAGCTTCATCAAGTGGTATTTCATCAGATGGATCTAAGCAATCGGGTAAAGCGAAAGTAGCTGCAACAGCTGCAGACATCGGTACAAAATATAATATCGAAAAAGGAAAACAGCTCAAAGTAAGTGGACAATCAGAATCACTATTTGCAGCAGTTGTCGAGACTGCCTTCACTGGTGGATCTGAAGAAACAGTCAAAACAGTGTCTCGTCAAGATATTGATAAGCTGGAAACACAGGTGGAAGAATTGCTCGAGTCTGCAAGTGACGAAGAAGGCAAACCAACAATCAGTGGTGATGAAGTGCTGATTCCGCAATTAACAGAAGCTGAAGTCTCAGATAGTGAATTCACACGAGAAGTCGGTGAGGAAGCTGATGAAGTAGCAATCACTGCAACCAGTGAAACTCGCTATGTAACAGTTAATAAGAAACTAATGCAAGAATATTTACTTAAAGAGCTCAAAGAAACTATTTCAAAAGATAAAAATATTGCACCAGAATCAATTGAGTTTGAAGTAATAGATGTCGACACCGAAGAAGATGCCGATGAAGCGACACTTGAGATTGCCGTGACAGCTGGAGAGTTCAAGCCACTTGAAGCCAAAGATGCACTCGCAAAACTTAAGATGAAACCTCTTGCAGCCGGTATCGAAACTTTACAAGAATCCAAAGATGTCAAAAAAGTCGAAGTGAAGAAGCATACCCTTCCGTTACCTTGGGGACCATTCTTTTCCAAGAACGTAACTGTCACTATTTCAACTAAATAACATGGCACTAAAAGTCTATCATCGTGAGCATACGAGTGCTCCTAAAAAAGCGGCAAAATTATTTTCTTATCTCATTTTAATCGTGGGAGCGGGACTGTTGTTTTGGGCATACTATCCAATGATTTCATTTGAGATCTATGCTCGATTATTCATCCGTCAAAATACCGCTTCACCGATCCCAATTGATTCAGTAGCATCATCATTGCAGTTTGCCGAATCAGTATTTGCAGATACACCTGTACTTTCGAGTAACTTACGTGATTTCACCCATGCGAATGCGTGGTTTCCCGTCAAAACAGTCAACGCTGCTGAAACTGGAATTGATGTGAGTGAATACACCCTTTCCATCCCGAAGCTTAATCTGTCTGATCTCAAGGTGGAGGTAGGTGGAGATGATTTATCTAAAAGCTTGATTCATTATCTCCCGACATCCAAACCAGGACAGTATGGAAATGTCGCAATCTTCGGTCATTCTACCCTTCCTCAACTGTACAACAAAACAGATTACAAAACGATTTTCACCTATCTACCACAGATGGAAAATGGAGACACAGTGATTGTCGATGTCGAAGGTAAAAAATATGAATATGAAGTGTATGATATGTTTATCGTATCACCAAAAGAAGTTTCAGTAATTGAACCGAAATTTAACGCTGCTTATATGACTCTCATTACCTGTGTACCTCCAGGAACCTACCTCAATAGACTGGTAGTCAAAGCCAAGCTAAAAAAGACCTTAACGCTCTAAAAATCTTTGTAATTTGTTACAAATTTTGTTTATTGGATACGTATGATTTTTGTTGCTTTAAGCCTATAGTTTATGATACAATAACAAAATGCAGAAACGCACTATTGCACCAGTCCCATCTATGTCTAAAAATCCATTGCAATATGTGTTTTTTCTTCTTTATAAGCTTGTCTCTTTCATCATCTTTATCGGAGAGGTAACTCAGTACACTATATTGTTTCCTTTTTTCCTGATTCGATACGTGACAAAACAGCTAACAAGTCTTGATATTAAACTTCCTAATTACAGTTTGCCTACGATTATTTTACCTCAAGCCAAAAAAACACAAAAAGTTAAAATTTTAAAAAAGAAACAGACCCAACCTTTCTCAATAAAACCAGTATTTGCTGCTTTGCAAACACAGGTTAGTCATACTTTTTCACATTCCATCAAGGTTACTCAAACGGTAGCTCAATCGATAGTGAAGGTATTAGGTAAAAGTTTAGCTAATATTCCTCAAACAACAGTCTCAATTCTGAAAACCTTGTTTACGATCGTTGTGCTTAGTTTGAAGACGATTGTTGGTTTCATTAAAGCTGTAGTGCTAGCAATTTATCATAGTATTCGTGCGGTGTATTTGTTTTTAGTTAGTGATAAATTTAGATACTTTATTTATGGATTTATTTTCTGCACCATTGTCGCCATCAGCTATCAAGCATATGCTTTTGTAATAAGCCTGCCATCTCCTACAGCAATAGGCAAAGTAAACTTTGCACAGTCGACTCATATGTATGATCGTAACGGCAAGTTGTTATACGAAATTTATCGTGATATCAGTCGGACACCGATCAAGCTAGAGACCTTACCGGCTCATGTCTACCATGCTGCAATCGCCATCGAAGATAAGAATTTTTATAATCATCAAGGAATCTCAGTCTTTGGTGGTATATTACGCGCTGCGAAAGATACTATCCAATACAACGAGCTTCAAGGTGGATCTACTATCACTCAACAGCTTGTCAAAACTTCATTACTTACACCAGAGCGTACCCTTGATCGTAAACTGAAAGAGATGGCGCTCGCACTCTGGACAGAGCGACTGTACTCAAAAGAGCAGATCCTTGAGATGTATCTCAACCAAGTGCCTTACGGTGGATCTGCATATGGTATCGAAGAGGCTGCGAAGATTTATTTCGGTAAATCTGCCAAGGAGCTGAGTATCTCTGAAGCTGCGCTACTTGCTGGGTTGCCACAGGCACCTTCGATTTATTCACCATTCATCAATCCTGAAGGAGCTATCCGTCGTCGCAACGAAGTGTTGTATCAAATGTATGACAATGGATTTATCACTAAAGAACAATGGGATCAAGCACTTGTGACTGAGTTATCATTTCTTCTACCAGAAACATCGATCAATGCACCGCATTTCGTGTTTTACACAAAATCTATACTTGAGCAAGAGTATGGTGCAAAAAAAGTTGAAGAAGGTGGCTTTAGTGTCACAACCAGTCTTGATTTAGAGATCCAAAATAACGCTGAACAAATATTGAAAGAAGAGCTTGAGAAAATCAAGAATCTAAACGTAACTAATGGCGGTATCTTAGTCATGAATCCACAAACTGGAGAGATTTTGGCAATGGTGGGATCTGTCGATTACTTCGAAGAACCATCAGGAGCTTTTAATGTCACGCTTGCACAACGTCAACCAGGATCAACGCTAAAGCCGATGTTGTATGCCATGGCAATGGAGCGTGGTATGACTGCTGCATCCACTATCGATGATTCTCCGATTGTCTTTGGTATACCAGGAGGGGAGCCTTACACTCCTGTAAATTACGATGGACAGTTTCATGGTAAAGTCACGATCCGTACCGCACTTGCTAACTCATATAATATTCCTGCAGTGAAAACACTCAACTCGATGGGAGTGCAACAGTTTGTCGATTTTGGTAAAAATATGGGTATCGATACCTGGGATGATTCTTCACGCTTTGGTCTTTCGCTTAGTCTCGGTGGTGGTGAGGTGACACTGCTTGATCTCGCGCAAGTGTATGGTGTATTTGCTAGTGGTGGCTATCGTAATGAGCCAACATCAATCTTGAATATCACTGATGCTAATGAGCGTCAGATCGGTAGCTATGAACCAAGTTCTACATCTGTACTTAAACCCGGTGTCTCATATATCATCAGTGATATCTTATCTGACAATCAAGCTCGTCAACAAGCATTCGGACCTAACTCAGCACTGTATATCCCAGATCATAAAGTAGCAGTAAAGACTGGTACAACCAATGATAAAAAAGATAATCTGACAGTCGGATATACTCCAGAGTTTCTGGTCGCAGTCTGGGTCGGAAACAACAATAATACTGCGATGAATCAGCAGCTTGTCTCTGGTATCACAGGTGCAGCTCCAATCTGGAATCGGGTGATGCAGTATTTGCTCAACAATAAATCTACTGGTCAAGAAGAGTTTGTCCCACCATCAGATGTAGTCGGACGACCATGTTATACCAATAAGATGGAGTATTTTGTGAGAGGTACAGAAGGCAGTTATTGCGGAAATACGATCATCAAACCAAACAATCAACCGTCGAATCGTGAAGCTCGAAATCCGATACCTTAAATACGTGCTTCATTTCTAAAATAGATTCTGTCAGTCGGCTTTACCCGTAAGTGCTCACTGTTCGTTGCGCGCTTACGTGTCCCTTTCCTCCTGACACCTATTTTAGATAAAGATTATTAGCTTACTTAAGAAAAGGTTCGGCTGGCCATGGATATGGCATAATCGTAGATATCGGTACTTGTTTAAATCCTGATTCTTCTTTCATTACCACTACAATATCAATTCCGGATCTGAGACTACTTTCGTAAATGAGCTGTTTACAGATATGACAGTTCGGACCTGTGATTGCGACGATTTCTCGAGCTCCGTGTGTCGCTGCATGAGCAAGAGCGACCATCTCACCATGCATGGTAAGTGTATAGGTATCAGATCCATAAGATGCGCCTTCATACAGCTTGCCATCGGCATTCATGACCACTGCTGCATAGCCAGATCCACTGGTTGGAAATGTATTTGCCAGTGTCGTTTCTGCTAGTTGTAGCATCTGTTCACATTCTGCATCCGTGAGTTCGTAATGAAGTTTATTGTTATCTGTAATTTTTTTCATACTATATTTTGTGAGACTTTATCTGATACAACTGATAACAAGCGCCTATAAGCATGAGTATACCAAGGATTACAGCAACGTTATTTGCAGTATACATATTGATAGCTGATCCTAGGAAAACAGCCACAAAAATGTACGGGATATTAGCAATCATTGAAAATGTTGATAATGTTGTAGCACGGTATTCTGATGAAACAAGTTTGTTGATAATCGCAGAGTTGAGATTATTGTTGATAGATGTACTCATGTGTCGACCGATGATGACAATCGCACCAGCTATCAATCCAAGATACGGAGATACGAGTAATGTCAGTCCATATAACAAACTGATGAGTAATACGATCTGGAAATAAGAATATTTGCCTCGAAGTGAAGGAGTAATATATGATCCGATTGCTGATGCTGCATACATCAAAGCTGCAAGGATACCCATTGTTTCAGGTGTAAACCCATACTCAATAGCTTGTGCATCATGAAGTAATTCGTACATGATTACTCCACAAAATGTTGTGATTAAGAGAAACCAGACAGTATTTTTTGCTTCACTTGTTTTAGTAAGTTGGTTGAAGCCTTGCTTGAGTTGAGTTAAGAAATTTGCAAGGGAAAACTTGTTACTATCGACTGCAGGTTCATGTAAAAAGAAACAAAGTACCAATCCAATCAGCGCACAGATACCGACCATGATAAATGGCAAGTGAGGATTATAGAGATAGATGAATCCACCAATGATGCCACTCGTACCTGCTGCTATATGTGGAGCGATATTAATCCGTGAAATGATTTTTTCAAACTGTGACTCTTGTTTTTGTTCCAGCAAAGTATCGTAGACAAGAGCATCAAATGTTCCAGAAAAAAAAGTATATCCGAGTGACATAACAAAGACAGATCCGACTAAGTGATAAATATTAATGCCTGCAGCCATCCAGAAGTTGCCGATTGCAAGTAGGGCAAATGAAATCATCAGAGTTTTCTTTTTACCGAGAAGATCTGCAATTGCACCAGTTGGTATCTCAGCCAAGACGTTTACAGTTATCTGAACAATTTCAATGATGGCCACCCCAACATAATCAGTGTAACGAAGATAATAGAACAACCAGATGCCAAGCCAAAACCAGCTATAGCGAAGGAAATTAAGGATAAAGGCGAGTCGGATATTATTCATGGAAGCCGCTGATTAGGTTTTTGATAATGAAACTATTATAATATAGCCATGCAATCAAAGACATTCGAGTTTGGATCGATCACGCAGAGCGATACAACCTTTACATTTGAATATAAGATATCAGGTGGCGAGACGTTTACGTTTCGTGAGACACTTGAGTTTGACGATGCTTTTGATACTTCATCTATTCCCGCAACTCTACTTCAAACTACCTTGGAAACTTTACAGTTAGTTTTGGGTATTAACTACTGGAAACTGTACTGTCCAGAAACTATCAAACTTCAAACTATAAAACTTAATCAAGCTCAAGCTGAGTACTGGAATACTATCTACACCAAAGGACTCGGAGAGTTTTACTATCGCAATAATATTGATTACCGTAAGCTAGTGCAGTTCCCACATCTTGAAGATGTAAAAACTCAAGCTGTTGCATATCCTCGTGAATCGCGAGCATTGGTCGGTATAGGTGGTGGTAAAGACTCAATAGTCGTGGGTGAATTACTCAAAAAAGCGGAGAAACCGTTTGATGCTTTCGTCGTCGAGACGCAGAAACATCATCATACCATCGACGAAGTAATCGAAGTCATGCATGTGGGTACTGTCAGAGTGAAACGGACATTGGACCCATTATTGTTCGAACTTAATCATAGAGATGATACGTACAACGGTCATGTGCCAGTCTCTGCGATGTATGCAGCAATTGGAGTGCTGACAGCCATTCTCTATGACTATTCATATTTCATCGTTGGTAATGAACGCAGTGCAAACTACGGTAATGTCAATTACTTGGGTACAGAAGTAAATCATCAATGGAGTAAATCACTTGAGTTTGAAACGATGTTTCAAGAGTATGTACGTACTTATATCACGCCTGATATAACCTACTTTTCGTTACTCAGACCACTGTCAGAGCTGAAAATAACTCAGCTGTTTGCTCAGTATCCACAGTATTTCCAGGTTTTCACCAGCTGTAACAAACATTATGTACTTCAAGATGATAATCCTGTTATGTGGTGTGGACACTGTCCGAAATGTGCATTTGTCTTTGCGATGCTTGCTGCATTCTTGTCTAAAGACGAGTTAATCTCGCTTTTTGGTAAAAACTTATTTGCAGACGATGAGTTGTTACCAATGTATCAAGAGTTACTTGGTATCGAAGGGTTCAAACCCTTTGAGTGTGTCGGGACACCTGATGAAGTGAAAGCAGCTTTTTACCTCACATATCAAAAAGGTGAGTACAACAGTGATGTAATCATGCGTTATTTCATGAATACCATATCAACGACACTCGAAAATCCAGATCAGCTTGTCGCGGATGCACTAGCACTGACTCCGGTAGAGACTATCCCTGAATCGATGTTGGCAGTTGTTGAAAAGGTATGAATATCCAAGATCTGGCTGGTAAAAAAGTAGTACTCATCGGCTATGGTAAAGAAGGTCAGGCAACAGAAAGTTTTCTCAAGAAACAATTGCCAGAGGTCGATCTAACAATTCGTGATGCTTCTCAAGGAGAACAGTATCTGGATGGTCAACGCAACTTTGATCTAGCGATCAAATCTCCAGGAATACCTAAAGAGTTGATTAAAATTCCATATATTACTGCCACACAGATTTTCTTTTCGACAGTACCTAAAACTCAGATTATCGGTGTGACGGGTACCAAAGGCAAAAGTACGACTACATCACTGATCCATCATATCCTCATGCAAGCAGGTCATGATGCACGACTTGTCGGAAATATCGGCAATCCGATGCTTGAAGAACTAGCTAAACCGTATGATGAGAAAACTATCTTTGTCTGTGAGTTGTCGAGTTACCAACTCCAAGAGCTTGAGCAGTCACCACATATCGGTGTGATTGTCAGTTTGTTTCCAGATCATATAAATTATCATGGTTCACTTGAATCTTACTATGCTTCCAAGAAATGCTTGATACAGAATATGAACAGAGATGATATCTATATCTATAATCCGAAGTTTTCTTTACTGTCAGATTGGGAAGCGGATACACAAGCAACGAGTATCCCATACGAGCAAATCAAGCAGTTTCCGCAGATGCCACTCCTTGGCGAACATAACAAAGATAATGTGCGAGCAGCAATCACCGTCGCACATCAGTATGGGATTTCAGACGATCTGATACATCAAGCCATTGCGACCTTCAAACCACTTCCACACAGACTTGAGCTCGTGGGTACATATCGTGAGATCACCTTTTACGATGATGCGATCTCGACCACTCCGGAGTCGACAATTGCAGCTTTGAAAGCTATTCCAAACGTCAAAACAATCATGCTTGGCGGTCAGGATAGAGGGTATATCTTTGAAGAGTTTGTCGAATATCTTAAAACGACTCAGATTGAAAGTATGATTTTTTTCCCAGATTCTGGTGCACGGATTCGCACATTGGTCGAAGAAACATTTGATCACTTGCCTGCGATGCTCAGTACTGATAATATGAAAGATGCGGTCGCATTTGCCTATGAACATACACCAGCTGGTGGCGTGTGTTTGCTTTCCACTGCTTCACCAAGCTACAGTATCTGGAAAAATTTTGAGGACAAAGGCGCGCAGTTTCAAGAGTATGTAAAACACTATGCGCAACAGGATCCACAAAACACCGCAACGCGAAAAGAAGAAGTTTAGTCTGCGTGCTCCACACTTCTTATTTATTTTTACGTTCTTTTTTACCCTCGTTGGCTTGCTATTTGTCTTCGAAGCTTCATCGATCCGGGCAATCTCTGAGACAGGTGATAGCTTTCATTATCTCAAGCTTCAGATGCGCTGGTTTGGACTGGGACTGCTTGCGATGACCTTCTTTTCGATCTATCCATACAAAAAACTGTATTACTTGTCGATACCGCTCATGGGTGTGGTTTTCTTGCTTCTTGTGGCAGTATTGATACCAGGAATTGGGCACAGAGTGAATGGTGCGCAAGGGTGGATTGATCTTGGCTTTTTCAATCTTCAGCCGACAGAGTTTGCCAAGTTTGCTTTGATTGTATATCTCGCATCATGGTTTAGCACTAAGGAAAAGAAACAGTTTTTACCGTTTATGGTGCTCATCGGGGGACTCATGTTTCTCATCATGTTGCAGCCTGATATGGGAAGTGCGACGATGATTTTTGGGTTAGCTTGTTTGATGTTTTTCTTATCAGGTCAGCAACTGATACAGCTCGCTATGTTTATCGGAGCCGCGGTTCTTGGATTTATCGGTTTATTATTTGCAGCACCATATCGTGTCCGACGTCTTACAGCTTTCTTAGATCCTTCACAAGATCCACTCGGTGTCGGATATCATATCAATCAGATCATGATCTCACTTTCACAAGGAGGATTATTTGGACAAGGATTTGGAGCCTCACGACAGAAATATTTATTCTTACCAGAAGCGCATACTGACTCGATATTCGCGATTATGGGTGAAGAGCTTGGGTTTATAGGCGCTGTAGTACTTATATTTTGTTATGTAGTACTGCTTTATAGATTGTATGTCATCTACAAAGATACAAGTGACACGTTTGGTAAGTTACTTGTGGGTGGAGTATTTTCGTTTATCGGGATTCAGGTGATGATTAATCTTGGAGGAATGGTAAACATCATGCCGCTTACTGGTGTGCCGTTACCGTTTATATCGTACGGAGGCTCACATATGTTAATCTCCTTTATGCTGATCGGTATTGCAATCAATGTCGCCAAACATGCAAAAGCTGGCGGACGATAATCCACCGTCAAAAACAAATACTCACTTTTCTCCAAGCGAGCACAGAAAAGATATCTTCGATCGTTTATTTTTGAATCAGAATATTCCTTGTGTTAAGTACGTACATGCTAGAATGTATACATGTCTTATAAAAAAATCTTGATTACTGGTGGGCATGTCACGCCTGCACTTGCGGTGATCGATAGATTACAGAAGTTGCATTCAGACGTACAGATCATCTTCGTCGGTCGCAAAACTGCTAATGATCGGGAAACCAAAGAAAGTTTCGAGTATCAAGAGATCAAACAACGTAAGATCAAATTCATCAATCTGCGAGCTGGTCGTCTGACGCGTGTAGCTTCTATCAGATCACTTCTTCAACTAACGAATGTCCCTAAAGGATTTATACAGTCTTTAAAGATTCTTAAAGCTGAAAAACCTGATGTAGTGTTATCATTCGGTGGATATTTAGCTTTTCCGATTGCTTTGATGGCAGGGTTACTGAATCTTCCGGTTTATACTCACGAACAAACGATCCATCCGGGCATCGCCAATAAAATGATTGCCAATGTCGCACGCAAAATATTTATTTCATTTCCAGAATCGGGCATCTTTTTTCCTAAATCCAAAACTGTAGTCACTGGTAATCCAGTGAGAGCGAGTATTTTTTCTAAAAAAACATTTATAAAAGATAATAAGTTACCGGTAATCTACATAACTGGCGGATCACTCGGTGCCCATGCAATCAATACCAAGATTGAACAGATCATTGGATCATTGCTACGCAGTTATATCATCATCCATCAAACCGGAGATGTGAAAGAGTTTGAGGATTATGCACGATTATCCAAGTTGAAAGAATCATTGTCTCCAGAGCAACAAAAGAATTATCATCTGTATACCCATATCTTGGGAGATGAGATCGGACCTATCTATAATAGTGCTGATCTTGTCATCAGTAGATCAGGTGCCAATACATTTTTTGAGTTACTAGCATTACAAAAGCCAGCTATTTTCATCCCGTTACCCTGGGCTGCTCATGATGAGCAGCGTAAGCACGCTCGACTGTATGCAAACTGGGGTGTTGGTGAAGTCTTCGAGCAAAATCAAACAAGTGTCAGATTGCTTGAGTTGATTACATCGATGATGAAAGATTTACGTATTTATCAAAAAAAGTTTACCCACGTTCCTAATTATTTCAAAACAGATGCAACAGATCGAATCATCGCCGAAATTTATTCATAAACTCGTTAAACCACTCGTATCACTTGGCATTTTCTTCGCAGTACTGTTGGTACTGTGGATTGTCGATAGTACTTACAGAGTACGAAATATTGATGTCACGGGTAGTGTCAAAAGTAGAGCAGTCTACGGACTTGAGTCTTTGTATGGGCAATCAATGCTGCTTCATGAAACCGAGACTTTCACTCAGCATATCAAACGTGCAAATCCGACACTTTCATCAATTATTGTCACCAAATCATATCCAAATACACTGAAAGTCAAACTTGCATACTCACGTCCAGTTGCAGCATTGCAGGTCAGTAATGGATTCTTTTTACTTGATGAAACAGGACTGATCGTTGAGAAACAAAGCTCGTCACCATCAGCTGCGATACCACCGATACTGTATTACCAACAGTTTTCTGCATCAGATTATGATCTAGGTACCAATATATCTGCACAAGACATAAAAGGAGCATTATTTTTTCTGAAAAAACTGCAATCATTGGGCATCACAATAAATAGTATTGATATCGACGGATTCCATATGCTAGGATTATATGGTAGCGATATCGCTTATATTTTTTCAGTAGAAAAAGATACGAAGTTGCAGGCATATCAGCTTGAACAAGTAGTGAAAAAGCTTAAGCTTGAAGGAACAGAGTACACGAAGATAGATTTTCGGTTTGATAAACCGATTTTGACTCTATAACTATTTAATAAAATGTAAGTACGTCAGCTTGACTAGTTTCAAGATCCAGCACTGGATTCCGGATCAAGTCCGGAATGACAATACTTAAAACACTGTATAATAAACTATGGCTGAGATGCTCATTTGCGGAATAGATATCGGTAGTACCAAAATAGCTACCATTGTCGGACTTACTTCTGAAGACGGTCAAGAAACACGGATCATCGGATTTAACACTACTCCTTCACGTGGTGTGAAACGAGGACTGATCGTCGATATCGATCAAGTCACTGCAGCAGTCGAGGAAAGTGTCGAAAAAGCTGAACGTATGGCTGGTCATCCAATCAAAGAAGTCTATGTCTCTGTCGGTGGTCCTCATATCTCATCAATCAACTCACACGGTATCGTCGCAGTCGCCAATCCACAGCTTGAAGTCAATGATGAAGATGTGCGTCGTGTCATCGAAGCAGCACGTGCTATCTCACTTTCAAACACTCGTCAGATCATCGAAGTCACTCCTCGTGAGTACAGTGTCGATGGTCAAGGTGGGATCAATAATCCAGTCGGTATGAGTGGTGTCAGACTTGAGGTCGACACACACATCATCACAGCTTCATCAACTAATCTGAAAAACATCGATAAAGTACTCGCAGATCTTGGTATCCGTAATATGGGATATATCTTTGCAGGTGTCGCATCAGCTGAATCTGTGATTACTGAAACTGAAAAAGATCTCGGAGTTGCAGTTGTTGATATCGGTGGCGGCAAGATTGATATCTGTATCTTCGTCGAAGGAGCACTATCACATTCATCATCGATCCCAATTGGTGCACGACATATTTCCAATGATATTGCAGTTGGTATGCGCGTTTCACTTGATTCAGCAGAGAAAATCAAACTTCATCTCAGTAATAATGCCAAGATGTATCTCGAAGCCACCTCGAAAAAAGACAAAGTAACTATCAATGCTCAGCGAATGGGCATTCCGGAGACGCTTCCAGAGCTACATCCAAAAGAAGTAATCGATGGTATCATCGGTCCTCGTGTTGAAGAAATCTATACGTATATCCGTGAAGAGATTGAGAAAAGTGGCTTTGAAAAGAATATTCCATCTGGTATTGTGATCACTGGTGGAGGAGCACTGACAATCGGTATGGTCGAGATGGGTCGTAGATTTATGCGACTTCCGATCCGTGTCGGCGTCCCAGAACGTGCAGTCGGTCTCGTAGATGAGATCACCAATCCTATGTATGCTACCACTCTTGGTTTGACCTATTACGGACGAGCACATGGAATCGAGGAGCAAGCTGGTATGAAAGACTTCAATCAGATTCTGAAAAACTTCTCGGTCAATGATATAATGGCCAAAGGAAAACAGTTCTTTAAACAGTTCATGCCTTAGCAGTTTGGCTTATTAGCTGATGAGGTGTATAATCAGCTACGCGTATATAAGCTAAGAAGCTAAATAATTATGTTAATCAAACCAAAGGCTGGTCAAGCAGCAAAAATCAAGGTCGTCGGAGTCGGCGGCGGTGGCGGAAATGCTATCTCTTCTATGATCCGTGAAGGCGGTATCGATGGCGTCGAATTCGTAGCCGTAAACACTGATGCTCAAGCTCTTCTTCACAATAAAGCAGAAATCAAGATTCAGATTGGAGACCAAATCACCAAAGGCTTAGGCTCTGGTGGTGATCCTGAGGTCGGTCGAGCAGCAGCCGAAGAATCTCGCGAAAAACTCAAAGACGAACTCGGAAGTGCAGACATGATCTTCATCACTTGTGGTGAAGGTGGAGGCACAGGTACTGGTGCAGCTCCTATCGTGGCTGAGGTCGCCAAAGAATCTGGTGCATTGACCGTCGCTGTAGTCACCAAGCCATTTGATTTCGAAGGCTCTCCTCGTAAGCGTTCAGCTGATGATGGTATTGAGTTCCTCCGTCAAAATGTAGATACACTCATCGTCATCCCAAATCAACGAGTACTTCAAGTAATCGATAAAAAAACTTCAATTGTAGATGCGTTCAAACGTATCGATACAGTTTTGCACCAAGGTGTAAAAGGTATTGCCGAGCTCATCACATTACCTGGACTCATCAACGTCGATTTCGCTGATGTGAAGTCTGTCATGCAAAACTCTGGTAATGCAATCATGGGTATGGGATTTGGTAGTGGCGAGAAACGTGCTATCACAGCGATCCGTCAAGCCATCTCATCACCGCTGCTTGATACATCTATAGAAGGTGCCAAAGGAATCTTGCTCAACATCGTCGGTGGAGAAGATCTATCGATGAGTGAGATTGATGAAGCAGCTACTATGATCTCCAAGTCTGTCGCTCCAGATGCTAACATCATCTTCGGAGCTGCAATCGATGAGAAACTAGTCGATCAGATCAAGATCACAGTCATCGCTACACGCTTCGATGAAAATCGCATGAAGTACTTCCAGTTCCAACAAAAGCCAAGTGCTGTACAGATCCCGGAAAAAGAAGAACCTGAAGAAGATCTGACATTGTATCCACCAGAAGAAAAGCCAGAAGCACCTGCAAAACCACTCAATGATACAGATTTCGCATCTGATCAAGACTTCGATATCCCTGCGTTCCTGCGTAAGAAATAATTAGATTATTTCAACCTGCATAGTATACTGTGGCTCATGTCACCTGATACTCGACTCATACATACTGAAACGGAAAATCCATATGAGGGAATTTATATACGTATAGGTACAACACCTCTGTTTAATAGTTTTCAGCATCCAGCATTGATGGATCAAACTATAGATCTTTCGGTTGAAGATGTGAGAGCTCAGCTTACCAATCTAACTAATCAGCAAGATATTTTAGCGAATGCTGCAGTTGTTTGCATTGACAGCAGGCAGATGCAAGAGCAAGAAGAACTTCAGAGACTAGTAAAAGTGTTCTTAGAACAGTTAAAAGTAGAAAATTCTCAAGTAGTTGTTTTAGAGTTATTTGAAAGTTCTAAATCCGTAGAATCAGCAAGTTCGTTATTCCACGAGGCACTGGCCGTTGATGCAGATTCTATTGCAGCGCTTTATACAGGTATGACAGCATATCCTGATTTAAAAGGAAAGCTAAGATCTTTACGTCATTTCATGCAGCATCCTGAAAGATTACCTGCACATATCATTGACATGATTACACCATCAGAAGAAGGATTGAGTGCAAGCTACACTCAACTTTTCATGACTGAGCATTTTACTGATCTTTTGGTAGCTAATAATTATGATCAAAATATATTTTTAGATTTGTATAATCGACTAACTCCGAAACAGAAACAAGGATTACTCCATGGTTGTATTGCAACTACTGACTCATACCGTAAAAAAGGTAACCGAGAAGAAGAATCTGAAGCATTACGATTCCTTTTATATATAGTCGAACAACAAGCTGATGCAAATACAGATAGTAATAAGTAATCTACATATATTTAGATGTCTGTTTAATAGTGGCAGTTGCGGAATCAAAGTAATCATACAAAGAGTCGAGTATGCAATCTGAAAAAGTACTAGTGCTATAGGTGTCAGTATTACCGCTATCATGATGAAGCCATTCGTGTTTATTTCCAAATACTTGACAGTTGCATAAAAATACAACACTGGGACTATTAATGTCAGCGCCGTAATATATGGCAAACTTATTGTTGAGTTAGGTTTAGTAAATTGAAATTTTCTTTTCATATAGTTAATTACTCCAACGTTTTAATGTGCTTGGAAGTGATGTGTAAAAAAGATGATCATATTTATCTTTGAATGTAAATTGTATTGAAATTTGTGACTGCGGTTTAGTTATTTTTCCTTGTATCAGTGAAGTATCAATTGCTTCGGTAAATTCGTATTCAGCACCAGGTTGCAGCTCTACATATGGCTGCGGTTCTGCGAGACTACTATAGCCTTCGATATAAAGTTCAGGTTTGACAGATAAATCTCTTTTTTTGTGATCAGAGACATCAATGGTATATCGTACTGTATATGTTTTTATATCTGGCGTTTTTCGATTTGTATTTTTTACTGTTTCTTCGACAATCTTTACGATGGGGCTAAACTCTTTGTTCACCTCTTGTTCTGCTTTTGTGTATTCATACAGTTTATAGTTTCCGATGAATGTATACATATTTACACTTATTGCAATTATGATGGCGGGTACAACAAGACTTTTAAAATCAATTTCTTTATATCCAAAGCGATGATTTATAACAATCATTAATCTAAGCGATAAGATGACGATAAGTGGAGTAATCAAAAAAGGAAACAAACGAATAAAAGATTGGTAGTTACTAAGGTTTTTCAGGAACTCGAAACTAGAGAAGTTATAAAGTGGAATAAGAAGAAGCAAAGATAATGAGATTCCGATGATGAAGTTTAGCTGCGATTGCTGGAGTCTATGTCGGTTGGTTATCAAAATAGTATAAGACTACATTGATATTTTCGGCTTTTCAACTACAATATACTTCATGTCAGATACAAAAAAAGACCCAGCAGCAAAACCTAATCCTACTCAGTTCTTCGTCGAGATGGAGCATAAATGGCTCAAACATTGGTATGACACCGGTATCGTAGACAAGTATCTACATAAAAATGATGACAAAAAAGACGTTTATTCTTACATGGATGGACCGATTACGGCCAACAATCCGATGGGTGTTCATCATGCATGGGGTCGTACGTACAAAGATCTCTGGCAGCGCTTCCATAATCTCCTCGGTCGCCGACAACGTTTCCAAAACGGTTTTGATTGCCAAGGACTCTGGGTCGAGGTCGAAGTAGAGAAGGAACTTGCTCTTGGATCCAAAAAAGATATCGAAAACTTAGTACCTGGTGACAAGAAAGCTTCAATTGCCAAGTTCGTTCAACTCTGTAAAGATCGAGTGATCAAGTTTTCTGATATTCAAACAGAACAATCTAAGAGATTAGGTTACTTCATGGACTGGAAAAACTCATATTTCACCATGAATGAAGAAAACAATTTCATGATCTGGCATTTCTTGAAAGAATGTTTCCAGCATGGGTGGATCTATAAAGGTCATGAATCAGTACCATGGTGTCCTCGCTGTGAGACAGCTATCTCACAACATGAGATGTTGACTGAAGATTACAAAACCGTCACTCATGAAGCAATTTATTTCGCGTTGCCTATCAAAGAACATGAAAATGAACACTTACTTGTTTGGACCACCACACCATGGACTCTGCCTGCAAATATTGCAGTGGCAGTCGATGTGAAACTCGATTACTCACTTGTCGAGTCAGAGGGTAAACAATACTGGGTCGGTAAAGAACGAGTCGAGAAATTATTCGCCAAAAGAGATCATAAAGTAATCAAAACTGTCAAAGGTGAAGAACTTGTGGGACTCAGTTATGATGGACCGTTTGATCAGCTTCCAGCTGTGAAAGAAGTCGCTGACAAGAATCCGGGTAAGTTTCATATCGTGATTGCCACCGATGATCAGATCATGCCTATCACCACTGAAGAAGGTACTGGACTTGTGCATACTGCAGTCAGTGCAGGTACTGAGGATTTCAAACTGGGTAAAAAATTAGGTTTGCCATTGATCCCAGTTATTGCAGATAATGCAGATTATCTGCCAGGATTTGATTTCTTGTCGGGTCAAAATGCGAAAAATAAGCCACGTGTTATCTTGAATTATCTCCAACAAGAAACAGATGCAGGTAAACCATGGGTTTTCCTGATCGAGCAATACACGCACAGATATCCTGGATGTTGGCGTTGTAAAGCAGAGCTGGTCTGGAAAGTCGCTGATGAATGGTATATTGCGATGGATAAAGCTTCGGCATCAACACCAGATGATAAACGAACACTGAGAGAACGGATGATGGACGTCACCAAGAAAATCACCTGGATGCCTGAGTTTGGACTTGATCGTGAGCTTGATTGGCTCAAAAATATGCATGACTGGTTGATCAGTAAGAAAAATCGTTATTGGGGTCTTGCTTTACCGATCTATGAATGTAAAGAATGTAAAACATTTGAGGTTATCGGATCAAAAGAAGAGCTGCAAAAACGAGCAGTATCGGGCTGGAGTGAGTTTGAGGGTAAAACTCCTCATAAACCATATATCGACGAAGTCACTATCAAATGTGCTACCTGTGACAAAGAGATCCATCGTATCGATGATGTCGGAAATCCTTGGCTTGATGCGGGGATTGTCCCGTTCTCAACAATCAAGAAAAATAATCAAGGTGAACCTCTATACAAAGTTGACCGCGCCGCATGGCAAGAATGGTTCCCAGTGGATTTCATCACTGAATCATTCCCAGGTCAGTTTAAAAACTGGTTTTATGCATTGATTGCAATGTCGACAGTACTTGAGGACACGAATCCTTTCAAACGTGTGCTTGGTTTCGCCACACTCTTGGGTGAAGATGGTCGACCGATGCACAAAAGTTGGGGTAACTCAATTGAGTTTAACAGTGGAGCAGATGAGATCGGTGTCGATGTCATGCGTTGGATGTATGTTCGTCAAAGTCCGGCAGATAACTTATTATTTGGTCCAAACAAAGCCAATGATGTGCGTCGATTATTTTATCTGACACTTTGGAACTCATTTAAGTTTTATCGTGACTATGCTGCCATTGATGGTTTCAAACCAGATAATGCTGTCTCAGAAAATGTGCTTGATGCATGGATGCTGACACGGCTTGCTGAAGTGAATCAAAGCGTTAAAACCTCATTAAGCTCATTTAATGCTCGTGAAGCTGCAAATGCTGTCGAAGCCTTCGTTCAGGACCTTTCAACTTGGTATATCCGTCGTAGTCGTGATCGTATCGGACCAAGTGCCACTGATACTGCCGATAAACAAGCGTTTTACAACACCGTGCATACAGTACTCGTTGATTTTGCCATCATCATCTCACCGATGCTTCCATTCATCTCAGAAGAGATCTATACATCACTCACTGGCAAAGAATCAGTGCATCTTGCAGATTGGCCAGAGGTAGCAGGCAAGATTGATACAAAATCACTTACAGATATGGCACTTGTACGAGAGCTTGTCGAAGTGGGACACAGAGTGCGCAAAGAATCAGGTATGAAAGTCCGTCAGCCGCTCGCATCAGTCACTTTCAATTTGCCCAAAGCCCGTACATACATGTATGCAGACCGAGAAGCAGCTTACAATGAATTAATCAAAGCAGAGCTGAATGTAAAAGAAGTAAAATATGCTGCTGGTGCAGAAGAGATTCAAGCAGAGTTTGATACAAATCTTACTCCTGAGCTACAGCTTGAAGGTGAGATGCGTGATTTACTGAGATCAATCCAGCAAATGCGTAAAACCAAAGGTATCACGCTTGAAGACAGTATCGTGCTCACTATTCCAGAGAAATTCAAAGCCCATGCTGATCATATCGCGCGACAAGTGCAGGCGAGTGAAGTGAAATATGGAGATGAGATCGGAATTGAATGAATGTCATTACCTTGAAAAAGGGAATCTAGGGCTCAATAATGTGTACTGGATCCTCGGATCAAGTCCGAGGATGATAATCCAGCTTATTTGACACTGCTGTAAAACTTCGCTAAACTGCTACAGTATGGCCATCGCACTGCCTTTTTTCCTCATTTTCATACTCGGATATAACAATATGATCGGGATTAGACCTGATTTATTGAAAATTTACAGTGTTTATTTTGTGATTGCGTTGGTTGGTTTTTATGCGTCTCGATATTTCAAACTTCATTTTTTCAGAGCAAATGCGAAAAATATTTATGCTTTTTTTGTTTTACTTTTGATTCTTGTCTAATTGTCAAAGTGCTGTGGACCCGAGGGGATTCGAACCCCTGACCTCCCGCGTGCAAGGCGGGCGCTCTAGCCAGCTGAGCTACAGGCCCTAAAAGAAACTTCGAT
>JBGSBR010000007.1:0-65194 GCA_041730495.1 Weeksellaceae bacterium | reverse complement strand
GCACGGAGTCTCTCTTGAAACAACTAATTCGATTCTAAGACTGTGGAATACATATAGTATTTGTATTCCATTTCTCAATTCAGTTATGTTGCTCCAACAGTAACGTGGCAGCTGTAGTACCACTTACAACAGCTGATTGGATATCCTTTGATTGGGCATACTCTACGAGAAACGCTGCAGTATATGCATCGCCAGCACCTGTTGTATTTATTACAGCTGTTGTAAACGCTGGTTGTTTGTACTCTTTGCCATTTTGATACACGAGACTTCCTGAAGAGCCTAGTAATACAAGCATTATTTTATCTGGATATTGTTGAGAAATATTTTTGAAAAATGAAAGCGATGCTGTATCTTGTGCATCTAAACTTTTGATCACGATATCAAGATCATGAATATATTTTTTGATGATATCGATGTCTGTACTATATTGTGAATTACCGGCAAAGTCCGCTACTTTTAAACCTGCAGTTTTAATCTTTATAAACTGTTCAAACAAAGTAGCTAGTGGTTTAAAAAATGTCATGCGTAACACGTCATGTTCGGCTAGACTTTGTTGATCTGTTTCACTGAGTTGGTAATCACCCAGCACACCTAGCTTCCAGGCACCATATTGAGGTTGTTTCGCAGTATCTAAAGTGATCTTAATCCGGCTGGTTTGACCTTTCATTGTTTTTAAATGTGAAGTATTTATGCCTATGGATCTCAGAGAAGTTTGATATTTATCGGCGTAACTATCGTTTCCAAGGGTTGAGAAGATAGTTACGTCTGCATTACTTTTCGCGGCTTGGAGTGCGGAGTTGTAGGCTGTGCCTCCAAGAAGTATTTGATTTGTATCGGTATAAATATCTACACAACAATCTCCGATTGAGGCAAAACTTATTTTCTTTTGCATAAATATAGGTATAATAGCACGTTATGACAGCAGAATATAGATTAATACCTGAGCAGGAGCATATTGAACATGTAAGTGATTTACTCGTAAATCGTATAAAAGAGGATCAGCAGATACTTTTAGATTTAGATGGCGTTGTTTTAAAAAGTGATTCATTGCAAATAGCTGATCCTACTACGTTCGGCATGCTTCCTGTTTTACGTGATCTTGAAGCAAAAAAAGTGCGTTTAGGACTGGCTACTATGCGAGGCATGCATGCAATCTCTTACTTGAGGAAAAATGGTTTACAGTTGCAAGGTGATAAGATCATTGAAGGCGGACATGTTTTATTGTCTGATGAAGGCGATCATTATTTAGGTCATCCCAATCATAGAAATTTTATCCAACATGCAACATCATATTTGGAAAATAGACCAAACTATAGAAAGCGTTGGATAAATGTTTTGAAGGGTCTAGCACCCGGATTGTATTGTCGAGGTAATATACAATGGCAAGGAGAGAATCGTGCGTCATGGTGGATCAATACAGACCAGACACCACCAGAAGAAATGCTTGAATTTTTTACAAGGTTATTAGAACCAATAGCGGCTCATTCAGATTTATTATTACAGCGAGATGTTGGTATTTCTGTGTCGCAAATGAAGAAGTCACCACTTGGTATTATTGGTGTCAAAGGTAGATTGGATGGGGAGAAAATTGATAAATCTACTATCGCTCAATTTATCAAAACACCTTGGAGTTTTGTCGGAGATGGTTTTGGTGACACAAATTTATGTAAAGAGACGGTGAGAGGACAAGGTATTGTAATTGGTGTTGGTGGTAATCTAGACAGATCTGATGAAGTTGATACGTTTATGCAAGGCGTTACCGTTAAACTGCAGAACCCTCATGAACTTGAGCAAGTATTTAGAAGAGTAGTAAAAAAATTACCCTCCTAATCACATCTTCTCAACAGTCGGTATACCAAGTAGATATAATCCTTTCTTCATAATCATTGTGACTGCTTGTGTGAGTTCGAGTCTGAAAGCTTTTTCAGCATCACTAGATTTCAGGATAGGATTATTTTGATAAAAGAGATTAAATAGCTGAGCTAAATCATAGAGATAAGAAGTCAGATAATTCGGTGCAAACTGTTTTGCAGCTTCCAAGACAATATCGGGAAACTTGATTAGTTTACGCATGATCTGGAGCTCATCATCATTTGGTTTATATTCGGCTGTACTTACTTCAGGTTTGGCTTCTTTGGCGAGCACTGATTTCGCACGCACATAGGTGTAGAGGAGGTATGGGCCTGAATCACCATGGAGATTGATCGCATCAGAGAGATCAAACATCACACTAGTTAAAATACCGTTTTTCAAGAATGCATATTTGATAGCTGCTATTGCGAGAGCTTGAGCGACTTCTTCAGAGGATTCATATTCAGCGATGATGGCTTTTTTAGCTTCGTTGATGAGCCATTCAGCTTCGACTATATTTCCTTTTCTTGATGACATTTTCTGACCTTTGACATCAACCCACCCGTAGATGAGATGATATTGTTTACCGACAATTGATGGATCGATCAGCTCTTGAGCTTTGACTGCTGTTTTGAAGAAACTTTGTTGTTCACCACCGAGGACATGGATATTTTTATCAAGTTCTCCAAACTCTTTAAACTCAGTTTCTGCTAGTGCGATTTCTTTGCCTTCATAAGTCGGAAATCCTTGACTGTTGACGAAGACTCTCGTGTGAACACCATGTTTTTCACCATTGAGGATGATTGCACCATCACTTTTTTCGAGGATACCGTCAGTGACAGCTTGGTGCGCAATCTCAAGTCCACGATCAGCAAATTCACTTTCAAAATAAAGTCTGTCGAACTTCGTGCCAACAAGTTTATAAATTTCATCGAAATACTCGAGACTCCAGCCACGTGTTTCTTCCCAGATTTGTTTGATCTCTGGATCTTGGGTATAGATTTTTTTATTGGTATCGATAATCTCTTGTTTAGCTTTTTCATCTGATTCGAAAGCGGCACTACCTTGTGAGTAAGCTTTTCCGAGTAACTCGATTTTTTCTCTAAGCGGTAGATTTTTGATATCAAGGGTAGCGTCTTCACTAAACATTTGCTTCAGTCTCCAAAGACATTTAGCAATATGCATACCGACATCTCCTTGATAATTCACACTGATTGTCTTGTTTCCCACAGCTTCATAGAGTCTAACCATGGTTTCCCCTGTCGAGATATTACGTAGATGTCCGATATGGAAAAGCTTATGAGTGTTGGGATGTGCAAACTCAAACATGATCTTTTTCTGTGCACCAAGATGATACTCTGGAACTGTGATAGTATCTTTCAGGATTTCTTGTAGGTATGTTTGTAGTACTTGTTGATTCACCCAGATATTTACAAAACCAGGTTTGTAGGCTTCAGCTTTCATGATGACACCAGTTGTATCTATAGCTTGTGCGATTTCTTCAGCAAGAGCAAAAGGATTCTTTTTGACTGTTTTGGCAAGTTGAAGGGCGATATTGGTCGTGTAATCACCAAATGTAGTATTGGATGGTGATGTGATTGCGATGGCATCTGTTTCAAGCCCGATTTTACCGAGTGCAGTTTTGAGAGCTTGAGTGATTTGGTCTTTTATCATGCTCTCTATGATATCATAAATGTATAATTTTTTTAAACTATGATCAGCTGCACCTTCGAACATGGACATACCGCAAATCTCAGACACGTCACGATTGATGCCGTGATCGTTAAAGATGAGCAAATACTAATGGTTCGTAGATCTGAAAAACTGATTGAGGGTGGCAAATGGGCTATCCCAGGTGGTTATATGGATCTCGATGAGACAAGTCGCGAGACAGCCATACGTGAGGTGACGGAAGAAACAGGCTATTCCGTTGCTGATGTTACGTTTTTTGCGATTACTGATAATCCTCAGCGAAGAAATGTACCCAGACAAGATATAGATTTTATCTATATAGTTGAAGTACATGAAAAGATCCAAGAACCTGATCATGAAGTCTCAGAGCTGAAATGGTTTGATATTAATGGTTTGCCAAGCGATGCTGAGATTGCGTTTGATCACAAAAATATAATTGAGTTTTATCTGAAGCATCGAGATGCTGAAAATCTGCCTTTAATACTGTCATAAAATGACCTGGCGAGCTTGCAATTCATGCGTAACTCACCTAGAATGATAACGCTAATCCTATGAAAAAAAAGTTATTACTGCTGCTTGTTTTGGTGCTTGGCTTTGTCGTTTTTATAGTGGCTAGATTCTTCTTGCTTGATTTCACGCAAGCCACAGGTCGTGTGCGTATAGTTTCATCACCCACTGCAGGAGTCTTCATCGATGATGCACCTGTGGGTAAAACACCGTACGAAGCAAAACTCAGTGTCGGTAAACATAAGATCAAACTGATACCTGAAGGTAACGAAGATCGCAAAACAATCAGCTGGGAAGGGGAAATTGATACTTACAAAAATACCCTGACGTATATCAGTCGTGAACTTGGCGTGTCTGAAGTAACATCTGCTGGTGAGGTTTTGACTATCACGAAAATGGAAAAAAAACCTGAAGGTGACACTGGTGAGGTAGCCGTTGAAACGCAACCAACAGGAGCAATTATTTATCTAGACAATGATGAAAAAGGAATAGCTCCGCTTGTGTTGGAAAATGTCGCCGCGGGTGATCATGAGATTTCACTGTATCTACCAGGTTTCTTCCGTCGTTCACAAAAAATAAATGTCGAAAAAGGCTATCGAGTAAGTGCTGTTTTCCACCTCGCCCTTGATCAAGCACACAAAACACTTGAAGATGAGTTACAAGAACGTAAAGCTGAAGCATCCAAAGAAGCAGCTTTGAAGAAAGAGGCTGAGGAAGATGAAGATGCAGAAGAAGAGACAACTGGTTCAACAGTTTTGATACTTGATACACCTACAGGATTTCTCAATGTCCGTGCAGAAGCATCAACAGATGGAGAAATCCTTGGACAGGTAAGTCCTGATGAAGAGTATGAATTTACAGATCAACAAGAAGGTTGGTATTTCATCACCGTGGATGAGACGATCGAAGGTTGGATCTCTGCTGATTACGCTGAAGAACAATAAGCTATTTATCCTTCCAGATTACTTTATTGTAAAGTACGTAAGAATACGGGATGATGATAAAGAAAATGATTACTATTTTGTAGATATACCAGAGATTTGGTCCAAAGAATCTACTCGCAAGCGCTACACCTAAGGTTTGAATCAAAATAGAACCTGATGAGATGAGATTAAACTTCAAGAGACTTGAAACAAAGCTTGATCTACTATTTTCAATGGATTTATGTGCAAAGCTCCAGGCATTGTTTAAGACAAAGTTGGAGATAATGGCACTTTCTGTACTGATTAAAGTAGCGACCCAGACAGCTTGACGCATGATTTCAATCAATACATATGAGATTCCAAAATCGAGTACGAAACCTAAGCCACCTACGATCACAAATTTGATGAATGAAGATTCTTGGAAAATGTACCATAAAATATCATACATATATCGACCTGAGCTAATCTTTGATTCACCATGATTGCGTTCTTGGAAGTGAACGGGTATTTCTTTGATCACAGCTTTATTTTTCAGAGCATAGTCCAGTAATGCGATCTGAAACACATAACCTGTATATGGTTGGATATGAGTCTTTGCATCTTTGATAACCCATGTTTTGATACAACGATACCCACCTGTCCAGTCAGTGATCGAAAGTTTCATAAATCCTAAACGAATAATAAGATTTCCGATAATAGAAAAGAACTTACGATCAACGCCCCAGTCTTTGGGGATAGATCCACCTTTGATATAGCGAGAACCGATCACAAAGTCAGCTCCTTGTTCGATTTGTTTGAGAAAGTTTGGTATCTCTTTCGAATCATGTTGGCCATCTGCATCCATCTCAAAGATCGTAAATGCTTTAAGCTTCTCAATTGCGTAAGTAAATCCTGTGGTATAAGCTTTGCCTAAACCTTCTTTGGGCACTTCAATCAGGTGTAGATGTTTATTTTTTTGCTGCAGTTCTTTGACGATCTCACCAGTTTTATCTGGTGAATGACTATCAACAACGAGGATTTCTATATCCCAGTTTGCTAGATTTTTAGTGATAGCAAGGATACTATCAATGATCGTACTGATATTACCTGCTTCGTTGTAAGTGGGGAGGACAATGACGGCTCTACGCATAGGTTAGTATTACTGTATCAGATTTACTTTCTTAGTGCTTCTCTGAAATATTCAATTGTTTTTTGTAATCCATCCTCAAGTTTGACCTCTGGTTTCCAGCCAAGGAGTGTTTGGGCTTTAGTAATATCAGGTTTACGTTTGCGAGGGTCATCTTGATCAATTGGGTGATACACGATCTCAGATGATGTGGTAACCATAGCTTTCACAATAGTTGCGAGCTCTTTCATTGTTTTTTCTTCGGGATTACCAATATTGATGATCTGACCGGCGATGCCGTCGGTTTCAGCCAGTAGTGATAGACCACGGATCATATCTGAGACATAACAGAATGAACGAGTTTGATCACCGTTTCCATAAATCGTGATTGGCTTACCAGAGATGGCTTGAGTGATAAAGTTTGAGACAACTCGACCATCATTAATCTCCATATTTGGACCGTATGTATTGAAAATACGTGCAATACGGATATCTAAGTTATATTTGCGCATGTAGGTGGTAACCATTGCCTCTGCAAAGCGTTTAGCTTCATCATAACAAGCACGAGGACCGACTGTGTTGACATTGCCGAAGTAATCTTCTGTTTGTGGATGGACGAGTGGATCACCATAGATCTCAGATGTAGAAGCAAGTACTAAGCGTTTGCTCTCTGTCGCACGCATATACTCGAGGACCTTGTATGTACCAAGACTATTGGTGAGCAAGGTTTCTACAGAATGAATCTTGTATTGAATCGGTGAAGCAGGTGAGGCTAAGTGAAAGATGATATCAACTGCAGGTATAACAGAGAAATCAAAAGTAGTGATATCTGCTTCAAAAAAATGAAGATTTGCCGTATCTAAATCAGCGATATTGTTTTTATTGCCTGTAACTAAGTTATCTATGATGTAAACTTCAGCACCTTTTTGGATAAAAGTGCGTGCTAAGTGTGAACCGATAAATCCTGAACCACCTGTTATGAGTATCTTCATAAATATGGATTATGCTTTGACAGCACGTCTGCCGGTTGAGATATAATGGAAGCCTAGTTTTTGCATCTGAGATGGTTCATAGAGATTTCGACCATCGATGATAAGCGGGGTTTTTAATAAGTTTTTTACTTTTTTAAGATCAGCTTGGCGAAACTCATTCCACTCGGTGAAGATACACAGTGCATCAGCATCTTTGACAACATCATACATATTATCGACATAGGTAATTTTATCTCCAAGTTGTTTTTTGACATTTTCCATCCCCGCAGGATCAAAAGCAGTGACTTCATATCCTTTTTCAAGCAATGCTTTGATGATGGTGAGTGATGGAGCAAATCGAATATCATCTGTGTTTGGTTTGAAGCTCAGACCCCAGACACCAATTTTTTTTCCTTTGACGTTTGTAAGTACTTTTTGAGTGTAATTCTCGTGTACAAGTCTGTTTATATCTTCAACAGCATCGAGTAAATCTGTTTTTACTTCGACATCGTGACCCGTGCTGATAAGCGCTTTGACATCTTTGGGGAAGCATGAACCACCATATCCGATACCTGGATATAAGAATTTACGGCCGATTCGATTATCAAATCCGACTGCATCCATGATTGTTTCGATATCACCACCAGATTTCTCAGCATAAAGTGAGATCAAGTTGGCAAAAGAGATCTTGGTTGCAAGCATAGCGTTTGATGCATATTTTATGATCTCAGCTGATGCTAGATCTGTAAGTACTCTTTCACCAGGTAAAGGCTTATGAAGTTCTAGAAGTAAATCAATGGCTTTTTGAGATTCTGTACCGATGACAACGCGATCAGGATGCACCGTATCATAGATGCCAGTACCTTCACGGAGGAACTCTGGACATGATGCGACTGCAAACTCTGCGTCTTCTGGTTTAGTTTCATTGAGTATTTTTTCAACTTGGAGATTTGTACCAACAGGTACTGTACTTTTACATGAGACTACAGTGAAACCTTTTTTAAGATGTTTACCGACTTCTTTGGCCACCTCAAACACTGTCGATAGATCAGCTTCACCTGTAGGCTTAGGAGGAGTACCGACTGCGATGAATACGATGTCAGATTTACTGATAGCTTCTTCATATTCTCGTGTGAAATGTAGTCGATTGGCATCTAAGTTTTTTTTCAACAGTTCTTGAAGGCCTGGTTCATAGATGAGAGGATCTCCATTTTTAAGTTTTTCTATTTTTTCAGGAGTGCGACCGATAACATAGACGTTGTTACCGAAGTCTGCAAATACACATGCGGTGACCAATCCTACATATCCATGTCCTATGAATGTTATTGTCATAAGGTTACATGATATAAGAGAGAAGCGAAAAAAACAATATAGCAAAACACCTCATTCGCTTTCAGTATGTCTTGACTCTTGTAAAGATAGGACTACAATAATTTCATTCTATGAATTTAAAACTTTTGATTGATCGAATTAAATCTAACTGGCAAGCCGGTTTAACAGTTTCATTAGTATCAATACCCTTATCAGTCTCATTGGCTGTAGCTTCACAAACATCTCCTGTTGTCGGAATCATTACAGCTATCTGGGCTGGATTAATTGCAGCTATCTTTGGCGGAAGTAAATTCAATATAGTAGGCCCGACTGGAGCATTATCAGGTATTCTCGCTAGTTATGCTATAGCACATGGTGCACCTAGTTTAGCTCTTCTTGCTATTGTGACAGGTGTTTTCATAATGTTGGCATATTTTTTCAAGCTTGAGCGATATCTTGTATTTGTACCTTCAAGTACTATCCATGGATTTACTCTTGGTGTTGCTTTCATAATTGCTCTCAATCAAGCTAATTTTGCACTTGGAATCAATAATTTAGAAAAGCATGAGAAATTCGTTTCGAATTTATATGAAACAGCGACTCATCTGTATCTCACATCGATGCCTACACTGGCGATTTTCCTCATTTTCCTCATAGGATTGTTCGTATTGACTAAACTCATTCCCAAGATTCCTGGAGCTATAATTCTGACACCAATCGGAATCTTATTGGGATATCTGTCCACTAATAAAATGATTCCTTTGAGTTTAGATACATTGCAAACAAAGTTTGGTGATATTCAAGCGACTCTTTTTATAATGCCGACTTTTCAGTTTGAAAGATCACTTTTCATTGCAGCTTTTACTGTAGCGCTTATTGCTATCCTTGAAACAATGATCTCTGCCAAAATAGCAGATGGAATGACAAAAACTAAATATAATCGTCGAAAAGAGATGTTTGGTTTAGGACTTGCCAATATCGTGACTGGACTCATGGGTGGTATTCCAGCAACTGCCGCTCTAGCTCGCACTTCATTAAATGTGAAATCTGGAGCAAATCACAATATGTCGGCAATTATTAGTAGTGTAAGCATTGCGTTAATCTCAATAGTTTTATTACAGTACTTTAAATTTATTCCTCTCAGTGTTATTGCGGCGATTCTAGTCTTTGTGGCAATCCGTATGGTCGAAAGAGAGCATTTCACACGTTATTATAAATATGATAGAAAAGGATTTATATTGGCGATGCTCGTGGCATTTATCACTGTTTATGAGGATCCAATCATTGGTATTCTTTTTGGGACAGCTGTTTCATTGATATTATTTGTAGACGATCTGTCACGTGGCCAATATGAGCTTATGGTGAATAGTCCACAGTTCAAGCAAGCTAAACATGTATCCCATGAAGAGTTAGATAAACTGAAAGGATCAGAGCATGTACTTGTGTACTCGATTCGAGGTGTGTTGGGCTATATGAATAGTCAGGCTCATATCGCACGTTTTGAAGAGCCATTGTCGAGTTATCATAGTGTTATTTTACGCATGAGAGAAGTTGCTTTTATGGATCTTGATGGTATCGAAGCACTCAATGAGATCATAGGTATATTGTATGAGAAAGAAAAATATGTATACATAACTGGCGTCAATCCAGCAGTGGAGCAGATACTCAAGAGAGAAAGTGCGATCTATAGAGAGCTCAAGAAACTGGGTGCTGTACTACCTAAAACAACAGATGCGTTGGAAGTAGCATTAAAAAATAAGTAACTGCGTTTCACGAAGTCAGCTAAATAGCTGTATGATTCCTTCACTAAAAGACTTCATCGGGTAAAAATCATTTGTTTTGGAAACAATTTCTGAGTATTGTGGGCGAGGTGCTTTGCCTTGAGTAAATTCTTTGAAAGTCGTTGGTTTCACAAGCTTTTCCGATAATCCAAACTCTCGAGCTATAATGCGTCCTGAATCGTATGGTGAGATAGATTCAGATCCGACCAGATGATAGATGCTTGGTGAAAAATGGTTGAAAAGATGTTGTAATCCATACACAATATCATCAATATATGTAGGTGTGATCATAGCGTCTTGGATCATGTGGAGTGGTTTTTCATCTTGGATTAATGCTGCAATCTTGTGCGCAAAATCTGCCTTGGGTGCAGGAGAGTATCCATACGGATAACTGATGCGTACGATCATAGCTTTATCTGTAAGTAGTTTTTCGCCTTCATATTTGGTCTGAGCATAGTATCCGAGAGGATTTGGAGTACTTGTCTCGTCATAGGGTGGATTCGTACCGTCAAACACAAAGTCGGTGGAGATATACATCATTTTTTTCTTACTTTTTTCGATTGTAGCTAAGATATTTTTGGTTCCGGTGACATTCAGGTTATACGCTTGATCTCGTTCGGTTTCTGCACCTTCAACATTGGTATATCCAGCACAATGAAGCAATATGTCATAATCAAGTCCAGAGAGAGCTTTATCAACAGACTGTTCATCAGTCACATCCATATCAGTTTGTCGAAGTGGTATGAAACTGACGGTATCTTGGAGAAGTTCAATTACACGAGAGCCTATGAGTCCCGAAGCGCCAGTGATCGCAATCTTTTGCATTGCTTATTTAGAATATTGTTTTTGGTAATACGCTTCGTATTCTCCGGATTTGACGTGTTTCCACCAATCTTGATTATCGGTATACCATTTGACTGTTGCTTCAAGTGCTTGATCAAAACTATATTTAGGTGACCAACCAAGCTCTTTTTGGATAGTACTCCAATCGATAGCATAACGACGATCATGCCCAGGTCGGTCTTTGACATACTCGATCGAAGATTCATCTTTACCCATGAGTTTCAAGATACGTTTGATGACTTCGATGTTGGGTATGTCTTCGGTAAGTCCACCGACCAGATATGTCCTACCGATCTGACCTTTTTCCAAGATCATATCAACAGCTCGACAGTGATCTTCGACATAAAGCCAATCACGCACATTCAATCCATCACCATAAACGGGGACTTTTTTGCCTTCGAGGAGATTGGTGATTGCGAGTGGTATCAGTTTTTCAGGAAACATGTATGGTCCGAAGTTATTCGAACAGTTCGAGATCGTGACTGGTAAGCCATATGTCTCATGATAAGCACGTACCAAGTGATCTGATCCGGCTTTGGAAGCTGAGTAAGGACTGCGTGGATCATAAGGGGTGGAATCAGTAAATTTCACACTGGCATCAAGTGGGAGAGATCCGAAAACTTCATCGGTCGAGATATGATGAAAACGTTTATTGCCATGTTTTACAGCAGATTCAAGTAATACAAATGTGCCTTCGACGTTGGTTTTGATGAACGGAGCAGCGTCAGAGATCGAACGATCGACATGGCTTTCAGCTGCGAAATGGACTACGGTATCGATATCTTTCATCACTTCATCAACTGCAGCTCTGTCACAGATATCTCCTTTGACAAAGGTATGATTCGGATTTTGTTCGATATCTGTCAAACTTTCGAGATTACCAGCGTAGGTAAGTTTGTCGAAATTGATGATCTGATCTGTAGGGTGATTTTCAAGCCAGTACCTCACGAAATTTGAGCCGATGAAGCCTGCGCCGCCTGTTACTAATAGTTTCATGAGGTTCATTGTAGCATAGACCGAGTATAATATGAATATGTTAGATATCATGATTGAGGCTGCACTTGAAGGTGGTAAAGTCCTAAAAACCTATTTTCGTAAAAATCTCCATATCAGATCCAAGACGTCACATCAGAATATTGTCACTGAAGCAGATGATGCTTCGCAAAAAGTGATCAAAGAATATATAACTTCTCAGCTCTTGGCAAAAGGCTATAAACCAGACGATATTGGTTTTATCGGTGAAGAAGGTCTTATGCAACCAGGTACTTACACGTTTATCATTGATCCACTCGATGGCACATCTAATTTCGCCTCCGGTTCAGAAGAAGTCGAAGTATTAATTGCCCTTGTTAAAGACGGTGAGGTCATAGCAGGAGTAGCGTATTGTCCGATGCTTGAGATATTGTATTATGCAGAAAAAGGCAAAGGAGCTTACAGAAAACGAAATGGAGAAGTAATTAAGCTGGCAGTACTTCCTAAAAAACTTGAAGAAGGAATGATGGTGACATATATGAATAATGCATACTATACAGAGTTTGGTGCCAATCTTTTCAAACCACTCCCATATGTGCGAGGAGTACTTGTAGGCACATGTAGTTATGCCGGTCTGGTCGATAACGTGGCTACAGTTGAGCTTTACGGATCGACATCGATCTGGGATATAGCTGCTTGGCAAAGCATTGTTAGAGAGGCTGGTGGTGTGATGTGTGATTGGAAAGGAAATGAAATTGTATATCAATTTAGCAATCCTGAACAAAAATACAATACTCTCGTTTGTCATCCTGACAATAAAACATTATTACTTGAAATCTTAAACTCATGATCAAACACATGCTCAAAGCTGCAGAAGAAGCAGGGAAAAACTCATTAACATACTTTCGCACAGACGATATTCAAACTAAACTCAAAGTCGATCATCAAGATATTGTTACTGTCGCTGATGTAGAATCTCAACGGATAATCGTTGATATTTTGACGAAAGCGTTGATTGAAGATGGTGTGCCGGAAGAAGAGATCGGATTTATTGGCGAAGAACAGTTGGTCAAAAAAGGCAAACATACGTTTATCATTGATCCAATTGATGGCACATCAAACTTCGCTACAGGATTGGATTATTACTGTGTATCAATCGGCTATGCCGTCGACGAAGTCTTGACTGCTGGTGTGGTGTATCATCCGATCTCACGAACATTTTTCTATGCTGAAAAAGGTAAAGGAGCTTACAAACGAGTCGATGGCGATGATATGAAACTTACTGTCACTGATGCGCCATTATCTGAGAAATTCCTAGGAACCTATTTATTTGAAGATGATGATTTAGTGAAAGCTGTGATGACGCTTCAATCAAGTGCACGTGGCATGCGTAGTCTGGGAGCAGGCGCACTTGATATCTGTCATGTGGCGGATAATTTGTTCGGTGTAGCTTTGTACCTTTACATGAGACTTTGGGATATTGCAGCAGCCGCTGTCATAGTGACTGAGGCAGGTGGAGTGATGTATGATTGGGAGGGGAATGAGTTAGTCTTTGATTTTGAAGATGTAAATAAAAAGTACTACTATATCGCGTCGCACGCTTCATATAAAGAAGAGGTGATGAAAGCACTCACTCAAGTTAAATCCGTTTAATCGATCAAAAACAAATACTCACTCGATATCGTTTTGTTGCTGGCTCGCAGTGGCCAAACGCGCCAAGCGAGCACAAAAAAGATATCTTCGCTCGTTTATTTTTGATACTGTTCCATTAGTTAGTGGTACTGATGATTAATCATGCTTTCAAGATCAAGCCATCGCTGTTTTTTGATTGGATGTGGCACTGAATCTATGAAAACCTTGGTAGCTGCAGTCATCGGGCGTTGAGAGTAGATACTGATGAAAGCGCGGTCAAAGCCCACCTGCTCTGCTAGATCTTTTGTATTCTTAAACTCTTCATCTGATTCGTCACAAAAGCCGACGATAATATCTGTCGTAAATTTTATGTCAGGCACTTTGCTGCGCATCTTATCGATTAAGTTCATATATTCTTCACGGGTGTACCAGCGATTCATGCGTTTCAGGACAGCGTTATCGCCAGATTGGATCGGGAGATGAATAGTTCGAGTAATATTCGGATAACGAGAGATTACATCGATCAGTTCATCTGAGAAATCCCAAGGATTCGATGAGACGAAGTCGACTTTTTCGAAATCCATTCGAGCTACATCTTCAAGGAGATACGGGAAGAGCGTGGGGATTCGTTGTCGCCCCAAATGTTTCACATAGACTGGCTCAACAGCTCTACCATTGTACGTCAACGTTGTTCTCAATGTCGAAAGTGTAGCTGCAGTAGTTTTGGTATCTGTTGCAGTATCTTTGAAATAGGTAGTATCAATATCTCGCATCACATGTATATTCTGCTCACCGATTATCAGATCTGCTCCATATGAGTTTACGTTTTGTCCCAGCAAAGTCACTGTTTTATAGCGTTTAGCTTTGAGTGTTTTACATTCTTCGATGATGTCGTCGTAAGGTCGGCTGATTTCACGACCACGAGTGAATGGGACGATACAAAAGGTACAAAAGTTGTTACAGCCATTTGAGATCGGTACCCAGGCATTTTCTTTGTCGTATCGGAGTGGTGCGTGATCGAAACCTACTTCTTCAATCGGCATGAACTCATCAACCTCAGGCATCACTCGACGAATTTTTTCCATGTATTTACCAGATTTATCACGGAAAGCGACACCGACCATGCAGCCAGTGACGATAATCTTGAATGTTTCGCCTTTAGCAAGTTTTTCTTCTTTAAGTTTTGCG
This sequence comes from Weeksellaceae bacterium, assembly GCA_041730495.1. Taxonomy (GTDB): domain Bacteria; phylum Patescibacteriota; class Microgenomatia; order UBA1406; family GWC2-37-13; genus JBGSBR01. The sequence goes on along the minus strand of JBGSBR010000007.1, from coordinate 50,418 downwards.
AGATTCTCAATCAATCCATACACGCGGTTCTCAGCATTCTCACGGACCATGCACGTATTAATGATGACGTAGTTGCTATCGACGTATCCTCGAGCAGGTTTCATGCCCCGACCTTCAAAAGCTTGTGAGACGCGTTCTGAGTCTGCTTTGTTTTGTTGGCAGCCAAATGTCTTGACGTAGTATCTGAGGGTTTTCATGTAGCTCTATTATATCACTGAAGTTATCAGAAGCAGCTGAGCAGCAAGCTGTTTTTTTGGAGTTTTAGCAATTTTTTCAAGCGTGCCATCTTTTTTCAAAATTTGCACTTCATTATCATCAGCCCCAAATCCGATATCTGTACGACTGATGTCATTTATAACCATCAGATCTGCGTTGGCAGTTTTCATTTTATCTTTGGCTTTTTCGAGATTTCCTTCAGTGATGCCATCGACAGCTTTGAAGCCGATAAGCATAGCTTCAAGATTCCATTTTTTGATCTGATTGATAATTTTAGCCGTTGGTTTAAGTTCAAGTGTGAGCTCTTGATCACTTTCAATCTTTCTGTTTTGTTTGTCTACTGTAAAGTCAGCCACTGCTGCAGTATGGAAGATGATATCGACCTGAGGTACATATTGTTCCATCAGATCATAGAGCTCTTGAGCAGTTTGGAAGCTATATTGTTTAATCGGTAGATAAGTCGCTACTACGTCTTGTGCATGTATTAAGATCACTTTCGCACCTTGTCTATAAGCTACTTCGGCTATTGCCAGTCCCATCTTGCCTGAGCTGCGATTGGAAATAGATCTCACGTTATCAATTGGTTCGACTGTTCCACCTGCTGTTACAAGTACGGTTTTATCTTTCATTGTTTCTTGTATATCTAACGCGTGTTGTACTTCAGTGAAAATATCTTCAGGTTCTGGTAATCGACCGATTCCGCTTGTACCACAAGCCAGATCACCAGAAGTCGGTTGCATGATCATATAACCATAGCTTTCAAGAGTTTTGAGATTCTGCTGTACTGTCGGATGAAACCACATCGTGGTATTCATCGAGGGACAGACAAGCACAGGTGCATTCGTAGCGAGGAGTGTTGTTGTGAGGAAGTCATCAGCGATACCGTGAGCCATTTTTGCTACGAGATTGGCTGTGGCTGGAGAGATTACGAACAGATCAGCTTCAGTCGCGATATCGATATGCTCGACGCGTTTCTTTTTCAAAATCTCAGGATAAGAAAAATCTGCAGGATACAGCTCAGTGATAGGAGTAAGGCCAGTTTTCGTTTTGACTTCGTCCACACTGATCATCTGCAAGGCACTGTGTGTCATGATGATTTTCACCTCATGACCCTCAGCTTGCAAGACTTTTACCAGATCAAGTGTTTTATAAGCGGCGATACCAGAAGAAATGCCAACGACGATGTGTTTCATTAGAATATTTTTGCTCGTACATATCTATTCACTGATTTCAAGCTGAGGAAAGTTGACTCTCTACAACTAAAGTCTTTTTCAGCCGGTGAAATCAGTTCATATCTATGCACTTCGCCAATTAAGTAAATTTGAACAGATATCTGATTAGCCTATTGTACCAAACCCCGGAGTTTCATACGCTCGATGATGGCTACGAAGACGAGCAGGATGACTGCAGTTGTGATGAAGGCAAGCACTTTTTCGATACCATTCAAGAACAGACTAGCGATACCGAGGATCATCGAAATCAACCAGTAAAAGACTGCGATACGACGTTTCCCCCAGCCGATTTCGAGGAGCTTATGATGAAAATGTCCCCAATCAGCTCGGAAAGGTGATTGACCTTTGCGAAGTCTGCGTACGATCGTGTAAAACGCATCAATCATCGGGACAGCGAGGATCAGGATAGCGGTTCCTACTTTACCGAAGCTTAAGATTGATAAGATTCCTAGTAAGAAACCAGCCATTGCACCACCACCATACCCAGGCATGATTTTCTGCGGATAGAAATTCCAAGGTAAAAAGCCTAAGTGTGCTCCAGCGACGATAAATGACAGATACATCACGGTCTGTGCATGGATATCATGACCTACAAATCGTTGTGACAAAAGTCCTAGGAAGAAAGCAGTGATAGCGACAAATCCAGGTAGCTGGCCATCGATACCTTTGCTCCAGTTGACCATATTCATGATCCAGGTGAGCCAGATGATTGCCAGTAGATCTGCCAAGATCCAGATACTGCGCACTCCCCAGATATCGAAGGTAAGCTTCAGGCTATCAAGCCTAATCGCTTCACCGAATGGATTTGAGATATATGGAATACCCAAACCGAAGCCAACTACGATGGTTGACACCAAAATATTGAGAATGAATCGCAAATAAGGTGAAGTATCGTATTTATCATCATAGAGCCCGACAACCAACAACATGCCATTGGCAATCAAGATACCGATAATAATCTTCTCAGGAGGTAGGAAAATCAGACAAGAAAGGACGAGTGAGATATAAACTGGTATACCACCAGCTCTCGGGATAATTCCTTTGTGTGTATGGGCAGGATGATTGCGTGTTTTTTTGTTGGTGACAAGTTGAAATTTCTCAGCAATAGTGAAAGCAAGTGGCGTACTGAGATACGCAAATGCTGTGGAAGCAATCAAAATAAGGATAATATCCATATTAGGTAACTAAGAACATAATTTGTATTATGAGCGCAGTATAAGCGATGATTGTCAGAATATTCGCTAATTTGAAAATCTTTTGGAAAAGCTCATGATGAGCAAAGAATCGTTTCGCAATCAAGATATTCGCAAAAAACATGATATGCATCAGGACTGGTAGTAACGCTAAATGCCAAGTATCGGCAATCTGTTGTTCACCCCAAGGGCGTGAGTAGTAAAGTGGAATTTGCTGAGGAAGACTGTTGTAGCGCCAAGCTAGTAGTGCTGCAAGCAATATATCAAGTGCAATCAGGAACTTGGACATAAAATATTATAACAAGTCAAGCCAGTGAAGTTATAGTAATCGATTATGGCAGGGGAAACTGTACAGCAACCTTTTTGACTTCTTCATGGATCTCAGCAATAGTTTTATCTTCACGCATTTTTTGTTTCCATTCTTTGATGAAAGCGAGTCTTTCCACTTTTTCAGTCGGTAAGCTGACATCTTTGATGTGATTGAGTACTTGGATCATCTTCTCTCCGATAAACTGCATCTCTTTTTCTTTCATACCACGAGTAGTAGCAGCTGGAGTGCCCAGCCGGATACCTGATGGGTAAAACGGACTGGATTTCTCTCCTGGAATTGTATTTTTATTTAGTGTTAGACCTGCCAAATCAAGTGTAAACTCCGCAAACATACCAGTACCAAGTCCATGTGAGTCTGTAAGATCAACGAGGATGAGATGATTTTCAGATGTATCGCCGACAACTTTGAGTCCACCTTTCATCAGTGTAGCTGCGAGCGTTTGTGAGTTTTTGACAATCTGATGGGCATAGTTCTTAAACTCAGGTTGTTGTGCTTCATAAAGCGCAATGGCAATAGCAGCAGTTTGATTGTCATGTGGTCCACCTTGGAGTCCAGGGAAGACGGCTTTATCGATTTTTTTAGCGAGATCAGGGTCTTTGGCAAGACCTTTCTCAGTCACCATGATCATCGCTCCACGAGGTCCACGAAGAGTTTTATGAGTGGTGGTTGTGACGATATGGACATGTTCTACCGGCGATGGGTGAGCTCCACCTGCAATCAGTCCTGCAACATGAGCGATGTCAGCAGCGAGATATGCTCCTACTTCTTCCGCTATGGCTGCAAATTTGTCATATTTGATGATCAAAGGATAGGCTGTAGCACCGACCCAGATGAGCTTGGGTTTATGCTCAAGAGCAATTTTGCGGATCGCATCGTAATCAAAGAGATCTCCATCCGCATTTTTCATATCGAGTACACCATACTGCACACTTTTGAAGAAAATACCTGTGGCGGAAACGTTATGACCGTGAGTTAGATGACCACCAGCGACAAGTGCTTGACCCATGATAGTATCATCAGGTGCACATGTTGCCAGATAGACAGCTAAGTTGGCTGGTGACCCAGAGTAAGGTTGGACATTGACATGAGGTACCCCGAAGATCGCTTTAGCTCTGTCTTGTGCGATGATCTCGAGATCATCGACAAACTCATTTCCACCATAATAACGCTTTTTTGGATAGCCTTCGGAGTATTTATTGACGAAAGGTGATGAAAGAGCTGTGCGTACATGCTCTGAAGCATAGTTTTCTGATGGGATAAGTTCTATTCCTTCGCGTTGGCGATTTTCTTCTTGTGCGATGAGGTCATAGACGGCTTGATCATAAATCTTCATAAGCACAATATACCATCTCAAAACTAAATTTTAAAATGTAACTGCTATAATCTGAAAAACCTATGAGTTTTACATCGTTCGCAGAAGCTGAAGTCTATCTCTACCAGTTTACTAATCTTGGTAAACAATCGTTTACTCCACAATTTACTCTTGATCGAGCTGTTTATCTCTTGCAAGTTCTTGATAATCCCCAAAACAAGCTAAAAGTGATCCATATTGCCGGTACATCAGGCAAAGGGTCAACCTGCACATATATCTCTCAGCTACTTCAAGCTCATGGATTCAAAGTCGGCCTTACTGTTTCACCACACATGATCGATATCAGAGAGCGTGTACAGCTAAACAATGAATCTATTTCTAAGAAGCTATTCATGCACTATTTAGCGGAAATCCAACCAGCGATAGAGCAGATGAAAAGTACAGAGTTTGGCGCACCGTCATACTTTGAGATTATTATTGCGCTCGCTTACTGGACTTTTTGGAAAGAAAACGTGGATTATGCTGTGATCGAGACAGGCATGGGTGGCATCTATGATGCCACGAATACGGTAGATCGTGCCGATAAAGTGGCTGTGATCACTAGGATAGGTCTTGATCATACCGAGTTCTTAGGTAATACCTTATTGGCAATTGCTGAGCAAAAAGCTGGAATCATACAACCTGGTAATCTAACAATCATCGCAGATCAAGAAGCTGAGGTGAAAACCTATCTGACTGAATATGCACACAAAAAAGGAAATGAATTTTATGCTGTAGATAACATTTCTATTAAAGAGCAGCAAGGTGATAACTCGCATCTTTTCGATCTACAGCTTCCTCAGCAGCAATTTCATAACTTAATAGTGACTGACGCTGCCTATCAAGTAGAGAATGCAGCAGTAGCCGCTGCTGTTTTAGCTCATCTAGCTCAGCGTGATCGATTCGAATTAATTGAAGCTATTGTTAAAACTGTGCTGCAAAAGACGCGTGTGATCGGTCGTTTCGAGATCATTAAACAGTCTGACAAGACCATTGTGCTTGATGGTGCTCATAATCCACAGAAGATGCAAACCTTCCTTATCAGTCTGAAAACACGTTTTCCGCCTGTTACACCAGCGTTTATCATTGCTTTCAAAAAAGGCAAAGATTATAAACAAATGCTTGATCTAATTCGTACTCAAGCACAGCAGATTATTGTGACAGAGTTTGAAAATAATGATCAAGGTATGGTCATTGAGCCACAACCTGCTCAAGATATAGTTGACTATCTCCAAGCTCAGCAGTATGATTCCGTATTAATTGAGCGAGATCTGAACAGGGCATTGTCAAAAGCTCAAGAAATATCTAAAGTGATAGTGATTACGGGATCGTTATATCTGATCTCAGCGTACGAAAAGGTATTAAAATAAATTATTAATTAGTCAATAAATAGCTATGTTTAAAATTGAAAAAATGGATTTCTTGGTAGCACTCTATGTCAGTTGTTTAGTAGCTGCTGAGCTCATGGGAGCTAAGATTTTCCCTATTATTCAAACTGATTGGCTACGGTTGAACGGAAGTGTGGGCATTTTTCTTATTCCAATAATCTATTCGATAAATGACATCATAGTTGAAGTCCATGGTGCAGAAAGAGCTCGCGGTGTAGTCCGTATTGGTATTTTTATAATTACTTTGTTGCTTGGATTTACGTTATTTGCTATCGCACTACCAGCTGCAACACGTTTTGCTGCTACCGAACCTGCTTATGACACTATTTTTGCAAAATCAGCTCGTATTACAGCTGCGAGTCTGATCGCATTGATGTTGGCGGATTTCCTCGATATTGCGATCTTCAGTAAGATTCGTCAGCGTCTGGGCAAATCGAAACTGTGGTTGCGCAACAACGGCTCCAACTTTATCGCCTTTTTCGTTGATACAGTAGTCTTTATGACTCTAGCTTTCTATGCATTAGATCAATCCTTTGCCGATAATGCAGGCTTCCTTGTCTCACTTATTATCCCGTATTGGTTGCTCAAATGTAGTATGTCAATCATTGAGACACCACTTGTGTATGCGGGAGTGAAATGGCTGAAGAAGAAAGATTAATCGAAACTGCAATAGATTCTGTCAGTCGGCTTTACCCGTAAGTGCTCACTATTCGTTGCGCGCTTACGTGTCCCTTTCCTCCTGACACCTATTGCAGATATAGCAGATATAGTTGTTTATTATCTCCACGCTTCGCAGATCATGCGGAAAGGGCAGAAGTCGCACCACGGTCCGACGTTGGGTGTGAAGTCGCCAGCGCGAATATTTTTGACCGTATTTTGCACTTCTTGTTTGGCGAGCACGATATCAGCTTCAGTTTTTTCCATCGTGATCTTTTTCATATCTTGTAGATAATAAAACGTGAGCTTGATTTGTGATAATGGCTTACCAAATGTACCTTTGTCGCCTGCAGCTATTGCATAGAGTGAAAGCTGGATATTTTTTTGTAAATCTTTTTCTTTAGGCATCGATCCGGTCTTGTAATCGATGATCTCGATCACACCATCAGCTTTTTTGTCGACGCGATCCATCTTACCGGTGAGGAATAGCTCATCTTCGACTCTGATTTTAAATAAACACTCAAGTCTTTCTACCTCAACTTCTGACGTATGAAACTGATTGAAGTACTCAGTCAGCATGCGCTCACCTTCTTTTTTCATACGGTCTTGTTGAGTTGTCGAGGTATAACCCACTGGGATCCAGTGAGTCTTCAGAAGCTCAAGCATCCGCTCAAGTCCAAGAGTCTTGTCCTGCATAAACTCTTCATAAAATTTCTGAAGCACGATATGGATCGTGCTTCCAAATGAAGCTGCTGAGTTGGCTTGAGTGGGAATCTGGAGCACGTATTGATATTTATACTGCAATGGACAGCGTTTATACGTCTCAAGCTGAGTGTACGAGAAGTTCGTGATCGGTGTCGCAGCTGGCATAGGTGTTGGTGGGACATCTTTGAAATCAAAGATACTTAGTTGTTGTTTCTGTTCACGTTGTAACGCTTGTTTATTGAGCACTGCTTCGGCGCCTAGTGCTTCACCGACGAAGGTTGAAACTTTGCGCTTACGAGTACCATCACCATAGATCTCAGCAGCAGTCAGATACAGTCGTTCCTTCGCACGCGTCATTGCTACATACGCGAGACGACGTTCTTCTTGAAGGTGAAAATCACCTTCAGGCAGTGTCTCTTTGATTAGTGCATCAGGGATTGGGATCTGGTCGCGTCTGGCATAGGTCGGGAAGCGTCCATGAACCATGTTTGAGAGGAAAACGACGGGGAACTCAAGTCCTTTGGCAGCATGGATCGTCAAGATATTTACTGCGTTGGTAGCTACCGCATCAGTATCTGATGCAAGAGGTGATTCACCGAGGTTGAGGCACATATCGATGTACTCGACGACCGTATTGACGGATGCATCTTCATGATCTGTTTCATATTTTTTGAGTAATGTGAAAAATTTATTGATATTTTGTACTCTTTTCTCATCCGCTTCTGATGTGACTTCAGTCAGCTGTGACAGGTAATCTGTGTCTTCGAAGAAGTAATACAAGATTTTACCCGCATTATCAGTACGGATCCGTTTCAAGTGACGTTTGATCATCTCTACAAGCTCGATCAAGCGAGTTTGAGTTTCTTCGCGTAGCAGAGGTAAATGTTCTTTATAGACGAGATTACCTGCTTTGTACCATTCGTCATGATAAAACGAGGTGTAGATTTCGATGGCATGATACAGTGGCAAAGATATCTTTTTTGCAAAACTCAGCAGCATGCTCATATCCTGAGGATCGATGTCAAACAAATCCATACCAAGTACCCGATACAGTGATACGGTATCTTCTAAGTTGCTCAGAACGTGTAAGTATGAGATCAGATCTTTGATCTCAGGTTGTCGGAAAAGAGTGCCAGGACCAAGAAATTGATACGGGATCCCTTGTCGCACTAATGCTGCGATTATGCCATCAGCATGCGCATTAGCACGCACTAGTATCGCCATATCTCTGAGTTCATATTTCTGTTTTTTATGTAGTTCGACGATTTTTTCACCGATCCATCCATACTCATCTTCACTATGACGGCAAAGCTCAAATGAAACGGCATCTTTCAGCATTGGTTTATGAGCTGTAAGCACTTTTGAGATACCTAGCTTGGCTTCAAGCGTGTCAGGATTGTTGTGCTGAATTAAGTTATATGAGATATCCAAGACGCGTTGATTTGAGCGATAGTTATCTTTCAAGGTTACTTGCGCCGCTGTTGGATAATCTTTCATGAAGTTCAAGATATTGGAGACGCTGGCACCACGGAATTTGTAGATCGCCTGTGAATCGTCACCGACTACAGTTAGATTTGGGTTTCTTTCTGGTGGGCAGAGTAGTTTGATGAGATCATACTGAGCGATATTGGTATCCTGAAATTCGTCGATCATTACATACTTGAACTTCTTGCGATAGGTTTCGAGTATATGCGGTCTTTTGCGGAAAAGCTGTAATGTATAACTAATCAGATCATCAAAATCGAACATGCCTTCTTGTACTTTCAGCTTCTGATACGTCTCAAATGCGTGTGCGAGCTCAAGATACTGTTCTTTTTCATCAGCTTCCATCTCTTCGTCAGTTTGTTGAGCTTGTGCCCAATTGAGGTACTCTTCAGGCTGGATATCTTCATCTCTCAGTCTCGAGAAATGTTGCAGTAACCCTTCGATAAATTTACCTGGATTTCCTAAGGGGCGGAAGTATTTCAACTCAAGTTCAAAGAGATGCTTTCGTAAAAATACGATTGATTGAGCTTGTGTCATGAGTGTAAAACCTGAATCTAAGCCAATATGATTGATATCATTTCTGAGGACTTCATCACAAAATGAGTGAAAGGTCGAGATCCACATCTGGAAATAGCCATACGGGAGTGCACGATCGACTCGTTCTTCCATCTCATAAGCTGCTTTTTCGGTGAATGTCAGACAAAGGATCTCTTCAGGTGTAGCCAGCTTTTGATCAATCAGACTGGTGATTTTCTCCACGAGAGTAGAGGTCTTACCAGTACCAGCTCCAGCTACGATTAGCAGCGGACCGGCAGTGTGGGCGATGGCTTGTTGTTGGTTTACATTGAGTTCGAGTGATGAAGTTTGAGTCATGGCGTTGTCATTCTAGCATGTCTTAATTAAAATTGCGATAATTCACCCTTGACATTTGCCTGTCTGCAAATTATCATTTCAGCAACACATAGGTCTTGTATTTGGTGTGGTGTGCATTTATAATAATGCTCTTTTGATAACCCATTTATTTATTAATTAAAAAATTATTCTCTATGGCAACAGCTGCTTTCCAACGAACCAAACCCCACTTGAACATCGGGACAATCGGACACGTAGATCATGGTAAAACAACCACTACATCCGCTATTACTTTCGTACTTGCCAAATCTGGTAACGCAACATATCGTGCTTACGATCAGATTGATAATGCTCCAGAAGAAAAAGCTCGTGGAGTGACCATTAATCTTTCACATCAAGAATACGAAACAGAAAAACGTCATTACGCACACATCGATGCTCCAGGACACGCTGATTACATCAAGAACATGATCACAGGTGCAGCTCAGATGGACGGTGCTATCCTCGTCGTTTCAGCTCCAGACGGTCCTATGCCTCAGACTCGTGAGCATATCTTGCTTGCAAAACAGGTTAACGTACCAGCAATTGTTGTCTATCTAAACAAAGTTGATATGGTTTCTGATCCAGAAATCATCGACCTCGTCGAGATGGAAGTACGTGATCTTCTCAAGAAATATGATTACCCAGGTGATGACGTTCCTGTTATCCGTGGTTCTTCACTTAAAGCTCTTGAAGATGATCCAACTTCAGTCAAAGCAATTGAAGACCTTATGAAAGCTGTGGATGAATACATCCCACAACCTGAACGTGAAATTGATAAACCTTTCCTTATGCCTGTTGAAGACGTCTTTACGATCTCTGGTCGTGGAACAGTCGTCACTGGTCGTGTTGAAAGAGGTCAACTCAAAGTCAACGATGAAATCGAAATTGTCGGTATCCGAGACAGTAAAAAGACTGTTATCACAGGTATCGAAATGTTCCGCAAATCACTTGATGAAGCTCGTGCTGGTGATAACACTGGTCTGCTTCTCCGAGGTGTGGAAAAAGAAGACGTCGAACGTGGCCAGGTCATCGTAAAACCAGGATCTGTCAAACCACACACAGACTTCGAAGCTGAAATCTATGTTTTGACCAAAGAAGAAGGCGGTCGTCATACACCTTTCTTCAAAGGATATCGACCTCAGTTCTACATTCGTACAACTGACGTAACTGGTGCAATCGAGTTGCCAGCAGGTGTCGAAATGGTCATGCCAGGAGACAGTATTAAAATTAATGCAAAACTCATCTATCCAATCGCTCTTGAAGAAGGATTGAAGTTTGCCATTCGTGAAGGTGGACATACAGTAGGTGCAGGTGTAGTCACGAAAATTACTAAGTAAATAAAAAACTTGTGGCCGGTAGGCAACTGCCGGCCAGTTTTTATTAAAGATTATTGATTGAACATTTAAAAAATGCCAAAAGGAAGAATTAGAATTAGACTTAAAGCTTACGACCATCGTTTGATCGATGAAACGTGCCAAAAACTTGTCGATACAGCTGTAAAGACTGGAGCTTCCATTATTGGACCAGTGCCTTTGCCTACCGATAAAGAAATGTACGCAGTAAACAAGTCACCGTTCACAGATAAAGATGCACGAGAACATTTTGGCTTACTTATTCATAAGCGCCTCCTTGATATCGTTAATCCAACCAATCAAACTATTGATTCGTTGATGCATCTTGAACTACCAGCAGGTGTCGAGGTCGAAGTAAAGATGTAAATAAGAGATTTGAGCTTGAAGATACGCATTTCATGTTATATAATTTTGCTCATGAATTATAAGCAGTATACAGTTAATGTATAGCTGGCAGCACAAAGACATACGGGTTACAAAAGCCCCAGTCTGGGGCTCTTTTTTTTGAATAATATGGCAGGATTTATTTTAGGAACAAAAAAAGATCAAACACAAATGTTTGACGAAAAAGGAAATCGAATTCCGGTAACAACTATTGTTACCTCTCCTTGCTATATCGTCGATATCAAAAACACTGATACTGATGGTTATATGTCTATCAAGCTGGGTTATGGTCAAGCAAAACGTAACGGTAAGTCAGTTGCAGGTCAACTCAAAAAAGCTGGTATCGAAACACCACTTCGTTTTATGAAAGAGATGCGTATGCGTGTACTTCCTGCGAATGTTGAGTTCGTCACAGAAGAACAAAAGAAAGGTATCAAAGTCGGAGAAAACACTTTGTTTATCGGTGATGAAGTCAAACCTATGATGTTATTTCAGATCGGTGATATCATCGATGTAACCGGCACCTCAAAAGGTAAAGGTTTCCAAGGTGTCGTGAGACGTCATGGATTCCGTGGAGGACCTCGTACACACGGTCAATCCGATCGTGAACGCGCTCCTGGATCACTCGGCTCCGGTACAACACCAGGTCGTGTCTTCAAAGGACTTAAGATGGCAGGACGTATGGGTGGTGACACAATCACTGTTCAAAATCTCATGGTCATCGCAGCAGACGAAACAACATTGACTGTTAAAGGATTAGTTCCAGGTCACAAAGGCAGTATGGTAGAAGTTACTACCCACGGATTATAATCACAACTATGGCAGAAGCAGCAGTAAAAAAAACACCAGTAAAAAAAGTAAAAGCAGAAACTGTAAAAACAGAAACTGTTAAAGCAGAAGCTGCTTTATCTCTGCCTGTATATGATATTACAGGTAAGCAAACAGGTACTCAACCAGTATCGGAAGCTGTATTCGGTAAATCTGATAATCCAGAGTTACTTGCTCAATACGTCCGTGTCTACGAAACAAATCAACGACAAGGAAATGCTTCAACCAAAACTCGCTCAGAAATCACCGGAACAACTAAAAAAGTCTATCGTCAAAAAGGTACAGGTCGTGCTCGTCACGGATCCAAGAAAGCTCCTATCTTCGTCGGTGGTGGTACATCTTTCGGACCACACACTCGTACATTCTCAGTCAGTATGAACAAAAAACAACGTAAACTCGCATTGTATACAGCACTCAGTAATAAACTGAAATACAACAAAGTGGCTCAACTTGATGCAGCTGCACTTACCATGAAACCAGAAACTAAGACTATCGCAGCTTGTATCAAAGCTATGGAGATGAATGACAAAAAATTATTGTTTGTCTTACCTAAGATGGAAAAAAACGGATTAGTACTCTCAGCTCGAAACATGAAAACAATTTCATTTGTTCCAGCAACAACACTCAATCCTTATGAAGTAATCAATACCAATAATGTGGTATTTGTCGGAGAAGCAGTCCAAGAGTTAGTAAATCATTTTGAAAAACAAGCATGAGAATCAACGACGTAATCATCGCACCATTAATCACGGAGAAAACGACTAAACTCACACAAGAGAAAGTATATAGTTTCTATGTAAACCCAAACTCAACTAAGTTTCAGATCACACAAGTGATTCAAGATTTATTTAAGGTAGAGGTAGAAAATGTCCGTGTCATCACTCGAAAAGGTAAAGCTAAAAGAGCTGGCCGACGTATGGTGACGAAGATGTTACCAAACAAAAAAATTGCTTATATCCGTCTGAAAAAAGGTACTATTGAGTTATTTCCACAAGCATAAATTTGATTTAATATATGAAAGTTTCAATTCCTAAAACACTCGATCCAGAAAAAGGTCTCACAGTTATCTTGAAGAAGCATTCAGGACGTGATTCAACTGGTACAATTAGTGTTCGACATCAAGGTGGACGTCAAAAACGTTACTATCGTATCATTGATTTTAAACGTGATAAGTTTGATATGAAAGGTACAGTTCTTCGTATCGAATACGATCCAAATAGAAACGCCCATATTGCTCTTATTCAGTACGAAGACGGTGAAAAACGTTATATCTTACATCCAAATACATTGGCTATAGGAGATACTGTTATTTCAGCTGAACAAGCAGATATCAAAGTCGGAAATGCATTGCCATTAAACAACATCCCAGTCGGTATAGAAGTACATAATGTAGAGCTCTATCCCGGACAAGGTGGACTTATGGTTCGCGGTGCAGGCACATTTGCCATGGTTGTCGCCAAAGACGGTGTACATGTACACCTTAAACTGTCATCAGGTGAGGTTCGTAAGTTCCCACTGAGATGTTGGGCTACTATCGGTCGTGTCGGTAATATCGAACACAAAGATAGAATTATCGGTAAAGCAGGTCGTAAAATCCTTATGGGTATTCGTCCTACTGTCCGTGGTACCGCTCAGAATCCTCGTAGTCATCCACACGGTGGTGGTGAAGGACGTAGTGGTGAGGGTATGCATCCTAAGACACCATGGGGTAAGCCAGCCAAGGGTACACGCACTCGTTCTAAGAAAAAATGGAGTAAAGCATTAATTATTAAGAGAAGAAAATAATATTATGGAATCCCGAACATACATGAAAGACATCAAGGAGTCACCTAAGAAACTACGTTTCTTATTAGGTGAAGTGAAAAAAAGATCACCACAAGAAGCTCTTGATTATCTGATGTATTCACCACGCAAACCAGCACGTATCTACTATAAAGTGATTCAATCAGCTATCAACAATGCTGTTAACACTTTAAAAGTGGGCGCTGATATGCTACAATTTAAACTTTTAACGGTAGAGCAAGGAAGAGTCTTGAAACGCTATACTGCGGGATCACGCGGAACTGCTAAACCTATCAAGAGAGCATACTCTCACATAAAGGTTGTTTTAGTAGAAAAGACTAAAACAGTTGCAAAGAGTGAAAAGAAACTTGAGCTTGCAAAAGCTCCTGAGGTTCCTGTTGTTTCAAGCGAAGCAGCAGTAGAAAAGCCAAAAGCTAAAGCAGTAAAAAAGACAGCAGTAGAAAAAGAACCAAAGAAAGTCGCTAAAAAAGTTGCTATTAAAAAATAATTTAATTTGAAATAAAGATATGGGTCAAAAAGTTCATCCACACGGGTTACGACTAGGAGTTATCTATAACTGGTCATCACGATGGTTTTTTTCAAGTAAGAAATCTTATCGTGAAGCTGTAATCGAAGATTTACATATCCGTGAAGCTTTGATGAAAAAGTATAGTTTTGCCTCAGTCACTGATGTACAGATTGAACGAGCTATCAAAAAGATTACTGTCACTATGTACTCTGTAAAACCAGGTATGATCATCGGACGTGGTGGTAAAGGACTTGAAGAAGTAAAAGCAATCATTGTTTCAGAACGAAAAACATTTAAGACTGGAAAAAATAACAAAGATTTTAAAGTTGAACTAAAAATTGAACCTGTAAAGAAACCGTTTTCAAATGCATATTATGTAGCACAAGCAGTTGCAGAAAAACTCGTCAGAGGTTTTCCACACCGAGCCGTGGTACACAATACTATGAATCGTGTTATGGAAGCTGGTAACAAAGGTGTTAAAGTACAGTTGGGTGGTCGTATCAATGGAGCAGAGATCTCACGCCGTGAGAAATACTTCCAAGGTAGTGTCCCAGCCTCAACAATCAGAGAACCAGTAGAGTTTGCTAAGTTTCCAGCCTTGACCAAATCAGGTTATGTCGGTGTCAAAGTTTGGATCTGTGGTAAGAGTTCATAAACAAATTTATTGAAAAATCATGTTAGCACCAAAAAGACAAAAATATCGAAAACAGTTCAGAGGACAATGGAGAAGAATCGCCACCAAAGGTGATAAACTGAACTTCGGTTCTTTTGGCTTGAAGACAATGGAAGCTGGTTGGATCAAAGATCGCCAGATTGAGTCAGCACGTGTGGTACTCGCAAGAGCAACTCGTAAGGTCGGTAAGTTCTGGATTCGTATCTTTCCAGATAAGCCTTACACGAAGAAACCACCAGAGGTAACCATGGGAGCGGGAAAAGGTGATGTTGCATACTTTGTAGCATCGGTTTCTCCTGGTCGCATCCTCTTCGAGGTTGAAGGTCTTACTGAAGTAGAAGTCAAAAAAGTAATGCGTAATGTTTCAGCTAAGCTATCAGTGAACACAAAAGTAGTTAGTCAATAATATGAAAAAATCAACAAAAGAAATGAATCCAAAAACAGTGAAAGAGCTGATGAAAGAAGCTCAAGATTTGCGTACAGAGCTTGCTATGTTGCAGATCGAGCGTAAAGTGAAACCACAAAAAGACACGAACTTAACTATGAAGAAGCGTAAAAAATTAGCGGTGATATTAACACTTATAAATCAAAAAGAATTAACTGTTGAAACTAAATAACTATGGCTAAATTAATCAGTGGAATTGTAACATCGACACATATGGATAAAACCATCGTAGTGCGTGTTGAAAGTAAATTTCGACATCCATTGTATCGCAAAGTTATCAAACGTCATAAAAAATTTAAAGCACATAATGAAGTTGAGAATATTAGTGTTGGAGACATGGTCACAATCCGTGAAACTCGACCACTCTCAAAGACAATCCATTTTGTAGTTGTTGAAAAAGTAGAATCAATTAAATAAATATATGTTACAAATACGTTCAATGCTCGTAGTCGCAGATAATTCAGGAGCCAAAATAGTGCAACTGATCGGTATTCCTAAAAACGGAAACCGTAGTATTGCTTATCTTGGTGAGGTGATCACTGCTGTTGTGAAGAAAGCTGCACCATTTGGACAAGTAAAACAAGGTGAGGTCGTCAAAGCGGTTATCGTACGCACACGTAAAGAATGTCGTCGTGCTGATGGAAGTTATATTCGTTTTGATGAAAATGCCTGTGTTCTCTTAGCTAGCAAAGATAGTCAAGAGCCAAAAGGTACTCGTATTTTCGGACCAGTAGCAAAAGAATTAAAAGATAATGGATACAACAAGATTGCTAGTTTAGCTGAAGAAGTTTATTAAAAAAACCATGAAAATTAAAAAAGGCGATAAAGTAAAAGTCATCACCGGTCGTGATAACGGAAAAGAAGGCGAGATTAATCGTACTTATCCTAAAACTGATCAGGTATTGATTGAAACACTCAACATGGTTAAAAAACATGTTAAGAAAAATGAACAGATGCCACAAGGCGGTATCATTGATGTACCACGACCTATTCACATTTCCAATGTGATGTTGATCTGTCCAAACTGTAAGAAACCAGCACGTGTCGGTTATCAAGTACAAGACGGCAAGAAAAAGCGTGTATGTAAAAGATGTAACAAGAATATTTAAGCTATTATTTTAAAACCATGTCATTATTACAAGACCAATACAATAAAGAAATCAAACAACAACTCATGAAAGATCTTGGGATCAAGAATGAGTTTGCTGTACCACGAGTACTGAAGGTGGTCGTAAATGTCGGTGTCGGTGAAGCTTTGACAAACAAAAAAGCAATCGAGCATGTCCAAGAACAGATCTCACAGATCACTGGACAAAAGACAGTTGTTACCAAAGCACGCAAATCAATCGCAGCCTTTAAGATTCGTAAAGGATATCCAATTGGTGTAAAAGTAACATTACGTGGTGCCAAAATGTATGCATTCCTGGATAAGTTGTTAAACATCGTTATCCCACGTTTACGTGATTTCCGAGGAATCAATGATACATCTGTAGATGGTCATGGTAATCTAAACCTTGGTTTTACTGAACAAACTATTTTCCCTGAAATCGAATATGATAAAATTGACAGAATCAGAGGCTTAGAAGTGACTATTGTCACCACAGCAAAAGATCAGAAATCTGGTCGCAAATTATTTGAATTAGTAGGTGTCCCATTTAAAAAAGATAACTAATTATGGCAAAAACATCAGATATCGTAAAATTCTTAAAACCACAGAAATTCGCAGTTAGACAGCGAAATCGTTGTCAACGTTGTGGAAGAGCACGTGGTTATATGAGACGTTTCGGTCTTTGCCGACTCTGTTTCCGTGAAGAGATATTAAAAGGTAACATTCCTGGCTTTAGAAAAATTTCTTGGTAACATACATATGTCTAGATCAGCAAAAAAAGGTCCATATATCGACCTCAGATTACACGAAAAAGTAACAAAACAAAAAGATGGTACAAGCAAACTGCCTATCAAAACATGGGCACGTGCTTCACAGATACATCCTGACTTTGTCGGACATCGTATCGCAGTACACAATGGACGTAAACATATTGAAGTGTTTATCACAGAATCTATGGTCGGACATCGTTTAGGTGAATTTGCACCAACACGTATGTTTAGAGGACACGGTAAGGTTACTAAACGTACAGCAGAAAAGACCTAATAATTAACAAACTATTGAATATATGGCTATTACAGATCTCATAATCAGAATCAAAAACGGATACATGGCAAGGAAAGATCAAATTGATGCTCCTTTGTCTAAGTATCGTGTATCAGTACTTCAGAAATTGAAAGCACTTGGTTATATCCAAGACTTTCAAAAAGATGAAGAGAATCGATTGATTACTATTGATTTAAAATATGAACGTGGAGTTCCAGCAATGACTGATGTTAAGCTTTTCTCAACATCTGGACGACGTTGGTATACACCTTACAAAGATGTCAAACCTGTCTTGAACGGTATGGGATATGCAATCATCTCAACCTCAAAAGGTATCATGACCAACAAAGAAGCTCAAAAACTCAAAGTTGGTGGCGAATTGTTATTTCATGTTTGGTAATCAGCAATAATTAAACTATATATATGTCAAAAATTGGACAAAAACCAGTAGAAATCCCAGCCGGCGTACAGATCACAATGCAGGATTATACTGTTGTGGTAAAAGGACCTAAAGGCGAGTTGAAAGTAGAGCTCCCACGCGGTATCCAAGTAAATCAGCAAGATCAACAATTGTTAGTAACACGCAAGAGTGATACAAAAGAATTAAAATCATTACATGGTCTGATTCGTAGTCTGATTGCCAATGCTGCCAAAGGTGTAGCTGATGGTTGGACGAAGCGTTTAGAGATTGTTGGAACTGGTTTTAATGTGAAAATGCAAGGACAAGATCTTATTTTCAAGATCGGATATTCACATCCAGTCGTATATACCAAGGTAGAAGGTGTTACACTTGCAACCGAAGGCAACACTAAAATTGTTGTTTCAGGTTTCGATAAACAATTAGTCGGACAAGTAGCTCAACAAATCAAATCAATCAAGAAACCTGACCCTTACAAAGGTAAAGGTATCCGTGATGAAGGACAACAAATTAAGTTGAAGCCTGGTAAGAAAGCGAAAGCATAATTTTAATATATACCTATGAATATCAGTAATCGTATTAATCGAAGAAAAAAACGTGTAAGTAGTAACCTCCATGGTACTGCTGCCCGTCCACGTATCGTCATCTATAGATCCAATAAATCTATCTATGCACAAGCTGTGGATGATGATGCAGCTCGTACACTTGCAGCTTACAATAGCTTACAGGTCAAAACAGAGAAAAAAACCAAGTCTGAAACGGCTCGTGAAGTCGGTAAAAAACTAGCAGAAATACTGAAACAACAAGGTGTAACCGCAGCTATTTTCGATCGTAGTCGATATGGCTATAAAGGCCGCGTTCAGCAAGTTGCTGACGGTGTGCGTGAGATCGGTATTACTATGTGATTACTATTTATAATGACTAAATGAAATATCCAACAGCAGAAAGCCCAGACGGAAAAAAATATGAAGAACGTATTCTTACTCTCCGACGCGTCTCTAAAAAGACAACCGGTGGTAATTATATCTCCTTTTCCACGCTTGTTGCTATAGGTGATGGTCAAGGTAACGTTGGTATTGGTATTGGTCGAGGACTCGAGGTCCCACCATCAATCCAAAAAGCCACAACTCAAGCAAAAAAACATATGTTGAATATTCCTATTTTCAACGATACTATTCCTCATGAAGTACGAGTGAAGTTCAAATCTTCTATCTTACTCTTGAAACCTGCACCACAAGGTACTGGGCTCAAAGTTGGTGGAGTAGTACGTGTTATACTTGATTTAGCTGGAGTAAACAATGCTTCAGGTAAGATCATCGGTACTCGTAATAAGATCACCAATGCATACGCTGTGATGGAAGCACTTAAGATGCTGAAACCACGTGTAGCTTATAAAACAAAAGATGCAAAAGCAGAACCTAAAAAAGCAGAAGTTGCCGTAACAGCTGAAACTCCTGTTGTAAAAGCGGAAAAAACAGCAAAAGAAGCTAAACCTGCAAAAAAAGAAGTAACCACAGAGAAAAAAGCAGTTAAAAAAGTTGCCAAAAAGAAATAAATTAAATAACAATTATGTTACACGAATTACCAAAAGTCGTTTATAAACGCAAAAAAAGATTAGGTCAAGGAGCAGGTTCTGGTAAAGGTGCTAAATCAGGTCGTGGTACCACTCGTCATCAGAAAGCTCGTGAGAATATCCCACTTCATTTTGAAGGTGGACAGAATCGTATGGTAAAACGTTTTCCACTGCTTCGTGGAAAAGGTCGTAACAAATCAGTACAAGTAAAACCTCTATTAGTCCATTTATCTGATCTTGAAAAATTCGATACTAGTTCTACAGTAGATCCTACAACACTTGTAGAACGCGGATTCTTCACCAATCGAGAGATGGAAAGAGGAGTCAAGGTAGTCGCCACTGGTAAGCTTACAAAGTCATTACACGTAGCGTTACCAGTTTCTGAAGGAGCCCGCCAAGCAATTGAAAAAGCTGGTGGCACCGTAGCATGAAAGACGCCTTACAAAAACTAAAACTTCTTACACAAGATCCTGTCCTGCGTGGTAAAACACTGATGACATTATTCTTGTTATTGGCTTTTCGCTTCTTTGCATTTCTGCCTGTCCCAGCAATCGATTTAGAAAAACTTAAAGTATTGTTTTCCCAAAGTCAGTTCCTTTCCTTACTTGATATTTTCTCAGGAGGTACGCTGATTAATTTCTCTGTCATGGCTCTTGGTTTGAATCCTTACATTAACGCCTCGATTATTATCCAACTGTCGACAATGCTGTTTCCACAGCTTGAAGCGTTGAGTAAAGAAGGCGAGTATGGCCGGTTTAAGATGAATCAATACACTCGTTATCTCACATTACCACTGACCTTGATTCAAGCAGTCGGTATTTATGTACTGTTACAGAAACAAAATATTATTGGAGTGTTAGCTCCACTTGAGTTTATCTCATTTATAGTCACTCTTGTGGCTGGTACCTATATCCTCATGTGGTTCGGAGAGTTGATCTCTGAGTTCGGTTTGGGGAATGGTATCTCACTTATCATCTTTGCGGGCATCGTCGGACGTATACCTGTCATCTTAGGACGTACTATTACGACGTTCAATCAAGAAACATTGATTAATATGATTGTGTTTGCGATTATTTCACTTTTGGTTATTGGAGCAGTAGTATTTATCAATGAAGCGGTACGTAAGATTCCGGTTTATTATGCCAAACGTATTAAAGGAAATAAAATGTATCAAGGATCAAGTAATTTTCTTCCTCTTAAGTTAAATCAAGCCGGAGTTATTCCTATTATCTTTGCAGTATCATTTGTGTTATTTCCACAGATTATCGGTAACTTCTTACGTTACTCACCTAACACGACAGTTGCAGCCATCGGTACTTTTTTTGCTGAAGTCTTTAATCCATCAGGTCTTGTGTATAACGCATTATATTTTATTTTGGTGGTTGCCTTCACATTCTTCTATACGATCATTGTTTTCAATCCACAAAAAATTGCTGATGAGATCCAAAAACATGGCGGCTTCATCCCAGGTATACGTCCAGGCACTGCAACTCGTGATTATCTACAAAAAATTGTCTATAAAATAACTACATTTGGAGCTCTATTCTTAGGTCTGATTGCTGTCTTGCCGACCTTAGTTTCAGCTGCTACTGGTATTACAGAGCTCGTGATCGGGGGTACAGGGATGTTGATCGTAGTTTCCGTAGTTCTCGAGACCTTCAAAACGATAGATTCGCAATTAATGATGAAAAATTACGAAAAGTTCACTCGTTAGGAAATTTTATAGTACAATATATCCTTTCACTCTCTGATGTTATTTTAGTGAGGAAAAGGTTTATCTATTAGTTAATTACACTTATGGCAAAAAAACGCGCACGTATGGATATCGGTTTAGTCTGTGAGGTATGTAAAACACAGAACTATGTGACTGAAAAAAACAAAATCAACAGTCAAGAACCACTTAATTTTAATAAGTACTGTTCGACTTGTAAAAAACATACAAATCATAAAGAGAAAAAGAAATTAGACTAAACTAACTCATTCTATGAAGCTAGTACTTATCGGGATCCAAGGAGCGGGTAAATCAACACAAGGCAATTTATTGTCTAAACAACTTGATATCCCATATCTTTCGACCGGCCATATTTTTCGAGAGATAGCCAAAGAAAAAACTAGTCTTGGGCGATATGTCAAAGAACTGATGAGTGCAGGATCACTTATCCCTGATGAAAAAGTGATTGAGATTGTAAATAGTTACATCTCAAAACCAGGCTACAGTAAAGGATATATCCTCGATGGATTTCCTCGTACGACACAACAAGCAAAGAAATTCAAAAATCATGTTGATAAGGTAGTGCACATTCACATTCCTGATAAAGAAGCGTTATGGAGACTTGCGTATCGCAATGAAGAACGAGACGATGATACAATCGATGCAATCAAGAAACGTATCGAAATTTTCAAGAAACATACTCATCCTGTACTTGAGTATTACAAGAAACAAAAAAAACTTATCTCAATCGATGGCATGCATAGTATCGAAGAAGTAAATCAAGAGATTCTCAAATCCCTAGGCAAGCAGATTGTCAAAGATGAAGTCAGAGCATGGGAACCAAAAGAGAATACTATTATTGCTGTTGTCGGATTACCAGGATCTGGTAAAACTGAGACATCTCAATATTTTCGCTCACTCGGTTTACCGATCATCTCATTTTCAGATGTGGTAAACAAAGAGATCGAGAAAAAAGGCTTGCCTCATACACTCGAAGTACATCATCAAATCCGACAAGGATTACGTGAGAAGTATGGTTTTGAAGCGATGGCAGTACTCAATAAAAAGAAACTGACAGCAAAACTAAAAACCAACAAAATGGTCGTCATCGAAGGGATGAGATCATGGGAAGAATACGAATACATTCAAAAAGAGTTCAAAGATGTGCATGTCGTCATCGTGGCACTGCATACTGACAAGCAGAAACGCTATAAGCGGATCTCTAAACGCCAAGATCGATCTGATCTTAAAGGTGCAAAGAGAGATATTGATGAGTTGATCAACACTCATATGGGACCAACAATCGCATATGCAGATTACGTCATCAAAAATAATTTTTCATTTGAAGATTTACATAATAAGTTAGACGAAGTATATAGAGAGATCTATTATTCACGACAAAGTATTGCATGATTCACTATAAAACCCCAGCTGAGATTGAGACGATGAAACAAGGCGGTAAGATACTCAGACAAGTGGTGGCACAACTAGACGAAGTTATTGCAGCAGGAAAGAGCACTTTAGAAATAGATGCGATGGCTGAAAAGCTCATCAGAGAAGCAGGCGCAGAGCCTTCTTTTCAAAAAGTAGAAGGATATTCTTGGACTATCTGTGCACCTATCAACGAGCAAGCGGTACATACACCGCCTTCAGATAGGGTTTTACAAGCAGGAGACGTCTTTACGATGGATATCGGTGTATTCTATGGTGGATTCCATACAGACTACGCTAATACCTATTTTATAGGGGATACAGCACCACCAGCTGTTGATACTTTTTTGAAAACAGGTAAAGAAACTCTGGCACGTGCACTTGAGCTTGTAAAACCAGGAGAGTACATGGGTACACTCTCAGGATACATTCAGCATGAAATCGAATCAGCAGGATATTATATTTTGAAAGATCTAACAGGACATGGAGTAGGTCGTGAATTGCACGAAGACCCTTATGTTTTGAATTATCTTGAAAAACCGGTTCATAAAACATTGAAATTCAAAGAAGGTATGACACTTGCAGTCGAAATTATATATTCGATGGGAAGTGAAGATATCGCGTATGAAAAAGCTAATGCGTGGTCAATACGCACTAAAGATAAGAGTTTATCGGCCTGTTTTGAGCATACAATTGCGATCTCAGATAAAAATGCTTTTATTTTGACATAGTTTTGTGCTAAAATATAGCTTTTATGAAAAATGACGTAATTGTGGTTGAAGGTGAAGTGATTGAAAACTTACCAAATACCATGTTTAAGGTGCAACTTGATGAAGGAGAAAAAATCATTCTCTGCTATCTGTCAGGTAAAATGCGCAAGAATTATATTAAAATATTGCCTGGAGACAAAGTCAAAGTGGAATTAACCCCTTACGATCTTGATCGAGGTAGAATTACTTATAGAAAATAACTATGAAAGTACGACCAGCAGTAAAAAAAATGTGTGCAAAGTGTATAACAGTAGTCCGTCGTGGACAGATTTTTAATACATGTAAAAGTGATCCTAAACATAAACAACGACAAGGATAATAAATTTATAAATTACAACGTAAGAACAAATGCTCAGAATAGTAGGAATCATATTACCAGACCAAAGACGTATTGATTACGCCCTTACCACGTTATATGGTGTAGGCTGGACTCGCTCCAAGAAGATTCTTACCGAATCTGGCATTGCTCCTGAAACAAGAGTAAAAGATATTACCGAAGAAGAAGTAAAAAAACTCATGCTTGCAATCGAAAAGAAATTTAAGATTGAAGGAGATTTAAGAGAAGAAAAAAACGAAAATATTAAACGTTTACGTGAGATTGGTTCATATCGCGGTATGCGACATGCACAAGGACTTCCAGTACACGGTCAGCGCACACGTTCAAACGCACGTACCAAAAAAGGTAAGCGTAAGACTGTCGGAGCTTTGACCAAGGAAGCATGGGCAAAAATGGAACAACAAAAAACATCTAAGTAATTTTTATATATATGAAAGACAATAAAACAAAAAAAGTTCGAAAAACCGTAGAATCAGGCAGAATTTATATTACTGCTACTTTTAATAACACATTAGTAACTGTTACTGATGAAAAAGGAAGTACACTCGTCGTAAGTTCTTGTGGAATGCATGGGTTCAAAGGAACTCGTAAGTCTACTCCTTATGCAGGTACAGTGACCACAGATGCAGCTATTCGCCGTGTAACAGAAGAATATGGTATGCGTCGTGCAGATATATTTGTAAAAGGAATCGGTCCAGGCCGTGAAGCATCACTTCGATCTGTCAGAGCTTCAAGTATTGATGTCGAAAACTTGATTGATATTACACCAGTTCCACACAATGGTGTACGACCACCCAAGATTAGAAGAGTATAACTTTATTATTATTTGAGTTTTAGGATTTAACTAACAACCAAACTATGCGATATACAGGACCCAAAAATAGGATTGCACGCAGAGAAAACATGGATCTGGAGATGAAAACACCAGGATCTAAATCTCATGCAAATCTTCTTAAAAAGATGAACATCCTTCCCGGCCAACATGGTACGAAAGGACGACGCAAAAAATCTGAGCATTCACGTCAGCTGCGAGAAAAGCAGAAACTGAGATACATGTTCGGCGTTACCGAAAAGCAAATGAAACGCTACTTTGCTCATGCATCACGCATGAAAGGTAACACTGCTATTCACTTAGCTGAATTACTTGAAAAGCGCTTAGATAATGTTATATTCCGTTTAGGATTTGCACCAACTCGAGCAGCCGCAAGACAACTTGTGTCTCATGGTCATCTCAATATCAATGATAAAAAAGTAAGTATTGCTTCATATCAAGTAAAACAAGGTGAAGTACTCACTTACCGTAAAGAATCATCGAAAAAGATTCCATACATCGAGGTTTATCGTGAACAAACAGAATTCATTTTTCCAGAGTGGTTAGAAACCAAAAAAGATATTGGTTCCATGATTGGAAAACCTGATAGTTCCCTTATCGATAAGCAAGTCAATATGCGATTAGTAGTTGAATTCTACTCACGCTAATTTAAAAGTTGGTCAAATCTATTACTTATGTTAGAACTAATGTTTACTACAAAAATTGAAGAAAGTACAGAATCTTTCGGTCGTTTCACTTATGAGCCACTGCATACAAGTTTTGCAAATAGTATTGGCAACGGACTCCGTCGCACATTACTTTCTGCACTTCCAGGAGCAGCTATTGGTTATGTCAAATTTCAACAAGCTGATCATCAATTTGCCGCTATCAAAGGTGTCAAAGAGTCAGCTCTTGAAATCATCTTTAATTTGAAACAAGTACGTTTCAAAGCTACTGGTGAAGGTCCTTTCCGTGTCACTCTTTCTGCAAAAGGTGCTAAAAAAATCTATGCAAAAGATCTGACTGGTGATGTTGAAGTCGCCAATGGTGATATGTATATCGCACAACTGACAGATGATAAAGCTCAACTTGATATTGAAGCCATCGTCCAGGTCGGATATGGATATGTCCCATCAGAGGAACAAGAAAAAGAAACAGGCTATATCTCACTTGATACTGCATTTTCACCAGTTGTCCGTGTAAACTTCAAAGTTGAAGAAGCACGTGTCGGTCGTAAATCCAATTACGAACGTCTTATCTTAGATGTCTGGACAGATGCAACCATCAGTCCTGAAGATGCTATGAAAACTGCAGCTGTGTTATTGCAAAATCATTTTGCTATGATCACAGAAGGTAAACAAGCACAACTCGAAGATAGTAGTGCTACAGCACAAGCAGCTGTTAAAGAAGCAGGTAATCCAAAAGCTTATGAAACAATCATTGATGAACTCAACTTACCATCACGAGTGATTAATGCATTACTTCGAGAGAACATCGAGACAGTAGCTGACTTACTCGAAAGAGGTCGTGAAGAACTTACCAACCTCAAGGGTGTCGGTAAAAAATCAATCGATCTGATCGAAGAAGAGCTTAAAAAGATGGATGTACAATTAGACTAATATATTTATGAGACACGGTATTAAAAAAGTAAAATTTAAAACAGGAAAAGACGCAAACGAAATGATGCTGCGTAAGCTCGTCTATAATTTCGTTACTTCAGCTCATTTAGTGACTACTGAAGCACGTGCAAAACATCTCAAGTCAACACTTGATCGTATGGTTGGCCGTACTAAAGAACGCACTGAAGCAAATAAGAATTATTTGCTCGCTATGTTCAACAATGCAAGTATGGTTGAAACATTATTTGCCCAAGTTGGTCCTGCAGTCGCAGATATCACTGGTGGATATGTTAAACTAGTACGCTTGAACCAACGACAGAATGATGCTAGTATGATGGTCCGTGTCGAATGGGCACATCCAGTTGTCATCGATTGGAAGAAACCTGAAACTAAAAAAGAAAAAGCAGCAACAGCTAAAGCTACCAAATCTGAAGCAGCTGTCGAAAAACCAGAGAAAAAAGTTACAAAAACAGCTAAAGCCAAGAAGGCAACATCATAATTTATAGTATCACCATGACACATCTGACTCATACAACTCGATCGATTAAGGCAAAAGAGATCAACCGCAAATGGCATCTTGTCGATGCAAACGGTAAAACTCTAGGTCGTATCTCACCAGACATCTCAACTAAGCTTCAAGGTAAGCATAAAGTAGAGTATGTTCCAAATATTGATATGGGTGATCATATTGTCGTCATCAATGCTGATAAAGTAAAAGTAACTGGTAAAAAAGCAGAACAAAAAGAGTATGAACGTTATTCTGGTTATCCAGGAGGACTCAAAACTCTTACCTTTAACCAAATGATGGATCGTAATCCTGAAGAAGTTATTCGTCGAGCAGTTTCAGGTATGTTGCCAAAAAATAAACTAAGAGATCCAAGACTTGCTAGATTACATGTGTATAAAGGTGAACAACATCCTCATAAAGCAGAGTTTGCAAATACAGAAGTTACTGAGGATACAAAAGCTGAATAATTAATTTAAAATTTTTATAGTATGGTAAAAAAAACGAAAGCACTAAAATATTACGAAGCAGTAGGTCGCAGAAAAGAATCTGTAGCTCGTGTACGCTTATATATCACAGCCAAAGATAATACAGCTGCAATTGCTGATCAAACAGTAAAAGCTGGTGAAATACTCGTCAATAATGCTCTTATTGATCGATTATATCCACTTAATGCCGATAAAATGAGATATATGCTTCCGCTTACTCTTACCAATGCTGCTGATCGTTTCGCAGTGTCTATCCGAGTATCAGGTGGTGGTAAAAAAGGTCAACTTGATGCAATCATGCACGGTTTATCACGCGCACTTGTCTTAGTCGATGAAGAAAATAAATCCTTACTCAAAACACAAGGTCTGATGACCCGTGACTCTCGTAAGAAAGAACGACGCAAAGTCGGTACTGGTGGTAAAGCTCGTCGCCAGAAACAATCACCGAAGCGTTAACGCATGGTACAATCTGATATGCAGACACTCTCTGTTATCATACTCTCTTTCAATACCAAAGCTATTACTCAGCAATGTTTAGAACGTCTGATTACAAGCCTTGAAAAAGATTCTTCTTTTAACTCTGACATTATTGTCGTCGATAATGCTTCAATTGATGGTTCAAGTGATATGCTGACAGCGTTTGTTAAGCGTCATAAAAACACCAAGATAAGCCTGCGCACTATCCTCTCCAAAGAAAACACCGGTTACACCAAAGGTAATAACATGGGGGTCGAAAAAGCGACAGGGAAATATGTATTATTTCTCAACTCTGATGTACTGATCAATGATCTTAACTGGGATCAGCTGATAGAGTTTATCGAAGCAGATAAAACAGTCGGTGCATTGACTGTCAAAGTAGCACTTGAAGATGGCTCACTTGACTGGGCATCGCATCGAGGATTTCCGACTGTCTGGCGATCCTTTAGTTATTTCACTAAACTAGAAAAACTTACTGAAAATATCCCTGTATTGAATCGTGTTTTTGGTGGCTATCATCAAGGATACAAAGATCTAGCCGCGACTCATGAAGTTGATGTTATCACCGGAGCCTTTTTCTTGATCAAAGCAGACTTACTCAAGAAACTCAAAGGCTTTGATGAAATTTTCTTCATGTATGGTGAAGATATTGATCTCGCATATCGTATCAAACAAGCAGGTTACCGAATCTTATATTATCCTCGCTATACGGTGACTCATCTCAAATATCAAAGTGGACTCGGGACGACTGCTACAGATGTGAAAACTAAGACAAGAGGATATTTTTATGATGCAATGAAGATTTTTTACAAGAAACATTATGCGAAGCAATATCCACAGTTTTTTAATAAGCTGATTTACAAAGCAATTGATTTTAAATCAAAATAAAAAATCGTTCATTTGTATTTTGTTCGACATTACCAAGCTGAGATTGTTATATAAATAAATACACTAGCTCAACGACAGCACGTGGTAATGTCTCAAAAACACAAATTTCACTTAATAATTAAATTATTTGTTTCGTTACATTTTGTTCACTGTATCAAGCTGAGGAATGTAGTAATTATCTACACGTACTAAGTAACAGCCTGTGATACAGGTTCAAAAATATAACGAAACTCCCTTGAAAGATGAAAAAAATAGGCATAGATGCGAGATTATACTTCCAGACAGGAGTCGGTGTTTATTTACGTAACTTCTTGCATTATTTACTGCAAGCTGTACCGGCAGAGACAATGTTTTATCTGTATGTACTACCAGAAGATAGATCCAAGATCACGATCGAGCACCCTCAGTTTACGATCCGTACTGTCGCTGCTCGTTGGCATAGTGTCGCAGAGCAGACAGTATTTTATCAAGCACTTATGGCTGACAATCTTGATCTGATGCATTTCACCTACTTTAGTTATCCAGTCCTGTATAAGCGACCATTTATTGCCACGATCCATGATGTGACACCAATCCTTTTCAAAACCGGCAAAGCATCAACTCGTAGTCCAGTTTTTTATGAAATCAAACATCAAGCTTTTAAACATGTTTTATCTGAACAAGTGAAAAATGCTAAAGCTATCATCACACCTACCAAAACAGTAAAAAAACAGTTAGTTGAGCTGTATGGCAAGAATGTTGCAGACAAGATCACACCGATTTATGAAGGAGTGAACTATGAGCTACTGAAAACTAAACCAAATAATGAACTAACTAAACAGTTTGAAAAGAAAAAATTGATTTATATTGGTAATTTTTACCCACATAAAAATGTTGAACGCTTAATCGAAGGCTTCTCCGATATGCAAAGACAAGATGAAACAGGAGATTTACTGAAGTATGAATTAGTGCTGATCGGACCTGATAATCATTTTTCTGATGTTCTGAAACGTATGATTGGGTTAGATAGCATCATCAATGTCAAGTTTTATCATAATGCCACCAACGAAGACTTAGTATTCTTTTATCAACATGCCGAAGCCCTTATCAATCCATCTCTTTCAGAAGGTTTTGGATTACCTTTGATTGAAGCCACATATTTCGGTACACCAGTGATTGCTTCAGATATCGCAGTTTTCCACGAGTTATTAGGTGAAGCTTATACCAGTTTTGATCCAACGAGCAAAACTGCGATCACAAACAGTATTAAATCTTTTATTCAGACCTCAAAACATCCAAAAGTCGAGTTATCGGAAATGTATAGTTTTGAAGCTATGACTGCTGAGACTATGAAGTTGTATAAAAAGCTTTCATGAAGAAAATTGCGATTGTCTATGACTGGATGGATAGTTGGGGAGGGGTGGAACGCTTATTACTAGAGTTACACAGACTTTATCCTGATGCAGCGTGGTATACCTCATATGTTGATCCGAAAAGCGGTTCTTGGGCCGAAAAACTTGCTCTAAAGACATCATTTATTCAAAATCTACCGCCATTTATACGTAAATCACGTATATTATCCCTTCCTTTTTATCCTTACGCCTTTGAAAGCTTCGATTTTTCTGGTTTTGATGTTGTGATCTCAGTTACCTCAGGATTTGCTAAAGGCATTATTACCAGACCTGGAACGACGCATATTAGCTATATTCTTTCACCACCACGTTACCTGTGGGGATTTACTGATGAGTATGTCACTGGATGGAAAAAACATATCTCCAGTAAGTTATTTAAATCATTGCGCATCTGGGATTATATTGCAGCACAACGACCTGATGTTTTACTGACATTATCAGATGCGGTAGCAAAACGTTGTGTGACATACTATCAGCGTGAAGCGACAGTAATCTATCCACCGTTTGATGTTGATTACTGGC
This sequence comes from Weeksellaceae bacterium, assembly GCA_041730495.1. Taxonomy (GTDB): domain Bacteria; phylum Patescibacteriota; class Microgenomatia; order UBA1406; family GWC2-37-13; genus JBGSBR01. The sequence continues at coordinate 19,880 of JBGSBR010000007.1, read as the reverse complement.
AGAACCTTTCACCTAAACCTGTAACTAAGCTGCCCAAGGATTATTATCTTGTTGTTTCACGGCTTGAGCCATATAAAAAGATAGTACTAGCAATAGAAGCTATCAATGCCATGCCAGATAAACATTTGGTGATTGTAGGTAAAGGTCGATTAGAAAAGAACTTAAAAAGTATTGCTGGTGATAGGGTGCATTTCTATCAAGATCTTTCTGATGCTGAGTTGGCTTATATTTATACTCAGGCGAAAGCGCTTATTATGCCGCAGGAAGAAGATTTTGGATATGTCTCACTGGAAGCTCAAACATTTGCATGTCCAGTGGTAGCATATGCACAAGGTGGTGCAGCAGAAACCGTTATTGAAGGTCAGAGTGGTGTCTTATTTCCGGAGCAGTCTTTGTCAGCCCTTCAAGCTGGGCTTGCAAGATTACCGAGTCTCTCTTACAATGTAGGAGAAGTACGAAAGAGCGTAGCTCGATTTAGTCCAGAGCATTTCAGAAAGACATTGTTACAAGTAATAGAAGCTATTGTATGAAAGCAGTTATATTTGCAGGAGGCCTAGGTACAAGATTATGGCCATTATCACGCAGAAAATCTCCAAAACAATTTGAAAAAATAGTTGGAGAAAAATCCACCTTACAATTATCAGCAGAAAGACTTCTGCCAGAGTTTAATCCAGAAGACATTTTCATCTCTACTGGTAAAGATTATGTAAACATCGTCAAAGAGCAACTTCCTTTTATACCTCATGAAAATATTATTGCAGAGCCAGCTAAACGTGATGTGGGTCCTGCTGTTGGACTGATGATGGGGATACTGGCTACCCGGTTCCCAGAAGAGTCTGTGATTATACTTTGGAGTGATCATTTGGTGAAACATATCGAGCTTTTCAAAAAAACGATCATCAATGCAGGTGAAATAGTCAAGAAACATCCTGATAGGATTGTTTTTATCGGTCAAAAACCACGTTATCCTTCTGAAAACCTGGGATGGATCGAAACTGGTGCAGAAAAAATTGCCTTAGGCGGTTCATCATTTAGATCTTTTGAAGGGTTTAAATATCGACCAGATCAAGATGAGGCTATGAATTATTTTAGAAGTGATAAGTATTGCTGGAATCTTGGTTATTTCGTGACTAATACCAAGAATATGTACGATATGTTTAAGCAGTATGCACCTATGATTCACGAAGCTATAGAGCAGATAGTCCATAAAAAAGGTGAATCATTTGTAGAGGCATTAGATACGCACTATCCACAACTTCCGTCTATCAGCTTCGATAATGCAATCTTAGAACAACTTGATACAAAAGCAGCATACGCAGTAATCGAAGATATCGGTTGGAGTGATGTCGGTGCATGGGAGGCACTCAAAGAAGCATTGGAACATCAACGCTATGATAATATCACTAAGGGCCGAGTACTTCTCGAAAGTTCTCAAGATGCACTTGTTTACAACTATGAAGAGAAAAAATTAGTTGTTGGTGTGGGACTTGAAGATTTATTGGTTGTCAATACTGGTGACGTATTGTTGGTCGCTAAAAAGTCTGCTGTAAAAGAGATTAAACAACTTGTTGAAAGCTTCCAAGGAACTGAACACGAACATTTAACATAATTACTATTAGCAATGTCAGCTTCAAATAATCCTTTAGCAGGCTCTATGTATCAATACACTATAAAACGCCTGTTTGATTTAGCTATTGCAGTCACGCTTATTCTTATCTTTATTCTTCCTGCTATTTTTATTGCGTTATTGATAAAGTTTACGTCCAAAGGTCCAATTTTTGCTGATGTGCCTGAGCGCATAGGGCAAGGTGGTAAAACCTTTAAGATGTACAAATTTCGCTCGATGATTGAGAATGCACATCAGATACTACGTACTGACCCTGAGTTCAAAAAACTGTATGAAGAATACAAAAAAGGTAGTTATAAACTACAAAATGATCCTCGTGTGACACCTGTCGGGCGTTTTATACGTAAACATTCCCTTGATGAATTACCTCAGATTATCAACGTCTTTCGAGGTCACATGAGTATTGTAGGACCACGTGCATATTATGCTGACGAGCTCGAAAATCAGCAAAAAGAGTTTCCACATGCACAGAAATTAGTGAGAAAAGTACTTTCAGTTAAGCCAGGTATTACAGGGCTATGGCAAGTGTCTGGTAGATCAGAGATTAATTTTGATGAACGAATCATCATTGATGCTCAGTACGTAGAGCATATCTCACTTTGGAATGACATCAAAATTATGTTAAAGACACCATATGTGATGGTAAGTGGAAAAGGTGCTGTTTAGCTTTTATTGACAATCTATTCCTTAATTCATCTGTCTATTGCACATCTCATTTTTTTCTTTTATAATTAGTGCTTCAGAGCATTATTAGTACTACTTTGACACATGTACACTTTTAACGAATCACCACACGCTTCAAGTTCAAAAAAACGCAATCGGTTACGTATAGGGAAAGTAAAATTTAAGCTTAATCGTAAGGCAGGCTTAACAATATTAAGTGTATTGCTTGTCGTCGGTATCCTAAGTTATTTCCTCGTTATTCGCCCAGCTCTTCGTATCAAAGCCAAAGCTAATGAGCTGAAAGCTCAAGTAGAGATCCTAAAAACCGATGCAAAAGCTAATGATATTGATCTAATGCGCAAAGACCTTGATACTTTTGAGGTCAAATATAAAGAGTTTGAAAATGAAGCCAAATCTGTTTACTGGGCAGCATTTATCCCATATGTAGGAGATTTCAAAAATGGTGTCGAAGCTGGTAGTTATATGATCAAAGCTGCAGATGAATCAATCGAAGCAATTTATCCCTATGCAGATCTTATCGGTTTAAAGCAAGGAGAACAAAGTTTTTCTGAGAAAACAGCAGAAGATCGTCTCCAGACCGCAGTACTAACGCTTGATAAAATGCTTTCTCGTATTGATGTAGTTTCAGAGAACATCGAAGAAGCTGAGAAAAGAATTGAAAAAATTGACCCGAACCGTTATCCAACCAAGGTTGGTAAATATGATGTCCGTGCGCAAGTAGCAGACCTGAAACTGCAATTTAAAGGTATGGCTACGCTTTTTGTCGATGCCAAGCCTTTCTTGAAACAGCTTCCAACGATCCTTGGTGCAGAAGAAGAGAAGAATTATCTGATCTTATTCCAAAACACTGCAGAAAGACGTGCAACTGGTGGATTTTATACATTCTATGCAATCTTCAATATCAACAAAGGTCAGATCAGTATCAAAGATTCTAGTGATATCTATGATCTTGATAATACAATTGCAAATCATCCTGTCGCTCCAGAAAAGATTCAGGCTTATCATAAAAATGTAAATCGTTTTTACCTGCGTGATAGTAACCTGTCACCTGATTTCGTCGAATCAGTCAAATTATTTGAGTCACTCTATGATAAATCAGCCAGCCAAGCAGAGTACGATGGTATTATCGCTATGGACTCCAAGGTCTTAGTCGATATGCTACGTATCTTCGGTGACACACAGGTTGATGGTGTGAATTTCTCAGCTGAAGAAGATGAACGTTGTGATTGTCCACAAGTAATTTATACATTGTTTGATATCGTCGATCGACCGGTACCTTATATCAAAGTTGATCGCAAACGTATCTTAGGTAATTTGATGTTAGATCTATTCCGTAAAGCTATCGGATTCTCACCATCCAAGTACTGGGGTCAGCTTGCACAGACAATGTTCCAGAACTTAGACGAAAAGCATATGCTACTGTACTTCAAAGATGAAACAACGCAAAAAGCAGTTGAAAACTTGCATTATGCGGGTCGTATCGAAGAAGCACCAAGTGATTATCTGCATATCAGTAATGTGAACTTCGCTGGTGCTAAATCTAATCTGTTCGTAGAAGAAGAGATTGATTCCAAGACAACATTTGAAGGTGGTAAAGTAAAGCGTGAAGTCACTATAACCTTTAAAAACCCATACGAACACTCTGACTGTAATCTAGAGCGAGGTGGATTATGTTTGAATGCAACTTTGCGTAACTGGATCCGATTCTATGTGCCAGAAGGCGCAAAGCTGACATCCTTTGAAGGTTCACAAACCAAAACACTCACTTATGATGAGCTTGGTAAAACAGTGTTTGAAGGATTCATGACTGTCAATCCAAAAGGCTCTGCCAAAGTAACAATTGAGTATGAACTTCCAGAAAGTATTTCTGAAAAAGATTACTCGATTCTTTTGCAAAAGCAACCTGGTGTTGAACAACAAACGTTGAATGTCGATGTCGATGGTAAAGAGTTGTATGATGGACCGTTTAATACTGACAAGACACTCAACCCATAAGGTATGCCTAGACAGCTCAAAGTAGAGGGTTTTGTACTCAAAAAGAAACGTATTCTCAATGCAGATACTATCCTGACCATTTTCACTAAAGAGATGGGAAAGATGAGCGCCGTAGCCAAAGGAGTACGTACTATGAACTCTCGTCGTGCTGCACATCTACAAACAGGTAACCTCGTAGCGATCGAACTCTCAGAAACCGGTAGTGGCTTTTATGTGGGCAGTAGTAGCCTTAAATCGGGCTTTCTTACCCTTCGAACAGAAGCACTGCAAGGATATGTCTATCTCGCTTTGTTTATCTTAGATAAGATCTTACCTCCCCAACAACAAGAGTTGCGAATCTATGAGCTTACTCGACGCTTTGTAGTTTCTCTTTCACAAACCACTACACCAAAAGCTGTTTTTCAGGATTATATACAAAACTTGATGCAAACGTTGGGTTACTACTTATCGGGGTCCAATCTTGAAAGTTTGCTCGATGATGTAGAGAAAAACATCGAGGTAAGATTACCTCGGCATGTTATAATTGGATAACTATTTAAATAGACTTTATGGACAATATAATCGCATTAGCAAAACGACGTGGATTCTTCTATCCGGCCTCAGAAATCTATGGGGGACTTGCCAATACTTGGGATTACGGACACTATGGTACATTGCTCAAAAATAATTTGCGTGATCTGTGGTGGAAACATTTCGTACTCACACGTGCAGATATGGTGGGGATTGAAGCCAGTATCTTCCTTAATCCAAAAGCTTGGGAAGCATCAGGTCATGTAGCAGGATTTACAGATGCACTAGTCGACTGTCGTAATTGTCAGAATCGCACACGTGCGGATCATTTGATTGAAGACAATCTGCCTGATGTAAAAGTAGAGGGGCTTCCTGTTGAAAAGCTGACTGAGATTATAAAAGAAAATCATCTGAAATGTCCAAAATGTGGTAAAGAAAATTTTACTGATGTGCGAAGTTTCAATTTACTTTTCCCAACGAAGATCGGTATTGTAGAAGATAGTCAATCAACAGTTTACCTGCGAGGAGAGATTGCTCAAGGAATTTTCTTAAACTTTAAACAAGTGCTCGATACCATGCGTGTTCGTGTACCGTTTGGTATTGCACAAGCTGGTAAAGCTTTCCGCAATGAAATCACTTTAGGACAAGCAGTTTTCCGTACACTTGAGTTTGATTTGATGGAGTTTGAGTATTTCATCCGTGAGTCAGAATGGGAAAAACAATTTGAGTACTGGAAAGAACAAGTTTGGAACTTCAGCAAATTACTTGGTATCGATCAATCAAGACTAAGATGGCGCGAACATGAAGAGTTTGAGCGTGCTCATTATTCAAAGAGAACAGTCGATCTTGAATATGAATTTCCGTTTGGATTTAAAGAGATGTGGGCAGTAGCTTATCGCACTGATTTCGATCTGAGTAATCATATGAAACAGTCTGGAGTAGATCTGCAGTATCGTGATCCTCATACCAATGAAAAGTTTATCCCTCATGTGATTGAGCCCACCTTCGGACTGTCACGACTGATGCTTGTGATGATGCATAATGCATATCATGAAGAAGAAACAGATGGTAAGAAACGTGTCGTGATGAAGTTTGATCCGAAGATTGCACCAATCAAAGCTGCAGTGTTTCCATTGCAAAAAGATGAAAAACTCGTGGCAGCTGCTACAGAGTTGTATGATTCGATGAAAAATACCGTTGTCACAGAGTTTGACAATGCAGGAAATATCGGAAAAATGTATCGCCGACAAGATGAGATCGGAACACCATTTTGTATCACTGTCGATTATCAAACGCTCGAAGATCAAACGGTGACTTTACGCCATCGTGACAGTATGGAACAAAAACGCCTTGCAATCCCCGAGATTCTTCCTTATATTCAGAAACATATATTATAATTTCTCTTTACTCATGCAACAATTTACGAAACAACAACAAATCATCGGTGGCGTACTGGTAGTGCTTATTCTGCTAATTGGTGGTATAATCTGGAGTCGTCAAAGTGCATCAAAAAATACAGCTGATAGTGATACTGTATTTGAAGAACCATCAGAAATCATCCCGACTGTTGATGCATCGGTGAAAGTCAGTATTGAGGGAAACACAGAAGCGGTAATCACGGTTGAAGGTGTGCCAGATGGTACCAAAGAGATTGAGTACGAACTGACATATAATAAAAAGAATTTAGTCGAGGATGAAGGACTTCAAGATGGACTTCTTGGAAGAATTCAGGTGAAGAATAACGAAAAAAAGGTTGAAGAAGATATAACATTTGGTACCTGTTCATCAGGTGTTTGCCGATATCATGATATTGATGGCGAGGTAAAAGGTACATTTAAGTTCTCAGGATCATACGGAGAAAGATTACTCGAAAAGAGTTTCACATTGAAATAATTAATACAGTTATAATTGAAAGGAGGTGTCAAATAAATAATGCCAAATATAAAATCCGCTAAGAAAAAAATGAAACAAGATGTCAAACGTACCCAGCAAAACGGTATGTATAAATCTCGTGTAGAGGATATAATGAAAGATGCACGCAAAGGAAAAATGGAAAATAAAGCTACTTTTCTCTCAGAAGCCTATTCAAAAATTGATAAAGCTGCTAAGAAGATGGTAATCCATGCCAATCGAGCAAAACGGTTAAAATCGCGTGTAAGTAGATTAGTTGCAGGACGTTCATGAAATACCAAATAAATTTATTTCCTGAGAAAAAACTCTCTGCCGCTGACAAAATAATCTACTTTTCATTACATTATCTCCGCTATATACTCGTCATAACACAGTTCGTTGCGATCTGTGTCTTCTTTTATCGCTTTAAAGTAGATCAAGATATTGTGGATCTCAAAGATACACTTATACAAAAACAACATATCATCGAGTCGACACAGATGTTGCTCGATGAGATCAAGGAACTTGATGCAAAGATTAGTAATGTCAAACCATTACTTACCAGACAAAGTGCAATGGTTACGATGTATCAGTATTTTTTCTCTCGCATGCCAAGCTCTATAGTAATTACGACTATGAGTGTCAATGAAGAATCAGTTATTGTCAGTGGGATTACTACAGATGTTGAGTCGATTAAAGCTTTTTATGAGCAACTTAAAATTGACAAAAGATTTACTGAAATAACATTACGAAACGTCAATAAAACAGATCTTGGGTATGAGTTTAATTTGTCATTGCAAACATTTCAAACACTATAATGGATCGTAAAAGATTAAGAGCATTACTCACAGAGAAAAAAGTACAAGATTATTCGTTTAGTATTTTTTTCTTTATCGTTTTTTCGTTCTTTTTGGCTTTTGCGATAAGACCCAATGTAATTACTGCTTTTAATCTTCAACAAGAGTTGCAAGATCTCAAACTCAAAAACCGCGAATACGAAGCGCAAATTTTACAGATTGTAAACTATCAAAGTGTCCTTGAGACATATAGAAATGATCTACCTGTTTTGGATGAAGCTATACCATCATCTCCACAGGTTGCCAAGGTAGTGGAAGATGTACAAAATGCAGCTTTGCAGGCAGATGTTCCGATTACCTCAGTCACTGTCGAAAGTATCAATTTCAAGCAAGTTGAAACAGTGCAGGGGATACAAGCATATAAAATAACGTTAGACACAGAAGCATCTGCTAGTTCACTTGAACAGCTTATCTTAGCTATCAGCAATCAACGTCGTATTAAAACGATTGATCAGTTTGCTCTTGAGGGTGAACAGGCATCGACAAGTGGAGCTTTTACCGTTAATATGATAGTGAGCGCTTATTATCTATAAACACTATCATGAATCAGAAAGAGCTATTAGTTATTGCGTGTACTATTTTTCTTACAGTTGTCGCATGGGTGATGTTTGAGGTATATGGGATTAAACAAAACACTCTTTCTGAAGAGCAGATCCAAAGTTTTTCCCTCAATTACAATATAGATACTACCGTGCTTGATGAGTTAAAAACTAAACAACCATAAATGAGTTATAGTGATTTATATTTTCGATCTCATAGGTCGCCACACTTTTTAGTATTAGGTGCTGTAATGGCAGTAAGTGCTGCAGTGCTGTTTTATTTCACCTCTTCAGGAACTCCTACCAGAGCTTCCAAGCTTAGTTTACAAAAACAGGAAGTAGTCAATGTTACCCCAACTCAAGTGGGTATCTACTGGCAATCCAGTGAAGCAGATCAAGGTTGGGTGATCTATGGTACTCAACCAGATCAGCTCAATAATATCGCTCGTGATGAGCAAGACAAAGGATCAGAGCCTGGAGTTAGAGTATTTCATTACGCCATCCTTAAGAACCTTCAAGCAGACAGTACATTATATTATCGGATTATTAGTAATAATCAGGTTATTAGTACACCTGATGATGCACCATTTGAGACGAAAACAGCACGTGATACCAGTATCCAATCAAGTCTTTCACCATCATATGGTAAGCTTGTCTCCGCTCAAGACACCGCAGTTAAAAATGCACATGTTTTCTTGTATTATCCAAATGCGTATCCGCTTTTTGCACTTACCGGTGAGACAGGTGAGTGGTTGATTCCTTTGCAGTTTGTTACCAATAAGCAAGATCGAACTCAAGTATCGTTGCAAGAAAGCACTCAAGTCAGAGTTGAGATTTTGCATGGAGAATCAAAGTCAGTAATCGATGCATTACTTGAACAAACACATCCATTGCCTGAGACAACAGTGCTCGGTGAAGATGCATCTTTCTTAGAAAAAACTGAGGTTTTATCGGCTACTAGTAATACTACTACTCAATCGACACAAACGGCTCGATTTGAGTTATTGTATCCGAAGCAAAATGCTACTATTCCCGGTACAGCACCTTTGATCAGAGGTAAAGGAATAGCCAATAAAGTAGTTAATGCAAGTATCAACTCACGACCAGCATTCAGTGGTCAAGCGACAGTCGATTCACGAGGTGACTGGAATATCGGAGTCAATAAAGTGATTGCTCCGGGAAGCTATACTCTTATCGTCACTACTACAGATCAAAATAATCGTGCTGTTCGTGAACAACGTACTTTTACGATCATCAAAAGTGGTGAACAGGTGCTTGCTGCCACAGCAACACCATCAGGTACGCTCACCCCAACAGTAAGACTATCTCCATCAGTTACACCACGAATCTCTATCACGGCAATTCTGAGTCCTACATTAAACCTTTCACCCACGCCGACAGTTATTGCGGGAATCCCAACTGCGACACCAGCACCACCAGTAAGTGGTGTCAATATGGTGCCATACTTTATGGCGGGCATGGGACTTGTGATAGTAGGTCTCGGACTTGTGATGATTTTGTAAATCTTACTTACTATAAAGATTGAAGCTTTTCTAAAAGCAGTTTTTGAGCGTCATCAAGTAACTCTTCTGACAATAAATCTACAGTATCATCATTACTGTGATAAACAGACATTAATGTGTCGAAATCACCACAGAGCATGGCCGATTTTTGAGCGTAGGATTCAAATTTATTTAAAGGTAATCCTAAGACTACATGCTCTGGATCCGTAGCCCACACATGTGATGAGTACCCAACACAGTCTACAACCAAAATTTCTTTTGCCTCTTCAAGCAAGTGATTATATTTTTCTTGAAATGCACGGTAACCTTTACCCCAGTAAATAGGTTCTTCATAAGATATTTCTTCGGTTCCACAGATCGCGAATAAATGATCTTTCAATAATTCTGGATGCTTGATTACGGTGTTAATTAATACTGCTGTCCCTGATGCATTATCAATTGCACCAGATTCCCAACAATCATAGTGAGTGAAAATTACACTTTTTGGATTAGTGGTATTTCCCACGAGGTAGTTATGTCCGGTGAAGTTGTAAGGTTCGACTACAGTTTGACCAGTTACTTTTTCAGCTGCTAAAATAAGAGGCACATCATCTCTGCGCACAGCTATGGCGGCGTGTTTATAGTACAAAGCCATCGAAATAGTAGTCTTACATCTTGGATTGAAGTTTATATTAGGAGGCAGATAAAAGTCTGTATCTCCCCAATATAAAGAGCTAACAAGTGCATCTTTATTGGTGAATGTTCCACTTTCCATACCGACATTTCTAGCATCAATAGCTTTGCCATCCACAGTAAGAGATACTGTACTTGCTAGTGGTACAGAGGCCTCATATTGTTGATCTATAAAAGACACCTTATTATCTGTAAGCATCTGTTGTATTAATGCTGCAGCTTTTTCTTCACCTTGGGCAAAGCGTGGTCCGACAGAAAGTAGATCAGTTACTACATTTAGTATTTTCATAAAGGCAATTATAACTTATTCCTCCCCATTATTTAAAAGTGTTCGAATTTAATATAGCAATAAATATGGCATTATGTTAGTAACGATTTACAATTAAATATTGATTTTGAATAAGTTATTGCTATAATACATATTAGATATATGAAAAACGTCATGTCACAAATTCTCGTCGTCCTTATTACCTGCTCGTAGGCGGAGGACTTTTGAGTGATCTCAGAGACCCGCCGAAAGGCGGTTTTTTTTTGGTTTATAAAAATATATGTTAGAACAAGGAATATATACAGATAGAAAACAAGCATTACCTGCACAAAAGATTGCTGATAGATTAGTGCCACAGATACAAGATACTCGTACGAGTATCTTTAGTTCTGCTGGTATTGTTAAACATCGTATGGGAGCACTAGGTGATGCAGAAAATATTACTGTAGATAGACCTATTACTCATTCGGATGTTTTACAGGCACTCCCACCTACAGTTGATGTACCCTCATCATATGTCCGTAATATGCAAGCAGTCACTATGGCAATGTTTGGTGATAAAGAAATCAGAGCATATGACAATCCTTTGGAAATGACTCGTACAATAGTCGAAGCTTGTGTTGATCCAAATGTTGTTTCAGATTGGCATTTCCGAGTGGGCTATGGTGGTAATGAATTATTATCACCACGTTTTATGGCATATATTATCCCATTATTGGAAACATCAAGAAGATTTGCTTTAGCAAATCTTCCACAGCCCAAGTTAGAGATATTTAACGGTGTAAATGCTGCTATTGAAATAAATCATAATAATGATCCTATGAAACAACGACAACTTACTGAAGTACGAGAGATGTCTCATCATTTGGTTAGCGCTTTTATTGAAAGATTTGCACCAGGTACTCAGATTGATTTTCAAAACGACCCTCAATGGGATGATAGTTATAGAAAACAAGTTGATGAACTAGTACATGTATTTGCTGAAAAAGCGCAACATGATAGAGGTATAAAAAATATTATTTACGAATTAGCTGTATCTGCAGCGGCACATCGAGAGCCCACAGATGATCATTTAAGGCAAGTATTACGATATATTACAATTCATCCTTATATATTTGATGATATACAAGCTATACCACAAGATATGGGTGGTAAAAGAAGTTTCAATCTGATTAATATAAAAGAAACAGAGTTTGGCGCAGCAAGAGATTTTATACGCCGCATTGTAGGTTCTGATCATAGAGGACCTCATGTTTCTGATTTGATGTTGCGTACTATTTCTAGACAAATACCACCATATTATCTTACACAAAAAGTTGATTATCCGATTGGTCAATGGGGATATATGTATTTGAATGGTCATTCGCCATTTCATTTCACACCTAGTAAGTTAGAACCAAATGACTCAGTAGCACGAAATCAGGTTGATGGAGCTTTTACAGATTGGAAAGCAATAGCAAGATTCATTAGTCCGACGGATATAGGTACGGGTTTACAGGCGTATACAGAGTTTTTAGCTGATTTTGAGCAACAATATGCATGATTGGTGTTAAAATTGATTCAACGATATGAAAACTAATATAAATACAACATACGGAGGAGAGCTTGAAAAGGTAATAGCTCAATCGCAAACTGGCGAGATGCAAGCGGTGTCTCAAAGTTATTTTGAGACACTTTCAGCTATAGCAAAAGAACGAGGAGATGAAGTACATTTTCATGAAAGTGATATTAAACCTGATGTAAAACTTGGTACTGTTTCTACGACTTTGGGTGAGCAAGGACTCGATAATGGATTTAACCTTTTAGAAACAGCATTGCCTTATGGTGATTCGCTTTCAGATTTGCAAAAACGAATGCAGCTTGACTTGGAAACCACTCAACAAGCTTTAGCATCTGATAAAGTATCTGTTATAAATCTTTCGAATCATCCTTTAGGTACGACGACTTTTGCAGATTACAGTAAGTATGTTGCACCAAAAGGTGTGTACTCGTACATCTGGTTTCGTGGTTGGGATCATACAGCAGGTATAAATGCGCGAGCTCAGAACAGTCCGGCGACAAGTGTAATACCTGCACAAGCTGCAGATGCAGTTTCAGTGATTATCGGAGCAGGAGCTGCATTTATCGGATTATTTGCCAATAGTCCATATGAAGAAGGCCAAAGAGCTGACTACAAAGAGTCGCGACTTATGATGTGGGATCGCATGATGGCGCATTCTAAATTTCAAGGTGATCGCAGAACTGCTCGTTTTCCCGAGAAGCGTTTCCATACGATGGCAGAGTATTTCCAATGGATGTTTGGTCCACAGACGAGTTTACATTTTGTCCTCGGATCAGGTACAGATTACAAAAGTATCGGTGACAAAATACTGTATGTACAAGATATGCCATCAGTACTTGAGTTCCTCAGCAAACCATCCTGGAAAGCGTATTATCTGAATGATTTATTGCGTAATTTCCCACCCCAAACGATTGAAGATGTAAAACCCAATATCGGACATATGGAAACAATGCAGTTTGCACAGTTCGCGGGAGCACGTATCCGGTATGGTCTTAAACATGATAGCTTTCCTCTTGTAGAGTTTCTCGAAGCTTGTGCCCAAACAGATAAACAAAATGTTGAAGCAATTTTTGAAAAACATGCAATGTTTACGTATATCGAAGGTCGAGATCCAGGTGCAAACTTTCCCGATGTCGAGCTAAGAAACGCTGGCAAAGATATTGCAGAAACAGCCATGGTTTCACCATCAGCGATCCAAGCTGGGCTCATGGCAAACCTATCAGAAGCTGTGGCTTATATTGATTCATTTGATTGGAAAACACTTGGTTTACTTCGTGAAGAAGCGATCAAAAATGGTTTAATCGGTAAAGTAGGTGACATAACTGTTGCAGATTTTGCTGAGAAAATAGTTGAGATTGCAGCTACAGGTTTAGCTGAAGACGATAAGAAACTATTAGATTATCCAGAATATGTTTTGAAAACTGGCAAAAATGGAGCCGATCGCGCAGTTGAATTTGTTGAGAATGCTACAGGTACCATGGAAGAAAAACTAAAAGCATTAGTCGTTTCAAGAAAGGTCATTTTATAATATAGCTATGAAACTTACTAAACTAACCATCCATAAAGTTGAGATTCCGATGAACACGTCGTTTACGACGAGCTTCGGTACTGTAACCAGTAAACCAACTGTCCTCGTGAGAGCGGAAACTGCAGATGGTGTTGTGGGCTGGGGTGAAGGGGCCGCTTTGCCTTTTCCTTTCTATAAACCAGAAACAGTTGATATCTGTATGTTGGTCCTCAAAGATTATGTAGCGCCACTCGTACTCCATAAAGAGTTTGAAACTGTCGAAGAGCTCATGGAGATGATGAAACCAATTAAGAAAAATAATTTTTCCAAAACTGCAATCGAAACTGCGGTTTGGATGATTATGTCTCTTAAACAAAATAAATCAATTAAACAGCTACTTGGTGGAACTCAGGATAAGATTGCAGTGGGTGAAAGTATTGGTATTAAAAAAAGTGTTGAAGAAACACTTGAAGAAGTAGATTTGCGTCTGAAGCAAGGTTTTCGTCGAATCAAAATCAAAACGCAGCCAGGTTGGGATCTAGAACTTGTAAAAGCAATTAGAGAGAAACATCCCGAAGTACCACTCATGGTAGACGCAAACTCATCATACACGCTTGAGGATCTACCAGTTATGCAAGAGCTTGATGGATATAATTTGTTGATGACAGAGCAGCCACTTGCTGATGATGATATTGTAGATCACTCGATTTTGCAAAAACAGATTACAACGCCGATCTGTCTTGATGAAAGTATTTATTCAGTCGACGATGCGCGACGTGCGATTTATCTGCAAGCATGCAAGATCATCAATATCAAACCTGGACGTGTCGGTGGACTTCTCGAAAGTAAACGTATCCATGATCTGTGTGCACAACATGGACTCGGTGTATGGTGCGGAGGGATGCTCGAGACAGGTATCGGTCGAGCATTTAATATCGCTATTGCGAGTCTACCAAACTATATCTATCCAGCAGATATGTCACCGGTTGATTTCTTTTATCAAGATGATTTAGTTAAAAATAGTTTCAAAGTTGATAATGACGGATATGTGGCCGTGCCAGATACTCCTGGTTTAGGTTTTGAGATTGATGAAGCTAAAATTGAGAAGTATAGTGTTGCGAAAATTGAATTAGTTTAAATTTGACAACGTTAGAAGGCTGTATTATCATATATCCTTATGAACGCAGCTATTAATCAGTTTGGATTTTTTTTCTTTACCACGCGCACGCGGGGTAGCTGATTAATGCTTTTTTAGCAATTAGCCCCCGCTTAGGCGGGGTTTTTTTATGTCTTATGTCATATATAGAGCTTAATACCTATAACCCAGAAGGTCGTTATGAATTACCAGGTGATATACCTATCTTGCCCTTAAATCAAGCACACTACGATAGATTAGTGAAATGGGGAGATGAGGGTACACTCGGTGATGCGACTATTTATACACTACATAATGTTAATGGGGTGCCAGTGCCAGTGCGTTGGTGGACAGTGATCGAAGAGACAGCACAAGCAATCGAATATATGCAAAAACAAGGGATAAAATCTCCTACCAAATGGTTGACGATGGCTCCCGTACATATGAATGCTAAAGTGAATGGTACAGATGCACAACATGGGCTTGAACAATCGGAACGATTATTAAAAATGGCACATGAATATCTGCTGGCAGCACATCCCAGAGTACCATTACCAGAGATACAATATGACAATCCTCGAGCTGTAGAACTTATTGTAGATTTGGGTAGTAAACTGTATCCGCAATTACCCAAACCTGTAAAAGAAAAACTTGGCAATATGGCCCGTCATAATAACAAAGGAGCTCAGGAACAGTCGCTGCGGGCTGCATATTTACTTGCTCATGTATCAGCATATGGTCTTGCTGATGATATGGGTATCTTACCCGATAGAGTAGGGCCCTCTTTGTATGTAGTACCACAATCAGAGCATGCATTCATACAAATGATGAATGAATCTGTAGCTGCTGTAACTAATGCAATAGGTAGGCCACTTAGGACTGGTGAAGATAGAGTCATTGCTTTATCGGAAACAGCTCGTACTCCACATTACTTACCCCATCAGCATGAGCCAGCACTGGTAAATGGTTGGCCATCTGATGGAGTATTTCTTAATGGCAAGCTACATCCGCAAGTACAAAATGAGATAAGACAGGCTAAGTATTTATTACAGCCTCACCAAGAGCTGATTGAAGAAATTGCTACTAGGCATAGAGTATAATTATTACAAATATGATAGATGAACAGATCCTAGATCTTGCACAAAAACTTATCTCAGTACCATCAACAAAAGATAAACCTGAACAGCTTCAGGAAGTACTTGAAGTGGCGAAACAAGAACTTGCAGATTTTACTATTGAAGAGTTTGCAAGTAATGGTATTCCAAGTATCTTAGTTTACTTCGGAGATACAAGACCAGAGAAATTTAAAGTAATCCTCAATGCTCATCTCGATGTAGTGCCAGCTCAAGAATCACAGTTTAAGCCAGAGGTAAAAGATGGCAAACTCTATGGTCGCGGTGCCTATGATATGAAAGCAGCTGGAGCAGTTGAACTTCTTGTTTTCAAAGAGTTGGCAAAAAAAGTATCATATCCTTTAGCTTTACAACTTGTAACAGATGAAGAAATTGGTGGCCATAACGGTGCCAAGTATCAGATCGAGCAAGGAGTGAGAGCAGACTTCGTGATCGCGGGTGAGAATACTGATCTGACGATCATCAATCGTGCCAAAGGTGTGATATGGGCGAAAATCATTACGAAAGGTGCTACAGCACATGGTGCATATCCATGGCTTGGAAAAAATGCACTTATTCGCATGAATAAAATCGTAGAAAAAATTAATACTGATTATCCTATTCCTACTGAAGCAGCTTGGAAGACAACAATCAATGTCGCTACAATGGAAACAACCAACGACACCTTCAACAAAGTCCCTGATCTATGTGAGTTAAAACTTGATATCCGCTTCATACCCGAAGATGCAGAGAAGGTAGAACAATATATTTTAGGATTGAAAACAGATGATATAGATGTTGAAATTATGTTCAAAGAGCCATTACATTTTACTCCGGAAGATAATGAGTATGTCCGTAAGTTGAAAGAAGTGATAGGCGCAGAATCTAAGATTTTGCCACATCATGGCGCATCAGATATCCGTCACTTCAATGTCGCCGGTGTCGATGGTATCGAGTTTGGTCCTCGCGGAGCTGGACACCATACAGATAGCGAATGGGTTGAAGTAGAGAGTCTGCAAGAGTACTATGAAATCCTTCATACATTCTTACTACAGCTAAACTGATATGGTACGCGTGGGCGTTTGTATACGTCTACACAAACGCCCTTCAGTGATTACACAATACCTTGTAACCCTTCATGTACTAATCGTTGTTCATAACTCAAACTATCTTCATACCTACCAGCTTCTGAATCAATAATCCAGGTGGTATCGTATGCAAGTGAGTTATCATCACGATATACGTAGCTCACAGTTTCACGTTGATGAGCAGTATCTACTGTATGATCCGTTGTGATTCCCACTAAGCGACCTTGTTCATCATAGCTATACTCGTGTTTTTTGGTTTCTTCACCCAGAAGTTCATGCATGATAATTCTTCCCTGAGGATTATAAATCTGAGTATGCATAACACTTTCTCTTGGTTTATGAAGCATTCGTTTACAAATCAATTGTTCTGATTGAGCCTGTATTTCTATACTCGTATATCGGATCGGACTTTGAAGCTGATTCCGATGCTGTGTACTGAGCTGTAGAGCAATTTCTACATTAGACAGCTCAACAGGTTGATATATTACACCAGCTCTAGGATTAGCTAATCGCCACGGATAGTCTCCCAGTGGATTTTCTAAATTTAGATACTGCTTGCGCTGATCTGCACTAATTAATCCTTTGTTCATTTTTGATTCCATTGTTTTCACCTCCTTTCATCTATAAGTAATATTTTTAAGCACAAAAAAAACCTCCCTGATGGGAGGTTATGTAGTATGTTTTACACCACAGTATTAACCGCCCATCCGTATGAGGTCAAAGGCGAAAAACTGTGTGTAATAGACTGTTCGTATATTCATATTTTTATATTAAAAAAGGTGAGCGAGAAGGTGGAGTAAAGTAGGTGTTTGCGGGGTATACATGCTGGCGTATACCTTACAAACGGTTACATACTCCACCTTCTGCCATCCAGGCACAAGGTGATGAAAAATTAAGACATTTAGACGTGGTCTAGAGACCTTGGAAGCCGCTCGTTACGGGCTCCGCACGGTTGCGGAGCGCATTGAGGTAAAATTGCTTGTCTGGCGCATAGAGATCATCTTGCGCTTCGATTTCTGCGGCGAGTTTGTCGCAAGCCGTGTGGTCAGTGAATCCGACATTTTTTAGAGCTTCGTAACGTACACGAAGCTCATCTTTGATTAAAGCCATGATGGTTCCTTTCGTTGTGCCTGGAAAGGGCTCTAGAGATAGTGTGTATCTCCACAACCCTTTCCAGATGTACTAGTTGTAAAAGAGCAAAAAAAAACCTCCCTTATGGGAGGTACTTATATCAATACAAGATCCTCCCTATATCATGAGGTAAGAAGGAAAAAATAAATTGTATTGATCTGTGTTTTCATAGAAGCTTATAGTATAGCAAGAGTAAGATATGGAGTCAAGTCGGTAAGACACAAGAACTCGTTGTAATTATTTAAGTCGAATTTCTTTGAATCCTGTGAGAGTTTGTAGTACTTCAGGCACCATGATACTGCCATCTTTTTGCTGATAGTTTTCAAGTATTGCGATCAGGATGCGAGGTGAAGCAAGAGCAGTATTATTGAAACTGAAAGCATATTTTGTCTGACCATCTTTGGTTTTATATCTGATGTTCAGTCTGCGTGTTTGGAAGTCGCCCATAATCGAGTTGGACATAGTCTCACCATAGGCGTCGCGTGATGGCATCCAGGTTTCGATATCATATTTTTTGAGTTGGGGTTCACCCATATCACCGGTACACATAAGCAGTTGTCTGTAAGGTAGTTTGAGATCTTGTAAGATCTCTTCTGAATTTACTTGAAGCTCTTCATGAAGCATGCGAGCTTCGTCGAGATCGCTGCGTCCGATGATGACTTGTTCAATTTTCCAGAATTCATGTACTCTGTAAAGTCCTCGTGTATCTTTGCCATATGAGCCAATTTCTCTACGGAAACAGGGCGAGAAAGCCACCATTTTTTTTGGTAGATCTTTTTCTTGTAAAACTTCATTCGCATAATATCCAGTCACTGGGACCTCAGCGGTACCTGCCAGATATGCATCTTCGTCATTGAGTTTATAAACTTCTCCTTCACCCCACGGGAACTGACCGGTGCCGAAGAGTGTGAATGCTTTTACAATAGATGGTGCAATCATTGGCGTGTAGCCTTTTTGAGTAAGCTTTTGGAATACATAAAAAAGGAGTGCCATGTGTAAGATTGCACCTTGATTTTTCAGAAAATATCCTCGATAGCCAGAGACTTTGGCACCTCGATCAAGGTCTAGGAGATCGAGCTCTAAGCCAAGGGTGATATGATCTTTGGGAGTGAAATCAAATTTGGTAGGTTCACCCCATGTTTTGACTTCGATATTTCCTGACTCATCAGAGCCTACTGGCACTTCATCAAGTGGGACACTTGGGACAAATGAAACTAATTTGTTTAGTTCATCTTCGACAGCTCTTAGTTTATCTTCAAGAAGCTTAAGTTCTTCTTTGAGCTTTTTACCTTTTTCAATGATCTCGGGTGTAGGTTTTTCTTTACCACCACCGTATTGGTTTCGTTCTTGACGGAGTTTTTCTGTTTGTTGGATCAGTTGTCGACGTTCTTCATCAAGTCGGAGGATACCATCGATATCGACTTCACGATTTTTATTTTTAGCAGCAGTTTTTACTTTGTCCGCATTGTCGCGGATATAGGCGATATCTAACATCTTAAGTGCTATTCTAGCAGATATTTTTCCATTTGGGAAATTACTCGGCGCAGTGCATGGAGGCGATGATTCATCTCATGATGCTCAGCTTCTGTCATATGGTCATAAAACTTATTGTATTTATCGACGATGAAAAGGACACGGAATGGATAACCATTAGTTTCAATATCTAGCGGAGTCTCTGATAGATGACCTTTAATATCACCTTCTTCACAGATAGTCGTTTCACTGGTGGGATCATAAAAACAAACACAGGTCTGAAATCGAGCTGTCCGTTTACCCACCGG
>JBGSBR010000006.1:0-65264 GCA_041730495.1 Weeksellaceae bacterium | reverse complement strand
AAACGGTAGGAAATAGTGCCAGTGCCGGAAGTAATAAGATCAGTGGTTTATATCTAGGTGATACTTCACCGTTGTACTTTGGTGCAGATAACGATATCAACTTTAGTTTCAATAATGCTTTATCTACCTTGCAGATTGCAATGGGGAATAATGATCTAAATTTTGATAGTGATACATTATTTATAGATGGTAGTGCAAGCACAGTAGGAATAGGTACCACTGTTGCAACATCTAAATTGAATGTCGGAGGAGATATCCTCTTGGCAGGTACTGGAGCAGATACTCTTTCTAGCAATGCAAATGAGTTAGTACTGCAACAAACGGGAGACACTTACGGAACAACCAGACTGAGACTACAACATCGTGATGGTGCAAATGGAGCTATTTTCGAAAATGCAGGCAGTCATGAGCTTGTTGACTTCGGTTTCAGAACGCCGTCTGCAGTGACACGTAATATACGTCTAGAAAATAGAGGGAGCGCTGTAGCTGGGAGTCCAACATTTCATATTGGTGGTGCGAATCCTGATGCACCATCATTAGGTGTAGGTGATAGTTATGTTGCAGTAGCCGGCAGCTTAGTAATCGGTGGCTACACTCAGCCTGGAAATAATTTATCTGTACTTGGAACAGGATACGTCAGCGGAAACTTTGGTTTAGGTACAGCTTCTCCAGATTTTGCTTTGCAAGTAAATGGAGTAGTAGCACCTGAGACAACTGATCAAGATATGGGAACATCTTCACTTAGATGGGATATATTTGGCAATACAATTAATGCTGATAGTACTGTGACATTGACTGGTTTAGGAACGGGCGTTGATAATACAGTATTAGTATTAGATTCAAGTAACAATGTTACAACCGATGAGATCGACGCTCGCGTTTGGGGAACAACCCTCTTGGATAGTTCAACAGGTGCCGCAAATTATCTAGCTCGTTTTACAGATGGAGATACCTTAGGTATTGGTACTGTCTATGACACGGGAACAAATGTAGGTATTGGCACTACAAACCCTGCAGAAACACTCGATGTGCAAGGTAATGTCCGTCTTACTACCTCTCAGTTCCGTATCGCCAATGAAACAGCTTTCTCAGCTGAAGGATCTATTGTTGAAGGCGATTGGGAACAGTATGTTCTTGCAGGAACAGGTGTTAACAGAACGTTACGTATGGGTGTTACCAATGATGGTTATACAAAATCAGAGATTGAGTTTGAAAATAATAATAGTGTAAACGGTACTATTGCACTCAAGACTAGTGATGGATCTGTAGGATCTGCAATTAGATTATTTGTAAATGGATTAGGTAACATCGGAATCGGTACCACTGCTCCAAACGAAAGACTTGATCTGCGAGGAGCGATCTATATCGGTGACACTTCAGCACCAGGAGTCACCACAAACAGACTCTATGCAACCAGTGGAAATTTGTTTTGGAATGGCACACAGCTCAACGCTGGTGGAGCAAGTCCATTTACAGATGGTGGTACATATTTGTATCCAACAGCCAACGAAACTCTCGGTAACTCAGCTTCAGCAGGTGCAAATAAATTAACAGGAATTTACCTAGGTGATAGTTCACCGTTGTCATTTGGATTAGATAACGATATCGGTTTCAACTATAACAATGCAACGAGCATGCTTAATGTCACCCAAGGAAGTGCAGACGTGAACTTTGATGCTAACACATTATTTGTTGATGGCAGTGCCAACGCGGTCGGGATTGGTACCACGACGCCAGGAGCTCAGCTCGATGTTGCAGGCAGAGTCAAGCTTGGGTCAAATATCACCTACGCAAATAACACAACTCAGGTCATCATCGGTAGCAATAATGGCTCAGATCCACAGTGTGGACTGTGGTCTTGTGGACTTGCATATAATGAGCAGCTCAATAGCTTAGCAGCATCAGGCGGATACTATGGTACTCTCGGTTCAGTCACGAATAATACGGCCGGAAGTAATTTCGTCGTCGGTGCACATTATGCAGCGAATACCCTTGTGAACTCAGGAGCAGTCGAAGGTGTCGCAGCAAGTGCAAATGTTGGTGCAGGTGTTACAGTGAGCTCAAATATTCGTGGACTCTTTACCTCAGTAGGCTCAAGCCATTCATCAGGAGTAGCTACAATTGCTGAAGCTACAAGTATCTGGTCATTTGATAATTTCGCAGATAATACCAATATCACTAACTTGTATGGTATTAAAAGTCAGCTATCAGGTTTAGGTACTGGTTCAATAATCTCAAATCTTTACGGTCATTACATAGATGCTGATAGTAGTGATGGCACTGTGACGAAGTCATTTGGATTATATATTACAAACGTGAGAGATCCAGCTTTTGCAGCTGCCAATGACTTTGGTATTTATCAAGAAGGTAGTAATGATTACAATTATTTTGCAGGGAATCTTGGTATTGGTACTTCAGCGCCAACTCAGGCCTTTCAAGTTGTAGGAAACTCTATCATCTCTGGTTATACAAAGATTAATAATGTTGCTATCGGTGGTTCAGCACCAGGTATTACGGGATGTAATGATTTCTCTGATATGAT
Organism: Weeksellaceae bacterium; assembly: GCA_041730495.1. Lineage (GTDB taxonomy): Bacteria > Patescibacteriota > Microgenomatia > UBA1406 > GWC2-37-13 > JBGSBR01. Next base: position 62,722 of record JBGSBR010000006.1, on the reverse strand, counting down.
CTGTGGAGGTAGTAATCTATGGCTTGGTGCAAGTAGTGGTGGCGGACAAGTCTACTTTGAAGATGATCTAAATATTAACGGTCAAGATATTACAGCTGCTGGATCATTTAGTGGAGCTGGGCTTACAGATTGTGATACTACAAATAGTAAGTTACTTTGGGATTCTACGAGTGGAGATTTCTCATGTGGTACCGACCGAGCATCAGCAACGATTGTCAAACCAACTGTTGAAGCGGTAACGAGTAGTACAATACCGCAAGCAGATGACCATCTTACATTTTCTGTAGGTGCTAACGAAACGTGGGTTGTTCAATACAATCTTCGCGTTTCTTCGCCTAATCTTGGCGGTATCGCTGTCGGTGTCAGTGCGCCATCAGGTGCAAACTGTAAGTTTGTAGCGGGTGAATTAGAAAACAACGTTGCTAATGCTCAGAATGGTTGTGCTGTTACAGCGGCTACTGCGATGAACTTAGGTACTGGAGTGTTAACTACAGATCCAGCCATAGTTTATGGTATGGTTACTACTGGTGCAACATCAGGTAATGTTGAATTGTGGTGGGCTCAGGCAACAGCAAATGCAACCCCAAGTCGTGTACATGAAGGTAGTTTCCTTATAGCATTTAAGAGCAGCGGTGCCGATTTAGCCGAATCATATAATACGCGAGATAAATCTATCAAACCTGGAGATGTAGTATCAGTTGATCCGACACTTAAAAATGGAGTGAAAAAAAGCACAGGAGCATATGATGAAAAGGTTCTTGGTATAGTGCCAACTCAACCTGGTATCGTACTAAGTGATGGTTCGCCTCCTGTAGGAACAAAATCAGTTCTCCTTGCTCTTGCAGGTCGTGTACCAGTGAAAGTAAATCTTGAGAATGGTCCGATTAAAGCAGGGGATTATCTTACCACATCTTCTATCCCAGGAGAGGCAATGAAGGCAACGAAGTCAGGTATCGCTATTGGTAAAGCACTTGAAGATTATAATGGTAGTAGTTCTACTATATTTGAAGAGGGTAAAGTCATGACATTTGTTGAGCTCGGTTATTACTCACCAGATATCAAACTCAATGCTGATGGCAATCTCGATGTGGTGGTAGAGAATGATAAATATGTGGCGAAATATACAGATGGCAGTACGATCGAGCAAAAAGGCGGATTCGCCGAAGCTGTTATAGCTTCACTTACGTCTGGAAAAATTGATGTGAAAGAATTATTCCTAGGTGATATTGACGTCCGTGCAAAATTAGAAGAGCTCATTGCTGCACAAGATGGAAATCAGATACAGCTTCAATCGCTCTTAAGTCAACTAAATGAACAAGAAAACTTAACAGCAAGTCAAGCGGCACAACTGGCTGCAAATACTCAACAGTTATCTGCAATGCAAAATGCTTCAGGTTCTGGAGAGATGCAAGCTTCAAGCTCAGGTCTTATCGCACAACTTTCAGATAGAGTCAGCTTCCTCGAGCAGATGTTATACGGACAAGATGTTGGCGCAGTTCTCGGAGTACAGTCGGGTGGCATTGCTAGTGAATCCGGTTCTTTGAGTGAGTTATTAGTAGACAAACCAATCAGATTCAGTGAAGATACAATCTTTGATGAGGATCTCACTGTGCTTGGTGATGCGAGATTCAATGATATCTCTCTCACGGGTGCAATCAGTAACGGATTGCTGACCATCAATGGATTTGATGACAGTACGGCTACACCATCGGCTACAATTTCAACCTTAAATGGAAGCTTGAAGCTACAGCACTTAGGTTTGGGTGAAGTCGATATTATGGCTGGCAAAGTACGTATCGATACTCAGGGCAATATGATCATCGCTGAAGGTGTACTCAAGGGTAATGATGAGTTCCGAGGTACAATCAAGCTCCCACGTAATGCCAAATCAGTGCGTGTCGATCGTAACTGGACTGAAGCACCAGCTACAGTCATTGCTAGTCCAGATTTTGAAACCTATGTCTGGATCAGCGAGCTAGATGAAGATGGATTTACGATCAATGTCAAAGATAGCTCAACACAAGCACAAGATCTGTTCTGGGCAGCAATCTTTTAAAAATACTATTGTTAAATTGTTGAGGTAAACAATTTAACTAATTCTTAAGTTATAATAAGCATCCATGAAACTGCACTATCATACTCTCAAAAACGGATTATCTACTATTTTTATTGATACTGGTTCTTTTCCGAGTATTACCTCGCTCATCTTAGTAGGAGCAGGTTCTCGGTATGAAAATCGTAAAAACAACGGTATTGCTCATTTTTTTGAGCATATGGCATTTAAAGGATCTAAGGATTATACCGATGCACATGAGATAGCAGCTACAATCGAAGGTTTGGGTGGTGTTTTCAATGCATTTACCTCCAAAGATCATACAGGTTATTGGGTGAAAGCTCCTGCTACACATCTTGAGAAAGTAGTGCATGTACTATCTGACATGTTGTTGCATCCCAAGCTTGATCCTGAAGAGATTGAGCGTGAAAAAGGTGTAATCATCGAAGAGATAAATATGTATGAAGATATGCCGTCATCCAAGGTAGGGGATATCTTCGATGATCTGATGTTCGCCGGGCATCCGCTTGAGTATGAGATCGCAGGTACCAAAGAAAGTGTAACAGCTGCTACTCAGCAAACTTTTATCGATTATCGTAATACCTATTATCACCCAAGTAACGCTGTAGTGGTCATTGCTGGTGGACTTGGGTTTGATCAAAAACCAGCCGAAGGGTATATCAAGCTGCTTGAAAAATATTTCGATCAATGGGCACCTGGTGAAAAAGTGGTACCTAAACTTTTTGTAGGGAAGCCGGATCGCGTCAGAGTGCGTGCAAAGAAAAAGAAAACAGAGCAAGCACATTTTTGTGTCGGCTTTCCCGCTTTTTCTTTTTCAGATGAACGTCGTTATGCGCTCGGTATCTTAGCGACGATTCTGGGAGGCGGTATGGCTTCACGCTTATTTCATGAGCTGCGTGAAAGACGTGGACTTTGTTATTATGTTTCTACCGGACGAGAGATGTATGAAGACACAGGTTACATTGTTACTCAAGCTGGAGTCAGCACGCAAAAAGACAAAATTACAGAAGCAATAAAACTAGTAGTCCAAGAACATCGTAGTTTAGTCAAAAATATTACAGATGAGGAGATCACTCGCGCAAAAGAAGTGTTAAAAGGACGAATGGTTTTGTCTCTTGAAGATTCCCACAATACAGCATCATTTTTTGGAGTGCAGTTCTTATTACAAGGAAGTAAGCGTATTCCTCAAGAGATGGTACAGTTGATCGATGCCGTAACGAAAGATCAACTCATTCATGTTGCTGAAGCAGTATTTATGCAGCAACCGACAATTGCGGTACTTTCTCCTTTTAGTGAAAAAGAACTTGAACTTGAGACAATTTCATAATATTGATAGATTAACTCCGCTATAATGAACTCATGATTATAGAGTATGTGATGCTTGCAGTTACCGGTCTTTTCTTCGGATCATTTCTCAATGTCTTAGCCGATCGCTTATCCCGTGAAGAATCAATCATGGGGCGCTCATATTGTGAGTCTTGTAAACATGTTTTAGAGTGGAAAGATCTCATTCCTGTAGTCTCTTATCTGTATTTAAAAGGAAAGTGTCGTTACTGCAAAGCCCCGTTTACATCGCAATATCCACTTGCTGAATTATTCACGTCTGGAATGTATGTGCTCGTGTGGTATCTCAGTAATCTTCAGTATGGGTTAGTTAGCTTTCACATATTACATATTGTTGTAGTCTCGATTTTGATCGTGATCTTACTTGCTGATCTCCGCTATCAGATTATCCCTGATGAGATGCAAATAGCACTTATCGTTGTTGCAGTAGTACGATTATTTATTGTGGGATTTGCGTTTGATATTTTGCTGCAACAGCTTCTCGCAGGGATGATTGCTTTTCTTCCGTTGCTTGCACTTTTTCTTATCACCAAAGGCAGGGGAATGGGATTTGGTGATGTCAAGCTTGCTTTTGGGATCGGATTCTATCTAGGGCTATGGAATGGCTTGTTAGCACTGTACATTGGCTTCCTGAGTGGAGGAATTATCGGAGCTGCTATCTTACTGCTAAAGAAGGGGGATCGTAAGACTAAGATTGCCTTTGGGCCCTTTCTCGTAGTCGGGTTTTTCGTCATGGTTTTCTTTGAAGGGTCTGTCTCAATGCTCCTTAAGCTCATCTATAACTACTAAAATTCTTCACACTGTCAGACAGCCTCATGTATAATTAATATGTATTATTATTAATTTGTTACACAGATATGGAACAAACACTCATCATCTTCAAACCTGATGCAGTCGAACGCGGACTTGTCGGTGAAATACTTCAACGATTTGAACGTGTAGGACTCAAGATCGTAGGCATGAAAATGCTTACAGTCTCTCGAGAGCTTGCTGATAAACACTATCCTGCTAGTCGGGAAGAGTTTATCAATGGTATGGGCGGTAAAACGCTTGAAAATTATCAACAACTTGGTATTGACGCTGATAAAGAGTTCGGCTCAAGTGATGCACACGAGATTGGTCTCAAGATCCGTGAATGGCTGGTTGAAATGATTACAACTGGTTCAGTTATTGCAGCAGTCCTTGAAGGACCTCATGCAGTAGAACTCGTACGTAAGATGGTTGGACATACACTTCCTTTGAGTTCAGCACCAGGTACTATTCGTGGTGATTACTCATTTGATTCGTCATATTTGGCGAATACAGGTCGTCGACCAATCAAAAACTTATTACATGCTTCTGGAAACAAAGAAGAAGCATTGTTTGAGGTTGATTTATGGTTTGGTAAAGAAGGTACTATGAAGTACACTCGCAATGATGAAGCTATCATGAAATAAACTAGCTAACTTAAGCCCTCCTTCGCATACTGCGAATCGGAGGGCTTTTTGTTGCTGCATGATACAATATAGTCAGCAGTTCCCGTAGTTTAACGGATAGAACAGTCCCGTCCTAAGGGATAGATAGAGGTTCGATTCCTCTCGGGAACACAGACATAAGCGAAACTGCTATCATTCATAATATGAAACAATTTCATCGACACATACCTTCAGGGGAATATATACGGGTATTTTTCTTGCGTTTCATTGGTAATTTTTTAATTATTAGCTCATTATTCGTCATCGCTAAAACCTTTTATCAGCCATTAAAAGAAGAAGTAAGGTACTTCGTAGAGCAACAATTCCGTAAAGAATATGTGGTCGCAGCTCCTCAAGAAGCCTTAAAGGTCGAAGAGGATACGAAGGCAGTTGAAAAAGGTGCTTTTGCGCAAGCTTTTAATGTTGACCCTGTTGAAGTCTTGGTGCCGATTGATCCTGATTTTAGTATCGTCATACCCAAGATAGCAGCGAATGCACAGGTATTACCGAATGTAAATGTGGCTGATGAAAATATATATCTTGAGGCTCTGCGAAAGGGAGTTGCTCATGCAGAAGGAACTGCCTTCCCAGGTGAAGGTGGTCATATTTTCCTGTTTGCGCACTCTACTGATTATATCTGGAACGTCGGTACGTATAATGCGGTTTTCTACTTACTGTATAAACTTGAAGAAGGTGATGAAGTGAATGTCTTCTATAAAGGACAACGGCATCGATACAAGGTTACTGGTAAACAAGTAGTCAATCCTGATGAAGTAGAGTATCTGACCCGTAAAACTCCGACTGAAGTCCTTACAATGCAGACATGCTGGCCTCCTGGTACGACATTACAACGTATGCTTATCTTTGCCGAGCCGATCACAAACTAAGGTAAAGAAGTTTTTATCTGAGGCCAATTGAGTATAGATCTCCGTATTCATTCGCTTGAGGATTCAAGTTTATCAGCACTAGGAGATTCCAATCTGGTGAGACCGTGAAGAAGTCATTTTCAAAAGGTCCTGCATACACGCTTTGTTTATTATCGCCATCATACTGCATGAGGATAATTTGATTGTCTTCTTTTAATGCCAGGTAATCAGAGGTTGGATACCATTGCACATGGTTGTGAACATAAGTCGCAAGCTCAGTTAAGCTCAGATCAGTATCGACAGGTGTATCAACTGCAGGTGAGGGTGTGATAGTCGTAGGGTTGGTAAGAGATGGTTGGATGTCAGTAAGGTCAAAGTCTACACGGAAGTTTTTATCTTCTTTTTTATCATAGATATAAATATTGTTCGCTTTGATATTTCTTTCTTCGAGGCTCTGGTTCGCTGCGATCAGTGGAGGGTCGATCACCAGTGGTAAGGTAGCTTCAGCAGTTGCGATGTACATTACCTTTTTTTCGTCAGGTGAAAGACTGATTATCTGAAATGAGTTAGTTGCCATGGGACGGATCTTTTTAGGAAATGTCTCGATGATACGAGCTACTTCTTTTTGCTTTTCTAGATCCCAAGCTGCAATGATGTTTTCACGAGAAGCTGTAACATCAAACAACTCTTTAGTTTCAGTATCAAGTGGGATGAGGTACGTTACAGTCTCGGTTTCATTTAAATCAAACTCAATTAAAGCTTGACGGTAGTTTGGATTAAACACAAGTCTAGTGGTTTTGAGGTCGATTGTTGCGGGAAGAAGGCTTTTGAAAAGAAGTGGTTTTACTGGTGGAAATAAGGGAATTGGACGAGCGCTTGCTTCAAAGAGATATAATCCATCTTTTTCAACATCACCTGTTTGACTCACTAAGATTGCTCTATCAGTACTGCCAACTTTGACTGCTTTGATGACACCAAGTGTGGTCAGTGGAGTGAGTGAAGGGTTTTTAGAAAATAACTTAGCATCTAAACTCATTACAAGCTCACCTTTTAAGTTAACTTTCTTTTTCCAATCAGTGTAACCATCTTTTTTGACCTCAATTGTATAATCGCCAAATGGCAAAGTGAGGTTCACATCGGTTGCGCCTTGCAGTTCACCATTGAGGTACACTGTGGCGGGTCGTGGAGTAGAGTTGACTGAGATAATACCTGTTGAGGTAACAGTGCGTTCAGTGAAATTAACTCGATAACCACGAGCATAAGCAATCACTCCGCCGAGGATCAAACAAAAAACCGTAAAAAAGAGTAGTCTTGGGATGATACTTCTTGTTATTGATGCTACAGTTGCCATACCTGATATAAATTGACTTACTTAATAGATATTTTGATCCACTAAACAAGTCGAAGTAATGTAAAACCTATGTACATATTATACAATATCTACATTCAACACAACGCAATAACTATACATTATAGTCATTAAAACTTAAGTTTAACCCATGTGGTTTCGTAAAAAAGTAGGAATCGATCTCGGTACAGCAAACACGCTCGTCTACGTAGCAGGTGAAGGTATTGTCTTAAATGAGCCAACAGTGGTTGCCTATTCACAGGAAGATAAACAAAAAGTACTTGCAGTGGGCGATGATGCGCGTGAGATGATCGGTCGTACCCCAAATAGTATTATTGCAGCTCGACCGATGAAGGAAGGGGTCATTGCAGATTACACTACTACCTCGGCGATGATTACGTATTTTCTGCGCAAAGCACTCAAAGGTAAGTTGTTATGGCCAGAAGTGATGATCTCTATCCCTGGTGGATCTTCTCAGGTCGAAAAAAGAGCTGTAGTCGCTGCCTGTAAGCAAGCAGGGGCATCAGACGTCTACCTCATAGAAGAGCCGCTAGCGGCTGCAATAGGTGCACGTATACCGATTGCTCAGCCATCAGGACATATGATAGTCAATATCGGAGGAGGCACCGCTGAAATCGGTATTTTATCCTTAGGTCAGCTAGTAGTTTTCAAGACAGTACGCGTAGCTGGTACCAAGTTTGATGAAGCAATCTTGCTCCACATGCGTAAAAAACACAACTTACATATTGGTGAGCGTACGGCAGAGGATATCAAAATGAAGATCGGTTTAGCTCATATTGAGCCAGGTGAAGTACGACAAAAAGTAACAATGGAGGTCAAAGGACGAGATACACAAACTGGATTACCTAAAATACTTGAGATAGAGGATGAAAGCATCAATGAGGCATTACAAAAACCGCTTAAACAGATTGTTGAAGGAGTAAAAGAGGTTCTTTCGCTTAGTCCACCTGAGCTTGCAGCAGATATTGTAGACAAAGGTATGGTGCTCTCGGGAGGGACATCTATGTTGATTAGCCTTGATAAGTACATCACATATTATACGGGCGTGCCTGCTTACGTAGTCGAAGAACCATTGTTTTGTGTGATCCGAGGTATCGGCATGGCAATTGAGAACTTGGATAGTTATAAGAAAGCGATACGATAAAACGGTAAATTGCTTATAGTAAATTATGACAATTTAGACAGAAAAAGAAACACATACTAATTACATACAAAATAAATAGTAAAGAGTAAATATAGTAAACAGTTATATCAACAAATTGAAAACTTGCTGTTAAATTAATAAATGGCTGTTGTAAAAGCAATAAAATAAAGGTATAAAATTGAACAATAGCTGCAGTTGGAGTTGAATTTCATAGTAGTTATTAAGACTTATAGAATTTAGACTGAAAAGATCATGAATCAGATAGTAGATATAACATATAATCGACTCACAAAAAAACAAATCCTAGAGAAAATTGTTTTATACATGCAGTCTCCAAAGGGGTTTTTTCATATCGTTTCTCTCAATCCCGAGAACATAGTCATCGCCCACAAGGATAAGCAGTTCGCTGATATACTGTCAGAAGGCTCAATACAGATATTTGATGGGGTCGGAATGGTCATGGCAGCCAAGATATTAGGCATTTCGAGCTCAGAGCGTGTGACAGGTGTCGACTTGATGAGAGATATGTTAGAAATGTGTAAGACGGAACGCCTGGGCGTGCTATTTATCGGAGGTAAGGATAATTTAGCAGAAAGCCTTGCTAATTGCTATAAAGAAGCGTATCCAAAATCGAGCTTAATGGGAATTCAAGGGTTTAAGGATATAAATCACCCCACTGAGCAAGAAAAAAAGCAGTTATTTTCAATAGTAGCTGATCACAAGCCGCAAATCATCTTTGCTGCCTTTGGTTCGCCTTCTCAAGAAAAGTGGTTTTATGAGCATAAAAAGCAGCTGGAGGGAATTATTTGCATGGGAGTCGGTGGAGGTTTTGACTTCTTGGGAGGTGCTAAACCACGTGCTCCATACTGGATGCGTAAGATTGGTATGGAGTGGCTTTACCGTTTGGCAGTCGAACCGTGGCGTTGGCGTCGACAGCTGCGCATTTTGACATTTTTGAAACTGGTCCTGTCACAACGCCTTAAAGCTAAATAAAATGAAAAAACATGTTCTGCACGCGCTTGAGTACTTCGATGTCTTTGAATATCCCCCTACATTTGCAGAGATTCATCTTTTCTTGGCAGTCACTACAACTAAGAAATTATTGCAAGAAGAACTTAAAAATCTCATAAAAAAAAGGATGATCTATAGCTTTGATGATAGATATGCTCTGAATAAAGGTATTTTTCTGGCATATCAAGCTCGATATGATCATTCAGTTATTAAGTTCAAACAAGCTCAATCTTTACTTAGTAAATTTCAAATCATTCCTACAGTACACATGGTGGGAATCTCAGGTTCGCTAAGTATGTTGAATAACAAGAAAACAGACGATATTGATTTATTTGTCGTAACGAGTGAAAATGCTGTTTGGATAAGCCGATTCTTTATTTTACTTATTAAAAAAGTAGCAGGCATATTTGATCCGAATTATCATGATTTATGCTTAAACTTGATATTCAGTGAATCTCAGCTCACCGTACCGCTGTATAAACAAAATGAGTATGTCGCCCATGAAGTACTACAGCTTAAACCGATCTTTGATAAATATAAAAGTCATAAAGATTTTTTATCTGCAAATAACTGGATTGTACAGTTTTTTCCACAGGCAAAAAGACTGTTAAACCACTCAAAATCGCACAGCAGCACCAAAGTGTCAAAAATTATGACATTTATGTTTGAGCCTTTATTACGCTCTTTACAAGAATGGTGGCTATCGAAGAAAAGTATCAAATTTCAAGCAGACAGAGGACAGCTTTGGCTTATACAAAATGATGTCCAAAAAAGAGTAGAGAAGCAGATTGATTTACATGAGCTTGAGTAGGGCGGAGGTGGTGGGATTCGAACCCACGCGAGCACTTTTAGATGCTCGGAGGTTTAGCAAACCTCTGCCATAGGCCACTAGGCGACACCTCCAATCTAGGTACTCAGGTGTGCCGAAGAGAGGACTTGAACCTCCACGGTATTGCTACCACACGTCCCTGAAACGTGCGCGTCTGCCAGTTTCGCCACTTCGGCTTGATTGTGCGTTTATTCTAACATATCTTATGCTCAAATGGCATTTGGCTTAAATGTGTATCTAATATATACACAAATAGATCATTTAGGTATATAATATGCGCCTATGAATGAAAGACGTCCACTCGACATAATGTCAGATTTAGATCCAAATATTGAGCTGGATAGTACAACTTTGGGTTTAAAAGATGGTTCACGACATGAAATTTTGCCTAAAGATGATATTTTAGCGTTAGCACGAATATATCAAAGCGTATTCTCACATGTTCAATATTATTTAAAGAAAAAAGAGTCAGAAGAAGCAGGTGTTCCAACCTCACATGGAGCGATATTAGCTCAACTAAACCTTCCTCCTGATGCATTTACTGAAGACGAGTTTGCTAATATGCTGCCGGCAGTTAGGGATGGATTAGATGCACGGAATGAGCTTACTAGAACTCATTATAAATTAGTTGTTGAGTTAGCAAAGAAGTATAGAGGTAGAGGCTTAGAGTTTATGGACCTCATTCAAGAAGGGAACATGGGATTAATGCATGCTGTCGATAAATTTGATCCAGAACGGGGAAATAATCTCAGTACTTATGCGACAAATTGGATAAAGCAATATATCAATCGAGCAATTTATGAAAAAGCTAATAGTATTCGATTGCCAGTGCATTTTGCTGAGTTGCTTCAACGCTTTCGAAGAGTAAAAGGGGAGCTAATGCAAAAGAACGATAGAGAGCCCACCGATGCTGAGATTCAAGATGAACTAAACGTTTCAGCAGATAAGATGGCGTTGCTTTTGCGTCATGAAGCAAGTGTGCTAAGCCTGGATCAATCTGTAGATGAATCTAATGAGAGTACACTTGGGGACATGATCGCAGATAGTAGCGATTTATCTCCTGATCGTATCACCGAGCATTTGATATTATCGGATGAAATAAAAGCAGCTTTGGCTTACTTAACTGATCGTGAAAAAGAAATACTTGTCTATAGATTAGGATTGGGTGGAGATAGAGTATATACCCTTGAAGAACTAGGAGTACATTATGGAGTAACACGAGAAAGAATTCGACAGATTGAAGCAAAAGCTTTGAAAAAACTTCGTAATCCAAGCTTACTGAGGAGATTCAAGGAAATGTCATAAATCTTGACATTTTCTTTCTAGCCTGAGATCATGAGGTATGGACGATTTACAGACAGCTCTTAAGACTCTTGGATTTAGTGACGAAGAAATAGTCATCTATCTTACTGCACTAGAAACTGGACTTACCACTGTCCTCGATATCTCCCGTAAAACTGGCATCCCTCGCTCAACTGTATACCTCAATATCGATGCTCTTAAAGCTAAAAATCTGCTTAAAGAGGTAGAAGTAGGTAAGAAAATACAGTATGCACCAGCATCTCCTGATGAGCTCATCGAGTATGCGAAACACAAAAAAGATGAGATGAACAAAAGTTTGAATAGCATAACGCTCCAGGCCCCTCAGCTGACGATGCTATATCGACAAAAAGCGAATACTCCGACTATTCGGATCTTCACTACCGTGGAAGAGATTCAGCAACTATTTATGCAAGCATACGGTGATGATAGAGTGCATATACAACATACTAGCTCACGAGGCCGGATCATCTTGGGTATTGTCTGGGAAAACTTCCTCGATGAGCTGCGTCGACGGATGATGTATACCAAAGAACTGGTCAATGATACTCCTGAAGGACGTCGTTATGCACAAATCAATCATACAATCCGTAATGAAGTCCGCTGTTTGCCACAAAAGTATGCAACAGAAGCAGATATTATCTTATTTGGTGATCTCGTGATATATCTCACTTATCGCAAAGGACAGCTATCTGCACTCGTAATCGAAGACTCTGAGATTGCGTACACTGAAAAAGTGAAATTCATGCTTACCTGGTCACAGGTACAGCAAGTGTAGTCTACTTATTTTCGAGTTTCTTCATGACTTTTTCTACTTCTCGATCATTGATCGCGTGATGATGACCTTTGTGTGAGAGCAGTGCACCTGAGAATGTCTTGGGTATATGCATCAGCTCATGAATGAGCGTTTTAATCTTTTCTCTTTGGGACTGACGATCATATCTTTTGGCATTGACCTCGATGATGTACGTAGGTGGAATACCAGCCACTTCATAAAAGAGCTTGGACATACCCCAGATACGAGCTATTGCTCTAGTTTTTGCATCAAAGCTGCGAATGCAGTGAATTTGGTCTATTTTGACATGTGCGAGCTCAAGCTCTTCGACAAGCCAGGTAATCTGTTGTTTTATCTCAGGTGCTGCTTCATATTTCATAGGCTAATCAGTATACGTAACAATGAGCTTGTTGACAATGATAAATTTAGTCCTATAATAGGCACGTTTTTGATTTTTAAAATGATATGAGCATAGGAGAATTACATGGATCCCATAATTCACCCGATGATTTTGTTGAAACTGAAGGTTTAATTGACTTAGTTGAGCAAGAGGTCAGTCTAATGTCTTTTTATCAACATGAAGGGTTTGAAGAACTTGTTAATGAGTATCAAACCTTAGTTACGACTATTGCCAAAAATTATGCTCCTGTTGGGACGGCGCTTTTTGATGATTTAGTACAAGAAGGATTAATACAGATCTGGAAAGCGTGGGAAAGAGGAATCTTCGTTGATGTTAATAATGTTGGTGGATATATCTGTTTAATTGTGCGAAATCGTATCCGGGATGTACTGCCCAGCGAAACGGGTGGTTTGAGCAGGCCAGAAAAAAAAGCTAAAGAAGATTTAGCCAATGCTATAGATGTATTCTTCGCAGATAATAGAAGAACTCCAACAATTGATGAACTAGTAAATATACTTGGTTGGTCTGAAGGAAAAGTTAAAGTTTATTTAGGTCTTGATAGTAATAGGTTGAGTGAATTAAATGAGTTTATACCTGCACCAGCGGAACCAATTGATCTTGAAATAGATTTTCAAGCGGCATGTAGAGTAATCGAAGAGATGTCTATAGGAAAACAAGATTTGCTTGCGAGGTATTATGGTATTTTAGGTAAGAAAAAAATGAGTTACAAAGAATTAAGTGATTTTTACGGAATCCTTGAAACTACTATAAAAACTCGTATATTCAGAGCAAAAAAAGAGTTACGTCAAAGATACTATGATAGGTATGTGAAATAGACTACTTTTAAAAGGACTATTAACCTAGTAGAATAATCATATCTTATGAAACGCCTCATACTTGGCATCTTTACTGCAATTTTACTCTGCGTACCTTTTACCGTCTCAGCTCAGTTTGCCGAAGAACGTATCGATGCCTTTGATACGCAGATTACGGTAAATACTGATGGCACGATGAATGTGCAAGAAACGATCACCTATAACTTCGGCAATGAATCACGACATGGTATCTTCCGTACTATTCCGACTACGAAAACAAATACAGAAGGTAAAGAATACCGTATGAAGTTTGATGTGCAATCTATTGAAGATGAAAATGGAAAATCATATACATACGATGAATCAAACTCAGATAATATCTTGACTCTTAAAATCGGTGATGCTGATAAATATGTTGACGGCGTGAAAGTATATATTATCCGCTACACAGTATCTGGAGCACTGACATATTTCAGTGATCATGATGAGATTTATTGGAATGCTACTGGTACTGAATGGCAAGTCCCGATCATGCAAGCATCAGCTATGGTCCGTATCCCAAGCTGGGAAAATACTGATGAAACTCAAACTACATCTGGTGCATGTTATACCGGCACTTTTGGAGCCACTGGAAATGATTGTACGATGATAGCGAATCAAACGCAGTTTGTTTCGATGAGTAATAGACCTCTTGGTATTGGTGAGGGATTGACTATTGCAGCATTATTTCCCAAAGGTATAGTTGAGGTACTAGAGCCTGAGCTTGTGGTAGGATTTTTCGAAACCTGGTGGGGAAAACTTATCGGACTTGGAATCATACTTATCGTACTCTTGTGGTATGTCGTATATCCACTATGGTTACCGATTAAATGGTTTATCTATGGACGAGATCCATCACACAACAAAGGTAAACTGACTGCACATTATGATCCACCAAAAACGAAATCTGGAAGACCGCTGACACCTGCAGAAACAGGAGTACTCATCGATGAGCATGCTGGAGCACATGAGATCTCAGCTATCTTGATCGACCTGGCACAACGCGGATACATGAAGATAGTCGAAAAGAAAAAAGATGAGTTCGAGCTTGTCAAACAAGAGCTTGCGACTAAAGACGATGAGCTGCAATCTTTTGAATCAATCTTTCTCAAAAAAATATTTGCGAAAAAAGATGTCATCAAATTAAAAGATGCTGATCTATACACAGCGACACAAAAAGTCCAGGAAGATCTTTATGCTTCACTCGTATCAGAAGGATACTTCCCTGAGAGCCCGCAAAAAGTGCGTAATTACTATGCTATCATCGCAACACTTGCTGGTACGACGTTTAACTTCCCGTTGATGCTTATTGCGGCGATTTTCGGCCGTATAATGCCTCGTAAAACTTGGGACGGAGTCCATGCTGCAAATCTAGTGCGTTCGATGAAAGGATTTCTCACATCTCAAGAAAGACAGCTTGCTTTCCAAGCCAAGAATCAGATGTTTTTCGAGCAGCTGTTACCGTTTGCGATTGCTTTTGGAGTCGAGAAAATCTGGGCGAAACGATTTGAAGATCTGACGATGTCTAAACCTGAGTGGTTCGAAAGTAGTACCAGCCATTTCACGCCATCGACATTCACGAGTCATGTAAATAGTTCTATTTCATCATTTCAGTCAGCAGCTACTGCTAGCTCATCAAGCTCTGGGTTCTCATCGGGGGGAAGTAGTGGATCATCGGGTGGTGGTGGCGGAGGCGGTGGGGGAGGAAGCTGGTAAGTTAACGTTTCTTTTTTTTCGCTCTTTGAGCACGAGCAAATGCGAGTTGTTCAGCTGCTGTTTTAGCCTTTTGTTCTAAGAATGCATTATGTTGTCTTAAATATTCTTCATGTTTTTGTTGCTGTTGTGTTTCTATAGTACCTGGTAAATGCTCGTTAATCTGACTATAGATAAAGTCAATATCTTCAGCAGAGAATCCATGCATAAATCCGTATTCTAATAAACCTTCAATACTAGGTACGAGATGCATGAGGTCATATAATTGATTACTTGTGACTACTTGATAAAAGTTAGTTTCTCTATTATGTATGCTTGTGGCCAATTGAGCTAAACCTTCTGCAAGTGTGTGACGTTGTTCATACCATTGCATCCGTTCTTCTATCTCATTTGGATATAACATGCTGATATAGTCACTAATTTCTGCTTGTGGAATACCAAGATATAAAAGCGGATGAGTATCCATAAGAAGTCTTAAGCGAGTATATTCAAGCATATCGATGCTCATATCTACACCTATGTCAGCTATATATCGATGTGATGAGTTTGATGGCATTGCATGATATTCAACAATTGGTCCAACCTGTAACAAAATGGGTGATTCTTGTAAAATATCTTGTTTATATTGTCTAATATGACCGCCGACTATAGCTTGAGCTTGATTAATTGGTGTGCCAGGTTGTAAATAATTGGCTAATTTACTCAGTGAACTGCCTTTAAACTGTGGTGATTTTAATATTCTTCTTTCATTAGTATTAAGTACTTGCGGTAGATCTTCTGTTACTGTTTGTTGAGAGTTTGCAATATGTTGGGTTTCTGTCGAAGCAACCGAGCGGGCAATAATTATTGAAGGATAAATTGCTGATGCTAATGCTATTAGCCAAGCTCTACTATCCGCTATATCTGGTTCATACATTGTTGGTGCATTTATCTCACCTTGTTGTATTTTTTGATTAATCCAAGCTTGGATGTTATTTGTTGTTGTTCGTATATAATCATCTGAGATACTGATCAACGGAGTACCTTGACCGTCAACTGCAAATAAACTGCCAAGTTGCGCATAGCGTTTGGTACTAGAACCTTCGGCATCAAGTAGATGAGCTTCCAAAATTTTTCGTATGTAAAATCTGCGTTGATCTTCAGTAATATTAGGACTATCGATAACGTTTTCTATCCATTCAATTCCAGTTTGCCCACGCGCATTATTAATGCGTATTGTTTTTGTGACACCAGCATTACTCTCGGAGAGAGAAGTATTTGCTACAGAAATAGCAAGTCCTGCTAAAACAATCTGATTATCAGATGAAGGATCTATTAGATTTGCTGGTTCTGCTAGAGCTTTTGCAAATCTCTGTTGAAGTTGATATCGTTCTTTGTCCATATAAGGAGCAAATTATAGCAATAAACTTTTACATTGTAAAATGTTATAGGTTTGATATATATATTTCAACACACAACAAAAGACCTTTCGTGGTACAATAAACTTCATTGTAAGGTCTGTTCCCGTAGCTTAATTGGATAGAGCATCAGTTTGCGGAACTGAAGGTTGGCAGTTCGAATCTGCCCGGGAACACACAGAGGCACAGGATCCTCAGGGTTCGTCGTTCAACGGTAGGACAGCGGTCTCCAAAACCGCCAATGGGGGTTCGATTCCCTCCGAGCCCGCAGTTAGGTTAGCTCTTCTTTGAAAGTCTTCCATAAGTTCCCTTTTTCTTTTTTTTCGAGTTGAGTACGGGCAGGATATAAACGCCAGACATCGTAGTAAGTCGTAAAATCATAGATGATAGGTTTATCTTCAACTAGTGCAACATTTCTTAAAGACCATAGATTATTCTTTTTTTCTAAATGTAAATCCGGCATCCAATCGTACTTTTCTACCAAATTGAGTAGAGAAGAGGAAAGTAATAATAACTGTTGACGTGAAGTATCATTTAGCTTTGATAGATCTATCAATACTTGATCTGTAGTAGGAATATTTGGTTGTTTAAGAGTATTTATATCACCTTGATCTGTTTTAATTCTTTCAAAGGTCGTATGTAGAATCAAGTTGGGCAAATATTGTTGACAGATTTCATACGCATGTTTCGCATTCTCCAAATAACGCAGATCATTTACTTCAGCAAAAGCGGTTCGTGCAACCTTAATCACTTGATCTGGTGAGATTTCGTATACAGCCCATTCCCAGCCATATCCAAGTAATTTAGAGTTAGGCAAGTGCGTCCATGACTGTGGTGGTTGAGATACGGAATTAACTGTATTGTTTATTTCAAGCCAAAGTAAATGCTCTTCATGCGATAGCTGGTCACCTGAATATTGTTGGTCGATAAATGATTGTAACCGCCAGTTATTGGGTTTGATAGATCCGTATTGAAGTAGCTGCATAGTAAAGATAATACTACACTTGTTTTCGATAGATCGCTTTCAAAGCAAGATTTGCCTTCGGGTAAATATGGTCTCCACCTAAGTAGTCATATACTTTCGTCGTATGCAACTCATCGATGATCCGTTGTGGCAAACCTGCAAGTAGCAGTTCAATATTTTGATTTGCGAGATCGTTATGGATATCTTGTAACACTTGTTCAGCTGACGAATCAATATAGTTAATCCGATTACACAACAGTAAGACATACTTCGGTCGCTTATGTTTATTGAGTTCCTGCATGATTGTGTCATAGACATATGTTGCATTAGTGAAGGTCAGACTTGATTCGACTGATACACCCATTACTTTTTTATTGGATGGATAGGTATGAAGATGATAATGCTGTGAATGCAAGTAATCTTTGTCATGACAAAAGAAGATTTCGATATGCGGTCGAGCTGTTTTATGTAAATAAACACTGATTGAAGCGATGACACCAAAAACGATACCGTAGTCTAAATGTGGTGCAAATAAGAGTGTACAACCAAAGGTGAATAGAGCAACCAAAGCTTCTCGACGACGTGTTTTGTACAACTCATATATCTCATGAGGATTGATGAGATTCATGACAGCGGCGATGATAACAGCTGCTAGAGTCGCAAACGGAAGGTAGTACAAGACACGTGACAAACCCAAGATCGCAATCAGCGCAATAATACTCAAAACAATTGAAGCCATCTTCGATTTTGCACCCACGCTGTAGTTGAGTACAGTACGAGAGACTGAGCCGGCTACTGGAAATGAACCTATCATGCCGGATGAGAGATTAGCAGCACCTTGTGCTAGTAATTCTTTGTTTGGATCCAATCTGTCACGTGTTTTTTGAGCGAGAGATTTGACGATAGTCATACTTTCCATGAATCCCACAAGTGCGATGACAAGTGCGTTGGGTAGCATGAAACTCAGTGGTAGCGCTGTATAGTTATATAGCTTGATCTCTGGCAAGCCAGCAGGAATCGCTCCGATAATCGCGCCATCATATGACATATACTGACTAAGTAAAATACTGATAACTACTGCGATCAGTCCAGCTGGAAACAAAGGTTGTTTCTTTTTTAAGATGACTATAAATAGCAAGGAAATTAATCCAAACAAGCTTGATTCAAACGAAAATTCAAGCACATGTTTCAGCGTTTCCCAGACGCTTGGCAAGAAATGTTCATGCTTAGCGACTGTCAGTCCGAGAAGTTGTGGCACCTGCGAAAACGCAATTACGATTGCAGCTGCCATCGTAAATCCGATCATGACTGGGCGTGCGATGTAGTTGATGAGTGTACCGAGTTTACTAAGTCCAAGCGTGATCTGAATCAAGCCTACGAGTACAGCAAGTGTGGCAGCATACATCACAATCTGTGCAGGGTCAGTGAGTTGAAACTGTTGTAGCAGAGCTGCGGTAAGTAAAGAAATGGCAGCTACTGGTCCGGTCGACAGGATTGTCGAAGTCCCTAAGAATGCCGCGAGGAATGTAGGTATAGATAGTGCATATAATCCGTAGTAGACAGGCACACCAGCCAATGCAGCGTATGCGAGCGATTGGGGTATAGCGACGCATGCGACCGAGATACCAGCGATGAGATCATCTTTGGATATCTTAAATCTATCTAATCTTGAAAAAGGAGAGTCTTTTTCTGGAATCTTAACTGCCATAGCTTAATACTAAGAAGTAGGAAGATACATTGCAAGGTAAAGTTAAATTATATCTATGGTTTCGATAGTTAATAGTATGACAACATGTGAAATTCTTTTAAAAAGATAAAATGAGTAGAAAACCAAGAATTTTATGCAGCTTGAGATTGACCTTCATCATCTGACTTTTCCTGAAGATTGTTGAGCACTGCGTTGAGTGCGTTTTGAGTATTGAGGTCTTCAGATGTTGGTGCTGGTTGAGCGATAGGTGCTGCAGCTGGCATTGGTGGTGGTTCGACGATAGGTGCGGGTGGTGTATATGACGGTTGTTGTACAGCTTGAGGTGGCTCATTACTCATGGGTTGAGCTGCTGGAGCTTGCATATCCATAGTTGGGGCAGCACTCGATAGAGGATCGACTCCTAGTGACATAGGCTGATCCATGGTTGGTGCTGTTTGTGGGAACTGTGTGTTTGCATTGGGATCGACTGGTGCTGCTGATGGTGGCTCCATAGACATCGGTGCAGGAGCTGGTGGGGGAACAATAGATTCGGTTACAGCAGGTGTCGGTGTAATAGGTGGCATAGCTGCGACAGGTGGCATCACAGGTGCAACCGCAGCAGGTGCAGGCATAGTTTCAGCTGGGTTTTGTTCTACTGGTGCAGTTTGTGCTGCTGGAGCTGCGAAGCCCAGGGCTTTATCGAACTCTTCAGGAGTGAATCCTTTGATGACCTCAGTTTGACCATCATCTTTTTCGATCTTCGTGACTGGTGTACCGGCGAAGTTATTGGAAAGATTCAACATTTCTGTGAGAAATTCACGATTAGTTTCAAGATTTTTTTCCTCAAATGGGATGTTTTTTGAAGTTAGGTAATCTTTTTCTGCTTTGGAAAATTGACAGTCAGTTATGGTGTAGATAGTGATTTTCATACGATATAGATCATTATGGAAAAGATTCAGTCAGTTGTCAAATCATTATTCGATCAGACCTTTCCAGTCAGCGACAAACTTCTTGAGACCTTCATCGAGGAGTGTACCTTCTTCTTGCTCGATTTTATACTGAGTGTAATCTGTTTGAAGTGGAAGCTCTTCATACAAAAGTGATTTAAGACCACTTGGCTCTGGACGGTAGTGTTCATCAGGCACCCATTTTTCTTCTTGGACCCATTCTCGGATTACTGTCAAAGGTACTGTCAGAATATCTGCACCCATGAAAATCGAGTTATAAAAATGAGTCAAATTGCGAATTGAAGCTGCAAGTACGAGCACATGAGGATGTTTGTCTCCGCGTTTTTTATCAAACTGACGATACATTTTCAAGATATTTTTCACGAGATCTAGTCCATCGTATCCACGATCATCCCAACGACCAATGAAAGGGGAGACAAAGGCAGGTTGAGTCGTAGGCAGTGTAGCTGCGTATACTCCGGCAGCTTGCTCTTGGTCGAAGACCAATGTCATATTCACTCGGCCACCTTTATTGGTGAATTCATACGCAGCTTTTAAGCCTTCAGGGATACTTGGGAACTTGATATAGATATTGCGTCCCCAGGTCGCCATTTCATCTGCTTGTCTCAGCATTTCACCAGCTTTCGTATCCCAATCAGCATAGGTTTCGACAGATATAGGTCCTGCAATCTCTTTATCGATCTCTCCGATAAAGGTTTTATAGATATCAAGGAGTTCTTTTTCAGTAAGTTTTTTGCCTTTGGCCAGATATGCTTGGACTTCAGGGTTTTTAGCTACGAGACTTGGATTGGTCGTCTGACCATCGAGTGAGCCAAGTAATCCTTTGGCACGACGAGTTTCTGCAGGATCTCCGGAATCTAGATATATCTTAGGTAATTTGATTGACATGAGATCATTATAGCGCAAAACTTGAATTGCAAAAGCCTTATAATTGGATATGCGTATTTTGATCGGGATAATTATCTTAGGAGTGGTGCTGTTTGCCTCGTTGCAATTATCAGAAGCTCAACAATCAGTATCCTCAGAGAAAACAGAGCTTACACCGACTGTCACACCTTCGATATCGCCAGTAGCCACTACTGAGCTTGAGCGAACAATTTTCATACCGTATTGGAATATACCTACAGACGCCGACAAGCTTACGTTGTATGATCGACTGGTATATTTCGGTATCACTGCAACAACAGATGGTATTGATAAAACAGATGATGCATATAAAGGATTATCAGATTTCATGGATCTTGAAGGTGATAAATCAAAAGCAATCACTTTGCGTATGCTTGATACAGAAAGTAATACCATAATTCTCGAAGATGAGGCTCTGCAAGAACAACTAATTGATGAAACAATTAACATTTTGCGCCAGGGTGATGTCGATGAGCTTGTACTTGATTTAGAGATGAGTGTGTTGCCAGTTACTGATGTAAAGCAAAATATTTCTGAGTTCACAGCACGCTTGGCGAAGAAGCTTCATGCAAGTGATATGCGTTTATCAATGACTGTCTATGGAGATACTATTTATAGAGGTCGTCCATATGATCTAAAAGCTCTTGCGAACTCGGTCGATGAATTTTATCTGATGACCTACGATTTCCACAAAGTCCATGGTGAACCAGGACCAAACTTCCCGTTTGCAGATGATAATGTCTATCCTTACAACTTCAAAGATATGCTGAGTGACATGCGTACTTATGTGGATGCAGAAAATTTGACAGTCATTTTAGGCATGTATGGATACGATTGGACGCTTGGTCAGCAAGGACTACCGCTCAAAGCTGCCAAAGCACTGTCACTGAAAGATATTAAAGCTATGCTTGGAGAAACGTGTGAGCTACAACAATGTAAGCTGAATAAAACTCAAGAAGGTAAAGAACCGTCAGTGAGCTACAAAGATTCTGATGGATATATGCACACGGTGTGGTTTGAAGACGAAGAATCTGCTCAAGAAAAGATCAAATATATGCAGCAACAGGGGATTGGGAGTGTGGCTTACTGGGTGTGGGGATATTTTTAAAAAATGGATTCCATCCAGTATGCAACGTTTTGACCTCTAATCTCTCCACTATCTTTAGATTTAATATTTATAAGCACAGGGTTATGGTAATAAATTCCATAGCTGGTTAAGTTGTTAGGTGGTTGCAATGTCGGATTTATTTTGACTGAATTTCTCCAGGCTACAGAATTTACTCTTAATTGTTTATCATAAGTACTGCCATGAAACTCAAAAGGAGGTAAGTAAGGATCAAAAAAACTATGATTGAGGGAAAAATTTTGTACGATCGCGCCAGGACTATTTGTACATATCCATTCATTACCATCTAAAGCATCTACAATTTGAGCGGGTAGTAGTGTATCTGCAAGATGATATACACCTGCCACTATTGAAACATCATAATCATCATTTCCTATGTCTATACGTGAAATTCCATTATTAGTTGTAGATATTGCTGAACCGTTATCATTAGGTATAAAAATAACATTGTGCAAAGGATCAGTGTAAACTGGCAAATCGAGCTCAATATTAGTATCAACGAGAAGTGTAGTATTAACTGAATCAATAGGTACGTGGTGTAAATCTGAAATTTCATCGATCAATTGTGTTACTGCATCAGCACTACGAAGTGTTAATGCATTAGCGCTCATCTGTGATCGATCTTTCCCATACTGTTGACTTATATAATTTACAACGTCAGAAGTTGTTCTATTAGAAACTGGAATTAATTCTGCGGGTCTACAAGCTGAATTGGAGATTCTGTGAATACCTCCAAATAAAGCAGGAAGGTTAGTAAATGAATGATATGTGACTTTTTTGGGAAAAACTGTAGCTTCTCTCCATTCGGTGTTAATGACGCTCATTAAGGCGTATTCTACAAAAGGTTACTACAATAAGCAAAGCTAGATTTTTTCAGTTTTTTTCTTCGTAGTCTTTTTTGCACCTTTTGCTTTATCTTTGAGAGCGCCAAGCTCTTTTAGCTTCCACATGAAAAGTGCACCTTTACTACGAGCTTTAGAGTCGACGCAAAATCTGAGCGCTTCTTCGAGTATCGCTCTGGGGATATCGCGTGAAAGTTTGATATAGAGACTTTTATGTCGAGAGTCTTCAAGTTTTTCAGCTAGATAGATACCAAATGTTTGAAACTCACGCGATATATATTTGTCTTCGATTGGATCGAATTTGGTGAGAATGTTCTTGATTGAGTCCATAGAGATTGTATTAACTTTTTATAGAAGCGGAGCTAGTTCATTGCGAACAATATCCTCTAAGTTAAATTGTGAGCGCATTTTATAGAATAATTGATGCTCATCTTCTGACAAGATTTTTTCTATGAGTGGTGCTACTTTTGCAGCTGGTAAATTGGTATCAAAATGCTTGATATAGTTGTTTCCAATTTCTTTAAAAACTTCTAGATCAGAGGTGAATAATAATGTTTTAGATAAAGAAGCTTCAAGAAGTGGAAGACCAAAATTTTCACTTGCAGAGAAGTAAAAAACACAATCACTTAAAGCATATAATTGTCGCACATCTTGGGGTTTTAAATATTGATCCATTTCGTCTTTTAAAAAGATAATATTTTCTTGTAATTGATTTGTGCTTATATAGTCATTTATTTGCTTCAGATAATCTTGTGAGTCAAAATGTGTAGAGGTATCACCGCTAATAATGTAGCGAAGATCAGGATAGGTTTTTTTGAGTTCAGATACTAGCTCAAGTGAGTAAAGAATATTTTTTCTTCGGATAATATTAACGGGTGAGAAGATAATGGGAAAATGAGTAAGAATATCTTTACTACGAAATAGTTCCCAGATACGGGGTGAGATTTGCATGAACTCTGGAATATTAATGCCATTATAAACAACATGTATATCTGACTCAGATAGCGGCAAGACTTTTGCTAATTGTTTCTGTATGGTGTGAGAAATTGTGACATATGTTGCATTTGGGATCACCGTTGTTAGTAATTTTTTTTCTTTTTCAGATCTGATTGCATCAAGATTCAGATGATCTAATTTCACATACATGTGATCGTGAATGTATACAATTATTTTTTGACTGCTATTTTTCGCATATTCATGGAAGGCTTCAGTAAAGGCCAAATTGCGTGAAACTGAAAGCATGTTATGGATAATGAGTGTATCAAATTCTTTTAAATCTTTTTGTAATATTTCTAACATTACTTTGACGCAATCAACGTAAGATTGATCAAATTTTCCTTCAAAAATATTATTTTGAAGCTCCACATTCGTATTTATGATTGATTGCAGTTGAGGAATTACTTTCATGTTGTAATCTGGTGAAGTAGAAGCTCCGTCACCGGCAATAACTGTTACCTGATGGCCAAGGTTGACTAATAATTTAGCATGTTCATCTATCAGAATCTCAACACCTCCGATGTTAGGAAGTGAAGCAAAATGGAGGATAGCGATATTTTTTTTCATAGTTATTTATGAAAACTTTGACTACGTGCTGATTCAAGTCGTTTCTGAGATTCATCTAAGACTTGTGTATAAAGTGTTTTATCAGTAAATATTTCAAGAAACTTAAAGTCATAGATACCTTTTAAATTTTGGCGTTGTTTATCTAAGATAGGTTTTACACTAGTTATAAAATCGTAATAATAAAGAATACCTTCGAGTATACGAGTATATCCATCTTCACCAAACGATTTAAAGTTAGCAGCTACTGTTTTTTGAAAGTTTTTATCTTCCCCATCAGTCATATTGTATTTGTAAGCCAGCAATAACATATCTTTGGCTATACCATATTCAGGATGCGGTACGTTTCGGATTATGCCACCTTCGACATCATGTACATGGTGGACAGTTAAATCTTGAGAAAAAGCCAACGGAAATCCTGCTCTCCAGTAACGAATCGATAAATCTGAGCCTTCACCACGCATATTAAAAACAGTTTCGTCATACCCACCTACAGCATCAAAAGCTTCTTTGTACGTAGCTATGTAGCGTGAATAAATAGCTTCAATAAAGGTGGTTTCATACTCTGTAATCATGCGATCTTCTGCACGTGGTTTATCATTGCTACCTGCACGTGGGCCACCTTTCCAGATGACTGGACCACCAACTGCTGCAGCACGATCATGAGTTTGCAGGAATTTGAGAGTGTTGAGTATTGTTTGAGACTCAACCTCCATGTCAGAGTCACAGAAAATCAATATAGGATGGGTTGCTATTGAAGCACCATGATTTTTATTTGCAGCGATACCTGGCCTACTAGGACGAGTATAGATTATTTTGTCAGCAAAAGTTTTTATGATCTCTACGTGTAATTTTTCATCTTCAGATGCATCAGAAACAATAATCTCTAAATTAAAATCAGTATTTATCCCTTTAGAGTGGAGAATGAGATCAATTGTTTTAAGAGTTTGGTCTATGCGACGATATGCAGGGATAATTATTGATGCAGAAATCATGCTTCATTCTACCTAGAAATAGCTTGTTTATCAAATGCATTCAAGCTAAATCATTTTGTGATCTGTTTTAATTCAGTTGGAGATACAGATAATTTGTCAATACGAGCAGGATTAGCACGACGAATATAATCAGGAATTCTTTCAGTAAGGGTTTTCCACTCAGTTATAGTCAGCTCTTTGATAAATTTCTCATATTCAGGACTTGCAGGTACCCGTGGTATGTGACGTTTTCTAACATTGAGAATATTTTTAAGCATTTTAAGATGGACACTTGAACTATTGGTATGAGAGCTTTTGTTGGAATCTATAAAACATAATCCGTAATTACACACTCGAAAGCCTAGGAGTTTTAGTAAAATAAGTAGCTCTACATCGAATCCAAATCCTGGCTCACGCATAAGCTTCAAGACTGATTTAAATGCCTTTTCTTTCATTACTTTGAATGGGGCTTGAGTGTCAGTGATTGACCCTTTAAGTAGCGGGATAACTTGTTTTAGTAAAAATAAATACAGTTTACCTCTAGCTGATTTAAGTTTGGGTCGAACAGTAACCGAATCTTTCAGGCGACGTTGACCTATAACAGCATCACAATCGTCTGTTAATATTTGGTGAACTACCATACCAATTTGGCCAAGATGAACAGATAAATCAGCATCGGTATAACACAATATATGCTCTTCAGTTTTTTTGCTTTCGTAAGATTTTACAGCATGATCCATGCCATATAAAATACTGCTACCTTTTCCTGATTTTTTGATATCCCTGACGTATTCAAGATAAGAGAGATTTTTTTTGAGAGCGTCTTTCATGAAGATGACCTGAACTTTTTTATTTTGAAGATATGTAGGATATTCGTTTTCAAGGATGAAATTAATGATATGACCTGTACCATCTGAGCTACCATCATCTACAATTATCATTCTCCAATGAATATTTTTATTTAATGAGGCTAATTTGTTAAGTTGATTAATCTTTACTCTTAAAAAATTTTCACCATGAGGATGATCTTTACTTCGATGAAGGCGATTTTTTTCATTATAAACAGGAAAAACAACTGAAACACAAACTTCTTTATCGATTGTACGTGTCAAACTATATGAAAGAGCTAATTTAGCAGCAATACGCAGTGTGATAGGCATTTTGAGCTTTTGAAAATCATCAAATACAATCTGAAGTTTTTCAGTATTTTTGTCGTATTCTTTTAAGATTACTTCAGCAATTTCCTCAAGTTCTTCACGATAACGAGGTGAAGTAAGACTGATACTTTTTATATTACGTATCTTTAAGAAATTCTTATATTTTGTATTTGTTATTTTTTTCATAAGAGAGCCACAAAACAGCAATTAAACTATGCGGGTATTGTAGCATAAAGTAGCTCTATCTACTATATCAAAATGCCTACTAATGGTGAGAACTATGTAAGAGTATGATAAGAAGGATCAAGGGCGAAAATTAAAGTTTCAAGTCTTGTTGTAAGCGAGCAGAAATTTGACTGAAAACATCTGTAAGTGTTTCTTTTTCAGCTGCGTTGAAGTTGCCAAGGACATACTGTTCGCCACTTAAACTGCGATCACCATCACGATTGTCGACACCGATGCGGACACGCGTAAACTCAGCTGTTTTGAGGTGTTGCTCGATAGAGCTCAGACCGTTGTGTACTTTGGGTCCTGCGCTTGGTTGGATTTTGAACTTACCAAACACGACATCGAGATCGTCGTGGATCACGGTCAGTGAAGAAGGATCAAGATTATTGTGTTTTAAAACATTTTTCACCGCTTCACCAGAGAGATTCATGAATGTTTGAGGCTTAACAAAGATATATTCATTGGTGAGCGTTTTATGTTTAAGTATCTCTGCATTTACATATGAGTCATGTTTGAAAAAAGGCGAGTGATATGGAGCATCTTTAGAGCTGTTTATCAAAGCTGATGCGAAATAATCCACAAAAAGAAAACCGACATTATGTCGAGTTTGTTGATACTTGTCGCCAGGATTACCTAAGCCCACAAAAACATATTTCATACTTGCTATTATAGCTTAGTCGCGAGCGATTAGGAAACCAGCCTTTGAAAAGTAACCCAATAAATTGGTATGCTAAGGTATGTCTAAATTTGTACCAGATGCAAGCTCTGCACGCTGGGTAATCATCGCATCTCACCGTACAGCTCGACCCGATCAGACTATCAAAAGTGATGAGCGTTGTGACTTGTGTCCTTTTTGTGCTGGTAACGAGGCACTGACTCCCAATGAAACATATCGTATTGGTGAAGGTGAGGCAGATAAATCAGGCTGGGAAGTGCGAGTGATACCCAATAAATATCCCATTACAGATCAACATGAAGTGATCATCCATGCACCCGATGATACGAAAGATTTGCATGAACTGCCACTTGAGCACATCGCGAAAGTATTTCAAGCATATAAACAACGATTTAATTTCTACAAAGAAAATGGCCAGGTACTAATCTTCTGTAATCGCGGTGAGCACGCCGGTGCCTCGGTCAAACATCCACATTCACAGCTTGTCGTCATCCCAGCTCAGATCAATCTCGATACGCTTGTGCGTGAACCGCTTAATAACTTAGTTGAGGAACATGAGTTCTTCAATATTTATTGTCCTGATTTTTCACAATGGCCATATGAGGTCTGGATTGCACCCAAAGCAGATGGAGGATTGTTTGGCGATATCACTGATGAGCAGATACAAGATCTGGCTAAGTTGTATCAAAAAATACTCAAACGCTTAGAAGATGTACATAAACGTGAGAATCTTACTAAACATGAATTCGGTTACAATTTTTATATTCATCCTAAAGAAAACTGGTATCTGCGTATCATTCCACGTTTCATCCATCGTGCTGGATTTGAGCTCGGGACAGGGCTCTCAGTCAATGTAGTGGATCCGGCAACAGCTGCTAAAGAACTACGAAGTAAAGAAGATGAGATCGAAGAGCTCATGGATAAGCTCAAAAAGTTGCAAAAGTAACCTTTCCTCAACTCAAAATCATTTTTGAATTTAGGAAAAGCAACCTCGGATCGGGGAATCCGAGGTGCTGTACTACTGCTATTGATTACGAACGACATTCCAGCCAATCGTGAGTATGACACCGATAACGATGCCCGCACCTACGACGAGTAAGATTTGCCACCATGTCGGTTGATTTGCTTCAATTACCAAGAGTCCTTTACCTTGCGCGTGCAAAGTGATGTTCCCTTGGGGATTCGAGCTGACTGACCAATTATCACCATCTACAGCGACACCCCATACGAGCTCATCAGCTCGGATCGTAACACTCTGTGCGAAGAGATCAACCTTTGATCCCACTATGGGTTCAAGGTTGTCATCTGTTCGTTGAGCGGTTAATCCATAACCTGATGTACGAATAATAACGACATACCCGTCCATGCCTTGCGGCATAGGATAAGCAACGGCGGTATCTTGCGATTGTAGCCAGACCGGGATCTGCCAACCTTCCGGCATTTGGACATCCGGTCCGGCTAGTTGCCACCAGGTTGATTGCGGATATGCCTTGTCTAATTCAATTACGAGCGGCTCGGAAGCCACAGGCAATGGAGTCGGTGTCGACGTTACCGTTGGTATAGCTGTTGCTGTAATAGCTGGTGCATTTGCGACCGAAGTCGCTTGTGTGGTAGGGACGGTGGTTGGCATAGGACCAACGAGTTTTTGCTCGAAAGTCTTAGGACCAAACTGGTAAACCAGCAAAGCAGTGATCACCACAATTTGGGCGATTACTACTGACCATGTACGCCAGGACCACCAGCGCCAGGGTTGATGAGAAGGACGGGTCGTTACGACGTAACTCTCACCATAGTAATGATCAGAGTCTTGAGGCTCGATCTTCCCAGGCTCAAGTTCTACGACTCGGACATTTTGGTCAACATCTACGAACTTTGGTGTAAGACCAATCATGGGCCATTTGGGAAATGACTCATTCATCCGGACAAAGCGCCATTCCCATCTGTCTTCCTGCCATTCCCAAAGCGTATATTTGCTGAGAACGTCAGGACGGACGAGCTTCACGGCAACAAAATAACAAATCATGCCGATGACCAAAGCCATCACGAGGGCGGTAAGCCAGGGATTTTGGATGATAAAATTGTATACAGCGTTCATGTTTGGTTACTCCTTGAGAGTGAGTGACTTTAGGTTGACGTGTGTCATCCGCTTATGTTTTTCCCCGAAAAGCATCAGCAAACGACATACAAGACATAATAGGTTTATATCTTCGATGCCGTCTACTGAGCTTAATAGCAGTAGGTTTTGAGCATGAAAATATGCGACATTTCACAGCGAGTGTGAGTGTTTCATAGATCCTACTCATTACCTACATTTCTGTAGGTTTTTAAGGTGCACATCATATATTTCTCTTCCTAACGAAGTAATCTTGTTACTTGTTTAGGAAGAGAGGGGAGTTGAGCGACCCATCTCTCCACGAGGTTAACCTCGTAGTTCTGGAATCTTCGTCGGTTCAGCGGTAAGTGGTGCATATGTCGCATGATTGCCGCGAGTAGGGATGACCATACTCGTGCCAGGCGCGATATCATAGCGCACCAACTCAATTGCCTCTCCTTGCACCCAGTTGTACCGATCAAATCTGACCCAATATCGACTGTCGTTATTGACTAATACTGGTTCCTCCATCGGTAACTCTTCCTCATCATCGCCCAGAGTGACGATAAGATCATCTGGGATCTCTGAATCAGGAATAGTAATGGTGAAGGTGTCAGTTGTTACAACTACACTAGTTGCTGACGGTGTGACCGTGGGCGTAAGTGTGGGTGTGCGTGTCGGTTTGGGTGTGACGGTGCTTGTTGCGGTTGCCGTCAGCGTCGGTTTTGGTGTATTTGTCGCGATCACCGTGATCGGGACGACAAATGGAACCTGAACCTCAGTCGGACGGACTGTACAGCGGCCGATGATAAAAACAACAATGACAATAATAATTCCAATGCCCACGTAGTCACGTGATTGCAATTGGAATGTTTTTCCACTGCGGCCAGATGTTCGGCGTTGTGTTATCCGTCTTGGTGTGCGATTTTGCATGATGAGATCCTTTCAAGATCTGATTTGGATTCAACTCCCCAGTTTATGAACGTGCTTGTCGCTCTACCCAGCTAGTGGATAGGAGACAACTGTTAAGTGTGTAATCAATACGCATTTAACATAACCTATAGTATAGTTTATTTAGCTTAAAATGTCAAATATACAATAACAAAATAAGATTTAATTAAATATTTAGATGAATTTGTACTCAAGTTTATACGCATATTTATTTAATATAGTCATATTAATATTGACATATATTAATTTAAGCTCAAAAAAGCAATATTTCGTCAATCCTAAATTGACACGAGCTGTAGCAGCAGATATCATAAAGATATGAAATCAAATACATCCAAAAAATCACTTGAGCCATTGCTTAGTGCACTCGGATTTACAGACAAAGAAACAGATATTTACATGTTGTTACTCAAGTTGGGTGAAGCACCGGCAGCTACGATCATCACCCAGACCAAACTCAAAAGAGGGATTGTCTATGCAGCGTTGGCAAGCTTAGAGAAACTACAACTTATAACTACACAAACAAAAGATAAGAAAACGTATTTCAGGATTGAGCATCCATCACAGCTGTTGCGAGTGACGAAACAAAAAGTAGAAGAAGCACAGGTATTATCAGCGGGATTACAGAAATTATTACCAGATCTGAGCTCACAATATAAGCTAGCAGTCGGCAAGCCAACCATACAGTATTTCGAAGGAGAAGAGGGGATTAAAGAAGTTTTTGAAGATATCTATGCTCCCAAAGATGATATTGTCTGGGGAGCTGTGGATTTTGAGGCTTCAGATGAGGCAGTACCAAGTTATATCGTCGATAAACTGATCCCGAAACGGATCAAAAATAAACTGTGGGCATACTCATTTTTTGCAGATTCGCCTCAATCACGTAAACTCAAAGGTGTAGATCGTAAGTCTTATCGAAAGTGTATCTTAGTCGATAAGAAAAAGTATCCGTTACCTGCAGAGATCGATGTGTATGAAGATAAAGTCGCTATGTTATCGTTTGAAAAAGGTGAGTTTATCGGGCTGCTGATTGAAAATAAAGCCTTTGCGCAAACACTGCGTTCGATTTTCAAGCTTGCTTTTGACGCTCGTTGGGATAAAAAAGATTAATCTGCAGCTACCGCTTGGATGAGGGGAGTTTTATAGGGATGTTTTTCAAACACATAAGTAATACGATTCATACCACTTCCAGTTCGCCAAGCAGCGCTCGCTGTGTCATTCGGTTTCACTACGAGATCATCGTCTTTTTTTAACATATCGATATACCCAGCAATAGATTCACCATGTGAGTCACTAATGGGTAAATTCACCGGGGCTAATCCATATTGTGAGGCAGCCCAAAGGATCTGAGGAATATCATAAGCTGCTAAATGTTTTGGTAAAAGTGTGCCATCTTGTTGAGGATAAAAATTTTCTAACATATGTGGTGCATCGTTAGGATGGGTTTCTTGATATGACTCTATCAGCCCTTGGCCAACATAACTATGCTTGCCATATGGCAGATGGACATCGATGATGACTTTGCCATCAGCTTTGAGGGATGTTGAGATGCTTTTGATCGATTTGATAAACATTTTTAGCTCTAAGACATCCATCAGAGGCGACCAGATCATATACAGTTGATCAAAGGTATCGGGCATTTTATCACCTAATTCAGCCATGTTCATTTGTCTAAACTCAATATCTTGTATGCGATCTGCGTGATCTATCTGGTCGACGCCGACGAAACGGAATTTGGCAGAGGGTAATACTTGCTTCATATGCTCGATGAGCGGCGCTTCGATGCGTTTGCCGTTTCCGATGCCGACAAATCCAATAGTTATTTCTTCGCCTTTATCTGCTTTTTCACGTAATGTATCAAGATCACGATTGAAAAGGTTTTTGTAACGAGCGAGTTCAAGCTCTGTATCGCCGGTGGTCTTGTCGGCATCTTTGACCATTTCACGATAGTTTGTATAAAAATATGCATTTAGTTCGTCTGCGCGATTCGCATATTCGGCTGTTTGTTGATTGCGCATCTCAGTCTCGAGCCAACTTTCCATAATTGCGGAGAAGGCTAACTGTACATAAGGATTGACATCTGCATACGTAAATAGCTCTTCGATGACTGCGTACGGAATACGAGATCTTTTTGCAATCGTTTTATCTGGATTTGCACAAGCATTCAAAAAAAAGCGTTGCTCTTGGATAGCCATGGCTAAGTACTTTAGCTCAGTTATAGACAGTTGACCACGTTTTTCAGATATTGAGACTGCGGCCATCAGTAATGCTTTTGATCGTTGTAAGAGCATATCATGTAGGGCAGCGGCCTCATGCAAATCTGGCTTTATATCAAAAGCAAAAGTGAGTGAGTCGATTGCGAGCATGGCATACTCTGGCATGAGGGCATCTGCAATATCAGGATTTATTTTACTAAACTCTATAATTCTGGAAATATTTTCTTGAGGTCCGTTTAAAAATACAGAGATACCTGACATTCCATGTATTTTTATAAAGTCATACATCTCTGTTTCAAGTTGAGGGTGTGCCTTTATATGTTGCCACAGATCATAGTAGTTTCTGAGTGAGACTGATGCAGGGCTGAGTCTATCACCAATGAGATTACTTGTTTTAGCTGTAATCTCAGGTAACGCTAAGAGAAACTCTTGCCATTGTTTTGGATCTATTTGTGTATTCGTAAATAGTATTTCTGTTGGATTTGCAGGTGTGACCTGATGGACTGATTCATCTGATTTAAACGAACGTGGGTCAATATAATAGGTTTCGAGAGGATTGCCATCTGTGTCTTGAGCGATAGCGATGCCAAAAGTAGGTACATAGATCTGTGTAGCTTGGGGTGGTAAACCATCAAGCTTGAGTTGATGACCAAAATAATGTATTTCGCGATCGGCACTCAATGATAGATGAGTATCATGGAGTTGCTTTTTGATCATAAGATTATCTGTCATTATCAGATCTTGATTTTTTGATTTCATTTTCATCCCTAAATAATCTTTCAATCGTTCTTTGTCTGCTTGGTGAGCCCAGGCAAAGTAATAATTAATGACGGGATCTAAACGTATCTCTAGTCCAATAGCTGATTCAATAGTGCCATTGAGTAATGACTCCACGATGATGCTATCTTGCTGAGATTTGCGGAAATATGAATCTAAGATGATGTCTGTAGATTCTGTAGGAGCGAATTTTACCAAGGTGGCAAATAAATGAGAGGTCAGTGGCTCAATGGGACTTCGAGGCCCTTCAGCAGCAAAAATCCACCATTTTTCTTGTGCTTTGATAGTCTCATCGATAGCTATCAGCACTTGGTGGCGTAGCTTAGGATTATCTTGACTTAGCTCTAAACTTGCTTGTGCCGCGGATCTGAGTGTCTCAAATGAGGTAGGTTCGATAAATCCATGATCGAGGTCTTCATAGCGTGGAGGAGTAAGTGCGAGACGATAATTTCCTTGGTCTGCGAGAGTTTTGATCTGAGTTGGAATCTCATTTTGATTGGCAGTCAGATAATTTTTGCGTTCTTGTTTCCATTGTTGAGCTACTTTTAACAAATAAGTATCATTTAGTTCTGGATTTTGTTTTTCATGTGCGTAGAGATCTGCCATATCAGCATTTCGTAAGATAAAAATAAGCTGTTCTGTGATAGTCTCTTTATTGCCTTGGGATTGCAGTTGTTCCAGTTTATTCTCAAGAGACTGAGTCGATGAAAGAACAGCCATTACATCTGGAGAGAACTGAGTGATAGCTTCAGGGTTTATTTTTTCGAAGTCAGCTTGTCTGTCGAGTGCGACTTCAGGGATGTATGTTATTTGTGAGAAAGGTCTTTCACCGCTAAACTGATCCATGAGCTCATTGTAGCAGCTTTCAGACTTGCTTTTCAGTTCATTTATCAGTAGTGTTATAGTATATGACAGCTCCCGCACCCAGTCCTGCTGATCTTGCCAAAGAATACGTACAAACAGAAGAGTTTCGTAAATTTATCGAAACTGAGGTCCTAAAAGTGATCAAAAATCTCGCTGAGGCAAATGAAACTCCACCTGAAAAATTACAGGACATAGCGAAAGCCACGCTTGAGCTGATTCAGCCAAATCTCAGTATGGATCAACTGTACATCAATGCCGTGAAGCTCGATGATAAATACTCTGAGCTTGCACCTGTGGTGGTCGTCGTGATGACATCATATGAAGATAAGTATCATCATCGCGCAGTGAATAATGTTTCTGCACTTATCCTAAAAGGCGAGTATGACCAAGCACAAGATCTCGTGAAAAAAGTTTTATTATTTAAAGGTATCTAATATGACTATTGAAGCTGGTGGAGCAGCGGCTAGACTAACAGTCGATACAAAACCGGTCATTACTACACCTGATGCTGGTGCCAATGCTACGCCAGTAGGTAACCTGATAGATAGGATACAAGCAAAACAAGGTCAAGCTACTGAAACACCAGTAACGGCAGAGGCAGCCACACCTCCTACGACAGAAACCTCAGGAACATTAACTCCTGATCAACAACAAGAGAATACTGTAATTGCCACCACAGCAGCTGAAGGTCTACAACCTGGAGCTGATGCTAGAAATGCATTAGAACTTGTTGCTGGCCATGCACAGGTACGTCGAGAGGCATTAAAAGGAGATAAAAAAGCAGAAGTAAAGGCTGATGTCAGTCTCAATAAACAACTTGAAGCCTATCGTAAAAATGAAAATCCTCAGATTAAAGCCTTAGGTTTCGACTTCAGTCTGGCTGAGATCAAGCTAGAAATGGCTGAAGTGCGAGCACAAGTAGCTAAATATCAAAGAAATATCATAGAACTAAAAGCAATACCAGATAGTGCTGATAATATAGCGGCCACTCAAACAAGAGTCGAGCAATGTATAGCTGAAATTACTCGTTTAAATGCTATTTCAACTCAGCTTGAAAGTCAAAAAGCAGCTGCTAATCTCGTCAATGCTGATGGGACACCGATCGCAAATGCCGTCGAAAAACTCGCAACTCAGCTCAATCCTGATGCCTCTCTAGATCAAGTTCAAGAAAATCCATTGGGTGTAATTGATCAAAAAATGCAAGCACTTTCGGCAGAGGTCAAGAATGAAAAAGATGTAAAAAAGAAAGCAGAAAAAGTTACAAGTATGCTAAACAGCATTGATCCGCAGCTTGCTAAGAAACCGGAAGCTGTAGCGATGATGAAAGATGTAGTCGATTTTTATAACAAAGATCTGACTATGGATGAGAAAAAGAAAGCTTTTATGAAAATTGCTGGTGCAAGCTCAGCTATTGCTGCATTGCTTTTCATCTGGCAAAGTATCAAGAATAGTCTCGAAGCAGAAACAGGCGGAGCTTAGTTAAGCTGTAAAGCGATCTCTTGTAATAGTTTATATGCAGGATTATTCTTCTGTTCAGTATCACTCCAAGCCAACGCTAATTTTTTAGGTCTCCCATACTGGTCTTTGACAACTTTATCTTCATGATCTGTTTCGTATGAATGAAGCACAGTACCAATACTGAGTCTACGACCAGTAGCAGTTTTTACAGTACCGACAGACCACAGGCTACTAGTACGATTTTTTTCTGTAACGATGTCAGCTATAAAAGAAAGATCGGTACCCGCATCATGTGTCGCACTAGTGATGACTTGAGCAACATGTGGATCGATCACTGTTTGCTGTGAGAGCGTACGATCGACTTCATACGCGAGATGATTGTGTTGGACTATACG
The DNA here is from genome assembly GCA_041730495.1 of Weeksellaceae bacterium. Classification (GTDB taxonomy): domain Bacteria; phylum Patescibacteriota; class Microgenomatia; order UBA1406; family GWC2-37-13; genus JBGSBR01. The sequence goes on along the minus strand of JBGSBR010000006.1, from coordinate 26,331 downwards.
ACTGATCGGGCTTGATTCTATGCGTGTTCCATTATTACTGATTACTCCGTATGAGTTTACCAAGCGAAGTAGATTCGTTTTAAGATTGTCACCTGCGGAGGTAGTCCATGATCTGGCTTGTATATCATCATAACGATCGATCAAACCAATACGCTTGGCGATATCTAGAAATCCTGTCGTACCTATGTGCTGAGCAAGTCTGATCCAAGGATATCTATCTTTAGTTTTAAGAGCATATTTCCATGATACAGAAGCTGTATTTCTTGCATCAGGTGATTGTAGTGCAAGATCAGCCAGGGTATTGGCAGTCATATCAAGCTGAGAATCTGCTTCGAGGGTACCTTGAATGAGTGCTTGAGTACTTGTGATAAATTTGGCAAATCCGTCTGCTGTGAGCTCTTGAGTAGGATCTCCGGTAAAAGCAAGTATCTCACCAGTATCTGCATCTCTGATAATTACATCAGCATGATTGGCATGAAGTGCAGTAGTATTATTTTTGAAAAATTCATCAGATATTTTTAAGACATTTTTTTGTAAACGCAGATCTAGTGAAGTCGTAATATCTAAACCTTCTGCAAGGCGATCAGCTGGAATATTTTCTCGAGCAGTTTGCGATACATACAACTGGAAACTTTTTGTATCTATTTGTTCAGTTGGCTCATGTATCTCAAAGTTCAGTGGCTTAACTTTTGGTTGAGGTTTGAATCTGAAATATTCTTGTGAGCTAATGCGATTTTTTAACATCAATAGATTAAGAACAGATTTATATCTTTCAAATGAGGCATGTTCATCAATTCGTGGATCATACAATGATGGTCCTTGAGGCAAACCGACGAGGAAAACCATTTCTTGTTTACTGAGATCTTTGAGTTCTTTATCAAAGTATTCTTTGGCTGCGGCTTTGATACCGATGATATTGCTGCCGTATGGAGCTGCGTTTAAGTACAGTTTGAGAATATGCTCTTTGGCGGCACGCTTACTACCCAATTGTTCTGTCAGTGCTTTTTCCCAGGTAGAAGCAAGCAGTATTTCCGTAGCTTTCCACTCGACAGCTTGTTTCTTGTCTAGCAGTGTTTGTTTACGCTCATCAGGATTGAGAGACAGCATCTCGACTACTTGCATCGTGATTGTCGATGCGCCTTCCATCTTGCCTTTACGGACATTGTCGACTGCACGGGCGAGACCACGAGGATCACAGCCATTGTGATCGAAAAAGTTACTATCTTCGACACCAGTTTGTAATGAAAATAATGTTTCAAGTTGTGCGCGTGGAATCTCTGCATCAAAGTCACAATCTTCACGTTGTGTGAGATTGGTTTGCTCGATCAGAGTATTGTTGGTGTCTTTGAGATAAATAGGTCCAGGTAATAAAGCTAACGGATTTTCTCGCATGAGTTGTCCAAGTTGTACATCGAAGTTGGCAAGTGCTTCTGGGCTAAATTTTTGTGCAAAGTCTCGCGAGATGCTTGCTGCGGCAGCGGTTGTTTCTGGACGTGCTAGAGTTTGACCCACTACTAATGTCGTGCCAAGAGCTAAACTTCCTTGGAGGAATCTTCTCCTTGAGTAACCCGTGACATCAGTTTTTCTGCCCCAGTGTTTCATGACCGAGAGTCCTTTTTGGAAAAGCGAAGTAATCGCGGCTGCGCCTGGTATTAATCCGGCAGCTGTCAAAAGTGAAGCAGGCAGACGGTTAGATTTAGCTAAAACAGTGGGTTTCTCAAGACAGACTTGATCGAAGAACTCCCATGGTTGCATGACGTGTGTGCCGATACTCAACAAGTTTAGTTTACCGTTATGTGATAAATTCACTGCATTGCGTAGTAAGCTTTCAGCACCAGGTTTGAAAGAACCGTGTTGATCTCGGTAGTGATGTGCAAACCATGTCTGAAACTCAATTGGTGTTTGCTCTAATAAATCTTGTACTGGTGGAAGATCTGTTTCGATACTCAACGTGCACTCATCTTCTTGGGTTGCGTGCAACAAAGCTTCAAAATCTTTGTAAGCTTGACGAGTTTGAAGATGTTCAAGTGCTTGATCACGATATTCATGAGTTTGGATATATTTACCAGGTGAGATCTCATCGCTGATGTTCTCTTGCAGTTTAGCTGAGTTAATAGTCATACCAGGAAGTGCGGCCTCATGTGCGATCATGAAGTCCGCGATCTCTTGCATGACATCACCACGAGTAAGAAGTGCTTGACTGACATGGTGATCAGTGGCTTGAGGATTTTGTTCATGGTATTTAGCTTTATTTAAGGTGCTAATTTTAGTGGGCGACTTATGCTTTTCGTGACGTGTACGCAGCAATGTCAGCTCAAGCTGAGTTTGAATTTGGGCCACGAGTTTATCTGCCTGAGCTTGTATCTGACCAGTAGTTAATGGTATGTTTTCATTTTGCCCTGCAAAGTTGATTTTACCCAGTAAATACATATCGACAATGCCCTCTGCTATATCTGCATGCCCAGTAGGAGTGAGATAATGTCTGACTTCATCGGGTGGGGGAGATGGATACGCTTTACGATCTGCGCGTTGCAGCTCTTTTATTTGTAGCGGAGCATAAGGTATTTCTTGTAAGGCTTGAGGGTTTTCTGTTTTGATCTCAGAGTACATCTGAGCTCCCAAGGTATCGAAAAACTCATTTCCGTAATCTTGAAACTCGGTTTCAGCAGTCGTACGAAGATTTGTGGTATCCAAAGATGTCTTTAATTGATCGAAGAACTGTGGAATCAACCCAGGGAACGTACGCTCTGCAGTGATAGCGGCCATGCCACCACTTGCTACCAGGGTGGCAGCACCAAACATCACATTTTTGAGTGCTTCTCGTTTTTCCCAATCTTTGGGTAGGAGAGACATGCGAGAAATGAAGTAAGGATTGGGTTTTACTTCTGTTTTTGCTGGTTCTTGAATGTCTTGTGATACGAGTTCACCAAATGCACTTTCACGCATACTAAAGTGTACTCAATAGAAGCCGACGATGTAAGGTTATTTGAGAATCAAAATGGCAGTGAGTGCGCGTATAGCTGCGGTTGTTGTGAGATTATCTGAGCCAAATAATCTGTCATAAAGCCTTGGATCACGTTTTGATAAGATAACTGCAGCATGGGTAAGTTCTAACAACTCTGCATTGGTAAACGGTAACAGTTTGTCTGCTTTCATTTGCTCAAACATGGCAAAGTTAACACGATAATTACGGTCAGTTAGCTCAGGACTCATAGGATCTTCACCTTTTAGTCTGAATCTATCAATTGTGCCACGTGCTTTTGCAGTTCCTTTCGCATATTTGACTTTATCTAGTGTTATAGTAGGTTTAGTCTCAATTATTTCTTTTAGCATAGATGGTTTTTCAGCAATGCTATAAACAATTTCCGTGGTGAGAGGTAAGTCCATTTCAACATTATCTTTCCCTGTACTTATTTTTCTGATGACATTAAGTTCATTGGGTGCGGCTAGAATTAATTGCTTATAAAGTTTGTTTCTTTGCTCTGGTCTTAAACCTGTATTTGCAAAGATAGTTTCAGTAGCTTTGATAACACGGTATTCACGGAGTTGTTTAAAGGTCTTCTGTAACTCATCTGCTTTTAATAAGCGATCAAAATCATCCGGGTTCATAGAACTTGTGTCGACCCCTTGAGGTACATGAGTCTCTAATCTTAGTTCATGCAGAATCTTGTCAAAGGTAACAAAGTCGCTGGTGATAGCATTATACAGAGGTACTGTATCAGCATTTCTTGTACGCAGCAGTGGATCATTGATCATGCGTCGAACAAAAAGTAAACCAACACGTGATTGGACTACTCTTCTGAGTAACTCTGGATTAGTTTTAAATGTAGACACTAAGGCACTCGGGGTAAGATAAATCAAAGTTGTGGAAAGTTCATCTTTCAGATTATTTAAATCTCTTAAGTTACCAGAACTTGTTGCGTTAGTTGAAAATACTTCCATTAGTTTGTCAACGATAGCTGTACGTTCTGCCAAGGATGTATTAGTACTATCTAGTGCTTGTTTTACGTTTTGGATGAGAGTTGTGGCTTCTGTTTTATTAACATCACTTGGTGAAGTGGCTTCTTTTCTGGCAATATCTACTAATGAATTAGCAACGTGAGTATTTTCAGATTGATAGCCTGTGACTTCGACGAGTCTATTGTCAGCGGTCATACGTAAAACAGCTGTAGCAGTATGTGGCCAGATACTTGCTTTAGATTTTTCATATAAATCTCCATGGGTATTTTTCATCATTGCAGCTATTATTTCATCAAAATGAGGGTTTGACGCTGCTTGTTCTGTCAGCTCTCGTGCTTGTTTGTCAGGGAGGATAAAGCTATATGTAAAAGGTGCACCTTTGCGTACCATATCACCCTCGTGTTGATTCCACATTACATAACTCAAAGCAGTGTGTCCAGCAGGTGGTAGAGTGAGGTTTGCGCTATATTTTTTTAGCTCTGCAGGATCTTGTGAAAGAGTTATAAGTAAATGGTGACGTTTTAAAGCATCTCTACTTGCAAATAAATCAGAAGATCTTAAATCTACTAAGTCTTGCATCTTGGAAACAAGATTATCTGTAGTTTGTAAATAGTTTGTAGTTTCTTTGCTTGCATGAAGCTGAGAATCGATTGATTGTTTATTTTGAAATCCGTGATTAGAGTCATAAGGGAGCTTGGCAGTCACTATAGCTGTAGTGAGGGAATCTGCAAAGTACCGGCCATCTTTTTCAGCTTGTTTAGTGTCTACGACTCTAGTTTGCTCAGCAGGTATTGGTGTTGGTAGTGGTTCGGATCTGGGTGAAATTCTTATACCAAGTGGTAGCTCTTCGATCCACATCGAGATATATCCGCCACGTCGTTTTAGTGCATCTTGAGTTGAGTCAACTGCGTTTCTGACTTCACCAATAGCACCTATCACTCTACTGGATCGTGAATTATATTCATTAAAAGGTGGAACTGCATTTGCATCAATTTCTGCTTCAATAGTGACCAGTTTTTGATCTAACTCAAGTATTCTATCCCGATATGGTTGTATCAGAGTATCGCCAGTTAGTAAGTTTGAAACGACTTTAATTGTATCTTCGTATTTTTTTTTAAATGATTCAGTTAAAGCAGCTTTAAAGCTAGTTACGAGATCATGTGAAGTTGTTGTCTGAGGATCAAGAGCACCAGATCCTCGTTTAAAGAGAGTTACTGGAAGTTGCTTATCAAATTGGGTACCCAATGATTGTAGACACTCGGGATTCCAAGCAGCAGCTTGAAGGATCTCTTCAAGTAATTTATCAGTAATACCTTCATCGCTAGTAGCCTCAGTACGTAAACGATTTACAATGGATTGTCTTAATGAAGTGATTTCTGGTGCATGCGACTGAAGGTTTTTCTTATTTACATTCGCGCGCAAGTCGACTTCAAATTGTTGTGTAAATTTATCAATAAATTTGCGTGCAGCATCGATTTTGATATCTGCTGATAGATTGTCGATGGTTATTTCATCGGTAGTTGGAGTGGGTGGTTCGATAGCAGCATCAGCTTGAGTAGCTGGATCAGGTTCGGTAGTTGTTGCTTCATCATTTACAGCTAAGCCTGATACAGGTAGCGGTGGTAGTAAGCTGGTAGCTGTGACTCGTTTTGGTGGTTTATCTTTTTTATGAGTAGGTTCATCTCGACGTGGACCAAAGATATCATCAAATACGGTTGCATCTGCTGCTCGTGCATGCGGCAAAGGTGTAGATTCTACTACTTGCCCTGTTGAAGCTTTAGATCTTCGTGCTGTCACTTTTAAAGGAGTTTCGGAACTATTATATGTAGATTTTTGCATGTAGATACCTTTTTGTTTAGAATAAAATCCGTAGTTACTACCGGAACCATCTTTCGAAAAAAAAGCGTGAGTATCAGTCATGGTTTTATCAATGCTTAAAGGAGCATTCTTATCTTGTCCAGCACCGAAGACATAGGCAAACTGTCCATCGATAGGGAAGAGGTTTTGGTTTATAAAGTCATCCTGCCCACTCATCATTCCTTGCCATCCTTCAGGATGTGTATGAGCCCAACCGACTATAAGAAAATCTGTACCATTTTGTTTATTTAGTCGGTCTACAGTCGTATTAAGGTTTCCCCAACTATCATCTGTAAAATTAAGCTCACCTGACGTACTGTTAGTGGAATCAGCGGGTAAATAATCTACTACTTCAGTCCAAGTCTCTCCAGCAGCTGTTTTATATTTTTTTCCAATAAAAACACCACCTTCTTCTTTAAAATTGCCACTACTCCAAGAGCGATTTAGCATATCATTATTAGCTTTTTTCACGATGTCAGGAGAGATTACTATTTTGAATTTCTCTTCTTCACCGATAAGTTCCACCTGGGTTGAAGGAAATTCTTTAGTTTCAAATATAGTAGGATTGAGTTCAGAAATATCTGATAAATCTATAGGTGGAGTCCCATCGCTAGGTGGCTGTGTCGGATCACCAGCAGTTACGAAGTCATTACGGATACTTGCTAACACATCTGAATCATCAGATACACCTGATGGTACTACAAGTGGTGCGCGGGGTAGAGGATTAGTGGTAGGTCGTGCATTCGTCGTTGTCGGTGCAGCATTCACTTGACGACGACTCGTGATTACTGGCATACGGTTATTTTCGAGCACATATTTAGCGTTATCGAGAAGTAGCTTATCTGCATCTGCAAGTGGTTGAGGATTTGCCATTGCTGTACTAAAGTTGCGCTTGGCGATTATGCCACCCATGAATCGGAGCTCAGTTTGTGCGTCGATAATCTCTGTAATAAGTTTAGCTGCGATATCTTTACCGTAAAGCTGGCTCGCAAGCCAGGTGACATCTGCTTTCCAGGTAGTACCTGGTTTAGAAAAGTGATCATAACTATTATTAAATGATGCGACGACTTGATCTACAAATGCTTTCGGGCTTTTAAGTTCTTGCGTCGAATCATCATATTTATATGTTTTGTATAGTTGATCTGCGATAGCACCTGCATCATTGCTTTCGACTACTGTTGGTGGTAATAATTTTTTTAAGAGATTAAGTCGTCCTTCAGTGTCGGGCTTACTGGCATTTTGTATGAGATTTTCGCCCCATTTAGTCATCTGTCTGCGACGGAGCTCTGCGGCTACTGGTGTAGTCGTCTCACCAGCTTGTTGAAGCTGTTGATTCTGCCAGTAGGTGGTACTTTCTACCTGGGAAATACTACGAATATCTAGACAGAGTGCGTCAATTTCGCCAGGTACTAAAGCATTTTCTATAATCTCTGGCGCAGGAGTGATATCTCGACTTGTGTCATAAATACTACGACCTTGTTGATGGCGGAGAAGTAGGCGACATTGAAGGGAGTTTGGGAGAGCGCTGAGCTGCTCTTCAGATCCAGTAAAATCTGGTCGAGTAAGCACTGGTCTAGTCTCTGTCATATATCTGAAAAGTATAGCAGAATCAAGCTGCGTAAGCCTATACGGATCTGATTTTATTGAGGATTAGTGCCAGCAGTTTCGATAGTTTTTATCAGACGTAAATAGTCACGAATTTGAGCAACTGCTTGATCACTCGTTGGTACTCTATTTTGTTTTGCTAAAAATATAAGATTATCAACATGTCTTGCTGCATTCTTCGCGTCGTCAGAACCATTCGGTGCATGTGAAAGGGCATACAGTTGATTACTGATACGTTTTTCTTCATCTGGATCATTATTTGCAAGTTCTGTGATTAAGTCTTTCAGTACTCCAGGTTTTCGATATCCGTCGATGCTCATCAAGTAGGTATTATATTCGGGGTCAGGATTTGTGATCTCTTTAGGCTCAGTTTTTTTCCACCAAAGTCTACCTGTTGTAACTTCTTGTGTTACAACTGCTGGTGGAACTTGTGGTCTAAGGATGCTTTCTAAACGACTTGGTTCGATAAGTAAGGAATCCAGTAATTTTTGTATTTCAGTTGCCATTTCAGCTTCTGGCACGTTGCGTTCTTGTAATATTTGTGCGATTTGATTTACCAGCTGACTACCCACTGCTCGTACTTCAGCATCAGATTTTCCAGCTTTACCCATTGTAGATATCAAATTCCTTAACTGATTTGAGCCATGAGTTCTAATTGCGTTTCTATAATCTAGAGTAGGCTGTTCTGTTCGAGGTTCAACACGTGGTGGTTCAGCCCTAACTGTAGCAGTAGCTTCAGCTACAGGTGGGAAAGATGCTTCGGTCGCATTACGCAAATTTCCTATCCATGCCGGTGCTTGAGGTGGTGGTACAACATCAGTCGCAGCTTGTTGTACAGCAGTATCTTGTACTTCGGGTGCAGCTTCTTGTAAGAGACTGTTTGTATTACGAGCATCTCGAGCGCCAGATACGATCGCATTGACGGCTCCTCGAGCGTCTCGACGAGGTGCTCTTTGAGCGAGGAATGGTGGGAGGGAGTTGGCTCTATGATCAAGATCTTCAGGAGCAGAACCAATCGATTGGTCAGCATTTAAATCTCTAATGACTGCTTGCATAGGTGATCTAGTTACCGAAGTTTCTGTAGTTTGTACTTCTGGTTGTCCATTTGGATCAGCTGGAAGTACTGTATCTGGTCCAAGTCGACTAGTACCTAATGTCATTGGTCGAGATACTCTCGGTAATTCACCAGTACTCAGATCAACAAATGCAGCTGTATCATTTCCAGCAGTATTTTGTGCCGGAATGGTCGCTTGTGGAGAGTTAACTGCGGGTGCCGGAATGAATTGATAGTTTGCATCAGGTGTAGGGCTTTCTGCTGATTGATCAGCATTATCTAGATAACTGTCAAGAGAAGGTAACATCTTTTCTTGGGTTAAAAATTCAATCTCAGCACTTGTTAACGGTACATTATCTTGATATCCAGTATTTTTCCATGTGGTAATTTTCCTTCCGATAGTATCGACCATTTTGGCAAAATCTGTATTGCGGTCTTCAGCAGATCTTGGATAACGATTAGTCAAATTACTCAGTAATATATCGGCTTTGGCTGGTGTACCTTGAGCAAAATATTCCTGCGCTGCGGTGACTAAGGGATTACCTTCGAGAGGTACTGACTCTGGTGCAGCTACTGATGATGCTTCAGCAGGAGCGGTCGTATCAATGGCAGGTGGAAGAGCAGCAACAGTTTCGGCAACTACATCAGTTAACTTATATGTACGTAATACTTCAATTTCATCAGGAGTGAGTGCTGGGGCGTTTTTTTCCAATTTAGCTTTAAGTCTTTTTCGAATCTTATTTACTGCCTGGAAAGCTTGCTCATCAGGATCGTTTACAAAGGTAACCATTTTTTTGTAAAGTGGTGTTTCTCTCAGTTCATCAACAGTCTTAATCCCATCTAAATAATTTGTTACTAACTCTTGATCTTGCTCTAGAGTGCGTATAGCTGGATTTTCTGTTTGTGCAGGAGTGTCAGCATCAATTGTAACTGGGGAATTGGCTTCTGCATGAGTATCTGCTAATGCAGCATATTTTTCAAAAAGAGCATATGATGCTGCTTCCATAGTTTCTAACGCATTATCAAGTTCTTGGTTTAATTGAGCTAACTCTTCTTTTTGTGTAGGGTCTTTCGTGTTATAAGCTTGGCCAACTAACTCAGTATCAATAGGAAACTTAGTTAAAGACAGATTAGAAATTTCTCGGTCATACGTCAGTATTTGTGCAAAAACAATTCTGTCATTTGGTGAAAGATTTTGTAATCTTGCTTCAATTGTCGTCCTGATATTAGCGTTATCAGCAATTTGCAGTTTATGACGAAGAGCTTCATGGGCCGTGATATTAGTGGTAATTCTATCTAGAAGAGAACTTTGGAAATCTGTAGTTAAGTTATTATATTTATCTAAGTAACCAGTATATTCGTCGACGCTAGCTTCAATATATGCTCTCACTTCATCTGTCAATTCTTCAGGGACTTTATTCACTTCCTTGAAGAATGTAACTTTATCTCTTAACTCTTGCATGGCGGTATCAGATAAGCGTGCGATTTCTGGTGTTGCTTCAGTTTCTGTAGGCGTTACCGTATCAAAGCTTGAAGCAACTTCATCAACAACAGGAGGAGCTTCATTAACTGTATCGTCAGACTTAGGATAGCTGTCGACTATTTTCTTAAGAGACGCTAAACGTTCTTCAATAGTTGGTTCTCTAGTATCAATACCATTTTTTTCAAGTATATCCTTAAGCCTTGCCAACCCTGCAGCAGTTTCAGTTACTGCTGGCGCAGCTTCTTCAGACTGAACTGATGCTTCTGTATTAGTTTCGGAGATGACTATATTTGGTAATAAGCCAGCATCAACTAATGTTTGTACTCCGGCGTCAGTTATTGGAAAGGTACCTTCGAAATTTGAGTTTACCCATGTCTGAAGTGCATATCCGATTTGTTGAGTGGATCGATTATTCAAAATGTCATCAAGTTGTTCGATTAGTATCGTACGTGGTAATGATTTGAGATAAACTGCAGCACGCTCAGTCGGTGTGCCTGCTGGTAATTCGGCTGCAACAGCTTCAACATGTGGAGGTTCTGAAGTTTCTGGTGGTGGAGGAGCGATACTGGCTTCAGCTTGTGAGGTTTCCGCCACGGGTTCTGTCGTAGTAGTACTATTGTTGCCTCTTGCTGCTATCTCTTGCAGTGTAGCTAGATCTTCAGCTGGTGAGGTTACTCGAGGAGGTTCAATTTCATTTCTTTGTCGGATATCTTCAAGTGTGGCCAAATCAGCTGCTACAGGATTTCCTGATGGTTCGACAGTAGAGGAAGCATCTGCTTGAGCTGCTTTCATTGCAGCAGGTAAGTTGTCGTGCCAATCACCAGATGTATCTAAGATCTCAGCAGTTCGACCATCGGACTCATCTTCTTTTGCTTCAGCTTTTTCCTTATCTAAAGCTGCTTGAGCAGCTACCATATCTTGAGTTGCTTTCTCGACATCAGCAGGATCAGCGTTTCTTCGTATTAACCCGTCAACATTTTTATGAGCAGCATCTAAAGCTTTTTCAGCGAGGACAACAGGATCAGTTTCAGTTGGTTCACTATCAAAATCCAACTCAGCAGTGATATTGCCATTTTCATCAGCAAGACCTAACTCATATAATCGACGAATGGATGGAATATCACCTGTGCCATCCCATTGTGTAAGGTCTGATCTTGCAAACATTGATTTAGTAAATATTTCAGAGCTAGCATTTCCTTTATCTAGCTCAGCATTTTCTAATTCAATAAGTTTTTTTAGTACTGCAGCTCGTACCTGTGGATCTCTGATATCAGGTCCAGATTGAATTATTTCAGATTTTTTAATATCTGATTCCGTATCAGTAGGTTTAAAAATACGACGTGGGGGTGCCGTTTGAGCATCTCTCACAGCAGCATCAAGATTAGCTTCTGCTGCAGCTAGTTGTGCAGCTTCAGTAGGTTCGGCAAGAGATGTTTCAGCTGGCACACCAGCTATATCGGTTAATGTTTTATGTGAATCGCCATTTCCTTCAATTGCTTCGATTACACCTGCAAGAGCTGTTTGCTGATCAGCTTCAGATGCAGGTTCTGCTTGATCAGGTATTGGTTCTGGCGCAGATTCACTAGATGCTTCAACTACGGTTGGGGCTGGTGGAGCAGCTTCTACGACAGGTGGAGGAGAAATGTCAGAATTTTTGACAGATTGTCTCCATCTAAGATATTCAGTATATTTATCCTCACCAATGACTTCCTTGAGTCGTGCCAAATCTTTTTGCATGTTACGGATACCAGCCTCAGATTCGTGGACATCTTTCATGGCTTCATAAACAGGGTATATTTTGTTGAATTGTTCGACGAAGCGAGCATCTGCGAATACCGCATCTTTTTGAAGTGATACACCAGCTTTTTTGATAAATCGTTCTTGAAACTGTTCAATTAAATCTTGATCTACAGTGTTTGTTTGTTCACGTTGAAACAACTCGGTCAGTTTCGCTGGTAGAGTAGGAGGTTCTTCGTTGTTTTGGATAGCTTGAGCATATTTGACGAAGTAGTCTTTGAGTTCATGGGCTTCGATCTTATCATTATCGACCTTATCCTTATTAATTGATTCAAGATCATATTTTTCGTTACGTTCTTCGATTCGTTCCTCATGCATTGCAATCGTATCTAAGCGACCTCCAGCCGGTATATCGATAATATCAAATGAATCAAGTTTAGCTGGTTTCGTGTCTTTTGCTTCAGCTATCTGTTTATCGATACGTTCTTGTAAGCGAGAAGCGGTCATAAATGGTCTATTCTCACTATCATCGTCTGCATAAGATGTTTTTAACACTTCAGCGAGTCTTGCAGCTACTGGAGTCAAAAGTTGTTTGCGTTCACCCGTTGGCATTTCACCATCAGGCGGCGAGGCATGCATATTACGCATTACTTCGTCACGAGCTGCAATTTCGTCTTGCTCACGGCGTTGATTTTCCTCGGTCATTGCTTGCTGTGCTTCAGCAGTTGGTTTAGAGAAATCGATAGCTGCTATATCTGATGTATTATCTTCAGATTGTTTCGTGCCGTAAGAGGGGAGTTCAGTCGGTACATCGACTACTTGAGGGACTTCATTCTTCACTGTCAGAGTTTCTTCTGTTTCAGTCGTCTCAGCATGACGATAAAGGTAATCGATACCTTTGAGACCCATATCAAGTGTGGTACCGTTGAGTTTGAGACGATCTGTATCTGAAAAAGCATCTTTGGATGCTCCTGGTTTATCTGATTTATCAAGTCTTTTGATGACACGATCTGTGCGGGCAACATCCATCATGATGCCACGTACTTCCTGATCAGTAGCGAAGTTGGGATCTACATTTACACTTTGTAATAATGCTTGAATATGTTGTGTTACAAGTTTTTCTTTTTCTGCGTCATTATTTTTTGAGTTTAATACCTCTGTGATACTGGAAGCACAAGCTTGAACACGGTGCAGTGCAAATTCGTTACTAGTGAAACTGAGTTTAGTTGAAAGAATATCTAGGGCGGATTGATGATTCGTTTCAGATAAAGATTTATCTGACAGCTCAGACCGTCTTGTTTTGATAGCATCTGCGAGTGCTTTTGTTTCATCGCTGACTTGATCAGCGGCGACAATTGATTGATCACCGTCTTTGACATCGAAGGCGACAAGCATTGCTTTACGATGTTCTTGTTTCAGTTGCTCAAGTTGCTGTACATCTTGTTGATGCTCATCATCATAAAAGGCGAGCTTGCCTAAAATAGCTTGAGTATCGCCATCAGTACTAACCGCGTTACCGCTTCTTTTCATGCCATCTTTCACTTTTTGTTCAAGTTTTACAAGCTTCATTCTTTCAGCCGGAGGAAGCAAAACATCTTGCAAAGCGACTCCGACTCTCAGATCGACCTCTTTAGTACGAGCTAGCGCTTCAGTACCGAAGACGACCTGACTCCATTCCTCTAGATCAGCGAAGAGCTCTGTGACAGCTTCTTGCTTGACTTTAGCATCTGTGCTTAAGAGCTTTTCTTCAGTAGATTTGAAGTCGAAAAGCAGTGCTGAGGACTCGTTAAAAGCAGTTTGTGCGACTTGTGGATCAGGTGATTTGAGGGCTTGGAGATGTGCTTGTAAGTCGGCTCGAGTATCATCGCTGAGCCCCAAACTCGTATCTCTCAGTTTGCGTTGCACTAGTCGACGCATACGGTTCGTCGGTGAGTCTACATATTTACCATCTGTTACTTCAGTAGGATTTTGTTCGACTACCTGGCTGAACTGTCTGATCGCACCTGAAACCGCAGTGCGATTGCCAGATTTTAAGTTATTGATTACTTGTTTTTTGAGATCTGCTGCACTAAGTTCGGTCCCACTGTCATTTTTAAGCTTCTTTTCAGTAGTTTTACGGATTGAGTCACGAGTGGTATCAAGCTCGAGAGCGGGGGAATCCGTCAGGTTATCGCGCTGAAATCCAGTCGACATCCGACCTACACCACGAGCATGCATCTTGATCTTGCGGCGTTTGACTTCACGGCTTACTTGTTCTTTTATAGCTTGCGTCCCAGCATCAATACCGATGACCTGGATCATGTTGAGGACATGGTCAGCATTAAGTCCAAGTTTACCTGAGCTGACTGCAAGGTCAGCAAGTCCGTTAGTTTGGATATCTTTGATGAGATCTTCGACGAGTGTCACTGTTTGTTGTGGGGTGAGCTCAACTGTTTTGTTGCCATCAGTTGTTTTCGTAGCTTTTTCGATCATCTCTTTATGTTTTTCGGCTACTTGAGATGGGAGTAAGTTTGTCAATTCTAGCCGTACAGCATCGATGACTTTGATGCTTTGATCATTTGGCATCAATTGATTTCGTAAATCTTCTGTTGTCACTTTGACATCGACAAGCTCCTGTGGTCGGAGACCAGGGGTAGCGGAGAAGTCAGGTTTGGCGATGAGGTTGATAGAGGATTTTAAGCCTTCTATCGATGAAGGTTGTATTTCATGTGATTGGGGTGTTTCAGTCATTTTGATAAATAATCTGTATAGATCATTGAAGCACAACTCATAGTCCTATGTCAACCGAATATTGACGAAAAATATAGTAAAAAATGTGTTGATTTTCATATAAAAAAACAAGTAATATAAAGAGATAATCCATGACAGAATTAAGGTCAGTACAGCAACCACCAAAACCTGTTGAACAAACACAGGCTCCTGAAGTATTGAGACCTCCTCAAGTGGCTATTGGTGTGGCTGAGCCAGCGCCGAGAGCAGATGGTGGACTAGCACTTTCTAAAAACACAGTCTTCGCAATTACTTCCGATACAGCTCAAAAAGCTCAATTGGAGCTAAGTGATCCTTATCTTAAAGGTGCTACTGAACGAGCGACAGCCGATCGCAAAAATGTACTGCTAGCAAATAAAATTAACAATCTAGATCTACAAGATGAAGCAGGAAAACCAATTAAATTTTCTAAAGAAGATCTCGCTCAGCTGCCTGACACATTAAAAAAGAAGTGTACAGAACTGGGTATTTCGAGTGTTGCTTTGCATTCCACAGGCAGAAGTAATGACTCGAGCTCAATTGCGACTGTGTTGATGCTTGATTATCTCGCGCATGCTCCAGCCACTACTTCTACTGAGGATCTCCTTAAACAAGCATTGACTCGAGCGCATGAAGGTGTAAAAGCATTTAATGCAAAACGTAAAGCTGAAAATACTAACTGGAAAGATGATATTGCGGCTATGGGTTTCATAGTCACCAAAAATGATGGTGAAACACACATGTTTAATACCGTTGATAGTGAGTTTATCCGAATTGATGATGAGGGTAAAACAGCCTACATAGCGCCTCGTGTTTCGACGAGATTGGGAGATAGTAAACAAGCGTTTGAACCTATTATCAGTAAAAATAATAAAGGCGTCCAAGGAAAAGTAATAGTAGGGCCTTATAGCACAAAAGAAAGAATTGATACATTATCTCTAGCTCAACGTAAAGGAAGTACTGCAGATATTGTGAAAGCGGTAAGTAGTAAAGAAGCAGCTCTCACAAATGAAGACAAAGAGCACGTTTTGTATGCTCCCAAGGTACGTATTGTGCCAGATACGCATGGTCTTGATCCAGCTTTTTATGGTGTAACACCTGAGAGTGAAAATGTAGTAAGTATCGGAGATATTATTGACACGCCAAAAAATATCATGGAGACCCGTCATCCAGGAGTTTATTTGGCTAATGGTATGTATCAAAAGTTTAGAAATCAAATAGAGACAGTTATTCCTGAAAAAGTGAATGGAAAATATACTGATCAATATAAGGAATTTGCAGTCAAATTCGCAGAAATTACTACAAGATTTTCTTTAGACGAGCAAATATATACTGAATTTACGAAGTATCTCGCAAGTAAAGGGCTTGATAGATCTAATTTTCCCAAGCAATCTGAGTTTCAGCAGGAGCTTACCACTGGCAGAGAGAAAAATAAAGAACATGGCTATACCGAAGCCAAATATAATGCTGCAAAGAATGTAAATATACGTCAAAGTATTGATGTCTGGACGAAGCTACTTGCAACTGATAAAGCAAATCTTGTTTTAGGGAATCATGAGTTATTGGCTATGGCTGGATTTATCGGAAACAATGATGCGATGAGAGCATGGCTTAGTAATGAAAATAATGGGAGAGATACCTTATTAGCCTGTGGTATCAAGATTGATGATCTGTGGGAACAATCATCTGAAAGTATTCCTGATGATAAATTCCAAGTACTAAGAAGTCGTATAAATAACAACGAACCATTAAGGAACTTTATTTCTGTACTCTTCAAAAAAGGCAAGATGTATATGATTGCCAACGAAGCATTGATAGTACATGCTGGTGTGCCTGTCGATAAAGACGGAAGTCTTATACCTCCTCAGAAAAAAGGAAGCAATGGCGAAGGTGTAACTTGGTCAGGTTTTGCAGATAAAACAGGCCTAGACGCTTTTGACGATATAGAAAAATCCTTACGCAAGATAGGTGAAGCCTTAACTACAGGAAAAGGTGATGGATTAGAAAATGAAATAAGAACAGTACATTTGCTGGCAACTGGTAGGCAAGATGCAATGTCTCCTGCTTGGATGCGTAAGCCTTTCTTCGATGTGATGAGCGATGACACAGCTGCGGAGAAAGCAATGCAGCAACTACAAGCTCAAGCTCGTAAAAAAGGCGCTAGTATCAAAGGGATCATGATTGGTCATACTGAAGCTGTGGGTGCTACGAGAGTCGGTAAATATGTCTTTGGTACAGATACTGCAGTTGGCGACGTGGTTGCACTTGAGCTCGATGATAAAAACAAAAAAGTAAATGTGAAAGTAGAGACTGGTGGACATAACTTCGGTACTGATTGGCCGATTAGTTATGCTGCTGAAATGCCGGGTAAAGAAAAGATTCCGCCAGTTACTGTGGCGGCAATTGAGTTCCCAGTAGCACAATCTACACCATCACCAGAACCAGCGAGGCCCGATGCTCCAAAACGAGCAACATCTTCAACACCCGAACCTGCACGAACTCCAGCATCAAGATCTGAAGCAACAACTGCAACAGCCACTGCAGAAGTAACTCCACCGCCACCAACGCCTGGATCAAGTGAAACTCCACCTCCTACACCTCCTGCAGCTGAGCGGATCGATGACATCTCGAAACATAAAATCCCGATGTATGTCGATAACAAAGATAAAGCAGTGGACGCGCGAAAGTTTATGAAACAAACTCGTGTAGCTCAAGGTGTGAGTTTAGCCGGACTGAAAAAAGCTGGACTTGAACCTGGCACTGCAACTTCAGTAGCTCAAGTGATAGCAACAGGACCAGAGACATATACAGTGGTCGTACCTTCGATCTATGAAGCTCACAAAAAATGGGCGACTCAGGTCGTGCAAGCTGCGAGAGCTATCCCAGAAATGACTCAAAGAACAGGTGAAACTGAAGCACAACATCAAGACCGAGTGTACAGTATGATCCGTGATCGATTGAAATGGCAGGGCGATTATGTCGATGATCCGCTGCGACAAGTCATCGATACTGTCCAAGATCCGATGAGTGCATTGCTTGGCAATGTCACACCATCACAGATCATGTCACTTGAGATCATGGGTCGTGAAGCGCTCGCGCCACCACCGAAGATGATCGCAAATCCAGCTATTGCAGGATTGCGAGCTACGATGCAGGCGGAACCATCACTCGATGTCCGCTCAGAAGTCGCTCATCAAGGTGGATTTACACAAGAAGAAGGTGATTGGATGGCACTCATTGAAGGCAATAATGGCAAAAAAAATCCTGAAGCAATGAAAGATGTCTTAGCAGCAGATTTACTCATTGAAGCTGCAGGATCTGTCGATATTGATACTGAGAATCGAGCGTTGCTCGATGCTGCACTTGCTAAATATGGATTTACAGTCCAAGAAGGTGAAACATTTCAACAATTACTAGACCGCTTGGGTGAAACTATCAAGGCAGCTGATCAAAAAAGCCCTGATCGTTTAAAAGCTCGTCAAGCTTACAATCGAGCTAAAAGACATCTGTATGAAAGAGTGTATGCTTCGGTTGGACTAAAAGGCACGCTTACGATGATGCCTGTTGGATATGAATCAGTAAGAGATAGAGTACTTACGGTAGCTGGAAATCTGGATACCGCTCGAGCAGGCACAAAACGACATACAACGGATGAAGCAAAACAACTATTAGGTGAGCTCCGTGGTACTGATCTCAATGATCGTGCACTCAAAGGCATGGAAATGTATCTTCGACTGATCAAAGATCCGCTGTATCTCAATCGCGAAGTGATGCAAGAAGCAGATCTCGGCATGATCTACGAGCAACAGTTTATCCAGTCTGAAGCTGCAGCACTCAAGTATATCGTCGAGACTGCACGACCTGCAGTACCAGCTGTAACACCAACCCCAGCTGCACCAGCCACAGAGCCTACGCCGACCACTCCAGCCACATCAGAACCTGAACCTACTGATACTCCAAGTCGTGATCCCGCACCGACATCAACGCCAGAGCCACATCCACAAGCCGAAACAGAACCTGCTGCTGAAGTAGAAGAAGTAATAGTTGCGCCACCAATAGAAGTGCGACCAAGAGAACAGACACAAGCAGTAACACAAACTCAACCCCAGACTCAGACGCGTCCTGCATTGACATCGCTTGATATTGCTATCGTCTCGACCCCCAATCATTATGTACAACAAACCGAAGAGCTCGCAGATCACTCATTTGCGCTAGATATGACTAAAGAGCCCCCTCCTCGTAACTGGCGAGAAAAATTAGAATCAAAGACTGTTCGTCCTGCGAGCGCTTTTTTCAAGAAAGTATGGCAAAAACAACTATTTAATAATGCCTTTAAACATCAACATAATCGTTTCGTAACTGATGTGGTGCGAGTAGTACATAATAAACTTGGACTGAATGAAACGATACCAGTCGATGTGCAGCTGAGTTTACTTGATAAGGCAATTGAGGGAGGAAAAAATTTGCGTAAAACGAAGAATCCATTCCATAGATTTATCTTGAATTTGACAGATACTGCAACTGGACTTACAGGTATCGGCCAAAGTGGAGATATGCATATGGCTCGTGAGTGGTTGCAATCTCAGAATGCAGACTTTTTCAAGACTAATGTCGCTGAAAGCACGATGGAAGAGCAAACTCTGCTCGCCGAAAAATTCGCAGCTCATACTGATGATCTGAGTTTCGAAGAACAAAATGCACAACTATTTTCCAAAGAACTCGGTGAAGAACGTTTCAAACTTGAGGATGTAATACCAGATGAAGACGCTCGCAATGAAGTACAACAGCGAGTCCGGGATATCATCAGACAGTATGCCACCGGTCAGATAGCCACTCGCGAAGCCTTACTCAGCACTATAAATACTTATATGCTGACGACTTTACAGAATAGCGATATCGTCGATCAAGATATCAGAAAACAACTTAATATCCTCGAGATGGCAACCAACGTCACCAAAGTCGCTGAAGAAGTGAAGCTGCATTGGGCAGATCAATATGCAGCCGGGTTTGATAGCATGGAGATGAATATTTATTTCGGTAAAGGTGAGTGGGGTGGTGCACGTGGTGAAACAGGAGCTGGCTGGTATGAACGTAAACTGATGCGTCGTATCAAAGAAAGACATATCACTCGTAGTGCAACTGCAGAAATACAATCTCGTTTACGTTTTGCAGTCAATCTAAAGGATGCTGTCAAAGATGCTGCTGGATTTACAGCTGCATACATCGGTGGTGGTGTGATTGGTTCAGCTTTGAATGTACCAGGACGGATGGTTTCACCAGTAGTCAAATGGTTCACGATGAATCCGCTAACAGCAGCAGCAGCGGTGGGTATTACGAATGGCGTGGTCGAAGGAGGACTAGCTACTAGTGCAAATGGTAGTATCATTGGTTGGAAAGGGCGTTATTTGCGAGATTTCGTGCAGGTATCACGTGAAGCTGCTTTTGGTAGAATTTCGGGAGCAGATGCCAAACGACGACTCGATTTTGAAAAGGTGTTTGTTGATTGGAAAGCTGCAGATGATCTCGCTAATAATATCAATGTACTAGTGACTCAATCTAAAGAGCGAGCTCTCAGACCAGAGGAGTTGAAGCAACTGACGATCAGAGTAGCTGAAGCCAAAGCGAGATTGAGATTGACTGATGTCACGGCAACACGTGCCACCAAGATCGCTCAAAACTTCGTGCGTTATACCGAAGGTAAAGAAAATGAACAGCTAAGTGCGTTACGTACTGCTATCCTCGAAGGAGTAAATCACGTTGCTCGCACCAGTAATACTGGGTATGGAGATCTTATCAATGCTCAAGCAGTGATGGAAGCACAGCTGCGTATCGGTACCGATCGCAATGACATCATTAAGTACACCGCGAAACAAGTCAAAGAACTTACTAAATCCGCTGCAAATCGCAACGGCTTAAATATTGACACTGCTACTGCTGAGGGACTCGTAAATAGCTATATGGATGCGCTGGGAAATCTGAGTATACCTGAAGGTAAATCTCTTCATGCAGCGATGTCATGTCTCTCGAAAATGAATACGCGGCACGCAACTATCAGTGGTCTGAAAGCAGCAGGTGCTTCGCTGGCATTTGGTACTGTTGGCCGTTGGGCAGTGAATGAAGTGCAAGCCATAGGAGCACAAGGTGGTGAATATCTTACTCATTGGACGCAGATTAATTATGGTCAAATCCCGGTTGCGCTTGATGCTCAAGGTAATCCACAGGTACAGCTTACTGGTATGCAAAGAGCATATCTTGGAGCAGGTGATATTTGGCGTAAGCTTAGACCGCCAGAACAAATACCAGATAGTTTGTATCACAAAGAAACGGTGAATTTGATGAGCGGTGGAGCGCACGAAGTAACTTTGCCACCTGCTATAAAAATAGAGACATTAACTGATGCTGCAGGCAATCCTCATCAGTATATGGTTGATAGTCGTACAGCTCAGCTATATGACATCACGAATCATCAGTTTGATATGCAAGATCTCAATAATGATGGTAAATCTGAGCTAGTACTCGTCAATCCAGCAGGTAAACCAAAACTATTTACGGATTTTTTTGGAGGCGGTAAAGAGACACAAGCTGCCGGTGGTTTCTTCGAGCGCCCACCTGGACCTTTGCAGGCCAGTACCGATGCGAGAGATAGAAATGGCAATATTGTTACCACTCATATCCCACCAAATACTCACTGGGAAGCAGATCCGCAGAAACCAAATGCCTGGGATCTGAAAGCTGCAGATGGTAAGGTACTGATCGAAAATGCTCGATTTGATGCGACTGGTAACTTAATCAAAGAGCCAGATTATCAAGTTGCAGCAGAGGTCGTACCACATCTGACAGAAACGACCCTTCAAGTGAATACCACCGAGACGTTTACCAATCCCAATGGAAATTTTGATAATCGACTTGTGACTCCAGTAGAGAAGCGAGAATGGTATGCCTATAACACAGTTGGTTCAGAAGAAAATGAACTTCGACTGGAAACATTTAAGAATGATAATACTATTACATTGACGATGGAAGGGATGACAGATAACCTTAGTCGTCAGCTTGGTTTAAATCCTGAAAATGTAGATGTTGACGCTGTATTTACCAATCCAGATGAAAGAGCTGGCTTTTATGTCAGTATGCCTGGGCATCCCAACGAAGGAGTTTTCCTGCCTGCCAATGAACAAGGCAAGTTTGATTTCAATATCAACGATACCACTAACTATGTGTCATTCCCTGATGGGACAAAGATGACTGTGGCAGACTTCAGTCGTATGATGATCAATCCTCAGGCATATACTCCTACACTTGAAAACGGCAATATCGCGACCGAACTCACTGGTCGACAATGGGTTTTCAATATCGGTGATCCAGAGGGTAAAAATGGATTTATCAGTGCAGGACGTTTGATGAAAGATGCCAATGGCAATGATGTTTTCCAGTCTTTTGCGACTATCCGTGGATGTGGGGGATTAGTTGATCAGTTTGATACGACTACTGGACATACAGAGTTACAGCTGGATATCAAATCCGTGCCAGGTGAAGGACGCTTCGATTTCGAGTCTGCAACAATTGAGGGACCTAAGTTGTATGCGATTCCGATTTACTGGAGAGAGAATGTCGAGAGATCAAGTACATCAGCCGCAGGAGCGAATACCCGTCGTACACCTAGTGTAATATCGAATCCAAATCAACCACAAAACACCTCAGCTAATCAGCAAACTCCTGCAGCAGTAAACACTCAAGGTAGAATTTTGGAATATAACGAAGTGATGCCGGAAGAGCTATTTGCACAAGTAGGTGTAGATTTAGCTGCAATAGGTACTGCTAATTATCGTGATCGAGCAGAGCTAGTTGATAGTATTAATCATTACGCTGGATTTGTCTCTCAAAATGCTCCAGCAGAAACTGAGCAATGGAGAAATAGATTAGTGCAAGCCTTACAAAGACAATACCCACAAGATTATCTTCAAAAGATGGCTGATATTGACGCCAGTATTGCGGCCAAAGCTAGGAGAGCACCTACTACTCAGCCGCCACAAAATCTAGCTGAAGCTCAGGCAAGTTTACAACCTGAGGGAGCACGTCCTTTGGAAAGTAGATTCGCATTAGTGCAAGGTCCAGTAAATCCAAGACAGCCATATTATGTACAACAAGTACCAAACACATCTGATCTACAAGTAACTGACGCTGATATTCGTAATTTGAGATTAGTTAAACCGTTTGTAGTAAATATCAATGGGCAGCCGAGAGTGAATCGTGCAGTAGTGCCTTATGTGTTCACACTTGGTGACGGTAATCCAAACGAAGCGGCACAGGATAAAAGATTTTTGAATGGTGAAGCTACTACAAACAATGATTCTGGATTATTTGGATTGGCTGCTGCTTCTGCAGCAAATCCACAAGCGCAAGCACTTTTGTATAAAGATCTTGCTGCGATTGTGTTAAAAGTGCATCAAAGAGACCAGGCTTTATTGGGTGAATGGTTGCAAGTACAAAAACAGCCAATACCAGGTTTGAATGGAATGTCAGTTAACCTTTTTTTGGTGAATGATGTTAAGGAGGGACCAGGTGTGAATAATGATTTAAAGAAACTCCTTTCAAAGTTTGATAATGGATCACAAACAACAATAGAATTAACTCCAAATGAAGTAACTACAATGTGGCAACAACGTATACAGGAGCTAGAAAGAGTATTAGTAGCTAATGCTGTCCAACCTCACCACCTGCGTTGGATCGAGTTCCTCAGTCATAGTGTCGATAAAGATAAGATGATTGATTTGGTCAAACGACAAGCACCGACAGCGCCACCTGCTACTTCTAATTCAACACCAATCAGTAGAGCAGAAGCTGTCGTGGATACAGCGATAAATCGTAATGTGGCTGAGCAGCGTTCTAAACTTGAAGCATTTTATCCTCCTTATGCCCTGATGTACGACAAACTGATGCAAGATTATCCTGAAATGCAATCATTATACATAGCATTAGGTACGCCACAGCAATATTCAAATCTTGAATATACTGCAGGTATATGGTTACGACCTACAGCAGCAAATCCAACTTCTGGGATCTTACTTCACCAAACAGATCAACGAGCTTTAGCAGAAAAATTAATACGTGAAAGAAGACAATCCGTACTTCAGTCTGTAGAGCTAATTAATATGGCGGGACCAAGTATTGAACGGAATCCAGAGTTACTTACTACCTTTATAGCGTTGCATGAGTTTGGCCATGCACATTACTTCCTCAATAAATATAAAAACAGCTCAGATCCGCTTGCTGCTTATCAGCTAGATCGACAAAGAGAAATGGACACATTGCCTGTAAAGGGATTAGTTCCGCCAACGGTAAAAAAAATGCTTGCCGAAGGAACACTCCAGCAGTACTATGATACACATAAAGAGCGACTATCACGGGACTTTTATATAGATACAATAGATGAGCTGGTACAGCAGCAAGAGAGGATATATCGTAATCTTCCATCAGAAAAGTATCCCAATGAGTTTGCCGCAGCATTCATGAAACGTCATGCAGCTGAGATGGGCTGGCAGATAGGTGGCATAGCAGCTGCAACCACTGAAGCACCAGCTCGTACTCGTGCAGAAAATAGATTAAGTTCAGAACCGATAAATTTTAACCAGCAAAATAGAATTATTTTGCCTTGGGCATATAAAGCGCCTTTTTATGAAGAAGATAAACCAGATAGTAACAATGTAGTTAGCCATGCTTTGCAGTTTCGAGCCGGCAGGGAAATTATGAAATTTAGCGCAGCAACAAGTGGAGGAGGAATTCGTTCTAGAGATGAAGATTCGATTCTTATTGCTGAAGGTTCAGATGGTCATCTGACAAGGTGGAGTATGGCTGCAATATTTGATGGTATGGGTGGACATGCAAACGGTGATAATGCTTCATTTTATGCAGCCAAGAGAACAGAGCAGCTGATGACTGATTATATGGAAGGAAGACTTCAACCAACGCATATTAATAGAGATAGGCTAAATGCAGGTGATGATGCCGAAGTACAAAAATTATTGGATTATATAGGAAGTTTCATACAAAATGAAGCTGGGAGTATTGATGATGTAAGAGGCGGAGGAACAACTGCAAGTATGATTTTTAGTATCAATGATAAGTTTTTTGCTGCTAATATCGGAGATTCTCGTATCTATAAGCAGACAAGTCAAGGTTTAAGTCAAGTGACCACTGACGATAATGTCATTTATCAAAAGTGGAAAAATGGCGTAATTAGTCCTACTGAGGCCAAAAATGATCCTTATCGCAATGTGATTACTAAAGAGCTACTTACACAAGGTGCTAGATTCGTAATTCAAAGACTTGATCCATTACAACCAGGCGAAGCATATTTATTAACATGTGATGGAGTGCCTGAAGCAGCAGATCAAGAGTACACAGATAATCCAACACGATTACAAGGTATGTTGAAAACTGCCCGTAAACAAGGTAATGCAGCTCAAAATTTCATCCAGCGTTTACTAGCAGATAATAATGGTAAAACAAAAGACAACATATCGTGTATTGTGATTGAGCCTCAAGTAAATTCTTTGCCTCGAGGATAGAGAAATAATTGACTTCATCTTAAATATTAATTACCATGTAATCTATGGCTGATCAACCACAAATAAATACAAATATCACCGATGAAGAAGTACTGATGACGTATGTCTCGGACTTACTCCAACAACGTACCGATCTCAAACTCACTGCCGAAGAACTACCTCGTGTGCAAGCAGCCGTGCTCGGTGAAGTGCATGAGATGCTCAATGGCCATATGATTGGATTGCTTTCGGAAGACGATCAAAAAGAGCTTGATAAGTACCTCGATACAAATCCTACAGATGAGCAGCTCTTTGAGTTTTTCGGTAAAAAGATACCAAATCTACAAGCAGAGATAACAGCAGTGTTGATCAACTTCCGAATCGCATATCTGGCACCAGTGCTTGGACAAAATCCGCAACAACAACCAGCCACACCAGCACCTACTTCAACAGATACTTCAACAGATACTTCAACAGATACTACTGAAGAGATAATGCCAGCACCACCAGTGCCACAAGAAGCTGTTCATGCTGATTTCCCGAAAGAAATAGGGGACCTGAAAGAATACTTAAGTCAGATGAAAGCGTCGTCATCGACTGATCCATTGTTGAGTAAGAATGTGCCTGATAAGCAGTGGAACTAAGAGTTATTCTAGTGTTGAAGTCTCGCCAAGTAGTCTAAGAATTACTTCTTTTTTATATCTACGATCTCCACGTGAGTTGATACGGATCGCTGGAAGTTTGCCTTTTTTACCCCAACGTTTGATAGTGAGTGGTGAAACTCGCAAGATATCAGCGACTTCTCGGATCGTCAAAAGATCTGGTAAGTCTGATATTGATACAGAAGGTTTGTGTTTGGGTTTGTCCGACATAGTACGAGAGGATTATACGTCGCTGGGAGCATATTGTCAATCCCGTGACGAGGTATCATACGCATTATTTGATTATTTCTTCTTTGTTTACGGTGGACATGGTAGTATGAATATACTCTATGCGGACCTTTATCAAACTTTTATTAGTTGTAGCTTTATTGTTTCTTGTTCCGACGATTTCTGCGCAGATTCAAACGCTTGATTTCCCTAGTGCTTCTACTGTCACAAACTTACAGATTGCGTGTAATGATAGTGAAGTTACCTTAAGTTGGGAAGGGCCAAGCCTTAGTTCGACCTATGCAGTACGTGTCGATGATGGTAACAATGTGCGGGATGAAGATGTCTCACATGCGATCGTCAAAACGAATACTTGTGATAGCAGCAATACACATGATGTTTGTATCAATGACTGGCAAAGCAACTCAATAACTTTGAGTATTAATCCGGAGAAAAAGTATGACTGGTGGATAC
>JBGSBR010000005.1:0-66655 GCA_041730495.1 Weeksellaceae bacterium | reverse complement strand
TACAAGATGACATGGATAAACATGGTGTCGATGAAACTCAGACAGTACATGCGAAATAAGCCTAATAAAAAACCCACCCTTCGACAAGCTCAGGGTGGGTTTTTTTATAGCCTGTTTCTGTTACTGCGTTCCGCCAGTTTCGCCTCCGCCGTTGTTGACGTTGACGTCAACTTCTTCAGGTATTGCCATCTGAGGCGTCCCTGAGTTGGTACCACTATTTTGTAATGCTGGTAAACCATAATAGAACAAGAAGAATAAGACGACTATTAAGAGTACTACTCCGAGTAGAAATCCCATTCCACCTGAACTGTCATGTGTATGTACTACTTCTTCTGCCATATATGTATTCGCCCCCTTGCTATGTGTAACTAATAATATTATTCTTCGTCTTCCATTGCCTCAAGATCATCTTCAGCAATGGTTGTGAGATCTTCATCGGTGGTTATTTCTTCATCCATAGTGTCTTTCAAAGTATCTACGATATCATCATGACCGAGCATCTCGGCATAGGTGAGCACACATCCATAGCCAGCTATTTCATAATGTTCGACACGTTGTGCAGCTGCAATAAGTGCTTGATCAACAATGGGACTTTTATCCATTTCGAGCAGTTCCTCGCTTTCTTTAATCAGTCCTTCCATACCTTTGCAGGTAATGCCACCAAGCTTGATATCAAGTTCATCTCCAACCTCTTCTAATCGTTTGACGTGAGTTTCAGTTTCTTCAAGATGTTTGGCGAAAGCATCTTGGAGAGCTTTTGAGGATGCTGTTTTTTGCATTTTAGGTAAGGCTTCAATTATTTGTTGTTCGGCAGAGTATAGATCTTGCAATTGATGAATCAGTAAATCGTGCATTGTTGAGAGTTTCATATGTGTACAGCAATTATTAATAGGCTATTTATACTCGCTTGATCAAAGAGAAGCGTGAAAGTTATGTAATAGGAATGTAAACTTCTTACGGTATTCATACTGAGCTTACTCTCAAGATTTACACTCATAAGCAATAATTGAGACCATGCAGAATAGTTTTAAAAGCCAATCTTACATAGAGAGATGCCGAAATTTTTATCACAGTGTAGTTAGACCGCTTATCATTGCTGAGTACCCAAAGCTTAAATACTCAGTAGCAGTAATTGGAAAGAATGACGCATTGAATGTGCCAAAATTGCAGTTTTTTTTCGTGGAATCAGAGTTTGCAAAAGCGCAACTGTTGATTGATGAACTATTTAAAAAAAAGTTAAAGCAAGAGTATTTAGGCATTTATGAATTTGATACGATAACTTCTTTTTATCAGCAGCATCTTCACTATAATCCTTATAAAAAGATATCTACTCGAGACTGGCTTAGCTTTTCACAAGAAGCTCTATCATTTCTTTCAACAGGTGAGGTTATTGACGATGGTCTTAAAAAATTAATATTTATCCGTAATAAATTTAAGTATTACCCAAGTGATGTATGGCTTTATTTATATCTGAGTGAGTGGGATTTCATATCTACAAAAAAGCTAGTAAATAGTAGTGTTATTTATGAAGATGAAGTAACATTTGAGCTTGTATTGAGTAACATTAGTGAAAGTTTGCTGCGATTATGCTTCTTCATGGAAAAACAGTATATCCCAGGATTAAAATATATGGGAAATTGTATTAAACAGTTACCAAATATAGATCAATTTATACTTTTTTTGAATACTGTACTCACGGATCATAATGACAAAAAAAGAGTATCGAGTCTTTACTCGCTGTATGAATTAATTCTTGCAAAACATAATAGTCTTGGATTAACAAAAACAATGAAAGTTGAATCTATACAAACAGCATTAGGTGAACAAAACGTAATTAATTCACAACAGATAGTTAATGAGCTAGGAGATATAGTTAATTTAGCTTTTTATCGAAGACTTCGGTACAAAATGGATTAGGTAGAACAATCTCTTCAGTACTATTTTGTATTATCGAGATATTTTTTCAGCTCTTGAAAATCTGATTCTATCAAGGCTTTATTTTTCTGAAATCGAATCGCGGCTGCAGGATGAAGGGTGGGAAATATCTTACGATCTTTATAGACAAATGGTTTACCATGGACCTGCATCACTTTCATTTTGTCTCCTGTTACCGCATACAGTGCTGTGGCTCCCATACAGACGAGAAACTCAGGATCGATGATCGTTACTTGTTTGAAAAAATGTGTACGTCCATGTGCTACTTCGGCTGGTGTCGGTGCTCGTCTGCCTGGGAAATAAGAAACTGGTGAAGTAATATATATTTCTTCTCGTGATATACCGATAGATTCCAAGAGCTGAGTCAGCAACTTACCTGAACGACCGATAAATGGTCTACCAGTCTCTGCTTCTTTGGCTCCTGGTGCTTCGCCGACTGCGATAAATCGTGCCTCAGCATTACCTTCCCCAGGTACGGGTAAGCCTATCATGCCTTGTGGGCAGATTGGGCAGTTGCGGATCTCGTCTTGCACTTTTTTAAGTGCATCGGCTTTGGTGAGTGGCATAGAAGTTATTATAACTGGATGTCTGATTGTGAATTATTTTGCTCAAGTGTAGGCGGTAGAATCATAAATTGTGCTATAAGACTGTATATTTTTAGTAAGAAAAGGAGTACGACATATACAGCTGCTGCATTGTTATCTCGTTCTTCAAGCTCTTGGATACTGACGTGATTTTGTGAAGCATCTTCAAATATTTCGGTCGTTTTTTGCAGGAGTTCTTTATCTGCTTTGAGGAAATCTAGTTGTTGTAATAGCTCATACATTAGTAAATCTATTTGATGTTTCTGAGTTTCATTGACTTGATAAACTTCATAACGATAAAGCGGTTTATTTCGTTTCTTTTTAGATTTAGATTCAAGTTTGCCGACTTTTTCTTTCGAAACCAATAAAATGCTTTCAGGTTTTATTGTCGGAAGATGTTTTTCTAGTTGATGTTGAAATGATTTTTCAGTAGTTACGAACTCTGTTTTTACGATCTCGATTTCTGGTTCGGATAGAACTTCATTTGAAGTTGGTACATCCTGTTTAACAGAGGTTTCGTTATCAATTGTTGGCTCATCATTTATTGTGTCAATGGCTTCGGTTGATGGTTCATATGTATCTTGAATATCGGTTATAGGCAAAGGTTCGGCATTGTTGATTTCAGTTTCAGTAAATGTAAATAATGTCTTAGTTTCTTCGTCAAGATTAGTTGGTTTGGATAGATCAATGATTGGATCTGAGCTTTCTACTATATCTTCTATAAGATCTGTTGAGATAAATTCAGAGCTGAGATCAGTATCATCTAAAGGTTCTTCTACTATTGCTTCATCAACCATTGGTGTCTCAGAGTTATTTTCTTGAATGGTTTGATTCACATCAATACTTGGTATTTCTGTTGGTTGGAAACTGAAGAGAGTTCCTTCTCCCAGTGGTGTTAATTCGGTAACAATAGGTTGTTCTGAATCCACATCAATAACAATATTCAAATTATCATTTAAATCATTAGTTATATCTGGAAAGTCGGTTAATTCTAGAGGAATTAATTCTTCTTGTCCTGTTCGATCAGGGGCATTTATATCAGCATTTTCTTGAGCAGTTTCGATATCAGATATAAGTTGACTGATTTCAGTTTCCTCGTTATCTATAAATTGTGATGCATCAACTTGTAAATCGGGTAAATCCATATCTGATAATTCAGATGTCTCGTTTACAACTTCTGTTGGGGTATTATCAGCTGCGATTACGTCAGTACTGTCAAACGAGATTTCAGATCTAAGGGCTTCTGCTTTTGGATTTATATCAGTATGGTGTACAACTGATTCAACGGAGATGTTGAGTGGTTTTGATTCAGGTGTAATTGTCGATACTTCTGAAATCTTAGTTGGTGTGAGGATTGCAGTATCTGGTGTGCCCTCCGATGTAAATGAATACAATGTAGCAGTTGGTTTCATTACTGTGGGCGGCTTTTTTTCAGTTACTTGACGGTTTGTTTTTTCAGCTACTGTTTTAAGAGGTTTATCATATGAAATATTCGGTTTAGTTTCTTGTTTTTTTGGTTTAGTTTTTATTGCTTCTAAGGGCGGCTGAGTTTTAATAGTTGGTTCAGTTAGTTTTGGTTTTTGTACAGTTTTTTCTTGATGTGGTTCAGATTGTAACGGGTCTTTTTTTGTAGTTACTTTAAGGTCAGGTTTTTCTGTTTGAGGACGTTGAGGTTGGATATTTTTTTGCTTTTTCTTTTTTTGTGCTTCTTTTGATTTGCTTGGGTTTTTGATTTCAGTTTTAATGATTGGTTTTTTTATTTCAACAGATTGAGGATAAAACGGTGGACGATCCATGACAATGAGTTTTTCAGGAATTTGTGAAGAACTATTTTGTTTGGTTTCTCTGATAGGGATATTCTTGGAAACTGTTTCAGCAGGATTACTTTTTTTATCGGGTTGAGAGGCAGCTGAGGTCATGATAACGGGTTCGAAGGTTGGTTTAACAGCTTTTTTAGTTGTTGGATGAGGTTTAGCTTCCACTGGTTTTACCATGTTTTGTATATGCTGAGGGAGTTCAGCTGCTTGAGGTTTTGGCTGTTCTGCAGATCTTTTATTATTGGCGACGATCTGGATTTCTTGCATTTTTTGTTGAATCAACGCTTCTCGATTCGCTCGTGCCAGTACATTAGGATCTTCAGTTTTGAGCAGCTCGACTGCTTTCATACGTTGATTAAAGGGATTATTACCATCATTCTCTTGAGCGATTTGCAGTAGAGTACAGCTTGTCGCATCGACAATACAGATTGTGCAATCATGATTAGCGGGGATTCCATCGGGCATAGCTGAGTTCAGATCGCCTTGGATCTCTCCACTGAGAATACCTAAGAAGTTTCCTGCTTGTTGCACATCAGGGGACACTGGCGCGTACATCATTTCGGGCATTGCTTCAGCAAGAGGTGTCATGGATGAGATATAAAGCTTAATTTATGATCGATGGATACAATACGAAGATGACAAGGACGGGAGAGGATCCTCAGGTAGCTAACTCCCTTTAACGAAAAAACTGCATAAGTGCATTATAGATTATTCTGACAGAGTAATCAATCTTTCTATTTTAGCTTATCTTGATATTTTTCGAGGAATTTCTTCAGTTTGGGTTCGATCACGATCTGACAATAAGGTTGGTAGCTGTTTTTTTCGAAATAATTTTGATGATAGTCTTCGGCTTTGAAAAACTGTTTATACTTCACAACTTCAGTTACAATCGGTGCTGGGAAAGTTTTTTCATCTGTATATTTTTGGATTGTCTCTTCAGCTAGTTTTTTTTGTTCAGCATTCATGTAAAAGATGACTGATCTGTATTGAGTACCTGCATCATTGCCTTGACGATCTTTGGTCGTCGGATTGTGTGTATGGAAAAAGATATCAAGTAGATCTATGTAACTAATTACTTTTGGATCGTACTCAAGTTTGATGACTTCGGCATGTCCAGTCGTGCCTTCAGTGACGTCATGGTAGGAAGGATTCGTCATATCTCCACCAGCATATCCAGATTCGACTGTTTCGATCCCTTTTACTTTTACAAAAATTGCCTCTGTACACCAGAAGCACCCACCGCCAAAGATTGCTGTTTCAAGATTTTTCATATATGTCTATTATAATGGAGCTGTATTATGAAAAACGGCGTTGATCACATAGGTATATCAGTTGTTTACTGTTGTCATGATGGGAAAGGCAAGATCTTACTTGCTAAACGGACTGATAGCTGTCGCGACGAACACAATCGTTGGGATATCGGCGGTGGAGGAGTGGATTTTGGTGAAACAATCGAAGCAGCACTTCGACGTGAGATCAAAGAAGAATATAATGCTGAGGTTTTAAAGTTTGAGTTTCTCGGGTATCGGGATGTGTTCAGAGAAGTGGATGGGGTGAAAACACATTGGTTACCCCTTGATTTCAAGGTTTTGATTGATCCAGCTACGGTACATAACAACGAACCTGATAAGCACTCTGAGTTACGATGGAGTACGAAAGATACATTACCAGATCCTTTGCATTCACAACTGCCGTTTTTTTTGGAAAAGTATGCAGACAAAATCTGGACGAATAATCAAGATTAAAGTATTATATATCTATGCAACAATCCCCCTTACAACCACTTTTCCTTTGGCTAGTAAAAAATAAACAATCAATCATCAAAGTCTGGTATACGATCAATATGATTATATTTTTAGGGATTGTGGCGATGACTGTTTTTTACTTGCAACAACTGTATATCCCAGAGTTCTCAACTTGGGGAAAACGCTTTGGTCAGTTCTCGGTACTGCTTTTTTGTATTACGATCACGCCAGGGATTATGCGTAGATTGCAACTAAAGTGGAAGATCAAAGATATCATCATGTTATTTCGTAGACAACTGGGGATCTTTACGTTTATTTTTGCGTTTATTCATTACCTGACCATGAGTTTCTTGCCAACAATTGTTTTCAAGTTACCATTACTCCCGGTGTCATCACTTCAGGTGATGGGATTACTGAGTATTTATCCGATGGCATTAGTGTTTTTCACATCCAATGATTGGAGTGTGAAAAGACTAGGGAAATGGTGGTCACGCATTCATAGCTTGGTATATATCATTGCTTGGACTATTTTCTTCCATGTGTTTCTCCAAGGACCACTTTCTGTCTGGGGATATTTGATTGGCACTTATGCGATACTCGAAACAGCTTCTTTACTTTTTGCGCCTTATCTGCGACCCAAAGTCACACCACCGCCAGTAAAACCAGTTTAGGAACACAACTAGATTGTGATTTCGAGCGGACTATACTACAATGAGGGTCGTTGGATATTATGGATACTACAACTGTCAAAAAATTTGCACTTCCTACGATCTTTGTTATCTTCGGTATAACAGGAGATTTAGTCAAGAAAAAAATACTCCGTTCTTTGTATCACTTATATCTCAAAAAATTACTGCCTAATAAATTCAGAGTGTATGGCTTTTCCCGTCGTGAGTTTAGTGATGAAGATTTACATGCATATCTGAAAGAAGTAATGACCAATCATAACTTCGATCAGCCAGAGTTATATGATACGTTTTTGTCCTTTTTTTCTTATGTTGAAGGAGACTTTCATGAAGAAGATTCATATCATGAGCTCGCGGAAAAACTCGGCATGAATGATGGAGAGTGGAGTGTATGTTCCAACAAGCTATATTATCTTGCCGTCCCACCAACTACCTATTCAGTCATTCTTAAAAACTTACATGAATCAGGACTGACCATCCCTTGTAGTCCTGAAGAAGGCTGGACTCGCGTGATTTTGGAAAAGCCATTTGGGACAAACCTACAAACTGCCAAAGAGCTGGATATGCAGCTTGGTGAGCTGTTCAAAGAAGAACAGATCTATCGTGTCGATCACTATCTTGGCAAAGAAACAGTCCGTAATATCTTGGCTTTTAGATTTAGTAACTCTTTCCTCGGACCTGCTTGGAATCGTGAATATATAGAGAAAATAGAAGTTCGCTTGTTTGAAAAAGATGCAGTACATACACGTGGTGATTTTTATGACAAAGTAGGAGCGCTCAGAGATGTGGGGCAAAACCATATGTTACAACTACTGTCGCTTTTCATCATGAATCAGCCAGCGGCACTGACTCCAGAAAACATCAAACAAAAACGCAGTGAAGCCATGCAGTCGCTTTGTGTGTGCTCTTCGGATGAGATCGCCAAGCAGACGATCCGTGGTCAGTATGATGGCTATTTACAAGAAAAAGGTGTTGCAGCAGAATCACAAACTGAGACTTATTTCAAAATTTTGACATACTCGAACCTTGAGACATTTGCAGATGTGCCACTGTATCTCGAAAGCGGAAAAGCGATGGCAGAAGATCTGATTGAAGTCAAAGTGACTTTTAAACAACAGATGCCACTGACATCCACTCAAGATGAGATCATGCAAAACTCATTGCACTATCATCTCAAACCAGACGAGAAAATCAGTATGCGTTTCCTTGCTAAAAAACCAGGGTTTGCGTTCGAGCTCAAGGAACAAGAGCTCGGATTTAATTACCGTCAAGCATATCAAAAATCAGAGTTTGTCGATGACTATGAAGCACTTTTGTTTGACATCATTAAAGGTGACCAAACATTATTTGTCTCTACAGATGAGATCATGCGTGAATGGGAGTTTATCCAGCCCATTGTCGAAACCTGGCAGCAAGGTAAACCAGAGTTGTTTACGTATAAACCCGGATCAGAGATCAAGCATCAGATAGAACTTATAGAACCAATCTTCATGCCTAAGGAAATTGCGGTGATTGGACTTGGGAAAATGGGAAGCGGTATCGCATTACAACTCCGAGATAAAGGTTGGAATGTCCATGCTTACACCCGATCACCAGAAAAGCGAGCAGCATATAAAGAGCAACAGTTACTGGTGTCAGAAAGTATTGAAGAGATGCTGCAATCATATACGACAGGTCCACGAGTGATCTGGCTTATGCTTACAGCAGGGGATGCGATTGAACAAACATTGTTTGGAGAAAAAGGTTTGATTAACTATCTACAAAAAGGTGATATTGTCGTAGAAGCCGGCAACTCGTTTTACAAAGATGCAGCTATTAGAGCAGAAAAATTATTACAAAAAGGAATCCAATATGTGGATGTCGGAGTTTCTGGTGGGCCAGCTGGCGCAAGATATGGAGCCTGTCTCATGATTGGCGGATCCAAAAAGCTGTTTGAGTATATGAAACCTCTTTATAAAGATTTATCTCGTCCAGATGCATATGCACATTTTGATGGCTATGGCGCTGGTCACTTCGTGAAAATGGTCCACAACGGTATCGAGTACGGCATGATGCAAGCAATTGGCGAAGGGTTTGAAGTATTACAGAAATCACAGTACAACTTAGATCTCAAAGAGATTACCCGAATCTATAATAACGGAAGTGTGATTGAGTCTCGATTAATCGGCTGGCTTGGTACCGGATTTCTTGAATGGGGAGAGAAGCTGGCTGAGATCTCAGGATCGATAAATGCGACCGGAGAAGGTGAATGGACGATCAATGCAGCTAAAGAAATGAATATTCCTGTGCCCGTGATAGAAGAATCATTTAAGTTCCGTCAACAATCCAAAGAAAATCCAAGTTATACAGGCCAGGTTGTCTCAGCATTACGTGGTCAGTTTGGCGGTCATGCAGTTAAAAAAGATTCAGAATAATATGCAATATACAGAAATCATCGATATCTCATTACCATTGAGTGCTACCACCATTGCGTATCCTGGTAACCCTGCGATTGAAATTGAGTCAATGCCTAGTAGTACTGGTACATCAGTGCTTTCGAAGCTTACTCTAAGCTCACATACTGGAACACATCTG
This sequence comes from Weeksellaceae bacterium, assembly GCA_041730495.1. Classification (GTDB taxonomy): domain Bacteria; phylum Patescibacteriota; class Microgenomatia; order UBA1406; family GWC2-37-13; genus JBGSBR01. Next base: position 57,314 of record JBGSBR010000005.1, on the reverse strand, counting down.
GATGCTCCATCACATGCTATTCCAGGATCTGCTTCACTTGAGCAGATTGATCTTATGACATTGATTGGTACATGTCGAATCATAGATTGTAGCTCAGAAAAAGAATCAATAAGTAAAATGTTTTTAGAAACATCTCAGATTAAAAAAGGTGAACGAATTTTACTCAAAACTTCAAACTCTGCGCGAGGATTTGAGACGTTTTATCCAGATTTTATGTTTCTTTCACCAGAAGGAGCACAGTATTTAGCAGAGCAAGAAGTAGCCATGGTCGGTATCGATTCACTATCAATCAAACAAAAAGGATCTACAGACAATACGCCACATACACATCTTCTTGAAAAGAATATTCCTATCCTTGAAGGGATTAACTTAGCTGCAGTAGACGCAGGAACCTATGATCTCATAGTACTTCCGTTGAGATTTATCGGTCTTGATGGGTCGCCTGCGCGAGCAGTGCTGCTTAGATAAGCTTCAACACATCCCACCATCCAGTGATATAGTCAGGACGTTTATTTTGATACTTCAGGTAGTACGCATGTTCCCAGACATCGAGACCGATGAGTGGTGTGTGACCTTGAAGATATGGTGAATCTTGATTGGCTGTAGAGTAAACAGTGAGTTCACCTTTGTCATCTTTTACAAGCCATGCCCAGCCACTACCAAAACGGGTTGTTGCTGCTTTTGTGAACTCTTCTTTGAAGGTATCCACAGAACCAAATTTCTTTTCAATATCAGCTTTTAGTTGTTCATCGATAGCTTTTTGTGGAGCCATGATCTCCCAGAAAAATGAGTGATTAAGGTGACCGCCGCCATGATTACGCAGCTTTGTTTTATCTGCTTCTGGCATATCGAGACTACTTAGCGTTTTCATGAGTTCTTCAAGCGGAGTTTCAGCATGTTGAGGGTATTGTTCAAGTACGGCATTGAGATTGGTGATATAAGTTTGATGATGCTTTGTGTGATGGATTTCCATGGTCGCCGCATCAATATGAGGCTCTAATGCATTGTATTCGTAAGCTAGTGCGGGAAGTGTATATTTCATAAAATTATGATGAAATTAGTAATAGTAGAGTTTCATTATACTCAATTTAGAGCTCAATAATTGAGAAACGTGCGAATTCCATCCCAGAGACGTGACCAAAAAGAAGGTTGTTCTCGGTGTGGACGTTTAGGATAGATCGGATCACTCCAGCAAGACATGATGACCCATTCTTTGTTGTCATTTTGTTTGGCAATCACCGTGACACGCTCTTTTTTGAAGGCTTTAATAAATTCATATGTTCCAGCAGTTTTGCCTTTGACCGTTTCATCAGGATAGCGGAAGGCTTTAGCAGCTACTTCCTGTTTAATCTGTCGACTGCGCAGTCGATCCATCGCATGATTCGTCCAGATAGCTTTTTCGTAGTATCGGGCATAGTTCATATCTAGATTGTACCATTGTGAAAGTTGCAAAAAAGGGTATATTGCTTTATAGTAAGCTACAGAACATGATTTTTGCCACCTTTTTACGTAAACATATCAGCTTAATTCTCCTACTTCTTGGAGCTCTGATATTCCCTGTATCGCTTATTGCTGCTGGATCTGTACAAACATATAACCAGCAAAACTCTGAAGTAGTAGTCCGCACAGATGGACAGATCATGACTGAAGTGCGCGAAAATGAAAGAATCTATATCGGTGGACTGTTTCATACGGTACAACTCAATGATACTGATGTCGTAGAACGTTTTAACTTAGCAGAACTTAATCTTACAACTCAACAAGTACATTCATGGTCACCAGAGCCAGATCAAGCTGTTGAAGCTTTGCGAGTAACAGATGATGCCATTTATGTTGGTGGTAGATTTCAAGCGATTGGTGGTGAAAAACGACAGTACTTGGCGTCTTTTGATAAACAGTCCCACATTATTAGTGATGTAAAACTAAATATCGAAGATGGCGCAGTATTTGCATTAGAACATGATCTCACTACTCTTTATTTCGGGGGAGCATTTACTAAAATTAATGGTTTAGATAGGGTTAGACTCGCCTCAGTAGATGTCACGAATAATGGACTTAGTGAGTGGACACCAGAGGTAAATGGTGATGTGCTTGCACTTAAAGCTGATCAAGGAGTGCTATATGTGGGTGGTAGATTTACACAGGTAAACGGCCAACCACGTACAAATGTAGCTGCGTTTGATCTTGCGAGTGGTCAGCTACTTCCATGGAATCCACAGATCAATATTATTGTGCGTTCAATCGAGATCAGAGATACCGGGATTGCACTGATCGGATATCAATCAACTTCTGAAAATACCTATCAGCAACAAACAGTGATTGTTAGTCCAAGTACCGGGGAAATCGTAGAAACAATTGCGACGACAGATTATGTGGCTCCGATACCAAATGTTACTGGAACTTATATCGGTAATCCACAATCAACAGTGGCTGCAGATCAAGCAGTGACTAATCAAACAGGTCTTTCGATCGATATAGCATCACTTGGATTCAAAATCCCGACACTTGGTGATGTTTTGACGTTTGTAATCAGAATTTTCTTTGTGTTGGGTGGACTTGCAGCATTATTTTATATGTTACTTGGCGCATTTTCTTGGATTACCTCAGGGGGTGACAAAGATGCAGTTGGTGCCGCTCGTGATAAGATACAGGCAGCAGTTGTAGGTGTACTGATGATTGTTGCAGTACTTGCGGTTGTTTGGACGCTTGAGCAAGTGATTTTCAAAAGAAGAATTTGTTTAGGGCTATCCTGCCCATTGACGATCCCTTCACTGCTTGAACCATCACAGCAATCAAACTAATGTTGCTTTATTTAACTTAGCTCGTAAGATTCTCCAAGAGTAAAATCTCCTACGGTGGTTCGTTGAATAGAGTAGGCAATTGCAGGTGTTTCTAAAAGCTTTCCCAGTGTATGTGCAATTGAGCGGATATAGGTGCCACTTGAGACTGAGGCAGTGAACCGATACAGCGGTAATGTTTGTATTTGTTTAGACTTCATAACTTCAATTTGTTTTTTCCAGGTTTCTATAATCTCTGCTTGTCTAAACTCACCTTTAGTTTTTGAAATACGTTGTATTACATTTTCAAGCACTTCTTCAATTGATATATCCCGAGCATCGATCATTGAGATGTCGTGTACAGTTACTTCTTTGGTTGGTATGGTATGTTCTGCAAGCTTACCAGCACGTGCCCAATAGTACAGGGGTTTACCATCCACTCGAGCTGATGAAAAAGGAGGATAAGGCTGAGTAAATGTACCTTTAAACCCATTGAGTGTAGTAACCACAGATTGTTCAGTAAGCAGTGGTGAAATTGCCTCACTTTGTATCATTCCCATCACATCATAAGTGTCTGTTTCAATACCAAAAAGAACCTCAAATTCATATACTTTTTCAAGCATTTCGAACTCTTTGCGTCTGAGATTTGCGTCCTCAATCAACAACAGTAACATGCCGCTTGCCATCGGATCAAGTCGACCTGCATAGCCAATTTTTGAAGTTTTATATTCAGGATATTTAGTTTTGAATAATTCAATCGCATCAAGTGGAGTGAGACTGATTGGTTTGTTTACGGCGATAATCTGTTGGGTAGTCATCTGAAGAGATTATACCTTTTTAATTTAAAACTGCTAGAATCTATCTATGTTTGCATCAGATGAAGCTTTAGAAAAACACTTACAAGAACAAGCAGAGACCTCACCACTGGCTAAATACCTTCGGGAGATTGTGTATGGTGGAAATGATGGTATCGTCACAACATTCGCCGTGGTTGCCGGTTTTCAGGGTGCCCAGATCGATCCAAACACTATGGCGTACATGACTGTATTGCTTTTCGGACTTGCCAACTTATTTGCAGATGCCACTTCGATGGGATTAGGAAACTTCTTGTCACTTCGAGCTGAAAAAGATCAGTATCACAAAGAACGAGCAAAAGAAATAAAAAGAATCGAAACTGATGTAGAAGTAGAGAGAGCCGAAACTGCCTTTATGCTCAAAAGTCATAACTTCACAGCAGCCGAAGCTGAGAAGATTGCTTTGCTTATCTCTTCCAATAAGGAGTATTGGATTGATTATATGATGCGCTATGAATTTAACTTTGCCGATTTATCGAAAGAGAATCCGTTGTTAAAAGGAATAGCTACTTTTCTTTCATTTATAGTGTTTGGAATCATTCCTTTGACGCCATTTATCTTCCTAAAAGGAAGCCCTAACTCATTTATGTATGCGGTAATAGCGACAACAGCTGCATTATTGCTACTTGGATTACTGCGATGGCGTGTTACAGAACAATCGATTATTAGAGCTGTGGGAGAAAGTTTGTTGGTTGGGGGACTTTCAGCAGGTATAGCCTATGCAGTGGGAACCTTCTTTGCGATCTAATCTTAGAAGCCTTGTGCGTTAGCCACGATCACAACTAAACTAAGGATCGTAATAACTGCAGCAATATAAGACATATCACCTACATGTCTTTTGATACGAGTTTTTTGGTGTTTTGTAAGTGCCATACTTAATAATACTCACTTGAGAAAAGTCTTGTCAAGCCTATAATGAACAGAAAGACGCAAATCAAATTTACCGGTTGGAAGTTTGAAAATGTATCACTATAATAGTCTTCATGCATATTGGTATTATCGGAGCTGGCTTTACAGGACTCACTGCTGCTCATGAGCTTCAAAAACAAGGTCATCACGTGACAATCATCGAAAGAGAACCATATCCGGGAGGACTGGCAATTGGTTTTAAAAAAGATAAATGGAAATGGTCTCTGGAAAAACATTATCATCATATTTTCACTTCAGATAATGCCATACAGACTCTTGGAAAAGAGATTGGTGTAGATTTCATCTTCAAACGACCAGTTACATCAACGTTGATTAACGGTGTTATCGCCCAGCTTGATTCACCTTTGACATTACTCAAGTATGGCCAGCTTAGTATCAATGAGCGAGTCCGTATGGGAGCTACATTGGCGTATCTTAAATATGTAGCCAACTGGCAAGATCTTGAGCATTTCACCGCTCATGCTTGGATGCAAGAAAAGATGGGGAAGCGGGCATATCAGATGATCTGGGAGCCACTTCTCAAAGCTAAATTTAGTACTTACTATAAAGATATTTCTCTGGCTTGGTTTGGGGCTCGTATCAAAGCACGCACTACTTCACTTGGCTATCCAACCGGAGGATTCCAAAACTTTGTCGATACTCTTGCAAAGAAAATCGAAAAGCGCAAAGGTGTGATTCATTATCGATCGACTGTCCTTGAGGTCAAAGATGAGCCAGATGGTGCTCAGGTTTCTTATGAACAAGAAGGAATCAAGCAAAATGAACGCTTTGATGCAGTGCTGGTGACGATGCCAAACATGTTGTTTTCGAAAATTGCTCCACAGCTACCAGCTGACTACATCAAAAAATTACAGGCATTTAAAGGTATCGGAGCTGTCAACATGGTGCTTGAGTTTGATAAACCATTTTTTGATAATGGCGTCTACTGGCTCAGTATCTGTGATAAAGAGTATCCGTTTCTTGCAGCTGTAGAACACACCAACTTTGTTGATACTTCGATGTATAACAAAACGCATTTAGTGTATATCGGTAATTATTTACCTCGGGATCATGAATATTTTTCCAAAACTCCAGCAGAATTACTCAAAATTTATCATCCGTATATCGAAAGACTTTCGCCCGGATATGAAAAACATTTGTTAGATATAACAGCATTTCATGTACCGTTTGCTCAGCCAATCGTGACCAAAAGTTTCTCAAAACAAATACTTCCAATTGAAACTCCATTGCCACATATTTATCTTTCAAATATGCAGCAAGTGTATCCATGGGATCGTGGGACGAACTATGCGGTCGAGTTTGGCAAGAAAGCCGCAGAAGCGATCATGACAAAAGCATAATCTACGTTTTATAAGCTCAAATCCGTGATAGAATGAGGATACTATGACGACAAAATCAGCTTCTCTTTGGAAAGAAACGTTACTCCCCATTTTACTACTATTAGTTGCTGCAATTGGATTATTTGATGCGTTTTATCTGACTAAAGAGCATTTTTCAGGAGTAATTCCTCCATGTAGTATTAGTTTTTTTGCTGATTGTGGCAGTGTACTGCGTAGTCCGTATGCGACTCCGTTTGGTATCCCGCTCGCACTTATCGGACTGATTCATTATGCTATCGAGTTTTTCGTTTTACTCGCGGCACTGGTCACCAATAAACGCATTGTTATTCGTACACTGTTCTTTTTGACTGCAGTTGGCGCCGTGGCTTCGATGTACTTCGTATTTTTACAAGTAGCAATCATTCAAGCCTTATGTTTGTATTGTATGCTGTCAGCACTTGCTAGTTTTGTTTTATATTTTCTTGTACGCATGTATTTCTCTGCAGAGTACAAGCTGTTTGGTATTGATAAGCTGAAAAATCAATACAAATACTTTTTTAAGCCATTATTGTTTGCGTTACCTCCTGAGTTTGTTCATGAGAATGCATTGTTCATGGGAAATCTATCAAGCAAGCTTCCTTTTGTGAAATCATATCTGTCATTTTTCTTTCGTCATGATGTTCCATCTGTGAAACAAACAGTGTCCAAGATGCAGTTTCGACATCCTGTAGGATTGTCAGCTGGATATGACTATCATGCGGATCTACCTGATGTATTGCCATCGATCGGGTTTGGCTTCGCATCTCTGGGTACCTTTAGTCGGTATGCAAGTGAAGGAAATCCGTCACCAAGACTTGGCCGACTTCCTAAATCGCAATCACTGATGGTCAACAAAGGATTTCGTAATCCTGGCATTGAAAAATTAGTTAAGAAACTAGCTGGTAAAGAGTTCGAGATCCCAATTGGTATCAGTATTGGCGTGACCAATAATCCAGAGATCAAAACGATCGAACAAGCACAAGAGGATCTTATCTCAGCTTTTAAAATAGCCCAAACTGGCAATCTGAAGCATTCATATTATGAGCTTAACATCAGCTGCCCAAACCTTCGCACGAAAGTCAGTTTGTATGATCCAGCACCATTGAAGCAGATACTAACAGCAGTCACTAAACTCAAACTAACCAAACCATTATTTATCAAGATGCCGATTGATCGTAGTGATGCAGAGTTTAAAGCGATGTTAAAAGTAATTGTTTCATTTCCTGTGACAGGCGTCATCATCGGGAATCTACAGAAGAATCGCAAAGATCCAGCCCTTGATCAAACAGAGGTCGCACAGTGGAAAAAAGGGAACTTCAGTGGCAAGCCGACCTTCAAACGATCCAATGAACTGATTGCTTTGACATATAAAACGTATGGTAAAAAGCTTGTCATCATCGGATGTGGTGGCGTTTTTAGTGCAGAAGATGCATATATCAAGATCAAGAATGGTGCATCTTTAGTACAGTTGATCACTGGTATGATTTTCCAAGGGCCACAGCTGATGGCTGAAATATCTCTAGGTTTAGCTGCGTTACTGAAAAAAGATGGGTATAAAAATATTGCAGCTGCTGTGGGTACAGATATCAAATAATATGAAAAAGCTATTTTTTGTAATACTTCTAATCCTTGGATTTTTCCTCACTCCAACAGTCTCTGCACAACACCTTGGCCAAGAAAAAAGAGCCGAAGCGAAGATCACAAATCTTTCAAAACAAGTAACAGTCGAGGTACTCACAGGTGCAGATAAAGGCAAAGAATTTACTGTCACACTGTTCGATCAGAAGCAGATTGCTTCACAGAAATTGAGAGTAGGGGATACGGTAATTATTTCTTCAATTGTTACACCAACAGGAAGCAATGTCGTGATCGTAGATCATGTGAGACGCACACCTCTGATGGTTTTGTTTGCACTTTTTGTGGGCTTGGTGATAATAGTCGGACGCAGAAAAGGATTTTTATCATTTCTTGGGATGCTGTTTTCGTTTGCGCTCATTGGTCGTTTCATCGTGCCACAGATATTGCTTGGCAATAACCCGATTTTTATTTCGATGCTAGGAGCATTGTTTATCATCCCGGTGACGTTTTATATCGCACATGGCATCAGCTGGAAAACAACAGTTGCTGTCGTCAGTACATTTCTTTCACTGTTAATCACCGGTATTTTGGCGGTAATCTTCGTACATTTTGCCAAGCTTACAGGGTTTGCCGCTGAAGAAGCGGTGTTTTTACAGTCGATGACTGGTCAAACAATTAATCTTCAGACGTTATTACTCGGAGGTATCATCATCGGTGCGATGGGTGTGCTTGATGATATTACGATCTCCCAGACCTCAATTGTCGCCAAGCTATACAAAACTAATCCAAAATTTAGCTTCAAGCAGCTTTTTGCAGAAAGTATGGATATTGGGCGAGATCATATCGCTTCACTCGTCAATACGCTGATCTTAGTGTATGCTGGTGCATCACTTCCGTTATTTGTGTTATTTTACGGCTCGACGTATCAGTACTCCGAGCTCGTAAATATGGAGATTATCGCAACTGAGATCGTACGAACACTGGTCAGTAGTATCGGAATCGTCGCTGCAGTACCGATTACGACAGTCATAGCTTGCTGGTATGTGATGAAGCAACGCTGATTACTCAAGTGAGATCAAGAGATACATGACTCCGATGCCCAACATAAACGCAATACTTTGTAGAATACCTTTTCTTAACCCAGTTTCTTTGTGAAGCTCTGGGATCAGATCAGATCCTGCGATATAGATGAAACTTCCTGCAGCAAATGGAATGAGATATGTCGTCATAGCTTCAACACGAGTTCCGATGATAAGTGCAAGTACTGTCCCTAAGATAGCGGTGAGTGCTGTACTAAAGTTATAAAACAATGCTTTTGTTCGGCTAAAACCGCCATGGATCAAGACACCAAAATCTCCGATTTCTTGAGGAATCTCATGAAAGATGATAGCAAGTGTAGTCGCGATGCCGACTGGCACACTGACAAGGTAACTAGCGCCGATGATAAGTCCATCAATGAAGTTGTGCATCGCATCACCAAAAAGATTCATGTAAGCAAAAGAATGCACATGTCCTTTTTCCATAGGAAGATGACAATGTCTCCAGTTGATCACTTTTTCCATCACAAATGAAATAACGATTCCCAGTAGGACAATCATCGATGTCTGCAAGCTAAATCCGGTTTCTGCAGCGACTTCGGGAAGAAGATGGATGAAGACATCACCCATAAGTGCACCTGCTGAGAAGCTTACAAGATACAACAGTATTTTTTTAAGACTTCGAGTGTTGATTGCGAGTGTAAGTACGCCTAAAAATGAGATAAGGCTTACAAGTAATACAGAAATTATGGGATAAATCCAGCTTTGCATGTCGATATTGAAACGAGTAATTAAGTCAATAATAATCGATGGTTCTTACAAATGCAAGTTATTCGCATTTTGACCAAAGTCCACGCTCATTTTCACGAGCTTCTGTTTCTGCATCTTTCAAGATACTGTGATATTTCACATCTGGTGGATAGGTGATGACGCGAGCGAAGCCTTGCTCGACCAGGTATTCATTGAGAAAGATCGCTTCTTGTGTAGCTTCTGGATTGGGTATATAAATATAGCGGAGGAGTCGGCCATAACGATCAGTTTCAGACACATCTTTTTCCATATAGATCGTTTTGCCTTCGACAAGGACTTTATTTTCTAGTGAAGCTTCTTGGCCGAAGCACTGAACACTTTTTTTAGGATGTTTGGTCTCAGGAGTATCGACTCCGATGTAGCGTACTTTTTCTCCTGACTCAAGCTCTATCGTATCGCCATCAGTCACTTTTGCTACGCGTGCAGCAACCAGGACTTTCTCATCGACTTCACCAAGTGCATTGGTTTCCTTAGCAATATCTTCAAAGGTTTTTTGACTATCCCAGATGACGGTGATCTGTTCACTCAAGAGTACCAGCCCTACAAAAAGAAGTGGGATCAGATACATTTGCACTAAATTTATACGACGACTCATGAGATCATTATAGGAGATTGCAGTTCAGGAGGGAAGCTGATAGAATAGGACAGTTACGGGACGTAGTTCAGATGGCTAGAACGTACGCTTTGGGAGCGTAAGGTCGCGAGTTCGAGTCTCGCCGTCCCGACCAAGATTTTAAGTAGCTGCATAAGGTGAAAGTACTCTCATAGCCTCAGTTAGTATTTCTTCAGGTTTCAGTGCAGGATCGAGCTTATGAGCACCATCCATATCAATAAATCTCCTGTTTACTTCGTCGAAATCAGCAAACGTTTTAATATTTGAATCACTACCTTTTTTATTTCTGGCGGTCAATCGTTCCGTTACAGCTGCTTCTATCGTTTCAGGGGGAAATTTCAGTAAAAAGCGAATAAACGGCAAGTCTTGTCCTAGATCTTCACAAAAATTAGCTAATGCTTGATGATAGGTGTCTTTAGAAAATGTCGCTACTAGGATGACAGGTGCACCTGAGTTTATTGCTTCCCCTGCAAGCTCATACATTTTTTCATAAACCTTCGGCATAGTTTCTTTTTCTACTTGAGGATCTCGAGGACCTGGCAGCGGCGGATAATGGGCTTGTCTTATGGCGTCTACATCAAACACTTGAGCATTTGAGTGCTCAGCGAGCATCATAGCAATTGTAGTTTTGCCTGTTAAAGGAGGACCGGAAAGTGCGATCACCATTGGAGGTAGATTTATTTTTTCACGAGTCTCAGATGTGGTCGGAATATCTATAACAGGTGGGTGTGGTAAACGTCCTTCAGGCATGAAGATATTATACTAAAACCGATGTAGTTAAGTATCAATTTTTAGAATTCATGCAGATTAGCAATACTCATGCCACCATCGACTATGATGCTTTGGCCATTAATGTAAGAAGATTCAGGACCTGCTAAAAAAGAGACTACATTTGCAATCTCATCAACCTCGCAAACTCGTTTCATTGGATATTTTTTTGCGATATTTGCATACCATTTTTCTAGTTCAGCGGGTGATCTTTCATTTTCAGAGTTTGCTATTTTTACAAATCCTGGCAAGATCGAGTTTGTGCGAATTTCAGGAGCAAAATCCACCGCCAGTGATCGGGTTAGGCCATCGACCGCTGCTTTGGCGACTGAGTAAATACTGAAGTTGGGAAGTGCTACAAAACTTTCAATTGAAGAAATATTAATTATTGTTCCTCCACCTGATTCAAGCATGTATGGGATAGAGTATTTTGCCATCTTGAAGTAGCTATTTAAATCTACCTTTAAACTTTGATCCCATTCTGTTTCTGCGATATCTTTAACACTTTTATGCATGTCTTCGTTATATCGAGCTACACAGTTTACCAAGCAGGTAAGACCACCAAAGGTTTTTTTAGTTGTTTCAAGAATTGTTTGTATATTTTGGGATTCCGTCACATCTAGTTGTAAAAAAATAGCTTTACCGCCATTTTTCTCAATTATTTCTACGGTTCTTTTACCCATCTCACCTTGATCAACTACCACAACAGCATATCCATCTTTTGCTAGTCTGATAGAAGTTGCTCCACCAATTGAAGGACCGCCGTTTTTATATCCCATAGCGCCACCAGTGACTATTGCTACTTTGTTCATAAAGGAATAAATTTCTATTTAATCTTTACAGCGACTTAGTTGTTCCTTTAATCTCTCCGGTAAGACGAGCGTTTTCCACTTCAAGTCGAGCTATCTTTTTTTCAAGATCATTAATCGTAGCTTTGCTGTCTTTGATGACATGCTCTTTACCTTGGATTTTCATCGTGGCAGCAAGTGTATCAAACAAGCTGATAAACCATGAGAAAGCGAGACCAACAAGGAGAGTGACGCCTAAGATAAGATATAACGGGATCTGAGATAGAGTCGCACCCATCAGAGTGACTGATACAGGATCAGTATTTTGAGTAGCGAAGTAACCGAAAATAATTGCGAGAACGATATAAAGTATGAATGTAAACATATGTGCTTAGTATACGTTTAATACTTGCGAGTTACAAACTAAGCTGTGTGTTTCGCTTGCATATACTTTTTGCCATGTCCGACATTCGTATTGATTGGCACATTAGTTTTACAGAGCTCACAATCAGCTTCATCGACAGCTGATACTTCCAGCACGCCCAGTGCATGAAATGGTGCATCAAACATCTCAGATTTGACCTCAGCTGGATTACGATTGACCATCACTCCAACTGCAGCGACTGTGCCACCCGTGGCACGGACGGTATCAACGACCTTTTTGACAGAGCCTCCGGTAGTCGTGAGATCTTCGATCACCAGTACGTTTTTGCCAGTTACAAGTTTGTCATAGTTACGAGTGAATACTTGATTTTTGTCTGCATCTTTTTCAGTGTAGACACCTAGTATTTCTTTGTTTTTTAGAGCACTGAGGTGATGTGCGGTCCATTGTGAAAGTATTATGCCACCAAGCGCAGGTGCGACCACGACATCAATATCGAGATCTTTGAAATGTTCAGCAAACATCTGGCCGATTTTAGATGTTTCTGCAGTATGTGGGTAGACTGCGTCTTTGTTCACGTAAACACTACCATGTTTCCCTGAGGTATAAACGAAGTGATCATCGGTGATTACTGCGCCAACTTTTTTCAAGATATCTAAGACGGTTTCCATAGGTGTATGCAAGACTTATAATTTCTGTTCAATTGCAGTCATTATAGCAAAGAGTTAGAGCTCTAAGCTTTTCCATAAAATTTGTGAGGCGTAAGTTCGATATGGCTTCCATTTCTCACTCAGCATGAGCATATCTTCGATGGTCACCTCATCTAAGCTATATATTTTCATGATGCCTTTTTTGAGTCCGAGATCACCAGTCGAGAAGACGTCAGGTCGACCAAGCGAAAACATGAGCATCATCTCAGCAGTCCACGGACCAATGCCTTTGAGCTTAGTAAGCTCGGTGATAAATGCTTCGTTTTCAAGAGTGGCAATTGTGAGTAGATCAAGCTGTTTATCGACGACAGCTTGTGCGATACCGAGGATATAGTTGGCTTTAGCATTTGAAAGTCCCATTGCTCTCAGAGTTTCATGAGGCGTGGCAAGGACTTTTTCCGGCCTTACTTTATTTTCATAGTACTCACGAAAGCGAGTACACAATACATCTGCGACTTTATTGGAAAGCTGTTGACCGATGATCGTTTCGCAGATATCGAGGAACAGATCCTCTTTGATCCGAGGACCGATTGGTACGGTCATCTGTATCGCCATCTGATACATGAGAGGATCATGTGTTTTAAAGTGAGCTAAAACCTCTGCCGGAATAAAATCAGATATTTTCATCAGTGAGTGCAGTCTTTTTCTTTAAAGAAAGATGAATCGATAATGCTAACCGGAGCGATAAAATAGTGATTGCAAATAATGTCACAAGTAAACTAAATGGGGGGAGTGCCGACTTGATCTCACTTGTGCCAGTGAACCAACGGATCCAGTACACATAGACTTTGGTACCATAATGAATCAATGTCAGCACATAAGCTAGGAATCCAAGGCTGAGTAATTTTTTCCAGAGCACTCCACCGAGTTTTTGGATGGCATATTTATTGGAGATAAGTGCCATCATGGTCAAAACAATAAAGGCTGCTAGTGCGGCGATGAAAGACATGATATTTTCTGGTTTCAAGTAATATGCTGGGAATGCATAAAACTCAGGCAGTAATGCAACTGAGATAATCACATGAGCTGCGACATAGGTGAAACCGACTAATCCGAAATGTTTGCGATAGATGATAAACGAGTCTGCAAAGTTCCAAAAGTAACAGATACTACTCAGCGCAAATGAGATGCCAATCAACAGCATACCGGTGTCTGCGAGTGTACGGTTAAATAACTGGAGATCAAAGGTAGAACGGCGAGCGAAGTAATATCCACAAACAAGCAACAAAATGACGATGCTATAGATAATAACATCTGCCCACAGTTTTCCCTCAACGGGATTTTTCAGTTTGATGACTTTTTGTAGCTTTTCGTCAAACTTCTTTTCGATGAGCATAATACTAGTATACTGGAATGCGTAATATGAAAAAACAAATCAGGACGATCATTATAGCAGTTATTGTATTACTGATTGTTTTCGTAGGTTATAGTATCTTTCAGACATACAGACAACTGAGACCGCAAGATGCACTTTGGGAAAACTATCAGGTGAAATCTTTTACGATTGAAGGACAAACGTATGATTTGATTGTCGCAGATACTGATGAGCGTGCACAAAAAGGGTTGATGTTTGTTCGCGAACCATTGAGTGGTGCAGATGGGATGATTTTTACGTTTGATGATCTAGAAAAACGCACATTTTGGAATATGAATACATTTTTGCCACTCGATATACTGTGGATCCAAGATAATCGTGTGATTGGTAAAAGCGAGCTGCCATCAATCAAACAGACAGAGACGCCGGTTACTGTTAGTTCTCCGGATGTGGCAGATACTGTTGTAGAACTATTTAAGTAACATATGAAAAAAACTGTTTTTATCACTGGAGCATCCTCAGGTATCGGTAAAGCGACAGCAGAGCTGTTTGCTCGCAAGGGTTGGAATGTCTCAGCCACTATGCGTACACCCACAGCCTTTAAGGGATTTGAGCATGCTGAGCAGATATTGACACCCAAGCTAGATGTGACAGATTCACGCAGCATCCAAGCTGCGATCAAGCAAACAATTGAAACCTTTGGCCAGATCGATGTGGTGGTCAATAATGCCGGATATGGATTAGTTGGGATTTTCGAAGAAATAACCCAAGAACAGATTGAGAAACAAGTACAAACTAATCTGTATGGCACTATGAATGTCGTGCGAGAAATACTTCCACATCTACGCAGGAGAAAAACAGGAACCATCATTAATATTGCCTCAATGGGTGGCAGACTTACATTCCCACTTTATAGCATCTATCATGCGACCAAGTGGGCAGTGGAAGGTTTCACAGAATCACTCTGGTATGAACTGAAACCACTTGGGATAACGGTCAAGATGATTGAGCCAGGACCAATAAAAACAGATTTTTACGGTCGATCGATGGTCAAAGACGATACAAAACACATGAAAGAGTATGCTGCTTATGCTGAAAAAACATTTCGTTATATGCATAGTTCAGGTGCAAATGGAACATCTCCCACTGAGGTGGCAAAAACTATTTATACAGCTGCAACTGATGAAAGTTTCAAACTACGATATCAAAGTGATCTGTATGGCAGAATGTTACTTTTCTGTAAATGGTTGCTTCCTGACTGGCTCTTTGTACGAATCATCCAGCGATTTGTGCTATCATGAAGTTATATGAACAAAAAATATGTCATTTTTGGCGTCATAGCTCTTGTAGTCCTTCTTTCATTTGTCATTCAACGGTACATCGGCGATATTCGACCGTTGTTTTCGCCTTCTTCAGACATCACGTTAGAACGTACAAAATCTACGCCTAAACCTGGGAGCAAAGCAGCTTTTGATGAAGTAGATCTGACTGTGCCCGATGGTTATCGTATCGGACTTTTTGCTGAAGATTTAGGTAATGCACGTGACCTGCAGTTCACGCCTGCTGGTACGCTGTTAATTTCAGATACAAGTGGAGGCAACGTGCGGGCACTTCCAGATGCTAATCAAGATTTAGTTGCTGATGAAAATAAAATAATTCTTGAAAATCTCAACAAACCTCATGGTTTGGCTTTTTATGAAAATAAATTGTATGTCGTCGAAGAAACACAGGTCGTCCGCTATAGCTGGAATGAGGAAACACGCACCGCTGCTCAAGAACAAAAAATCTTGGATCTACCTGCGGGTGGTAGACACTTCAGTCGTTCCATGATCTTCGATGATCAAGGAAATCTGTATATTTCGCTTGGATCGACCTGTGATGTCTGCGTCGAAAAAGAAGCCTGGATCGGTACGACAATCATCACCAACGCCCAAGGACAAAATCCACGAGTATTTGCCAAAGGTTTACGCAACGCAGTTTTCCTCACACAAGATGCTGAAGGGAATATCTTTGGCACAGAGATGGGACGTGATTTCCTCGGTGATACGACTCCGCCAGATGAGATTAATCTACTGACAGATGGCGGTGACTATGGTTGGCCTCTTTGTTATGGCAACAAAGTGCATGATACTGAGTTTGATACCAATACCTATATCAGAGATCCGTGTGAAGATACAATCGCTCCAGCTTATGAAATCCCTGCACACTCAGCTCCACTGGGACTAACGTTTGTTGAGTCTACACAAATGCCTGATGACTGGCAAAATGATTTACTCGTCGTCTATCATGGATCTTGGAATCGTACAACACCGACTGGTTATAAAGTCGTCCGATTAAACCGAGACGGCAATAAGTTTACTAGTGAAGAAGACTTGGTGACAGGATTTCTGAAGGGAAGTACTGCTGCTGCAAGACCTGCTGATGTGACGTTTGACGAAGCAGGATCTTTGTTTATCTCAGATGATAAAAGTGGAGCTGTGTATGTCATGATTAATAATTAACGCTTTTATTTATGAGTCTTCCAATCGACACTCAAGCTCCTGAGTTTACTCTTCCTGACCAAACTGGCACAAATCATACGCTTTCGCAATACAAAGGTCAGTGGGTAGTGCTTTATTTTTATCCAAAAGATGATACGCCTGTTTGCACTATAGAAGCGTGCTCGTTTCGCGATATGGCTGACGAGTATAAAAAGCATGATGTAGTGATCCTGGGCATGTCGAAAGATAGTGTGAAATCCCATACGAAGTTTGCTGTAAAACATCAGCTGTCGTTTCCGCTGCTGAGTGATGAGAGTGCAGAAACAATCAAAGCTTATGATGTTTGGGGTATGAAAAAATTCATGGGACGAGAGTTTGAGGGTATCCACAGAGTAACATACCTTATTGATCCGCGAGGAATGATTCGTAAAGTGTATGACAAGATCAAAGCTACAGAGCAGCCTGAAGAAATCTTAAAAGATATCCAGTCATTTACTGCTTAGCTTCGTTGTGATGAACACTTTTGATATATCTGACTGTGCGTGATGAGCCACGCATCACGATCGAGTGTGTGATGGTACGTTTGCTTCCAAAAACTACACCAGGCAAAAGTGGACCGTCAATGACTCCAGTTGCAGTGAAGGTCGCAGCTGTATCTTTTACGAGATCAGTGGCTTTGAAGATCTGATCTTCAGATATACCTAGTTTTACAAGCTCAGCTTTATCTTTATCATTGCGTGGTTTGAAACGAGTCAAGATCTCACCATCCATGATTCTTAGTGCCGCTGCAGCAAGCACCGCTTCGGTACTACCACCCCAACCCATCAGGATATCAATCGGACTGTCATCCATACAAGTGGCAATGGCGGTGGCGACATCACCATCTGTGATGAGTCGGATGCGAGCATTTGCAGCATGGATTTCATCAATCAAGGTTTTATGGCGTTCACGATCAAGTACGCTGACTGTGATTTCTCTGATATCTTTACCAAGCGCTTTGGCGACTTTGAGTAAGTTGTCTTTGACTGGAGCATCAAGATCAATGACCAATTTCGCATCAGGTCCGACAGCAATTTTATCCATATATGTATCTGGAGCTTGTAGCAGTGAGCCTTGTGGAGCTGTGGCAATCATAGCGAGGGCGTTGTATCTACCATAGGCGACACTGTCTGTGCATTCTAGGGGATCGACTGCAATATCCATGGCAGGGCCATTGCCAGTGCCGAGGGTTTCACCTGTGTAAAGCTGAGGTGCTTCATCTTTAGTGCCTTCGCCGATGACGATTGTACCATTGAAATCTATCGCATTAAATCGATCGCGCATCGCATCAACTGCAGCTTGATCAGCATTATTTTTATCACCACGACCAATCCATTTTGCGGATTCGATGGCGGCAGCTTCTGTAACACGGACAAATTCGAGAGCTAAGTTTCTATCCATAGATATTCAGTAATTAGTAACTATTTTCCTTTTCCCCGTAATGCGTCAATACCTGGGAGTGATCCGTTTTCAATAAACTCAAGCATCGCACCACCACCAGTCGAGATATGCGTGATTTTATCGAGGTACTCTTTTTTCGAGATCGCAGTCAGGGTGTCGCCACCTCCGACGATTGAGATTGCTTCGGTATTATTGGTGATAGCGTAGTATACGAAATCGGTCCCTTGACGATAATGCGGGTTTTCGAAGTAACCCACAGGACCGTTCCAGATAATTGTGTTGGCTTTGGCGATGACAGAACCAATCTTGGCTTTGGTTTCAGGTCCGATATCCAAGATCTGACCATCATCTGGTATCTGGTTTATTTTATAGACTTGTCCACCGTACTCAAGTTGCTTAGGATCTCCGACAACAGCGTCAGAGGGGAGGATTACGATAGTGTTTTTTTGAGCTGCTTTAAATAAAATTTCACGAGCTACTTCAAGTTGATCTGCTTCGGCGAAACTGGCACCGATATTGATTCCTTGAGCCAGTAAAAATGTATTTGCGAGACCACCGCCGATAATAACAGAATCAGCAAGCTCCATTAGTTTGCCGATAAGTGCGATCTTTGAAGCAATTTTTGCGCCTCCGATGATAGCAACGAGTGGTTTATTGGGTTTATAGACTGCTTGCGAGATCATCTCGATCTCTTTTTTCATCAGTAACCCTCCATACGAAGGTAAATATTCCGTAACACCTGCAACTGACGCATCAGCACGGTGCGAGACGCCGAAAGCGTCATTGACATATACTTCTGCGAGTGAAGCGAGTTCTTTAGCAAACTCAGGATCGTTCTTTTTTTCACCAGGATAAAAACGTGTGTTCTCCAGCATCAAGATCTCAGCTGGTTGTTGGTTGGTGAAAATATCTTTGCTTTCAGTTTGGAAATCATCAATAAGTTTGATCTGATAATTTGGTAAATATGTCTGAAGTTGATCAGCGACTATTTTGAGTGAGTACTTTGGATCACGAGTATCTTTGGGTCGTCCGAGGTGTGAAGCAATGATTAGCTTATTGCCTTTTTTCAGTAAGAGCTCAATCGTCGGAAGTGCTTGTCTGATGCGTGCATCATCAGCAAGTGTCATCGAGTTTGGATTCAACGAAACGTTGAAATCTACTCGAAGCAATACGGTTTTGTTTTCAATTGTTGCGTCGTCAATAAAACGGATATCCGTAAATTGCATAAGTTATGTGATTGATCCTGCTAATTGTTCGACTACGTCTACAAGGCGAGTACTATATCCCCATTCGTTGTCATACCAGCCATATATTTTCACAAAGGTGCCATCGATGACTGTTGTGTAATGTGGATCAAAGACAGCTGAGTAAGATGAGCCGATGATGTCTGATGAAACGATAACATCTTCTGTATAACCAAGCTTTCCTTTCAAGGTTGTTTCTGATGCTTTTTTGAAAATAGCATTAATCTCTTCGGCTGTGGTTGGTTTTTCGACATTAGCAGTAATATCGACAAATGATCCAGTCGGCACCGGTACACGGATTGCCATACCATCGATCTTGCCTTGAAGCTCTGGGATGACTCGAGCGACAGCTTTGGCAGCACCAGTGGTTGATGGGATGATATTCAGTGCAGCAGCACGTGATGTATCAAATTTCTTACCAGCATCATCAAGCAAACTTTGTGAAAGCGTATATGCGTGTGCGGTAGTTAAGAAGCCAGTTTTGACCGTGAAATTATCATGAAGCACTTTGAATAAGGTTGCTGAGCAGTTGGTGGTACATGATGCGTTTGAGATTACTTGTTCATTTGAGAGATCTGGATCATTCACGCCAAGTACGATGTGACAGACATCTTCTTTGCCTGGAGCTGTCAGTAATACTTTTTGCACACCATCATGTAAGTGTTTCGATAAATCTTCTTTGGTTTTAAAAGCACCGGTTGCATCAATGACTACATCGACCTCAGATTCTCCCCAAGGGATTTGGGTTGGATCGTCAAACAAAGTAGTGCGGATTGTTTTACCATCGACAACTAAACTATTTTCGGTATGCGTAATCGATTTATCGAAGGTACGATACACAGAATCGTATTTGAGCAAATATGCCATCATCTCTGTGGGTGTTTTACGAGTATTGATATGGACTATGTCAAAACTATCACGAAGCGTCGCGATACGAGTAAATGCTCGACCGATACGACCAAATCCATTTAATCCTACTTTTAAGCGTTTCATATAGTTTTATAAAACTAGTAATATCAATTAGCCTTTGTAAATCTTGATTGCCTCATCGACTGATTTATCTTCGACAGTGATTGCATAGATCGCGTTGGTAAATCTGACAGCTTCATCAAGTGGTCGTTGATGGATATTACGACCAGTTGCGTTTCCAGCAGTGCCACCGATATGGATCTGATCATGTAATGATTGCAAAAATTTCTCAGCATCACTTGAGCTACCACCGGCACAGACGAGCTGCGTGCGACCTGCTGCTTTGACAGCTTCTTGGAGAAGCTTGGCATCTGATGAGTTATCAAGTTTAGGGGCGTTTACTTTCACGAAATCTGCTCCAAGTGCAGCAGCGACTCCGGCTGCTCCAGCGATCAGATGAGGATTTTTCTCATCTTCGACAGCAGTCCCACGAGGATAGAGCCAGATCACTGACAAGAGTCCGTATTGATGTGCTTCATAGATTACTTGTGCAGCTTCACTGAGCATCTCAGCTTCGTTTTCACTGCCGATGTAGACGGTGTAACCGATACCTGTAATTGGTAGACCTGAGTTTTCTCTGAATTCGACGACCTGCTCCATGTCATACCACAAGGTACTCATTGGATCAGATTGCGAGGTTTTGATAAGATGAGTTTTTGAGTTCATTTTGACGAGATAAGGGATATCTGCGTAATCACGGCCATAGCGTGAGATCATACCCAGCTGAGTGGCGAAGACTCCGATATTGGCTTGTGATGCAATCTTAAACAGATGTTCAGGATCGTTATCTTCAGCTGAGATACCTTCTCCATAAAAATCATCATTGAGGTGTTCTACTTTTTGGTCTCCAGCAAAAAGCATGAGGCGGCCAGTTTCACGGGTGATAGTTTTGTAATTTTCTTCATAGATTGCAGCTGCTTCTTGAGGTACGCCTGCAGGAATATGGATTTTCATGATGTAAGGTATAAATAGTAATGTTGTTACTCATATACCATCATACACGCTCTGGCAAGCTTGTCAATATATGGAGAGTGGTGTACCATGTCGATATGGAAGACTGCATATTCTGTAAGATAATAAACAAAGAAAAACCTGCACATATTGTTTATGAAGATGAGCAATTTATGGCTATCTTGGATGTTTTTCCTCGTGTGAAAGGACATACTTTACTGATTCCTAAAACTCATGCACGCTGGGTGAATGATGTTGAGCCATTTGGTCGCTACTGGGAAGTAGCACGCACTATTGCGAAGAAACTACAAAAACATCTGAACACAGAGTATCTGAGTTATGTCACACTGGGTGATGAAGTACCGCATGCCCATATTCATATCATGCCACAGCAAGAGGTGGGTGCGATTAAATTTGGACAAGTAGTTTCACAAACAAACGAAGATTTATCTGCACTAGCTGCTGAGATTATCAAACTTGATTAAGTTGAGATGAAAACAATTTTTTATCGGAATGTCCGCGATAAAACTCTCCAAGAAAATGCCAAGCTCCGAGTCGGATCCTGGATCCATCTAGAAGAACCAACAGATGCAGAGCTTCAAGATTTACAAGAAACCTTTAAACTCGATGAAGGTCTTTTGAAAGACGCACTTGATCTTTATGAGGTGCCACGTATGGAGGTCGAAGATAAAATAATTTATATTTTCAGTCGCTATCCGTATAAAAAGAAAGAGCAGATTGTGACTTCGCCTATTTTATTCATTATTGCCAAAGAGGTCTTCATTACAATTACTAAAGAAAAATTCACCTTACTTGATCCGTTTATCAAGAAGGAAAGATTCTTTACTACACAAAAGAATAAGTTATTACTGCAGCTTTTCAAAATTATTAATACGACGTTTAATACACACTTCAATACTATTAGTCGGCAAGTACGTGTAAGCTCTTACGAACTAGAGAAAATCTCTAATGCTCAGATAATTCAGTTTGTTGTTTATGAGCGCATCTTAAATGATTTTTATATGGCGCTCATGCGAACAAACACGATGTTGAAAGATCTGCAGAATCATCATCTGATTACGTTTTTCGATGAAGATAAAGATTTGATTGATGATTTATTCCTCAGCAATGATCAGTTGATCCAGATGTCCAATGAGAATCTGAAAAGCATCGTTAATATCCGCGATGCGTACTCGACAATTATGACGAATAATACCAATCAAGTGGTGCGGTTTTTCACATCAGTCACGGTTATCCTAACAATCCCCACGATTATAGCGAGTATTTTTGGTATGAATGTAGGTCTTCCCTATCAAAACCATCCACTTGCATTCACCGGAGTCATTGTCTTTATCATGATCTTGGTAGCAGTTTTAGTGATGCTTTTTTTGAAAAAAGAGTGGCTTTAGTTAGGCTTTTTGATATCAAGAGTGACTTTACCTGTTTTGTAATCTGCTTCGATCGTATCTCCCGGTTTGATCTTATGTTCGATTAGCTGTAAGGCAATCTCATCAACAATCACTTCGTTGATTACACGCTTCAGTGGTCGAGCTCCATAGACTGGATCAAAGCCGATGGTATTTAGATAGTCTTTTAGTTTATTAGTAGCTTCAAATGACAACGTTTGTTGGCTCAAACGTTTTTGTACTTCTTCGATCTGTTTATCGATGATCTCACGCATCATAGCTTCACTGAGTGGGTTGAAGATGATGAGAGAATCAAGACGATTGACAAACTCAGGTTTGAAAAACGCTTTAACGCGATCCATAATCTTCTCATCGCGTTTTGCAGTATCTGGTTCTTCTGCATAGATCTCACTTCCGAGATTAGAGGTCATGATGATGATTGTATTTTTGAAATCAACGACACGTCCTTTGGAGTCAGTCAGTCGACCATCATCAAGTATCTGCAAAAAAGCATTAAAGAGCTGTGGATGGGCTTTCTCGACTTCATCAAACAAAAGCACAGAATATGGTTTACGTCGCACAGCTTCAGTCAGCTGGCCACCTTCGTCATAGCCGACATAGCCAGGAGGTGCGCCGATCAATCGTGCGATTGAGTGTGATTCTTGATACTCACTCATGTCAATGCGGATCATGGCATTTTTATCATTAAACATGGTTTGGGCGATAGCACGAGCAGTCTCAGTTTTACCGACACCAGTTGGACCGAGGAATAAGAATGAACCAATAGGTTTTTGTTCTTCTTTGAGCCCTGCTCTTGAGCGACGGATAGCATTGGCCACAGTGTGCAAGACGTGGTCTTGGCCGACGACAAGTTCTTTTAGTTCGTTTTCCAGATGTACGAGTTTATCTGATTCACTGGCGAGCAATCGAGTGACCGGAATGTTGGTCCAGCGAGAGACGATGCGTGCGATGTCTTCATCTGTTACTTGTTCTTGGATCAAACGATCTTCTTCTGGTATTTTCTGCCATTCTTTTTCCAGTTCTTGGATTTGTTTCTCAATCTGAGGGATCTTACCGTATTTGAGCTCTGCAGCTTTGTTGAGATCCACATCACGCTCAGCCAGATCAAGCTCAGCTTTAGTACGATCGATCTCGAGTCGTTGTTTTTGTAGTCTGGAGATTAGCTCTTTTTGTTCTTCCCAGATTTTTTTCTTCTTTTCAAACGTTTTATGTAACTCATCTCGCTCTTCCTGTAGTTTTTCTTTACGAGTTTCGATTCCTTTTTCGCGTTTAATCGCGGCAAGCTCGATATCAAGCTGCATGATACGTCGACGGATCTGATCGAGATCAGCTGGCATCGAAGAAACAGAGATTTTTGCAGCAGCCGAAGCTTCGTCGACGAGATCGATGGCTTTGTCAGGAAGGAATCGATCACTGATATAACGAGTTGAGAGATCTACTGCCGCAATTAGCGCATCATCTGAGATCTTGATCCCATGATGTACCTCATATTTTTCTTTGATGCCGCGCAAGATAGCGAGTGAATCTTCTTTGGTGGGCTCATCGATGAAAACTGGTTGAAAGCGGCGTTCGAATGCCGGATCTT
This sequence comes from Weeksellaceae bacterium, assembly GCA_041730495.1. Lineage (GTDB taxonomy): Bacteria > Patescibacteriota > Microgenomatia > UBA1406 > GWC2-37-13 > JBGSBR01. The sequence continues at coordinate 33,298 of JBGSBR010000005.1, read as the reverse complement.
TTTCGATATATTGACGATATTCTCGCAGCGTCGTGGCTCCAATTGAGCGCAGCTCACCACGAGCGAGCGCTGGCTTGAGCATATTACTCGCATCGACTGCTCCTTGTGCGCCTCCGGCGCCCATCAAGGTATGTAGCTCGTCGATAAATAGGATGTATTTACCATCAGAATCTGTGACTTTTTTGAGTAACTCTTTCAAACGTTGTTCAAATTCACCACGATAAGCAGCACCAGCAAGCAGTGCTGCTAGATCAAGTGACAGTAATTCTTTTTCTCTGAGTGTATCTGGAATATCGCCTGAGACGATGCGTTGTGCGAGTCCTTCGACGATCGCTGTTTTACCGACACCTGGATCTCCCAGAAGCACGGGATTATTTTTTGTACGTCGAGATAAAATCTGGATTACGCGTCTGATCTCATCATCACGACCGATCACTGGATCAAGCTTGCCTTTACGAGCAAGGGTCGTGAAATTGATGGTATATAGTTCGAGTGGATCGCCTTCTTTTTGTGGTGGTTGATAGTTCATTTCCATAGTTATTTAGCAAACTATTAACTAGAGTGCTAAAGAAATTATAAACCCATCAAAAAATAAATGCAAGTGTTTTAAAGATCTAAAATAATGAAGTACGAACAGCGTGGAGAAGATAAAATCTTCCCCACGCTATGATGGATGAGGAAAATACGGTTAGGAAGGTTTGGGCAAAAGCCCAGACTCTTCTCCATATTTCCCTTTGGTGAGTTTGACCCAACAGGCTACAGTTTCACCAGGGTATGCGTATTTCTGCATAATCTGAAGACATTCTGCTTGGACCTTGTTGGCAACTTCACCTAAGACACCTTCATTGTCGGTCAGGGTGATGTCTATTTGCACATCAGCCATGTCGCCAACGATGATGCCGAACGGACGGATTTCTCCGCCTACGGCTTTTCCGAACATTTGTTGAGCTCGTTCCTTAACCGCTTTTGTCATGGATTGAACTCGGAGCAAATGTACCCCTTCCTGATATCGAGTGAGCAATTCAGGCATAAAAACCTCCTTATAGGTGAGCTGATATTGCAATGATATTATACCAAATATAATCCTATAGTACGTAGATTAGCGAGTAGTGAGGTATGCCACAGCGATCAAACCAAGCAGTCCGCCGCCGAGATAGGCGAGGATAGCAGATCCGATAGCGACCATGAGAAGTTTTGTATTTCCTGTTAGTTTCTTGAGTTTGAGGATCTGAAATGAAAGACCGAGACAAGCGACGATAGCGACAATTGAACCGATCTGGACTCCTAAGTTGTAGCTATCACTACCAGTGACTACAGCGTATCCGCCTGCGATGACCATAGCGACGAGCGCAATCCCGATGAGGTAGACGATATAAAAGCCGACAGCTTGTTGTGTGGTGCGTTTGAGTGCGAGGTTACCGAGTTCTTTAAACATAAAATTTAGTATATCATAAACTGGTTATTTCATTCACACATGTCTGAATCGTTCGTTCAGGGCAAAAATCGCATTCCTCTTTTTATCGTAATAGACATTTCAACCATGAATGTGTTAACGGTACGACTGGATATCATTGATGCCCATTGAACTCACTCTCATCCATCTGTTCATTCAAGTTTTTCCTAACGTTTCTTGAAATCTAAAGCTGCAGAGTTGATGCAATAGCGTTGGCCTGTTTTATCAGCAGGTCCATCAGGAAACAAATGTCCTAGATGTGCACCGCAATTTTTGCAGATGACTTCAGTTCGGGTCATGCCATGACTGTTGTCATCATGGAGCTCGACATTTTCTTTGCTGGCGGCATCCCAGAAGCTAGGCCAGCCTGATCCTGAATCAAACTTCGTGTCTGACGAGAAAAGCACCGCATTACAAGCCACGCAGTGATACATGCCTGTATCGTGATTATCATAGTATTTACCTGTAAACGGAGCTTCAGTGCCTTTTTCACGAGTGATGTGATAGGCATCCGGAGACAGTTCTTTTTTCCATTCTTCTTCTGTTTTTTGTATTTTTGACATAGGTCTTTAGTATAACGGGTTTATTTGACTGGGTCAAAGCCCCCTTGGCTCCATGGGTGACAGCGAGAGATACGTTTGAGCCCCAGCCAGATTCCTTTTAGACTTCCATACTTTTCGACTGCATCGTACATGTATTGTGAGCATGTAGGACTAAAACGACAGACCTGGTCACTGAGATAGAGTGTGCGAAATAGTTGGTGATGAAACCAGGAGGTTTTTTGATAAAACTTGAGTACAGCCAAAGTAACTTTTTTCATATAAGAGTAGATTAACACACACAAGATGTATGATTTTCATATCCTGTCACATAATTATAGTAAAATAAGAGTATGAAAATCTCAATCATCACCCTATTTCCCAATATGTTGAAAGGTTTTTTTGCAGAAAGTATTGTCAAAAAGGCACAAGAGAAAAAGCTTGTCGAGATAGAGATCATTGATCTTCGCCTCTATGCGCTCGATAAATACGGAACTGTCGATGATCGACCATATGGTGGTGGAGCTGGGATGGTACTGCGGATCGAACCTCTCAAAGAAGCAATTGATTTCGCATGCAATGACAAACTAAAGAAATGTCGTACTGTATTAACTTCTGCTAAAGGCGCACGTTTCAATCAAGAAAAAGCCAACAAGTATGTAAAGCTCGATCATCTAGTGGTGATTGCTGGTCATTATGAAGGATTTGATGATCGTGTTACTTCTTATATTGATGAAGAAGTTTCCATTGGTGATTTCATCCTTACTGGCGGAGAAATAGTTGCTGCTGCTATCACAGATTCAGTCATCAGATTGATTCCTGGTGTACTTAAAAAAGAAGAAGCGACTGTTGAAGAAAGCTTTTATCGTGTACGGTTGCTTGAGCTGATGGATGTAGTCGGGAACGATCCCATCTTGATGAAACTTGAGAAAAAAGGTGAGACACATGTGCAATTGCTTGAATATCCACATTACACCAGGCCTGAAGTTTTCGAGGAAAAGCACGTGCCAGAGATACTCATGTCAGGCGACCATGAGGCTGTTCGTAAATGGCGCTTGAAAAAAGCTTACGAACAAACGGTCAAAAAACGGCCTGATTTGCTTGACAAATAATTGCTAGATTGGTACAACTACACGTATGATAATCTTGCAATCTCTTTTTAAATCATTTGCCACGAAACAAGTTTTGCGTGGTGTAGATTTGCAGATTAAAAAAGGTGAAATTGTCGGCTTCCTCGGTGTTAATGGTGCTGGTAAGACGACCACCATGCGACATATCTTAGGATTACTTCGTCCCACAGAGGGCACAGTAACAGTCGATAATCTCGATCCTATCGCACAGCGAATGCAAGTGGTAGAGAAAATTGGTTACTTACCTGAAAATAATCCACTTCCTCTAGAGATGAAACCACAAGAGTATCTTGAGTTTATAGCTGATGTGAAAAAGGTAGATCGATCAGTGCTTCCTCAGCTTATACAAGATGTGGCCATAACAGACGTTTTGCAAAAACCAATTGAGCAACTGTCTCGAGGATACAAACAACGTGTCGGACTTGCTGCAGCACTTATTGGTGAGCCAGAGATCTTGATCCTAGATGAGCCAACCTCAGGTCTTGACCCAATCGAACAAGATCGTATCAAAGATTTGATTAAACGAATCTCAAAAGAAAAACTGGTAATTTTTTCAACTCATATCCTGTCAGAAGTCCAAGATATCGCCAGCCGTGTAGTGATAATCCATGATGGCACGATCCGCTATGATGGACCTAAACCCAAAGGAACAGTCGATAAACTTTTTAAAGATATAATCACAGGTAAACAAACTGAAAAGCCAGCTAAACCAACAAAATCTAAACCAGCAAAAAAAACAGTTACAAAACCTAAGAAAACCACCAAGAAATAATATGTTTGCACTTTATAAAAAAGAATTACAGTTTTATCTCAATAATCCTATTGGTTATATTATCCTTGGATTGTTTGGAGTCTTTGCCAACTTCTTATTTGTAAAGGATGTGTTTGTTGTGGGATCTGCTTCGATGAAAGCGTTTTTCGATATCTTACCATGGCTTACTATGATAGTCGTGCCAGCACTTGCGATGCGTTCTTTTGCCGAAGAAAAACGCACGAATACTCTCGAAGTACTGTTATCATTACCGATCTCTGAAACACAAATTGTGCTGGCTAAGTTTTTAGCATATCTCACATTATTTGCTCTTGGTTTAGCTTTGACATTCGTCTTACCGGTGTCTCTATATATCTTGTCTGGCCAGGTTGGTGCGCGTATCTCATTAATTGAGGTATTTATCGGGTATTTGGGTGAGCTAATGTTAGCTTCACTTGCTATAGCACTGAGTATGTTGTTCTCTGTAAAAACGAGTAATCAAGTCGTTGCATTACTAAGTTCAATTCTAGTGTTGTTCTTTTTGATTGTATTATCGACTGATTTCGTAGCTGGATTTTTACCCTTGATGATTCAGCAAGTCTTAAGTTATTTGAGTCCGATTACTCAACTTGAAAGTTTCATCAAAGGTCTGCTTGATCTGCGGTCTGTGTATTACTTTATCAGCTTCACAGCTGTCTGTCTTTTCTTGACAATTATTGATTTAGAGAGAAGAAAATAAGATGAAAAATACCTTGGCCAAACTAAAACATATCAATATCGAGCGTGCACTCGGTTTATCTCGGTTCAAACTTCCTGCGATTATAGCGCTTTCCGTGGCATTCTTTTTGATTACAAACATGTTATTATCGGTTGTTTCTGCTCGACTCGATCTGTCTCGAGGGAAAGCATACACATTATCTGATGCGAGCAAGAAAGTACTAAAAGATTTACCCCAACAAACCACACTTACATTTTATGCGTCAAACGATGTCCCACAGCGGTTTCAACCACTTAAGCGTGATGTCAAAGATTTACTAGAAGAGTATGATCGAGCTTCTGGTAATGTGAGTACTCAACTACTTGATCCTAAAGCTGATACCACAGCTAAGACAGCTGCCCAAGAAGCTGGACTGCCAGAGTTGCAGTTTTCACAGCTTTCACAAGATAACTATGCCGTCACTGCTGGATATTTTGGTATCGTAGTTGAGTATGATGGTAAAAAAGAGCTGATCCCTCAAGTCACCAATGTAGAAAGTCTTGAATACAATCTGACATCTACGCTCTATAAACTATCTCGTACCGAGCTGCCAGTTGTCAGTATTGTCGGTATGGATCAAACATTAGGTCAACAAGCTTCACTACTTCCGACATTTACTTCAGCATTATCACAACAGTTTGATGTACGATTTGCTTCACCTGAGGCTACTGTTGCTGATACTGGCTTTTTAGAAGAAACAAATCCTGAAGCCACCTTACCAATAAAACTTGATCCGCTTACTGATGCTATCGTTGCTTTTGATACTCAAAATTACTCTGATCAAGATATACAGCGAATCAAAGAATATCTGAAAAGTGGTGGTAAAGGTATCTTTTTCGCACAAGGTGTAAATGTCCTTGAATCACTTGATTCAGCACCAGCATCACATAATCTATTTAATCTTTTCAAAGATTATGGTATTACGTTACAACAAAACTTGGTTCTTTCGACAGCATCTGAGGTCGTTAATGCAGGTGGACAAGCAGGTCCATTATATGTACAGTATCCGCTTTGGGTGAAGACAAATGTATTTAATCCTGACACTTCATACTTTTCTAATGCATCAGTGTTGACGTATCCATGGACATCATCACTTACTGTCGATACTGCGAAACAAAATGTTACTGCAACAGCATTAGTCAAATCAACAGCGCAATCATGGGAGCAAAAAGATACTTTTTCGTTGCAACCAGCATCAGTCACACCACCAGCCACCGAAGAGTTTAAACAGGTCATACTCGCCGCTGAATCCAAAGCTGAAAATGGTAGCACAATTATGGTTATCCCGTCTTCACGATTTGTATATGATCAATCTTTATCTCAAGAATCTAGTAATCTAGATTTCATAATGAATGTGGTGAATGCTTACGCGTCAGGTGGAGCATTGAGTGGTATCAATCAACGAGCTGTCAATATCTATCCATTACCCGAGGTGCCGAAAAACATGCAAGACATATATAAATACACAACAATTCTTTTGTTACCAGGCATATTTGCCTTGTATGGAGCATATCGGCTTTTACGTCGGAACAAAACTGTTATATAATGTCTCACATGGTACGTACACGCATTGCTCCATCTCCTACAGGATTTCCTCATATTGGTACTGTGTATCAAGCATTATTTGATTACGCTTTTGCTCATAAATACGACGGTCAGTTCTTAGTTCGTATCGAAGACACAGATCGAGGAAGATTTGTCGAAGGAGCAGAAGACGCTATTTTCAGTGCGTTAGATTGGTTTGGCCTCTCAGAAGATGAAAGTCCTCGTAAAGCTGGTCCTCATGCACCATACAGACAATCTGAGAGACTTGAGATCTATCAAAAACATGCAGAAGATTTACTCGAAAAAGAACACGCTTATTATTGTTTTTGCTCAAAAGAACGACTCGAAGAGGTACGCAATAAAATGCAGGCTGAAAAAAAGATCCCGATGTATGATCGACATTGTCGTAACATCTCTTTAGCTGACGCCAAAGCTCGCATTCAAGCTGGAGAAACTGCTGTGATTCGCATGAAGATACCTGATAATGAAAAAATAGTTGTCCCCGATGGCATCCGAGGAGACGTGATCTTCGATTCAAGTGTAGTCGATGATCAAGTGATCGTGAAAACAGATGGATTCCCTACCTATCATCTTGCAGTCGTCGTCGATGATCATACGATGGAAGTAACTCATGTCCTTCGTGGTGAAGAGTGGTTGTCATCAGCTCCTAAGCATATTTTGTTATATCAGTATTTTGGTTGGACAGCTCCTGAATTTTTCCATACTCCACTCATACGTAATCCTGATAAATCCAAGCTTTCAAAGAGACAAGGTCATACGAGTGTCACTTGGTACAAAGAGCATGGTTTTCTACCTGAAGCAATTCTCAATTATCTGGCACTGATGGGCTGGACCCATCCTGAAGAAAAAGATATTTTTGCGTTTGAAGAGTTTATCAAGCTATTTGAGTTTAAAGACCTCAAACCGCTTGGACCTGTGTTTGATCTGAAGAAACTTGAGTGGATGAATGGTCAGTACATCATGGCCATGCAACCTGAAACATTGAAACAACATATTTTAGATTTCAATAAAGATGTGCAGTTGGACGAGGCAATCGTCGAAAAATCAATTCCTCTCGTGCGAGAGCGCATGAAAACGCTACCTGATTATCTGGCTATTGCACAGTTTTTGTTTACTCGACCTACTACCTATGAAAAAGACCTTACCGAATCTAAAGAATTATTGATGAAAGTTCATACCAAACTTGCCACAGTTGAGTCTTGGCAAGCAGAAGTGATCGGAGATGCTATGGTCTCACTTGCAGGAGAGCTCGGTGTCTCAAATAGTCAGTTTTTCATGACTCTCAGAGTCGCGATCAGTGGTAACAAAATCACACCTCCACTCAATGATTCGATGGAGCTACTTGGCAAAGATGAGTGTCTGGCGCGATTAGAAATAGCTGCAAAACAATAATATGAATCCTCGAGTCAATGTTCTTAATAACTACTCACCTCAACTGTAACGCTACTTCTTACGTGCATTTGTTGATGCATCTTTTATAATTATTCCAGCAGTTTCTATGAATCTCTATAAACCTGAAAAATATAACGTCGTCTTGGGGAAAGGTAGTAATATCGGACTGTGTACCTGTTGGTCTGATCCTTCGTTACTTTTGAAAAAGCATGAAAATCTGATGGAGCATATTGCGATTATGGGAACACTGTATAGTAGGGAAGGCGTCTCTGTAATGCTCCGCAACTTAGCTTTAAATCCACAGATAGATACCGTGATTGTTTGGGGTAATAATCATCTGTCACAAACTCCAATTGGTGCAGCGGGAAAAACTCTTTTTACTTCGTTGTGGGAGCAGGGGATCGATGAAAATCATCAAGTAAAAAATACGTCAGATACAATTCATAATCAGATTGAGCCAGAGATTCTTGAGCAGATGCGTAAAAACATAACGGTAGTTGATTGGTCTGAGAAACCAATTGAAGAAGTGTTAGAAGCAGCAGTGGCTTTAAGTCACAAAAAACCTCAGTATATGCAGCCAATTGAGTTTCCCGAGCCTATTAAATCGGAGACTGATATGCAGCCATCAGAGTCTGTCGGTTGGGCAGTCAGGGGTGAGAAGTTGTTTGATTCATGGCTTGCTGTGGTAGATCGAATCATGCGTTACGGACACACCAAACAAACTGAGTATGGGAGCCAACAAAAAGAGTTGCAAGCCGTCACTTGGACGATTCAACATGAAGATATCAACGATTTTTATATTCCAGATATTTCACAGAAACTGCAAAGTCATATCGGACTTGATGAAGCAATGCGCATGCAATACAAAGAGATTTTCCTCACTGGTGACAAACCTGGTGATGTGGCATATACCTATGGCAACCGGTTATTTGATTATCCCGAAAATATAGATCAGATCAAGTACATCATCGCGAAACTCAAAGAACATATCTATACTCGTCGTGCATATGCGACAACATTTTATCCGAAAGTAGATGAGCAACATGACTCTCCACCTTGTATGACTCAGCTTCAGATACTGTCAGATATCCAAGGCAAACTCAATATGTTTGTGTCGTTTCGTTCACATGACATTTTCAAAGCTGCGATACCCAATGCCTATGGGTTACTGTGTTTACAAAAATATATCGCTGATGAAGTGGGAGTTCATCCAGGTACTTTGACATTCCAATCTGTCTCTGCGCACATCTATGAAGAGGATTGGCAAGATGCGCTTGATATTGTGAAATGTCAGCGCTGGGAAAGTACCAAGCTGTATTTTGATGAACATACTGACCTAGATCCACGTGGATATACCCGTATAGATCTACGAGATAAATTGATCCATCTAGAGCTTGTCAGTCCCACAGGAGTTGTGTTATTTGAGTATTCAGGGAAAAGTGCCCGTGAAGTGATGATGAAGCTTGCCAGACTTGAGTTGCTTTCACGGCCAGATCATTATGGGGATATGACGATAGAGCTCGTGAAAGCAGAGCTGAGTATGAAAAAAGGCTTATCGTATGTGCAAGATAAACCATTAATACTCGATGGGATTGTGATCAAATAACCATTGCAATAGATTCTGTCAGTCGGCTTTACCCGTAAGTGCTCTCCGCCTATTGGCGGATGCGCGCTTTCGTGTCCCTTTCCTCCTGACACCTATTGCAATATATGGTCTGTATATCGGATCAGATCACCTTCAAAATTAATTGCTTCGTAGAAATTTTTCTCAATGTGTTTAAACCAAAAAACTGGTATCTTGCCATGACCACCAGGTGTGTCGATCACATATTCGGGCATACAAACGCCTGATATATTACCCCGAAGCTGTTGCACAATCTCTTTGCCTCGTTCAAGTGAAACTCTGAAATAATGTGTTCCAGCCGCTATATCCAGATGATGCAAGTAATATGGTTTAATACCAATTGCAGCTAAACTCTTAAATAATTCAGCTAACACTTCTGGATTATCGTTGACGTCTTTCATCAAAACTGTCTGGCTAAGAAGCAGAGTGGTGGTTTGTTTGAGGAGCTTGATCGCTGTTTTAAACTCTTCTGTTATTTCACTGGGATGATTGATATGGATGACCACAGTGATTGGTTTACCTGATGACTGCAAAGCTTTCAAAAACGTTTCTGAAACCCGAGCAGGGTATACAGCTGGAGTACGAGTATGGAATCTGATCATCTGTAAATGATTTATCTTGCCTAGATCATGTAAAACTTTTTCCAGAAATGCATCAGTCAACATAAACGGATCGCCACCAGAAAAAATGACTTCCCAGAGTTCAGTATGTTGTTGTATATATTCAAGGCTTTTCTGTAAATGAGCTTTGTTGTGAGTAAGTAAGTTTTTACGAAAGCAAAATCGACAATGGACGGCACAGACATTCGTCAACATGAGTAAACAGCGATCCGGATAGCGATGGACGATACCTGGTACCGGACTATGTGCCGCATCACCGATTGGATCAGTGGTTTCATATGGTCTGATATCTTTTTCAAGATGATTGGTCAGTACCATCAGTTTCAACGGATCATTGATGTTATACCAATCAATCAAATCAACATAATATTTAGGAATAAGCAAGTAAAACCCTTGTTTCTCATCCATTGTTTCAGGGAGGGTTATACGATTCATATCCCAGTTCTTATCAGCGAGATAAGTTTTGAGCTGTGGCAAAGAAAAAATAAATTCATCACGAGTTAACATATTTGTATTAAATTAAAAACGTTGAAGGGTTAAAAATGAGAGTGTTACGGAGGGTCTTTTTGATGTGGGTTTGCAGTCACTCTAGGATATAAGTTCATAGAGTTAGTTTTTGCGTTTTTTAGCAAGTATATAAGCGAGACTACCAAGGATTATAATACCAATTCCGATTCCGATAAGCATTTGGGGATTTTCTGTTAGCTGTTGCTTTGTCTCAGATCCTGTAGCTGGAGCTTTGTACTCACCACAAGCATGTGAAGATTCATAAGTCGTAACGCTAAATTCATATGGTCCCCAATCAAATTGTTTACCATAAGGATGGACTTCGGTGCTATAAATTTCAGCTGTAAGATAGTTGCCATTAGCTTGTTTTAGTTTATAGATGTTCTTATATTCTGGTTTATCAAATCGGCTTGTACCCGACACTTCGCTACATCGTTCCCAACCTTGAGCGGTTAGATTATCTTGATACCATTTTAAAAGAGTTTGTGAATCTTCCTTAATCCAGTAGCGACCGTAGATGATTGAATCTACTCCATCAAATCGTGCTAGGTCACGTCCAGTGAGTACAATTTTTGCTGGAGTGAGTCCAGTTCCTTGTTGTGCATCAATAGCTTGTGGATAGATCGGCAGGTTTTCTGGATATACGCCTTGAGCCATCTGATGATCATCGACAATATTAAACTCGAGTTTAAATTGATTATCCTTGTCATCACATGAGATCGTATCTTCGTTGTATCTGATGAGCAGATGTGTCGGACCTTCTTTGGTAGAGCTTTCCCAGCGAGTAGTACTCGTGTCTGAAGCATTGATAAAAAGTGTATGATATTTCGCACCATCTTGTTTTCGATAGTTTAAAATGTATTGCTTAGAAACATCACCTTCATCGATGTATGAATCGCCACAACTTGACCAGCCATCTTTTTCGAGCTCTGTTTTGTACCATTGAGTGACCTCTGTATAGTCTGTATTTGGCCAGAGATATGTGTATGTAAATGATTTTGTGTCGTCGTTATAGTCACTTTCAATCTCATTTAAACTCGTCGTGAAAGGCACTTTTAAAAGAGTGTAAGGTTTACTGTTTGGGTACATTGGTACATTTACTGGAAAAGTAGTGCCATATTGAGTCGCAGATTCTTGTGCAGCTACTTGGGTGCCGAAAGACAGCAATGTAATAAAGGCGAATGTCAAAAATAAAATAGCTTTTAGTTTCATAAACCTATTATAACAAACAGAGATAAAAGCTTAGTTTAGATTGAACTCTTACTCTGTTTTGACAATAGTGAGGTAAAATACAGTACTACAACCCAATCATGAAAAGCAAAAATCCAGTATCGACACCCAACTTGCCCCATCGTTTCATACCTTTTTTTCATGCTTCTTTGAGCTTACTTTTGACTGTGGTCAGTGCACTTTACATCCATAATCGAGCTGTAGATCGTGATTATTTGCGATTTCAGAGATCTGCACTACAAGTAGAAAATGCTGTCACCACTCGCATGGATACATACATTACATTACTTCGAGGTGGAGCTGGGTTATTTGCAGCCAATGACATAGTGACCTATCCACAGTTTGCTAATTATGTGAGTCGTCTAGCAGTTCGTCAAAATTACCCAGGTATACAAGGCATCGGATATTCGCAACAAGTGCGTAAAGAAGAGCTTGGTCAATTGACTGCAACTATGCATCAACAAGGATTTTCTGATTTTGTGATACCTCCGCTGGACATGACACATGATGAGTACAACATTATTATGTATCTAGAGCCATTGGACGCGGATAATAGAAAAGTGATTGGTTTTGATATGTACTCTGAGCAAGCTCGTCGTAAAGCGATGGATCAAGCACGTGATACAGGTACCGTGGCACTGAGTGATAAGGTACATCTGATACAAGATCGTGATAAAAGTATGCAGCCCGGATTTCTCATTTACTCACCTGTCTACATAGGTGGTGTCGTACCAGCAACTGTACAAGAGCGACGTCAACGTATCATCGGATATATATATGGACCATTCAGAGTAAATGATCTTTTTAGTGGGATATTTGGTGAGGATTATGGATACGGCGCTGACTTCCAGCTGTATGATGGTGAAAGCACTAATAAAGAGCATCTCATGTATGACTCTCGAGTTGCATATGCTAAAGGTCCCACTGATGATCCACGTTTCACATATACCAAAACTATTTCGATTGGAAATAATCCATGGACAATCACGTATCTATCTCGTCCAGAGATTTTATCAGGTTCAGAAAGAAACTTAGTGCCGTTGATCCTTGCAGCAGGTTCTTTGATTAGTTTGCTTTTTTATGTGATGACGAGTCGATTGTATGATTCTGATCGTCAAACAAGAGATTTTGCAGAGCGATTGATGAATTCAGAAAAGATGAATCTGTTTCTGGCTGATGCAGGCAAGATTGTGATCTCAAATCGAACAGAGAAAGATGTTCTCAAAGATTTAGCGAAGTTAAGTGTGGCGAGTTTCTGTGACTGGTGTATCTGGGATATGAAAACAGCAGAGAACTCTGTTTGTATCCATAAAGATCGCAAAAAAAATAGGGTATTAAATAAACATTGTGAAATATTTCTCAGAGATTTCAAAACACTCGGTAAGATAAAATTTGGTAAAGAAAAAGGAACAGATCAGATAGTAGATGCTAAAGAGCTGCAAGCATATGTAAAATCGATTCCCGATGCTGAGACGAAAGCTAATTTACAAAAATTAGGTATGAGGTCACTGCTTATTGTGCCGGTGATCTTACAAGATGAAGTATTAGGTACATTATGTTTTGTTCGAACTGCTGATTCAGCACCTTTTATGAAACGAGATCTCGATGTCGCACAAGAGTTGGCAAATCGAATGACGAATGCAATTGAGAAAATTTATAATTATCGTCGTGTGCAGGAAGCTCTTCGTATCAGAGATGAGTTCTTATCTATCGCTTCGCATGAGCTGAAAACTCCAATTACGTCACTTAATATTTATTTGGATTTATTGAAGAAACAGTTTGCAAAAGAGCTCAGTAAAATGCAAATAACGTATATTGTCAAAGCTCGTTCTCAAGCTGATAAACTGACGAATCTCATCAACGATCTGCTGGATATTTCAAAAATTGAAAGAGGTAAAATCGAGTACAGAGATGATGAATTTGATATGGTGGCAGTAATCCAAGAGGTTGTCGATAGTATCAAGAAAGCTCATCCGACCCATGCGATTATTGTGAATGGTCGGATTACAAGGCAGTTTGTTGGAGATAAAGATCGCATTAGTCAGGTGATAATTAATCTACTTAACAATGCTATTAAGTACTCGCCACAAGCTGATAGAGTAGTCATATCCCTTTCTCAGACGAAAGAAGCGATTACAATTAAAATCCAAGATTTCGGTATTGGCATAGACAAGCGATATCATAAAAAGATTTTTTCTCGTTTCTTCAGAGCTTCAAGCGGAGATGAAGCTGCTAATTTCCCCGGTTTAGGAATTGGCTTGTATGTATCTTATGAGATTGTCCGTCGCCATAATGGAACGATAGAAGTAGAGAGCAAAGTGGGTGAAGGGTCGAGCTTCATTGTCAAACTTCCGTTTAAGTAGTACGCAAATCTTACATCTTTTTTACACTGATACTGTAAAATCCGTAGTATGGCAAAGAAAAGGATCCTCGTCATAGACGACGATGAAGATATTTTAATGGGTATACAGTTTGCGTTAGTTGATTCTGACTACGATGTCACGACTTCATTAAAAGCCAAGAATGTCGAACAGTTGATACAACGCTTTCAACCGAATCTGATAATACTAGATGTATTGTTATCTGGTGCAGATGGTCGTGAAGTGTGTCGCTCATTGAAAGCAAAACATGAGTATGACAATATTCCGATTATGTTGATTTCTGCACAGTCTCATATGGATATCGAAGCTCGCAAATGTGGAGCAAATGCCTTTTTAGCTAAACCTTTTGATCTTGAGCAGTTACTCAATGAAGTATCTCATCTAACTTCCTAAAAACTTCTTGCTTATTCCTTACGTGTGTCATAAAGTTTTTTTACACCTATTTTTTACACTTTTGCATATTGTTATGAAAGGAGGTGTGTACTCATGCGTAAATATGGTAAAAAAGCTGGTAAATATGTCGAAAAAGCAGTAAGCGAATATAAAGATGGAGATTTAAAAAGTGGCACTGGTGCAAAAGTAAAAAATAGAAAACAAGCAATTGCAATTGGTCTCTCTGAAGCTCGAGAAGATGGTGTAAAAGTTCCAAAAAAAAAGAAGTAAGCAAAAAAAATCCCCCGCATTGGCGGGGGATTTTTTATACAGAGTTTCGATGATATTTAGACAAATCTACGACCTGCCCAAATAAGGATGACAGCACCAAGTGTTGCTACAGCAATACTGTAGATATTAAATCCAGTTACGCCTGAAGCGCCAAATAGATTGAATAGAAATCCACCAATGAGTGCTCCTACTATACCAAGAATAATATCTGTAAGAGGTCCTTGTCGTGCATCAGTTTTCATGATGATTGAAGCTAACCATCCAGCTATTAATCCAAGTACGATCCAAAATAAAATGTCCATATAGTTGCACCCCCTTCGAAAGTATGAATTTTTAATTAATCATTACTTTCACTATTGTACGGTCGCTGTCTAAGAGTGGTAGCAGAGTTATGTAAGAGTTGGGAAAGAGGTTACTCGTCAGTTAGCCTGTAACCAAAGCCTCTACGAGAATGAAGAAGTTTCTTTTTTTGACCGTCATCAATCTTTTTACGTAAGTATCCGATATAAACATCCACGACTCGACTTTCGATATCTAAGTTGTAAGTCCAAACATGATTGAGGATCATTTCACGAGTGACAACACGTTCCTTATTGATCAAAAGATAGTGAAGGAGTTTAAACTCTGTGTGTGTAAGACTGATTTCTTTGCCGCCACGGATAACTTCAAGTGTTTTGGGATTTAGCTCTAAATCACCGCAACGCAGAAGTTCGTCTGCAGAGTGAGTACGACGAAGTACCGCTTTTATACGTGCTACTAGCTCTTCGGTATTGAATGGTTTGGCGATATAATCATCAGCGCCTAGAGATAAACCTTTAATCACATCTTCTGTACTGCTACGAGCAGTAAGGATGATGATATAAACATCTTTGTATTGTTTGCGGATTTGATAGCAGACAGCTTCACCTTGAATATCTGGAAGTCCTAGATCAAGGATGACCATATCAGGAGCACGTTTTTCAAGTAGTTGAATAGCTTTGCCTCCAGTACCTGCAGTTTGGACGATATAACCTTCGGCCTGTAAATACAGTTTTAAAGATTCTTGCAGTTCTGCATTATCTTCAACCAGTAAGATTGAGCTTGTCATAATAGCTATTAAAAACTTAACCCCTATTTTACTCTATCATTTTTTCAATGACAAGCTCAAGCTACTTCTTACAAGCTTTTTACTTAATTCACCTTTTACTCTCATTTATAAAACGTAAAAATAAAGTATTACTAATTCAAACATACTAAGGGGGTGTTGAGTAATATGGCAACTACAGGTTCAAGTCGTGGTTTCGGTGCAATGGACGCTAAACAACAACGTGAAATTGCTCGCAAAGGGGGAGTAGCTGTGAGTCAGGATCGCGAACACATGTCAGAGATTGGACGTAAAGGTGGCGAAAAATCGCGTGGAGGTGGTCGCAAATCTAACTCATAAATACAATTCGATGTCTGGTGCTAGACAGCAGGTTCATAGAGGTGAGCCTGCTGTTTTTATACTAACGTATAAAAGCTATGAAAAAAAGTTAGTATAATACTCTATCTATGGCAAAGAAGAAAATTAAAGCTAGAAAAACAAGTACTCATAAACTTAGGAATGTTCGGATCACTCCTAAAGCGCTTTTATCAAATCGTCATGTAAAAAGTCTTAAACAAGAGTCAGATCGAAAGCGTACAATCATGGAAAAATTTGTCGATATTATGACAAATAGCTTTGGAAGCAATTTATTTCTTTCTCTTAATATTGTGTGGTTTGTTGTATGGATAACGATAAATGTCGGCCTGGTCCCAGGAGTAAAACCATTTGATCCATATCCGTTTGGATTTCTTACGATGACAGTTTCCCTCGAAGCAATTGTTTTGAGTATCATTGTTTTGATTTCACAAAATAGATCAGCTAGATTGGCCGATCTGAGAGAAGAGCTTAACCTTCAAGTTGATACAATAACCGAAAGAGAGATTACCAAACTCATAAATATGCAAATACTTATGATGAAAAAGCATGGATTTGATATAAAAAAAGATCCTGATCTAGAAAAAATGATGGAGCCATTAGATACTAGTAATCTGAAAGAAAAACTAGCAGATCAACTTCAAGCATCATAGTATATGAACATTGGCTATGCATGTATAAATAATAGTGTTGGATGTACTTCTTCTCGTACGTTTCGTTTAGCTTCATATACTTCCGAACGCTTCAGATCAACACTTACTGAAAATTTAAGCTGCTTGCAGCGTATCCTACAGTGGAATGTCGATCATAATATTTCATTCTTTCGTATTTCTTCGCAGATTGTACCGTTTGCATCACATCCGATCTGTACCTATCCATGGCAAACAGAGTTTAAATCTCAGCTCCAACAAATCGGTGATTTTATCAAGCAACATAATCTCAGAGTATCTATGCATCCTGATCAGTTTGTATTGATTAACTCAATCAGTGAAGAGATCTTCGCGCGTAGTGTAAAAGAGCTCGATTACCAAGCGGAAGTACTTGATCTTATGGGTCTCGACAATACTCATAAACTGCAGATTCATGTGGGTGGTGTGTACGGAGATAAAGAACTTAGTATCGAGCGTTTCATCTCACGATATAAAACATTACCCGACAAGATCAAACGCAGACTCGTGATCGAAAACGATGACAGGTTATACTCTTTACAAGATTGCTTGAAAGTACATGATGGAACAAAGATTCCTATTTTATTTGATACGTTTCATCACGAGATTTTGAACAATGGTGAGACAATGAGAAAAGCTCTTGAATCGGCATTTAGTACGTGGAAACCTGAAGATGGTAAACCGATTATTGATTATTCATCGCAAGAGCCAGGTGCACGCATCGGGAACCATGCTAAATCTATTGATCTAGCTCATTTCCAAGCATTTTTGAAGGTATCGGAAGGACTAGAATTCAACATCATGTTTGAGATCAAAGATAAAGAAGCGAATGTACTGAAAGCAATGAGTCTATAAACCTCATTAAATCAGATAGATTGGATTATGCACTTTCTGTTGGTGATGGGGTAGGTGTTGTATCTTCTTCTTCCTCATCTGGTGCTGTAGTTGGTTCAGCTTCTTCTTCAGCTGCTGGTTCATCACCATTTTCATCAAGTGTACCGACGATGACGACGACATCTGTTTCTGCATCTTCATCGAGCTCTTCGACACTACTATCGACTGTATATTTTTCACCCAGTACTTCTTTGAGCTCATCAATCCATGATTCACTGACATCAGCTTTTACACGGATGACGGTCTCTGTGTAGTCGTAGTTATCAGCATTTGCAGTGCTTTCGACATTGAAATCCGCATCTTCAAGTAAAGTTTGTGCAGTACCAGCGGCACCTTCAAGGCCACTTCCGTTTTGGACTTCGATCTGATAGAGATCACGGGCTACTTCTTCTGGAGTTGGTTCAGAGGTTGGATCAGGAGTTGTGGTTAGATCTGATTCAGTTTCTGTAATTGTTTCGGCTGATTGTGTGGATCTGTAGTACATGAATCCACCAATTGATACTAGTAAGATGATGACGAGTGCAATAATTCCTTTTTTCATATGAGTATGTAAATTCAGAGATAATTAAGTTCATTATAACACTTTCAATAGAGAAGCAAGCGGAAGTTGAGCTGATATTAAATGTATCTGTTCAATTGACTTCTACAGCGACTCAAGGTATCATAGAGGTTATGAAAAAGACACAAAAAACAGTCTCCAAAAAAGCTCCATCACAGCTCAAAAGAAAAAGAGTGGGTGTTGTGAAGCACTTACTACGTAAAAGAAAAGCAAAAGCTAACTAATTTATTTAGTATTCTTTTTGTTGGAAGATAGCTGCGGAGATTTTATTGATCGATAAGATGAAGCAAGCACTACAACCTTTTACCCAGTTACTTCGATAAAAGATATCTGTTTTACCAGATGCTTTTACTGTGTCTTTACAAAATGGACAATCAAACTTAGTGAATTCTTTTTGTTTTACTTTGTACATATATTCATTATATACGCTAATTACGCTAGTGGGCGAGTATCGGTACGACTAACATCTTTCAAGGTTTCGAAAAAACTCACAAACTGTTTCTCTAACGTAAATGTATCAGCGACTGTTTTCTTTCCTGCCGCTATAAATTGCTGACGCAGCTCTTCATTGGTAATTAACTTTTCTATACGATGTGCTAAGATGCTTGCGTCTTCTGGTGGGACGAGGTATCCATTGTGAGAGTCAGTGATAATCTCAGGAATACCGCCAACTTTTGTACCAATTACAGGGACTGCACTTGCCATAGCTTCGATAAATACTTGGCCGAAGGTTTCGTTTTCAGAGGCGAGTACAAAAACATCGGATCCTGCGTAGACAGCAGGCATCTCTTCAAGCTTAAACATTTTAACGATTGTTTTATCAGCTACATGGTGGAGTTTGAGATAACCATCCAGCATCACCATTGCTTGATTAAAGTGGTGTAAAAGGTGTTGAGGTGATTGACCCACTGCAATGACAAGTTTGAGTTCTGGATAACGTGGAGAGAGTTTGGAAAACGCTTGTATAAGTGTGATAAAGCCTTTTTCTTTCAAGATATTCTTTCTTCCTTGCATGATACGTCCTGCTGTTAGTATGATCTTATCTTCAGGTTCAAGTTTGAGGTTTTCATGTAAGGTTTTTTTATCTCCAGCTTCAGCATTAAACTCATCAGTGTTCACGCCTAAATAATGAGTAGAGAGAGTATTGATATCAGCACCTTTATGAAAACAATCACCGGCGACACTTTTACTCACGCAGCTGATTTTTTTCCACATAAGTTGATTGATGAGCTCTGTTTGTAGAGCTGAGCTTGCAAAAGAATGCAATCGTAATACTAAAGGAATTTTTAGTAAGCTTGCGACCATATGCAAGAGCAAACAAAACGCAGCAGATACACCATGGAGGTTTTCTGCACAGATAATATCTATCTTGTGAGATTTAATAATTGTTTCTACTAAAACTGCAAACTGCTGTGATTTTTGTGAGATATCTTTTTGGACAATCACAGTGCTGTTATTTGTAAAAAGATTATTTTCGTGATAAATAGTTACATTTCCATCAACTTTTATAAAGCTTTCTTTTGATGTGGGTACTAATATATATAAATTTATATCCGACTGAGTTTTGGCGTAGTTGATGACGTTGATGATATAGCGTTCGACACCACCGATGCTTTCAAGAGGCGAGTTGGGACTGATAAGCAATATATTCATAGACAAGCAACGCGTTAATAACGAGATCTTAGAGAAGAAAGAATTATGAGGAATAATGGATTCTTATGGAGATAAGGAAAGATTATTTTCGACTACTTCAATAGTTGCATTATACCTTTTTTTAGCTCAAATAGCAACCTATATTACGTTATAATACGCTTATGCAACGAATCATTTTACTGCGATTTCATAAAGACAACGGACTTATCCAAAATCGTATTGATCTACTAAAACACTTCAATCCTGATATCTTAATCTATGATATTCATTACCTATAACTTCGTTTTAGAAGTATACTAGCAGTACTTATTCATGAATAAAACTGCTCGACATATCAATATCTTCGGTATACTCTCACTTTTCTTCATAGCTACAGCTATAAATATTCAGGTCCCTTTGTATGCAGACTATGCACAAGCAGCAGGTTATGGAAAAGGCGTGACTGCGCTAGCATTCGCTTTCTTCATTTTAGGTGCACTTCCTGTTACTTTTTTTCTAGGAGGTATCTCTGATCGAGTAGGTAGGAAGCTCACAATGATTGTAGGATTATTGTTGATGGCGGTTACTACAACGCTGATGATCTATATACCAAGATTAGAAACGATATTTATAGTTCGTATCTTACAAGGAATTTCATTTGCATTAACTATTCCGGCTTGTACTGCCTATATTGCAGAGTTGTCAGAAAATGGACCGACATATTCAGCAAAAATGGTTGCTATCATGACCTCGCTGGGATTTGGTAGTGGATCTCTTTTCACAGGGTTGGCATTACTATCAGGTAGGACGTTAACTCCATGGAGCTATTACTTTGTAGTGGTGGCATTGCTTAGCTGTGTCCTACTTTCAATCGGCTTAAAAGATAACAAAGGTGCACATAGCTCTATCCTACGATTACCTTATTATCCGACGGGAAGTATAAAGGCTGGCATCGCTGTGGCAGTAGCATGGGCAGCTTCTGGAAGTATTCTTACTCTTATCCCTGCGCAGCTTACTGCTATCAATCTGAGAGAATGGGTTGGGCCAATACTTTTTTCTTTGACTTTTTTTGGTGTTATTACTCAATCTTTTGTAAGGAAGATCGAACCACGAAAAGCTATTATCATAGGCAGTATTCTTTTAATGTTTGGTTACAGTATATTGATTGTAGGTTTAAGATTGGAGAATCTCGCATTAATACTCATGGGAACTGCTTTTTGTAGTATGGCATGCTATGGATTTAGTTATCTGGGGAGTTTAGCTGCAGTAACTAAAATCGCTGGAGATCAAAAAGCCCGAGCGACTTCAGGTTATTTTTTCTTTGCATACTTAGGTTTCGCTTTGCCAAGTATTTTAGTTGGATTTGTCGCCGACAAAGTAGGACTTTTTCCGGCACTTCAATGGTTTAATTACATTATTATTGCAGCTAGCATCTTTATTATTTATATCGTAAATAAAGACACCGTAGCGAAGAGGGTGTAATATAATCAAACTATGAAATTCCTCGTTTTCCAACATGTACCTCATGAACCTCCAGGACTGATTGGTGATTACGCAAAAAATAATACTATTACGTTGGACATCTTAGAACTGTGGAAGCCATACTCGATGCCTCAGATTACAGATTATGATGCTCTTGTCATCATGGGCGGACCAATGGGAGTATATGAAGGTCCCGAAACGTTTCCGTCAAAAGACGATGAGTTACTCGTGATAAAAGAAGCTATTTCAAAAAATATTCCAATTATTGGTTTCTGTCTGGGGAGCCAGTTGATAGCTCATGCTCTAGGGTCGAAAGTGTATCCGAATATAAAAGATGGTAAAAAAGTGAAAGAAGTCGGCTATTACACCGTCGATCTGACCACAGATGGTCAAACAGATCCATTATTTAAAACCTTCTCGTCTCCAGTTACTGTATTACAGTGGCATGGTGATGCATTTGACCTACCCGACGGAGCAACACTTTTAGGATCATCTCCTGTTTGTACCAATCAGGTCTTTAGATATGGTGAAAATGTGTACGGAATGTTGTTTCACAATGAATTTACACCAGATATGGTAGCAAACATGATTAAAATCGATAACAAATGGATCCATGAAGAACATGAATTAGATGAAGAGAAGTTTCAACAACAGGCCGAAGAGTCTGCTGAAATGATGAAAAAACAATGTTTCCAGTTAATGGATAACTTCGTGGATATCGTAAATAAATAAGTATTCGTCAAAACTATCCTATAGTTTGAAATTTAGAGATGATTCTGCTATAATTCCGCTTCATGACAGTATCCGTCGAAGAAAAACGTGTCAATATCTTGCCAATGACAGTTGCTCCTGAGCAAAGAGTATTCATTAGCACCAATGAAGCTAATATAGAACTTGATAATTTACTCCAATCAGGCGAGATTACACCAGATATAATCGAGGTTTTTCAGATTGCTACAGTGACTGATAAAGGGAAATATAATATTGAAACGCCTGAGCAATCATGGTTTGAGAGCTACATGCAGACTATTGTCGATCGTCTTCTTCAGAGTAACTTTGCGCAACAGTATCTATTACGTGGTGATCCCATTCCAACTTTTAGATATTTTATAACTGATCATGGGGATAACCTAAATGCTGCCATCGCTAAAGCGGCGCAGCCACCGATAATACTCGTAACAAAAGCATTATTGTTTCAGTACATGCAAGATGGTAGAGAAGATCTACTTGCCGGAGTCATAGCACATGAGCTTACACATTATTTTCTTGATTCTGAAAGGAATTCAAAAATAGAAGAGGGTATAGCATATGGCTTGCCTCGCTTCATGCTTTATTATGCTGAGTATCAGCACACCGGTCTACAAGAAGCATATGATCAACTGCCACATCCGAGTGGCTTTGGACAACTGTCTAGTTACATTGATGAGCACCCCGGTTTACAGCTTTCCAAGAGAATTATCGAAGATTCTGCAGGATTTTTGGCACAACATCTCAGACGCACACAACCGAACTTCAAGCAAATCGCACAAGCAGACAGTACCAGCATACCTTCGGAGCTTAAAGAGATCGTTGAAAGTATGAGCTATACGAACGAAATAGAACAAGATTTCAAAGATGCGCAATTACTTACAAGAAGCTCAAAATGGGTTAAAGATGCTTACGGCAGGGAAAAAGTTGTAAAAGAAACACAAGAAGATACGAATAGAAAGGTGACGTTTATTTATGAAAATTTGGACAAATGGTTGGATAAGACAGGCAAGATATTTGGGCCGTTTGGAAGATACTATCGTGCACATCAATTAAATGGAATCATGAATAGTAGTTTTAATTATCATGCTGAAGTAAGAACCACATCTACGCAACGCGATCCCTTATTTAATAAGATTATTACAGAAGGGTTACCATTAAATTGTTTGTATGACTATTATCCAAAAGATAGAGAAATAGCTCCACATGAAGGTTATTATGAACAGTACTATACCAATCAAAAGCCTCCAGAGTACGGTGCTCTTCAGGATATACAAAATGCCTTGAATAATGTGTTCGCATGTGTCACTTCTGAGTCTGTAGATTATGATTCTACGGCAACTGTTTGTCAAAACTTAATAGATGCTTGTTTAACAGTTAAGCCTTGGTTTAGGAAAAATATTCTAAAACATTTTTATTTTGGCGATATCCCGGGATTGCCGACCTTGGAAGATTATAAAGGTGGGCAGGTGTATGAACTATGGAAAAAAAGAGTGAAAGCGATAAAAGCGGGTAAAAAAATACCTGAAGGTTTTGTACCACCATGGGAAAATTTAGTACAACTAGCAATTACAGAGTACTCTGAAAAAAAGCAAACATTACTCGCTGACACGTTGTTACTTCTCGGAATTGTTGATCCACGGCTTTATGATGTACCCGCTGTTAATCCTACAGTACGAGACGGTGGTGAATATAGCTATATGCGTGTAGGGTTGCATCAGAATGTTGAGTTAGATGAAGACGGTAAAATTATTGGGGCATATCGCTTCAGTTCAGATGAGTCTGAATCTGAACATTATGACTTGTATCAAAAAAAAAGGGGAGAGCTAACAGTAAAAGAGCATCGAATGCTTTGGGTGAAAGGAAGAAAACGAAAATTACTAGAAATGAAGCAAAAGCAAGAGATGGCTACCTTGAAATTATGGCAGGTTACTGCACCGGAAGAGCTAAATAAATTATTTGATGTGTATAGATATCAATTTGCACCACATCATGAACTGATGGGTGGTCAGTTAGACCCTCACACTGGCAATATCATTGGTGCCGAAGCTGCATTAGAACTAGCATATTTTTTTGATGAACGTATAGCGGATGATCCAGATACGTGGATTCCCGTAGCTAAAGCATTTTTTACACAAAAGTTTACAGATCGAGACTATCCACATATTCCACAAACAGGACTTCACATTAGTTATCATGATCTAGGGCCCAAAACGCATCATTTAGATTCAACATTTCAACGCAAATTTCGTAAAGGTGATGACCCACGTATGAAAGATAATTACGGTCAAGTAACTGATACTTATGCATATGGGGAAGAAGTAGGTCTATCTCTTCGACATCCATATGTACAGTTCATGCTTTCGCATACTGAAGGATTTGTCGAGGATGCAAGAGCTATTTTTTCTGCCGAAGAGCTATTATCCGTGCTTGATACGACTGTTTCTTACCAGCGCAAAACATTAGAGGGCGAAAATATCGATCAACCTGTACTATTTGGAAGAGATCTTTATAACAATATAATAGCTGATTCTGATGTCATTCAGTCTGAAATAGAACTTGCAGATAGATTAAGAAAACTAAGAAGTTTGCATCCAACTATTGTAAGAACAAAAGGTGTAAGAGTCCCAAATCAAAGATTTCCTAAGTATGTACCGTATGAACCAGGTGAATGGGCGAGTAGTTTTCTCATACATCATGCACGTCGAGATGTGTACGACTATTTACAAACATCTACTGATGCGACATTAGGAATTGATGCGTTCAAAGAATGTTTACAAGTTGCACAAGCAAGAGTGTATGCACCTGGGACATATACCTCTACTTTACTTAAACAAGAAATTTTACAGTTACTTGATAATCAGTTTTTAAGAAACGTTGACTCTGACCTGCAGATAGCACATGATGATCCACTCTTAGTAGCGCAATCATATGTATTATATGAAACGAATGGTTACTTTACCAAGCATCCTGAAAGCCGTTGGGACGATGGTTACGATAGATTAGTACGTGAACAATTACAGATCTTAAAACGAGATAAGCAAAGATATCCTGAACTGCGACAGTTTACCGAGACATTATTGTATAGCTGTTCTATACCCTCTGCCGAAGTAAGACATGATTTAGTGCAAGGCTGGGCGGAAGCGATAAAAGCACAATATGGCATTGATACTACTCCAACTTTTGATGATATTGCATTACATCCGGAACTACAAGGCTATTATGATGAAATGTATACATTAACAGCTCAAGTACTCGAGAAAACTACAGATAGAGATGCCATTGCAACAGAGATGTTGACTGCGCTTGCGGATAGTTTGCAAACACAAAGTGCCTTAACAAGAGAAATTTATTTTAAAAAAAGTAAAAGAAGTAAACAAGAGTTGCTTGAATCGACGGCTGGAGGTAAAGGTATGATGGGTGAGTTTAGTCTTGATTTTATAGTTCAAGACTCAGACACGAGACTTGGAACTATTGATTTTTTAACAAAAGAATTAAGTGAAGAGTCGCTTGAAGAATATGTGGAAATCTATAAAGAAAGATTAGAACGAGACGATAATCTAAAGAAATTAATCGGGCATCCAAGTGATAGAGATAATGATGTGAGTTATTATAGAAGTCGTTTAAGTGATTATCATATCCGGAATCAAGTAAAAAGTCGATTTAGAGCAGCGCATGAAAACTTTTGGTCAGGTCGTACAGAGGTAAGAGCGTACTATATGAATCTGCTCGCATTTCCAGCTGAGCAAAAAGACTTGATGAGACGTAAAGGAAATGAAATTCCCCCACATGAAGAGCTCATGAACTATGTCATAGAAAAAGTTTTGCCATATGACACTGATTCAGTACAGGATAGTGAATTTAATACTTATACATCATTTGGTCGAGATTTGATTTATTCATATCTTGATGGCGCAAATGAAGCAGAACAACGATTATTGCTTTCTGGTTTGATGGTGAGCGCCAAGCAGCTTGACAAAGTCACGGTCAGAGATGAGTTGTCTATCGGGAAGGCCTTAGGACTTGTACTGATGAATATGGGACCTGCAGGGGTGAAATTAGCTCAAGCAATCCATAGTTATCCGCAGACGCCACTCGCTATCCGTAATGGTATGGATGGAGTGAAGGGAGAAGCCAACATGCCAAACAGAAATCAACTGTTTGAAGGAATGGAAGCGTCCATAGAAGTGGCTAGTGATGATCCAAACAAACTTACACTACAAAATATAGCTCATGTCGGTAAGATTTTGGGTGCAGGTGCATATCAATATACTGCAGAAGGACATCTCTATAATCCTTTACATGGTGAAACATATGTGGCTATTACAGAACTTCGAGATAATATCTATATATTTGCTCAAAATGAGTTTGAGCATATCGAGTCAACATTGGAAAGTTTTGTAAAGAGAAGAGCAGCACGAGGTGAAACAGTAACCTCAGATATGCTTGATGCGATGAGGAAAATAGTACATCAGGCGAGTGCCAGCTCACTGCTTGAGACGAACTATGATATTGGTTATACACAAGCAAATTTACTGAGACCAAGTTATGAAGGACTCGCGATTCGAGCCAATAATATCAATGTGCATTTCGATACAGTGCAATGGCTAGATCATGGTATCCGATCAGAATCAGGAAATGCTGAAGATCTGCATGCATACAAAGTAGCTACAGTGGCTCGTGGAAAATCATTCAATAGGTTTATCCGCACTGCAAGTGAGGATGAAATAAAAGCGTTGTCGATGGCACTTCAGTTTTCAGAAGATTTATTGATGTTATCAGGTAAACATTTTGATCATGATCGTCATGGAGAAAATTTCCATGTTTTGCGAATCAAAAAAGATACGCAGATTGGTCAGAAACTTTATAAAAAAGGAGATCTCTATATTACGCACTATGATCTTGGTGCCGTAAATCTCGCACCGCCGACTACAGTGGAGAAACAGATACTAGGTAATATCATAGGTTCATTAATTAAGTCAGTACAGCAGGGAGAAACTGACGCAAAAAGCTTACTCATAGAGAAGTTAACAGCTGTTTTGCAAACAAATCATGATACCAGTGGGTATCTCGCTTCTGTGCTACGAGGTATTCTCGCTAGAGGAGATTTCTTGAGACATCTCAAGCCAGTAGATTTACAAGAGATTGTACTTGCGGAGTTTGCATCAGGAGTGATTGATCCAACCATTAAGAAAGCAATTCTTAGAGAGTTAAATATACCTGAAAACACACCAGATGTGGTTTTGAGGACCTTACTTCCAAAGGCAAAAAATATTAGTATTACAGCTAAATCAAAAGGATTGTGGAACTAAGCTTCGGTAAGTTTGTTCAGTTTCCCTTTATTTTTCACAATATGTTTGTAGTCCCACTGTATTTTTTTTCCTTTTTCAAGCCAACGTTCTAAATCTTCAGTATCTATCTGATCGACATCAGTGTAGGTGATTGAAGCATCTTTAAACTTCCCAGTCCCAGGTTTCAAGTTTTCTTCACCAAAATCTGCTCCACTCCAAAACATGAGTTGGATACCAGCTTTACGTTTGCTATATCCGACGATTGGGTTTCCATCCAAAAACCAGACAGGATGCGCATGCCAGACTTTACTTTCTTGCTCAGGCATCTGTTTATTAATCTCTTTGAATAAAAGTTCACAAATCTCTTTTTCTGTGCCAGATAAAGAATCGTTGTATGTTTGGATATCGGTAGTCATAGGAAGAGTATAAGCTAAATTAGTTATTTGGTGCCAGTAGTTTCCAGTTATGCGAGACATAAGGCTCACTACACATGCTACGATTAAAGCAACATGGACGACGCATGCCTTTGTTCAGTTTATCAAGCAAGACCTCTAGATGTTTCTCTCGAGTTTCATCAGTTTTCACAGCACGGATCCAACGAACCCAATCCCAGCGAGCCATCGGTGTAATATCGTTCCACAATGCTTCAGCTTTCGAGGAAGTCTTTAATGCTTTTTTTACATCTTCAGGGACTTCTGGTTCGATCCAATCTTTGGTTGGCTCGAGTGTAACTTGCACCGTATCACCGGCTTTAGCTTTGGCAGCTTCTAGTAATTTTTCATCAGGTCTGAACCAATGGCTTGGTTTTCGATCATTTAAGTACATACCATCTGGCTCGAGCATAGTTTTAAAAGCTATTCCGTTCATTGTCCCGGCAACCATAGTCATACCCCGTGAAGGAAGATGAGCGCTGGACTCTTGTGGGAGGTGAAGGATAGTCCAGTCTTTGATCTTGATGAGTTTTGTTTCGAATTGAATTGGAGGCATAATGCTTATTGTACCAAAACAACGTTTTGTGCGAGCGTATGAAGTGAGTAGATATGGGTGGTTTACCGAATGATGCTCGAAGCTGCCAACTGATTCTGGAGAGTATAGTATCATAATAGCATGGTAGATTTTATGGATCAGGTTCCTGGGAGTAAACAAAACTTTCACGATACTAGTGCTGTGCCATCGAATGAGATCTTAACTGATACACAACGTTTAGACTACGAAAGATCTGCGTATGAGTTGAGATCGTTCCTCGATACCTTAGAACCGTTTGAAAGAGCTGCATTAGAGCAATTTGATGGACTTTCTAGAGATTGGCTTACGTTAACATATCTTGGTTTAAAACCAGTAATGTCTACAGAAGGAGTAGGTTTTACTGCCTCAAGACTTGCCCAGGAAGACTCAAGATTTATATATATACCACGTGGTCCATACCTTGTAAATTTAGAAGCAGCGCTACAAGTTATGAGTGAGAATCAAGAGCATTTTGATGACGTTGATTGGCCAACGGCTACAAGTTCACAACCACACCCTGTTACAGGAGATGTTCCATTAGGGAAGGTTTATTTACAAGGATATCTTGATAAGTTGAAAGATTGGTCAAAGTCAGCAAATGATAGAAAAATAAGAATCAAAGCAGGCCTTCTGTATGGTTTTCCTATAGGTGCTGTTTTAGACTATGCTGATGATATATCACCTTTAGAAACACATACAAATCATCATGTTAACTTCGGGTATTCGCAAAGAAGTACTGTTGAGGTAGCTGAATATGACAAAAAATTAGATGCAGTTTTTGGACTAGTAGATCCTATCATTTCTTCCGCATTTGAGTCTGAAAAGTGAGTAGTGAAGGTAATATATCCTTATAAAGAACTAATCACTTTTGGGGTGGCTAACGGGACTTGAACCCGCGACCTTCTGTACCACAAACAGATGCTCTAGCCAACTGAGCTATAGCCACCAATAGTTACCAAAGCCAATTATAGCAGACAGAGAAGAGACAAACCAGATTATTCTCGTTAAATTGTATTAACGAAAAAAGGCAGGTGATATCACCTGCCTTTTCACAATGAGGATTAAAGTACAGTTACTTCCTCGGGTGGGAGAATCAGTTGAGGATTATGACCGCTCAGCTCTTCTCCAATGAACCAACCGTCGAACTCTGAAGGTTCACCTTTGATAGTTTTGACTGTGTACATTACGAATACGTTATACCGTTTAAGTCGGGGTACCTCGAAAAGCTTGCTATTGACCTCAACGAGCTCAATGAATCCAGCTGTCTCGGCATCTAATATGCGTTGAGCCAACGAGTCCGGTTTATCAGCATTTAAAACTGATAAGTTATGTCTTGTCGTTTCCATGACTCCTCCTAATTGTGAATAAGTTTATAACTCAGTTTTTGAGAGCTTATCCCAAATGCCAAGTTACAAGGCATATTATACCAAATTTAACCTATAATAAAAACAACGAAGATTACTTACTGTAGAGGACTTCTTGCCAATGCGGATCAGTCTGTACTGTCAGATCAAGGAAGACTTTTTTACCGATCGCAAGTGCGATCTCTTTACGAGCATAGCTACCCAGTTCTTTGATGCGGCGTCCACCAGCTCCGATGATCATTTTTTTGTAGCGATCATCGACAGTCAGGATACGAGCTTTTACATACATGAGACCATTATCTCGCTCTTTCATCTCATCCACGACAGCTGTCGTAGTATACGGGATCTCTTGTCCCATCATGATAAATACTTTTTCACGGATTAGCTCGGCGATAAATGTTTTACTGTCACTATTGAGCAGTGGATAGACGAGATTTTCTTTGATGAAGGTCATATCTTCAGTTTCCTCTGGCATTAGCTCAAATAAGCGATTCAGTAGAGGGCCAATATGTTTGTTTTCAAGAGCTGAAATATGGAAGACATCAGTGAATTCGTCTTCGAGGAATTTATACTGAGCGAGGAATTTAGCTTCACCAAGATCAGTTTTGTTATAGACGAGGATCACAGGTGCTTTGATCTGACGAGCCAGACCGATGACACGAGCTTCTTCGAAGTCGCGACGACGGGTAGGATCGACCATATATATCACGACATCAGCTTCTTTGTTGAGAGATTGTAGTGTTTGTTGATTGATTTTCTTGGAAAGGACATCTTTGGCCTTATCGAAGATACCTGGGGTATCGGTGAAGATGATACTACCTCGTTCTTCCTGAAAAAGACCCTGGATTGGGAAGCGAGTTGTTTGCGGTTTTGGTGAGGTGATCGCTACTTTTTGTCCGATTACGTTGTTTACAAATGTTGATTTGCCGACGTTTGGACGACCAAGTAACAGTACAATGCCATGTTTCATAGTCCTATTGTATCACACTAGCTCACGCTGAGGCTGTAATTTCGAGATCTATTTGGTAGAATTACAGTTACTTCGATATTATGCCCGGTCGTCTAATGGTAGGACAACGGACTTTGAATCCGTTTATCTTGGTTCGAATCCAAGCTGGGCAGCACATCCTTCGCCAAGGCTACGGAATGGCTGCGCATGCTACAATACAGTTATGTTCTACACTTACATACTTTTAAGTGAGAAATCTCATATTTTCTACTACGGATATACTCATGATGTTGCAAAAAGACTACAAGAGCACAATAGCAAGCAAATGAAATCTACCTCACCGCATGTACCTTGGAAACTGGTCTGGTACGCTGGTTTTACTACTGAAAAAGAAGCTAAAGATTTCGAACAGTACTTAAAATCAGGTTCAGGCAAAGCTTTTGCTTACAAACGTTTGGTGAAAGTGGCCTTGGCAGAGGATGTTATACTAAGAAAAGTTAAAGGTATTCCGAAGCCTTAGGCGTAGGATACCAAGCTGGGCAGCATAAATAGCTAATAAAATATAGTTGTTAACTTCTTGAAAATCAGATTAAATCTTCTTTATGAATATACATAGATATTTAAGTGAAAAAAGACTTAAGCTTTTCAAAGAAGAAGGTATTCTAGGAATTAGCAATATAGAAAAGTGTAGAAATCATGAAAATGAATTACTACGTGATAATTTGGAAGGAGTAAAAAGCTATCGAGATGAAAACGGTCCTAACACTTACGATACAGACTTTCTTAGGGAGTTTTACAAAGATTCAAATATAAGAATACAGTCGTCTGATCCTAAAAAAAAAGCATTTGTAAAAATGCTTAACGGAACAATTTTTTCAGTTAATTATCAAAATGCTTTTTTGTTTTGTACATCCGCTGGTGATATTCAAGTAATGAAGAAGAAATTTAGTACCGAGAAATATTTTGAAATTATAAGACCTGAAAAATTAGGAAATCATATACTGACCGAATTAAATAAACAGTATAGAGTCATTGCTTATTGTTTTGATACTGTTGAATATGTAACTTCAAAAAATTTGAAAAATTTACAAGAAAAACACAAAAATAATATCAAATTAAATTTATATCCTAACGAAACTATATCTGAGTCTAATATGGATTTACTTAAAAGATCATTTAATAATTATTTTCAAAAAGAAGCTGCATTTTTTAGTGATGAAAAGGAATATAGATTCGTTTATTTAGTAGATGGGAAGATTCCAATAGAACATGTAAATATAAAATTACACAAAAATGTTATAAAAAAAAGCGTACATTTTGTATAGTTAACTAGCCAGCGTATCACTTCCTCAAAATCTTCTCCATCGCTTTCCCGTTCGCTAACTCATCGATGAGTTTATCGATATAGCGGATGCCTTGCATAGTCGGGTGGTCGATTTCTTCCACACGCACACCACAGATCACACCAGTGATCAGATTTCGTGCAGGATTGAGCTCTGGAGCTTCAGAGAGAAAGGTTTCAAAGTCTGTTTGTTTTTCAATTTGTGCTTCAAGCTCTGACTGACTATATCCGGTGAACCAGCGGAGGATTTCATCGACTTCAGCTTTTGTACGTCCCTTTCGCTCAACTTTCGCAATATACAGGAGGTAAATACTGGCGAAGGTCATCTTATAAATCCGGTGGTTTTCATAATTTGCTTGTTTCATATGAACTCATTTTAACATGGATATTGAGTGTCCTGTTTATTGAGAGTGTTATACTATTTTTAAGCCTATTCATTACTAATTAACTACTACTATGAATAAAGTCGTCCATTTCGAACTACCTTTTGATAATAAAGAGCGAGCAAAAAAGTTTTACTCAGAAACATTTGGTTGGAAAATCAATGAAATGCCTGAGATCGGGTACATCGGTGCTGATACAGCGCCTTCTGATGAAAAAGGTATGCCAAACGAACCTGGAGCGATCAATGGCGGAATGGTCCAGAGAACAGCAGATCAACCAGCTCCAGTGATTGTGATCAGTGTAGATTCGATAGATGAAATGGTCAAAAAAATCGAAACTGCAGGTGGAACAATGGTCGGCGAAAAAGGTGAAGTTCCACACATGGGGTACTATGCATATTTGAAAGACACAGAAGGAAACGTGATTGGGCTGTGGGAAAATATATAGTGTTTTCTAGTAACTTTTTCTTTACTAAATTATTGTTTCAATATGAAAAAAACTGTTGTCATAATTCTCATTATTATCATCGGTTTAGGCGCATATTTCTTTACAAGAAATAACAAAGATCAGATATCTCGTGAGAAAACTGATGTAAACGTCACTGATTCTACTCCACAACCGTTGCCCAGTGTAGATGTGAGTGATCTGAGAGCAGGTGGCAGTAGTTTCCGAGAGGAAACTGGAGCGTATAACTTCCTTTATCCCGCAGATTATGTCTTAGATGAGACCGATAAACAACACATTCGTATCTATAAAACTGGGCCGACACAACAAGGACAGACAGAGTTGTATGATGGTGCAATTATCGTTTATGAAGTTATTACACTTGAAGAGAAAAATCTGAGTGATTGGGTAGACAATTACCTTACAACCGTTACTACTGATGGTACAACGAAAATTGTTGAACCTAAAAAAGAGATTTCGCTGAAT
>JBGSBR010000004.1:0-84489 GCA_041730495.1 Weeksellaceae bacterium | reverse complement strand
CCAGATTGTTAGGTATATAAAGCCTCCGCCTCGTGCGGGGGCTTTTTTGTGGGTATAATGTGCTTTATATGAATATTTTGAGCATAGATCCCGGTGTAGAGAAGGTTGGATACGCTATTTTTGCGAAAAATGATCGCGATTACACTCTTGTGACCTCTGATTTGATCAAAACTTCGCGTAAACTGACACATGGTAAGCGTCTACAAGAGATATTTGACCATTTAGTCATGATCCGAGACCAATATAATGTCGAAGAAGTAGCGATGGAAAGACTTTTTTTCACCAAAAATACTACGACAGCCATCCCAGTCGCCCAAGCTCAAGGTGTAATAGAGCTTCTAGCAGCACAGAAAGCCATTCCTGTGGCTTATTTGACGCCTTCTGAGATCAAAGCAAGTATCACTGGATACGGTAATGCAGACAAGAAAGCAGTTCACAAGATGCTTGAAATCAGTCTTGAGCAAAAACTTGTCGTAAAAGATGATGATGAAGCAGATGCTATTGCCTGTGGGCTGGCTTATTGCCTTATAAATCGATAACTTACGGCATCCAACCTTCAAAGACCGAGAAGAGCCCATTTTGACCTACACAACCATACGGAAGAGCAGACATCAAATTGGCCTCATGAGTCTGAGAAGTCATCCAGACACCGACAGGATTGCCTGTCATAGCAATATTCTCGACTACTTGAGTGAAGCTAGGATAGGGTAAACCTCCATGGTCACGACGTGACTCAAAACCATCATGACTGAAGTTTTGAGCTATCTCTTGTGCACGCAGATCTGCGAATGCACAAACCTCTGATTTTGGTTCTAAAAGTGGTAACGATCGAGCTTCTCGGATGCTATTTATTTGATCGATTAAACCACTATGAATCTCAACAGATGGCTCTACAGATGGTGACGGACTAAGGGTCGGAGTTAGAGTGGGTAACGAAGTAGGTGAGGGAATCATTGTTGGAGTAATGCTTGGACGGACTGATGTAGCAGCTTGCAGTACAATTTTACTCTGTGGTTTACTTATGGCTTTAGATTGTATTAACAATCCAACACTTAACAGAAATACAACCGGTACTAAAGCTATAAAACCTCTCATATATGTAGCGCATATTATACGATATTTACGCAAAATACCAATGAATTGCTAGCTTTACTATAAGATAGTATATTTATGACATATTTAATACGCATTATTATATAGTGCTTGGTGTATAGAGCTATTGAATATTATAAGTCATTGTGATATAATCCCACTACTTATTAATATAAGATACAAAATATGAAAAACGCCATCAAACTATATCTTTCTAGCAGTGTTTTTGCACTCGTTATATTTCTTTTCCTAGCAGTCCCTTCTATTTTAGCTCAGGTAATTCCTACATTTCCTACCTGTCTAAATCCACAAGGAGCACTAAAAGTACGCTATGAAACAGGCACACATGGAGTCCCAGGCAATACAAATACATATTACGGTATGGATTCTGTCTACACTCTTACTGATAACACCCTTATGCAATGTCTTTGTCCAGATAATGGCCAAGGAATTCAAACAAACTGGTGGAAAGTAACCGATCTCACACAAGAGCAAATCAAAAACTTACAGCAACAAGGTTGGATTTATATCCCAAATGGTGCTGTCTGGGGACTTGATGAAGCTCCGTATCTTGCTAAAAACGAAAACTACGTATGTCGTGGAGGAATTGGAGGATCAGGCGGATCACAAGGTGGTTCATCTGGCTCTTCGAACTCTGGATCAAGTGCAGGGGCAGCATCAGTCGCAGGATCAGTTGGTGAAGTCTTAGGACTTGCTTCAACTGGTAATAGTACAACAGTTTTGTTTTATCTGGTTTCTGGTGTGACACTCTTATCACTTGGTTTTTACTTACAAACGGTTCACACCCGAAAAACCAGCTAATGCAAAAAATCGCCAGAATACTCATCGTTATCGGCTTCTTATTTTCCTTCTATGGTATGCTATTAGTATGGCAACGAAATAACCCTCAGCGCCTCACCTTTAGCCATTACCAGGCTGTGTCTACTCGCGAATCAGCAGTTGTACCAATCCGTATTCGTGTAGTTGATTTGGACATTGATTTACCGGTAGTGGCAGTAACTATGAAAGATAATAAATGGCAAACGACCGATGATGGTGTATCTTACCTCAAATCATCTCCAATCCCAGGAGAAAAAGGTAATGCTATCTTGTATGGTCATAACTGGCCTTCTCTCCTTGGTAAACTTAACCAAGCTCAAACCGGAAACAAAATTGAGATCACACTCAGCAACAAAACTAAACAATTATTTGTAGTCCATTCACTAGCAGTTGTATCACCCGATCAATCACATGTACTTCAAAGTACCCCGGATGCACGTATTACTTTGTATACCTGCACAGGATTTCTCGATTCTAAACGACTAGTAATTACTGCGATGCCAGCTGAAGAATATAATCAAACAGTCATTTCACAACGATAATATGCCAACCCCAAGCGAAATACCACCAAATGGCCTTTCTATAGTCGTACCTGTGCTCAATGAAGCAGGCAATATTACTACGCTTCTACAGCGTATTCATGCTAGTGTGGCTTCAACTAAGCTCAAATATGAGGTGATTATGATCGATGATCACTCCACAGACGGCACAAAAGAAGAGATTCTAAAAAATATCAAGAAATATCCAGTCAGGTACTACGAAAAACTCGGCAGCAAAGGTAAAGCACAATCACTGATGGAAGGCTTCGCTCACGCCAAATACGAAATCATCTGTATGATCGATTCCGACCTTCAGTATCCACCTGAGGCACTACCTGAGATGCTTGCCAAGATGAAAGATGGCTATGATGTCGTGGTCACTCACCGCAAAGAAAAACACACGAGTGCAATTCGCAAGATGACGAGTAACTCATTCAACTTTGTTTTCTGTAGATTACTCCATGATCTGCCATATGATGTGCAATCAGGACTCAAAATCTTTAGAAAAGAAATCATTGAACGAATTGATATAAAACCATTATCTTGGTCATTTGATCTTGAGTTTCTCGTCGCGGCTCGCTCAGCCGGATACTACATCTCAAGTGTCGACATCGTTTTCAACAAACGAGAAAACGGTGCTTCAAAAGTAGATCTGCTCTGGACCTCAATGCAGATCGGTTTATCTGCAATCCTTTTGAAACTACAACCTGAGAAAATCATCCCGTTCCATCATGCGAAACAAAAATTGATTGGACAAGGATTTCACTATAAAAATAAAGAGTTCGTCCATTTCTCAGATCTTCATGCTCATGAAAGTGCTGTAGTGACATTTTTTGCTCATCAGATCCTTTTCTTCGCAGTTGCGTTGATCGTATTTATACTCGGATTGATCTTAAACTGGAAAATTACTGTACTGATTTTCATGGGACTCATCACCGTGATTTACTTCCTTGACTTACTCTTTAACTTATTCTTGATCATCAAAAGTCTCGTCAAATCACCTGAAATCACAGTCACTGAAGAAGAGATCGCCGCTGTGAAAGAATGGCCGTTGTATACAATTTTTTGTCCTCTTTACAAAGAATGGCAGGTCGTCCAACATTTCGTCGAAGCTATCGGCAAAATGGATTACCCTAAAGATAAACTTCAGGTACAACTCTTACTTGAGGAAGATGATACCGAAACCATCAATCACGTCAAAGAGTATAAATTGCCATCGTATTTCCAGGTCATCATCGTCCCAGATACTAAACCAAAGACCAAACCAAAAGCTTGTAACTATGGTTTGAAGTTTGCTACTGGTGAGTATGCTGTTATCTATGATGCTGAAGATATTCCTGATGTATTGCAACTTAAAAAAGCTGTGATCGCTTTCGCAAAAGCTGATCCCTCAATCGCTTGTATCCAAGCGAAGTTGAATTATTACAATCGTAGTCAAAATCTCCTTACTCGTATGTTCACAGCCGAGTACTCACTTTGGTTTGATCTCATTTTGACTGGACTGCAATCATTCAATGCACCAATTCCTCTCGGTGGTACCTCAAATCATTTCAAGGTTGAACGTCTCAGAGAAGTAAAGGGTTGGGATTCATTTAATGTGACTGAAGACTGTGATCTCGGTATTCGCCTCGCAAAACGTGGTTATCGTACCGCTATCGTCGATTCCGACACCCTCGAAGAAGCCAATAGTGATGTTATGAACTGGATCAATCAACGCTCACGTTGGATCAAAGGATATATGCAAACGTATCTGGTCCATATGCGTGATCCTCGTCAGCTGTTCCAAGGTGCTTTGAAAGAACATTTCTTTACCTTCCAGCTAGTAGTCGGTGGCAAGATCATGTCACTTTTCATCAATCCAATCATGTGGGCTACGACTATTTTGTATTTTGCCCTGCGTTCAATTCTCGGTCCTGTTATCGAACAGTTCTTCCCAAGTGTCATTTTCTATCTAGCTGTGTTCTCACTCGTTTTTGGAAACTTCTTATATATGTACTATTACATGATCGGTTGTGCCAAACGCAAACAATATGACTTGATTAAGTTCGTTTATCTGATCCCGATCTACTGGCTTGGTATGAGTATCGCTGCTTGGAAAGCACTAGTACAGCTGATCATCAAACCACATTACTGGCAAAAAACTCAGCACGGATTACATCTCAAAAATGATACAGTCACTGCGGCTGTTCAAGCTCAGACAATCGATATCCCACAACAATATAGTGGGGTAGGGTTAACTGGTCGCATTCAAAAACTATTCTTCTCAGGTGGTATCTTGATTATCGCCAGTGTCTTTGCCAATATCCTCAATTATCTGTACAACGCCTATCTGACTCGTAATGTCGAGCTTGCAGAGTTTGGTGTTATCAGTTTGATCGGCAACTTCTTATTCTTGACGGTCATTCCTCTTGAATCTTTGTCATCTTCGATCATCTATCGCAGTGCTTATTATCTCGGTAAGTTTCACAAACCTTTGACTGAACTGTGGAATCGCATCCGTAGTAAAGCTTTGATCTTGAGTTTAATCATCGCCAGTATCTGGGTAATTAGTGTGCCATCGATCGCTCAATTCTTTAATACCAGTAATCTATTGCCATTCTACTTATTTACGCCAGTTTGGATCTTTAATACCTTGCTTGCAGTAGACATGGGATTCCTGACAGGAAACCATCGTTTCAGCGCTATCGCAACAATCGCTTTACTCACACCAGTGGTGAAGATGATTGCTACTATTGCATTGGTACGTACGGGTAATGAAGCTTTGATCTATGCAGCTATCCCACTTTCGATCGTTGTTTCATCATTCATAGCTTTCATCCTAGTCCGCATGTTACCCAAGGCAAAACTTGTTGCTGAAGCTGATGCGAAGATGCTTAGTTTCCCAAATCGATACTTCTGGGCTACTGCATTGACTCGTTTTTCACTCGTATCGTATCTGGCCCTTGATATCTTGCTGGTGAAACATTTCTTACCACCGACAGAAGCTGGCCAGTATGCAGTGATCGCACTTGTGGGTAAGATGATCTTCTTTATCGGAGGTTTATTCCAACAGCTGATCGTACCATTTGTCAGTCGTGATCTAGGTGAGGGAGACAATAAACAAGCTTCATTTAAGCTGATCTTCTTTGCTTCAGTCTTCTCAAGTTGGGTAGCTTACGTCATATTTGGTATCTTCGGTCAGATCACCGGACCGATCTTACTTGGTGATGGAATCAAAGATGTAGCTTACTTGCTGCCTTTCTATGGACTTGGTGTATTTGCTTTCTCA
Source organism: Weeksellaceae bacterium (assembly GCA_041730495.1). GTDB lineage: Bacteria > Patescibacteriota > Microgenomatia > UBA1406 > GWC2-37-13 > JBGSBR01. The sequence continues at coordinate 78,750 of JBGSBR010000004.1, read as the reverse complement.
GTCGCAAGTAGCATCATCTCGTATCATGTCATCAAAAAATCATATGTGCTTCCGGTATCAACATTTATTCTGTCAATCATCCAGATAATTGCTATCTCACTCATTCATCCAAATCTTGAAGAGATCGTGATGACGATGACTGGAATCGGTATCGCCAACTTAATCGTGACATTACTCTTGCATTACTTCAATGACACAATCACCAGTATCGCTCGTAACTTCGTCGATTTTGTACAGCTCTTAATCCCACTTCCTAAAGAAAAATCTGCTGCCACAGACAAGATGAATATCTTGATGTTCAACTGGAGAGATACCAAACATGTCTGGGCTGGTGGAGCAGAAACATATGTCCAAGGCATGGCTGCAGAGTTTGTCAAAACAGGTCATCGAGTCACTATCTTCTGTGGTAATGATGGTCATTCGAAACGTTATGAAGTAATCGATGGTGTACAGATAATCCGACGTGGAGGATTTTTCACTGTGTATATCTGGGCATTTCTGTATTATATTCTTCGTCTTAGAGGTAAATTCGATATCATCATCGAATCTGTAAATGGTGTGCCATTTTTCACCCCATTGTATACACGTATACCCAAAGTTGCCGTCATCCATCATATTCATCAAGAAGTATTCAGAGAACATCTGCCAACACCGCTTGCTGTCATCGCATGCTTCCTAGAAGCACAGCTGATGCCACGTTTTTATCGTAACACTCAGATCGTGACTGTCTCACAATCCACTAAGAACTCACTTGATAAAATCGGTTTTCATAATGATGATGCCGTGATCGTCTATCCAGGTATCGATATCGCGGACTATAAAACACAAAAGAAAACAAAAAAACCATCAATTCTTTACTTAGGTCGACTGAAAAAATATAAATCGATTGATGTCGTGATCGAAGCTATGACAGATATCATCAAGAAGTATCCAGATGCCAGACTAACGATTGCAGGATTTGGTGAATATCAAACTCAACTTGAAGATCTGACATTCAAGCTTGGACTTGAAGATTTCATCGATTTTACTGGCAAAGTAAATGAAAAAAAGAAAAATGCATTGCTCGCTGAATCATGGGTCTTCGTGCAACCATCATTTATGGAAGGCTGGGGTATTACAGTGATTGAAGCTAATGCTTCAGGCACAGCGGTTATCGCCTCTGATGTCCCCGGGTTACGTGACTCAGTCCGAGATGAGAAAACTGGTTTTTTGATCCGTTATCGCGATGTGAATGGATTCGCCGAAGCCATGATCAAAGTTATCGGTGACAGTAAACTACGCACACAACTTGAAAAAAATGGCACTCAATGGGCAAAGAATTTCACTTGGGAGATGAGTGCTCGCAAAATGTTAGAGGTTGTCAAAAAACAACTATGAAAAACAAATTAACGTTAACTATTGGCATCCCAGCTCATAATGAAGAGCAAAATATAAAACAGTTATTGTTAACTATTTTGAAACAAAAACAAACTAACTTTGATTTGAAAAAAATCTATGTTGTGTGTGATGGCTGTACTGATAATACTGCCGCGATTGTTGAAAGTTTTATCAAGAAACATAAAACTAAAAATATAGTGCTTCTAAATGATGGTAAACGCACTGGCAAAGCTACACGCCTCAATATGATTACAAAACTAGCGACAACTGATACTCTCATCACAATCGATGCAGATGTAGTGTTTGAAAATAAAAATGATATTGATCTCATGGCTCAACGTATGCTCGAAAATGAAGAGTTATTACTGGTGGGTCCACGTTATGTACCTCTTAAAGCTAATACACTTATGGGTAAATTCGCAGTGTATTCATATCTCTTTTTTGAAGAAGCAATCTTGAAACTACATAACGGACATAATATTTATGCACTGATGGGTTGTTGCAGTATGATTCGCAAACAACTATATAAATCATTTAAGTATCCAAAATCTGTTATCTCTGATCAGAATTATCTTTATCTAACAGCACAAAAATTACAAGCAAACTCATTTGATTTAGTAAAAGAAGCACACGTCGTTTTCCGTACTGTCACTACATTTAATGACTGGCTCGTACTAAGTGTAAGATCTGTCCGTGGAGACAAAGCTAGTGTCGAAGAACATTTTGGCAAAGAAACCTTGATGCGTGAATATACGATGCCACGCAAATATTTACTTATGGCACTGTTACATTGGATGTTTAAACAACCGTTTTACACAGCTGGTGCAGTACTTATGAATATCGTAATCCGCATTTACCCATATCAACATCACGAAGTGATGCAAGGCATCTGGGAATCAACAGCATCGTCAAAAGCTGCAATCATACTATGAAAAATCTTTTAACTATCAACATCGGCATCCCAGCTTACAACGAGCAAAAAACTATCACTCGATTGGTGAAAGCTATCGTAGCGCAAAAAAATGCAATCTATCAACTAGATAAAATCATCGTCGCTCTCGATGGCTGTACAGATCAGACCGAAACAAAACTAAGAGAGCTAAAACTCAAAAACCTCGTACTCATCGTCAACAAAAACCGTCAAGGTAAAGCAACCGTCTTAGATCAGATTGTGAGTAAGGCTACAGCAGATGCTCTCATCGTCTGTGATGCAGATATTACGATCAAAGACACATCTTTTATCGATAAACTTGTAGCACCAATAGCAGCAGGAAAAGCTGATCTGACTACAGCTCAGGTAGTAGCACTCAAACCTACAAATCTTTTTACGAAGATCCTTGATAAATCGACTGAGTTTAAACTTGCGATGTATGAAACATGGAATACAGGTAATAATCTGTATACCTGTCATGGAAGAGCACTTTGTATGAGTCGTAAGCTCTATCAAAAAATCGAGTACAAAGATATTATCGCAGACGATGCATGGGCTTATCTCACTGCTAAATCATTGAAGCTGCCTTATCAATATGTGCAATCTGCCAAAGTGTTTTATACACTACCACAAACAGTGGGAGATCATATGAAACAAAGCATGCGCTTTTATCGATCACAAAAACAGTTAACTAAATATGTATCATCCGAAGTATTAAAGCAAGAATATACCATTCCTCGTAATCTAGTAATGAAGCATCTTGTGCAATCAGTATTGAAGCATCCAGTCAGTATGACCGCATATGTCGGGTTACTGAGTTATATTAAATTCAAGACATTAATTAATCCTAAACAAAAAGCTCAGTGGGAAGTTGCGACATCATCTAAACTATGAACACTCAAAAACAACCAACAATCTGTTTCTTCGGTACCTATGACCGTAGCTTTACGTCAAATAAACTGATGCTTGAAGCACTGCATAAAATCAATGCAAAAGTAATCGAAGTTAATGCAGAAATCAAAGTCACCCGTCTGGATACTAAAAAAGAGATGAACTGGGGCAATTTTATCATGCGTATTTTACGTAAATATCGTATCTTTACTGAGATCGCCAAACACTGGAAAGAGCTCAAAACATGTGATGTAATCTATGTCGGTTATCCTGGACATTTCGATGTCTTCATCGCATGGCCACTGGCCAAAATTCTTGGTATCAAACTAGTGTTCAATCCTCAGCTGATTTTCTATACTGGCTTTGCCGAAGAGCAGGGAATACTGAACAAAGAATCCTTCATGGGGCGTGCTGCCAAATGGGGAGAGTCATTGATTTACAACATCTGTGATATGGTTTTTGCGGATACACCTCTTCAAGAAACATTCTTGATCGAACAACTTAATGTCAAAAAAGAAAAAATTAGAGTCTTACCTATTGGTGCCGATGATAGTTATTATCGATATACTCCGTATACCAACAAAGATAAGAAACTTAATGTGGTGTACTATGGTTTATATAGTCCAATTCATGGTGTCGATTACATCATCGAAGCGGCTCGCATCTTGAAAGCTGATAAAGATATTGTCTTTACCTTCGTCGGAAATGGTAACGCCTTCCAACGCAACTATGACAAAGCGCAAAAATATGGTCTGACAAACTGTGTGTTTTATCCAAATACACCTCTTGATCAGCATCCAGCAATCATCGAAAAAGGTGATATTTTCCTCGGATTCCTCGAGAAACACCCTAGTGTGGACCGTATCATCCCAAACAAAATCTATCAAGGTCTGGCATTAAATAAAGTAGTACTTACCGCGGATGCAGCAGTCACTCGATCACTTTTCAAACACAAAGAAAATATGTATCTCGTCAAACCAGCAGATCCACAAGCACTCGCTAATGCAGTACTTGAGCTGAAAAATGATCCAACACTGCGTAAACATATTGCAGAGTCGGGGAATGACCTTTTCAAAAAAGAGTTTAAACCAGAACAAGTCGCCAACAAACTTGTTTCATTTATGAAAGAATTACTGTAACCCATGAAAAAACATCTGATCACAATTCGTAATCTTTTTGCTGTACTTTTTGTACTAGCATTTGCTGTTGTGGCTCTTGTACTAAATATGAAAGTACATCCTCAAGGAGTACCTTACTACCAAGTAGTCCAAGATCGTCATGTGGGCGGACCATTTGAATCATCGGGAAGTACATCACGCTACGCACTGGTACAAGCTTTGGCTGAAAACGGAACTTTTTACTTCGATAAAACACTTGCTAGTTTCGCCAGTCCTGATGTCGGCGGCAGTGATCGAAGATACTACACGATTTTCGCACCAGGTGTATCCATGGCTGGGTATCCGTTGTATATGCTGGGATCAATGTTTGGTTATGAGCAATTTACAACATATCTATTAAATGTGATCTTCGCAATAGGATGTTTAGCTCTTATTATGGCGATAACCCGTCGTTATGGACTACCGCTTAGTATGCAAATTGTCGCAGGACTTACATATATATTTGCAACCAATGCAGTTGTCTATTCACTCTATCTGACACAACATATCATGAGTACATTCTGTGTGTTAGCTGGCGTTTTGATTACGCTCTACAAACCCAACATTATTCGTAATATCTTACTTGGTTTACTGTTTGGTGCCGGTTTACTTATCGATGTACCAAACGCATTTTTGATGCTACCAATTGTGGTGTATCAGTTCTTCCGACATTTCTCAGTCACTCATGTAAAAGAATATTTCAAAATTAATATGCGATTTATTTTTGTTGCAATGCTCGTCGGACTGATCCCGCTCTTAATGTTCTTCGGATATTACAACAAGGATCTAACTGGAAATCCTACCTTACCTCCACAGTTTGTCGGTCGTACTATAGAAGTAGAGAAAACCGTCGATACACCTCAACCAGTAGTAAAAAAAGAAGCTGAAAAGTTTGATGATGTTGGTGATAACTCACCATTTGTTACTCGGCTCATGTTAAATGGTTTATACATCTTACTTATCAGTGACGAACGTGGTTGGATGTACTACTCACCAATCTTACTTATTGGTATCATCGGCATGTACTTTGTATATAAAAACAAAGATCTGAATGAGATTTTAACTGTGCCACTGAGTGTCGTTTTGATAAACATCTTGCTTTACAGTATGTTCGGTGATCACTGGGGTGGTTGGTCATTTGGTGCTCGCTACTTGATACCGGGTGCAGCCATGGTAGCACTCTTTATCCCGTTTGCTATCGTTAAATGGCGTAAAAATATCATTATGTTGCTCATTACAGCCATTCTTATTGGGTACAGCGTATTCGTCAGTATGCTTGGTGCAGCGACCACAACTGGAATCCCACCAAAACAAGAAGCAGAAAATCTGTCAACAAAAATCCCATACACTTATGAATATAATTATCAACTGATTGAGAACAATCAAAGTTATTCATTGATAAATACCTATCTTTTGAAAGATACACCAGCTAAAACAATGTGGATCATCGAAAGTAGTGTCATCACAGGCATCATCATCCTTATCACTGGATATTACTCAGTTACGATGTGGAAACGTCACAACGCATAATATGTTTAATATCTCAATTCCTACCAATGCCGTAGAACGAATCAAACAATGGTTTATCAAATACCATCTGCATCTTCTGATGTTTTTGGTTACAGTGATATCAGTCTATTGTTTCGTGCATTTCTTGCAAAATGGACTGGGACTGGCTTACAATGATGCTCGTTCACATCTCAATATCGGTCGCCGTGTCGTCGAAGGCTTGAAACCTGGCTTTGCTCAGATCGGTTCTGTTTGGCTACCACTGCCACACGTGCTGATGATTCCAACTATCTGGAATGATTTTATGTGGCATACCGGTCTTGCCGGTGCATTGCAATCTATGATTGCATTTATAGCTACTGCATATCTGATCTATCGATTCTTACAACACTTAGGCGTCTCTATATTTGGACGACTAATGGGTGTGCTTATATTCATCACCAACATCAATATTTTGTATCTTCAGTCTACCGCGATGACAGAACTTCTGTTGATTGCGACCATGACTGCAGCATCATACTATCTGCTCGTCTGGATCGAAAAACAGCAAATGGTTGATTTCATTCGTACATCATTCTTTGTCATGCTTGCAACACTAATCCGTTATGATGGTTGGTTCTTGCTTTTTGTGACTGCGATGATTGTCACTATTTTCATCTGGAAAAAATCTGGTTACAAAGCTGCTGAAGGTACATTCTTACTATTCTGTACTCTTGGTGGATTTGGAGTCATCTTATGGTTACTTTGGAACTTGATCATTTTCGGTGATCCATTGTACTTTGCGTTTGGACCATACTCTGCACATGCTCAACAAACACAGCTGGCCGACGCCGGTATCCTTGCCACCGAACACAATCTGCCACTTTCAATCAAAATATATCTCTATGCGTTGATTTACAACTCAAATATGTTTATCACGCTTCTTGGACTAGCGGGAGCAGTCGTATTATATTTCGACAAAAAACTAAAATCTAAAATTAAACTAGGTACAATTGCATTATTTGCACCACTTGTTTTCAATGTCATTGCATTGTACTTTGGTCACTCAGTACTTTTCGTTCAAGGTATCAGTGGTAATAGTTGGTTCAACGTCCGCTACGGTATCATGTTGGTGCCAAGTATCGCCATCTTCGCTGGCTATTTATTAGATCGAGCTCGTGCTTCAGTACGTATTCCGCTGCTTGTTGCTTTGAGTTTTGTCTTACTATTCTCATTTGTCAGCTATGATGCAGTCACTATCGATGACGGTCGCGTCGGATCAAGTCAGAAAAACGTCACTGAGGTCAGTGGCTGGCTTGCTGAAAATGCAAAAGACAAAGAGGGATTTATCTTGATCTCTGCAGCATCACATGATGCCATCTTGTTCTCATCAGGACTTCCAATGAAAAAATTCATCCATGAAGGTACGGGTGATTACTGGGATAGTGCAATTGCATCACCAGATCGATGGGCACGTTGGATCATCTTGCGTACAAATGATGACAATGATCAAACATTCCGACTTATCAAAAACACACCTGGCTTTAAACGATATAAGCTTATAAAAACATATCCGTTTGCTGACATCTATCAACTCGATGACAAGTACTTAGATCAGTTGAATACCACAGAGGTATTCCCAGACCAAAACTAATATGCACCAATATCTTTTAAAAACACTTGAAAACAGAACAGAACCAATTGATGTCATCGTCAGTGGTCTGGGTTTTATGGGTTTTGGCTTCATCGATGGCTCACGTAATTTACCCAACTTACGTATAGCACTCGTCGTCAGTCGTAGACCTGGAGAAAGTGTCGCATATCTCGAAAAATATGGTTTCAAAGCAGCTGTCGTCGATACAGTAGCTGAGATCCAATCCAATAAAGTACAAAATATCATCTCAGTTTCTGACAATCTTGATCTCGTCAGAGATTTTCCAAACGAAATCTTACTCGAAGTCACTGGCACAGTCGCTTATGGTACCGAAGTAGTGCTAAAAGCCATCGAAGGCGGCAAGCATATCTTGACTATGAATCCTGAGCTTCAAGTAACAGTCGGCACAGAGCTAAAGAAACTCACTGATACTAAAGGACTGATGATCAGTGATGTCTATGGTGATCAACCAGGGAGTCTAGCACGATTACTGACTACTTCACGCATGATGGGATTCAAGATCTTGGTTGCTGGAAATATGAAACGCTATCGTGATAATTATGCGACACAAGCAAAGATGCAGCCATGGGCAGATGACAAAGGTCTTGCCGTACGTCAAACAGTATCTTTCACTGATGGTACCAAACAAGCTATTGAGATGAATCTCGTTGCTAATTATTTTGGTTTCGATATTTTGAAAGAAGGCATGAAAGGTGCGATGATCAATGATATCAAAGAAGCAAATACTGCATTTACAGATGAAAAAATTCCTGAAAATGGTATCGTCGATTACGGACTAGGACTTGGATTATTTCCTGGAGTTTTCTGTCTCGTCGAGCACACATCACCACATCAACAAAAATATCTGAGATATCTCGGTCTTGGTGAAGGTCCTCGATATGCACTATTTGAGCCATATCACTTGTGTCACTTAGAAGTTGCCCAAAGTATCATTGAACTCGTCACTCTCAAACAACCCATCATCAATAACTCAACTGCACCTCGTATGCGCACCGTAACCTATGCAAAACGCGATCTTAAAGCAGGGGAGATACTTGATGGTATCGGTGGAGACACAATGCGTGGTGATATTTGTCGTGAAGATGAAAACGCAATGATGCTCCCAGCCGGTCTCGGACACGGAGCAGTACTCAAAAATGATATCGCAATCGACCAAAAAATCTCACTTGCTGATGTCGAACTTCCAGATAATGCTGCTACACGACTAATCAAACAATCTATTTAATAAGAATTGATAATTTATCTTGATCAGCAATCGGTGGCAGGAGGAAAGGGACCCATAAGCGCGCAACGAACAGCGAGCACTTATGGGTAAAGCCGACTGACAGAATCTATTGCTGTTTTGTACTCCTACAGGAGTGAAAAAGATGGTGTCAAACGAATATCCAGCTATAATAAACTATGGCTTATTTTGGTAAAAAACTGCAGATTAAGAACAATCATTTATTCTGGGAAAACAACACCCCTTTTTTCCTTCTCGCCGATACCTTCTGGTATGGACTTACTAAACGGGTAAGTTTAAAAGATTTCGAAACAATCATACAAAAACGCAAAGCCCAAGGATTCACGGCAATCCAACTAGTCGTCGGCCCTCCACCTGAGACATCAGTTGTCGATGACAATGCGAGAAGTACCAATGGTGTACTTCCATTTCACAAAGATTGTACTGTAAACCCTGCTTATTTCACCGATATTCAACCTAAACTTGAGATCTTGATCAAACATCAACTCGTACCCATTATCTATGGTTCGTGGGGGAATCATATCGATATAGTAGGTGAGACAGGTATGTTGCAACTTTGGCAACAAATTATCAAAATGACACAAAAATATCCAGCGATTTACTCAGTTACTGGTGAAGTCGATATTTTCCCCGTAAATCCAGAGCTGAAAACTTCTTTCGCAATGAAGCTTCTTCACAAAATCACACCACTGCGCAAAGCGCATTCACTATCTCGCAAATTTCAAAATCAAGGGTTACTTGGTATCCGACTAGCTAGCTGGCAGCAGATCGCAAAACAGATCCAAAAACTAAATAAAGCTCATCATCCACTGATGGTACATCCACATGCCGCCAAACTAGCTTCAGAGCTATTTACGGATACGAGCTGGATCGATATCGATACCTTCCAGTCAGGCCATAGTCCGCAGCAAGGAGACGAGAATATGAATCGTAATTTCACAAAAGCAAAACTAGGGAATAAACCATATCTAAACCTTGAGCCATTGTATGAAGGGATTATGAATCAAACTGATATCACTCTTCAACAATCAGCGTTTTGGCAAAGTATCTTTGCTGGAGCTGCTGGTCATTGTTATGGTGCACATGGCATCTGGCAGTTTGCCGACCATGATAATTTCATGCAACATTGGGGAGAATCATATTGGAAAGAGTCGCTAGAGTACCCAGGTGCCGTATCACTAGGTAAAGCGAAACAGTGGCTTGAAAGCGAGTTTAAAGAATCCTGGATCAATTTCCGTGAAGGAGAGCAACCAATCTCAGGTATCTGTGGTAATAAATTAGTAAAGTACCTGCCTGATCCGACATCTCAATCAACAGAAATACTAGGATATAAACTATCCGCTGCATATGATACTACAACCTACAAAACTATCACATTAGCTCGGTACAATAAGCCAACCATTTTGGTCTATAAACAGGTATAATACACCTATGAAAGTCCGCAAGATAACACCACTGCGTCTCTATACTATTTTTGCAATAATCGTCAGTATCACAGCACTTCTGATCTTAAGCTTCAGACACAAACTCGTACTTGATCCACTGGGCACACCTGCAGCGCCAAGTGCTTACTGGCCAGTGCAAAGTATCGATACCATGAAATACTCACGCGATGCCGCACGCGAAGGAGCGAATAATCCTGAATTTGACATCCTAATAGATAATCAAGTCCGCGAGATCGCCAAAACTGGCGCGACTCACGTCGCCATCGGTACGCCATATGATGCCGAGTTTATCCCTTATATGAGTAAATGGATCGAAGCTGCTCGCAAGTATAAACTGAAGGTTTGGTTCCGAGGTAACATGGCTGGCTGGGAAGGCTGGTTTGAGTATCCTCGTATCGATCGCACAGTCCATACACAGTCAGTCAAAGACTTCATCTTAGAAAATCCAACATTGTTTGAGGATGGCGATATCTTCGTATCTTGTCCAGAGTGCGAAAACGGAGGACCAGGTGATCCTCGTATGACTCAAGACACCGAAGGCTATCGCAGCTTTATCATCAATGAATACAAAGTCGTCAAACAAGCCTTCAAAGATATCAATAAATCTGTGATAGCTAATTACTACTCGACAAATGGTGATGTCGCACGACTTATCATGGATAAAGAAACCACCAAACAACTAGATGGCATCATTGCAGTCGATCATTATGTGAAATCACCTCAGCAACTTGTCGAAGACATCGATGATTACGCACGTCAAAGTGGTGGTAAAGTCGTACTCGGTGAATGGGGCGCACCAATACCTGATATTCATGGTGAAATGACACCAGAAGAACAAGCAGATTATCTCGAAGAAACCTTTGATTTACTGAAAGATAATGAAAATATCGAAGCTATCAATTACTGGGTCAGTCGTGGTGGTAGTACTGAACTTTGGTCTGATGATGCAACTCCAAAAGCTGGTGTCGCAGTACTGCGCAAATACTTCAAACCCCGTATGATCACTGGAAAAATCGTAGATATCAATGGAAATGGTATCGGTGACATGACAATCATGACTCAAAAACGCCATGTAAAATCTGATAAAGATGGTTTATTTGCTATCCCTGTTATCGAAGATTATGAGATCTCTATCATGAAAGATGATTACTCACAACGGGTTGTCACACTCAAAGAAGCAGATACTGATCTAGGACACGTAGAGATGCAGCTTGTTAACGAGGATTTTGTAGATAAACTGAAACTCTTCTTTCGTTCACTACTTCCGTAATTAGTTCGCCCCCAACTTCGTCAAAATTTTGACTGAATATGCAGCGCCATCATGAAGTGCTTTTTGAAGATCTTGGTTCTTGAGGTATGAGCTGATAAATCCGGCTGTAAAGGCATCACCCGCACCAGTGGTATCATCTACTTGCACATCCTTCACAGCGGGTTCGTGATACATTTTTTCACTCGTGTACGCGAAGCTGCCACTCTTACCAGCAGTGACCACGACGATCTGACGCTCACTGAAAATAGATGCGAATTTCTTGTGCAAATTAGTATGAAAATCAATTGCCGTATGGGTCGTTTTCACGATATCTGCAAACTCATGTGAGTTGATGATGAAAACATCGACATGCTTGAGAAAATCAGTGATTTGATTCAGTGGTCTGCGGCAATCCGTGACGTTGAGATTCGCAAAAGTCTGCACATTATGCTTCTGAGCAAACTGCAATACATTGATGCGCTCAGTGAGCGCCACGGAAGATAAGCTAGCTAAATAGATTGCCTTACTTTTCAAAAACAGTTCATAATCAGCATCACAGGTCACAATATGTTGATGAGGAGTACGGTAGTTTACAATCGTTTTTTCTCCTTTTTCAGTCAGTAAGATTGAAGAGATGTTTAAATAATCTTGATGGTACGAACAAAATGCATCGTAACGGACTTTTTCCGCTTCGAGTTTATCTTGAATTATTTTTTTGAAAGGATTTTCACCGATATGTGCGACAAGTGCTGTCTTGAGATCATGTTTCGCTACACCGATCGCTACATTGGCGCCACCGCCGCCAAGACCTTGATAAAAGATCTCAGAAAAATATTTACCTCCCACTGCAAGCTCGAAGCGATCTTTAGTATGTGTCAAAGATTCACCTTTATAATAAAGATCAATTGTCACCGTACCAATAGAAATCAGATCAAGCATCTATTCAGTATACATAAACCTCTGGGCAGAAAAAACACCCGTTTTCTAGTACAATAACCACATGCTGACGATCATCTGTGGTGAAGATAGTGCTGCCTCACGCAACCATCTCAACGAACTCCGCAAAAGCTATCATCAAAAAGGTTTTCATATCCAACAGGTTGCTTTACCTGAAGTGATTGAACTGCATAAAAATGGAGCAGGGGTGATGAGTTTATTTGCTGCTCAATCTGTATACATAGTTGAAAACTTATCTAAACTTTATAAAGGGCGTACTAAAACTGCTGCTAAAACTGCAGTAGAGGAGCTTGCCAAAGATAAAAATATCATCCTCATCGATTGGGAAGAAGAGAAATCAGCTTATGAGCTGACATCTCTCAAAAAACTCGCTTCAAGCTTTCAAGAATACAAACTATCAGCGACAATCTTTCAGCTGCAAGAAACCTGTTATCCAGGTAACTTAAATGTCTTCCTACAAACTTTGCGAACACTGACAACCATTCAAGATGAGGGCTTTGTGTTTGCGATGCTGTGGAAGCATATCCGTAAACTGATACTGGTTTCTGAAGGGATATTACCTGCCGGCACTGCACCATGGCAAAAAGGTAAACTGCAAGCGCAAGCTCGCAGCTGGCAAGATAAACGCTTGGTCGATTTTTATGAAGGATTAACAAGAATTGATATTCGTCTCAAAACAAGTGCTTCAGTATTTTCGCAAGCAGACTCAATTGAGGTACTCGCTTGCTATTTTTTAAGGTAAAATACAGACATAGCAATTAACATTTATACAATTTTATGACAACCGTAAACCCAGCCATCTTCAAAGCCTACGATATCCGTTCTATTTACCCAACAGAGCTCAACGAAGAAGTTATTGCCGATGTAGCACGTGGCGTATATGCATATCTTAGTAAACGACTGAATAAACGTGATATTACAATCGTCCTCGGTCGTGATATGCGTCTTTCATCACCATCTCTTTTTGCAGTCATGCGCCAAACACTCATTGATTCTGGTGCACATGTCATCAATATCGGACTGGTAGCTACACCTACTGTCTATTACACGCTCAAAAAATATGGATATGATGTCGGAATCCAGATCAGTGCTTCACATAATCCAGCAGAGTACAACGGTGTCAAAATGGCAGTGCGAGAAGGTGAAAAGCTCGTCAAGATTGGCAAAAACACCGGTATGCCAGATATCAAAGATATCACTCTGCGCAAAGAGTTCCTGGATTTCACTCATGACGGAACCGAAAAAGTAATCGAAAATATTGTTGCAGAAGAAGTAACCGAAGCTATCGAAACCATCAATCCTGGTGATGTAAGTATGCTAAACATCGTATCAGATCCTGCTAACTCAATGGGTATTCCACCCGTCAAAGAGTTATTTAGTCGCTTCGATGCCAAGCTTACCATGATCAATGACACACTCGATGGTACCTTTCCAGCACATCAAGCAGATCCATTGCAGCACAAGACACTGCGTCAACTTCAAGACAAAGTCGTCGAGATGAAAGCAGATCTCGGAATCTGTACTGATGGTGATGCAGATCGTGCCATGTTCATCGATGAAAAAGGTGACATAATCCCAGCTACCTTGATCACGGCTTTAATTGCCAAAGAAGTACTCATGGACCATCCTGGTGCTACTATCCTTGTCGATATCCGCTATGTACGAAGTGTCGAAAATGCAGTCAAGGAACTTGGGGGTATCACTGAATACACCAAAATCGGCCACGCATTTATCACACAGCAGATGAATGAAGGCAACGGACAGTTCGCAGGTGAGTCTTCTGGACATTATTACTTCAAAGAAATGGGCGGTTGTGAGAGTACAATCCGTGTAATTCTTTATGTGTTAAGAGTCTTAGCAAGAGAGCAAAGACCAATCTCAGAGATTCTCAAATCCGTACATACATCTATCGAATCTGGCGAGTTTAATTATGAGCTTCCACATGGATTAGATATGCCTGGTTTCCTGATGCAGATCGAAGAAACGTATTCAGCAGGCACTGTTTCAAAACTTGACGGTTTAGCAATCGACTTTCCAGAGTGGCGTTTCAGTATTCGTACATCCAATACTGAGCCACTATTACGCTTGAATATAGAGGGAAACACAGCTGAAATAGTCAAAGAAAAAGTCGCTGAGCTACAAACAATGATCGTCAAAACTGGTGCAGAACTGAAAGAGTAAAGTTGCCCGCAGGAACTAAGCTATTTTGTGGTGTTTCAAGTATAATTACACCCATGCCTGAGCAACCAGATCCAGCTACGAGTATCAAAAACAACGAGAAAATTGTTTTGTCTAAAGTAACAGATAAATTACTCCAAGCTTTGGCATCTCTGAAACCCAAAGCTCCTACTGACGACTATACCAAACTTACTGTTTCACAAACGGTATCCTTCCTTGCTCTCGTCTATGAAAAAGTACGTAATGCGATTGAGTATCGTGAAGACCATCTGATCCGACGTGCAGCAATCGAGCGTATCTTAAAACGCAGACTTGCACTAAATCCACAAGGCAAGAATGAAGCTGAGAATGTACTACGAGAGCTGATGTGGGCACGTTACTTTCCCAATGGCTCTCTCGGTGAATATGATATCGATCTGATCCAAAAAATCATCGATAAATATCTTCTCATTAAAAAGAAATTACTAACTGGCCGTAACAACAAGAATAAACAGTATCTCAATGATGCTCTCACCGATCTGATTACAGCTGAGATTGAAGAAACACTTAACATCACCGAATCCAAACAAGAATCAGATTTTACATACTTCATCTATCAAATCCTGAAAGACAAAGTAAAACTTGAAGGCGTGGAGGAAAAAGATAAAGATACATTCTTGTTTGTAGCAATCGAAAATGCATATCGTAAAAGTGACCGAGCTTATCAGCGCTATCATTTATTCACTCTTTTTTATAAACCTCTCTCACGCATGAGTGAGGAAGAGTTACCAGATATCATCACCAAGCTTCCCGCAATCGCCAAAAAAATTGATGATCTGATGACAAACACTACTGTCGAGAAAATGATTCGCTTCACTCGACGTCAACTGCCACCATTTCTCATCTTATTTTCAATCCTACGTAGAAATCGAACAAACGCAGCAGCAATACTTGCTGATAAACGTGCCTTGTGGACTCAAGTGGATGAAATCTGTCGTGAAAAATATGCAAATGTCAAAGCTCGCTTAAACAACTTAGCAGTACGCAGTTTAATCTATATTTTTGTGACCAAGATGTTATTTGCTTTGATCCTTGAAGTACCAGTTTCACAACTTATTTATAACCATGTTAATTACTGGGCTATCGGCATCAACAGTATCGTACCACCCATCTTCATGTTGCTGATTATTCTGACTGTTTCTGTACCAGGTGAAGACAATACTAAACGTATCTTTTTCCGTATCTTAGATATCATCGATGCTGATCCGACATTCGAGAAAACCGTTGCGCTCATCAGTCGTGAAGTGAAGTACAAGAGACCAGTACTTGTCTTTGGTTTCAGTATTTTGTATACACTGACATTCCTCGTGACATTATTTTTGATCTACGAAGTACTCTCAGCATTTGAGTTTAATATCTTAAGTCAAGCATTATTCATCTTCTTTATCAGTGTTGTTGCATTTTTCGCATACCGTATCAAACAGCTTTCCAATCGTTATCGTCTGACATTGAAAGAAACTGTGTATTCACCTGTTGTCGATTTTTTCTTCATGCCGATTCTTTCACTAGGTAAAATTTTCAGTGAAGGAGTGTCACGTATCAACTTCTTTATCTTGATCTTTGATTTCATCATCGAAGCACCATTTAAGCTCATCATCGAGGTGATAGAGGAGTGGATCAGCTTCGTCAGACTCAAAAAAGAAGAAATTATATAGTAACTACTCTTATGAATCCTCCAGAACGACGTAATCACTCTTTACCTGAAGAAACGCACTATGTTGGTTTAACAGTCGAAGACGCAATCATGCGTGATCTACAAGATACAGTTGATACAGAACGGCAACGCCAAATTGATGATGTACTGAATAAGCCTGATCTTTGGATTGATCCTGCAGCTGAGATTACAAGACTCCGTGCACTTACTGATACACAAGTAGCAGATTTAGGCTATGCAAGAGCTTTTAATAATTTTCATGCTCGTTTTTTACCTGCAAAACGCTTAAATTATCCAGGACATGAAAAAAATGAAACATACCGATCGTTTGTAGAAGAGAAATTACAAGAGAAACTAACTGGTGCAGATCACTATCATAGTCCTTTGTTTCGCAGTCAAACCCATCAGCAATGGTATGATACATTAGATACAGTATTTGCAGAAACTGGTCGAGACTTAGACACATTTATCGCGTTACATGCTTCAAGAAATGACATTGAGGGAGGTATAGTACGATTATTCGAGTATATTTTACCCACATACATAGCTCTTCGTAAAATGGGTTACTGGCCAGGGGACTTAAGTGGCTAATCTCAACCAAACGTAAACGCGTACACTTCAGCACCATCGTCTAGAAATTTTATCTCTAGTATATGATTACTGGTTTCACCTTCGATTCGTACGATTTCGTATAAATCGGGTTGAGTAATCGTAATAATGCCATCTTTTACATCAGCTCCGGCATCGGCTGCTGATATAGGCTTACCGTCAAGTGTGATACGAACATCTACGGATTTACCTTCGGGTGGATGCATGACGAGAAAGACATTGTTTGCCTGAAAATGCATCTTCAGATGCGCACCTTCGCCTGCCTTCGAAAACTCATCATCCACTGTCCATTGACCCTCATATGCAAACGTATTTATAGGTATCTCAGCAGGATACGTATAATTATTTGTACCGGATTTAAACTGTGAAGGATCAGCCATATAGCGGGCTCGGGCATAGCCGAGATATGTCTCAGGAGTACGTGCAGTATTGCGTGCTTCATCTGGCATATCAGTCTTTGAACCAGTCAGATCATTACCTGCTTCTTCAAGCAAAGTACGAATTGCATTCTCTGTCACATCATAGCTTCCTTCGCCGAAATGGACATATCTGATATTACCTTTGGCATCGATTAGATAGTGTGCTGGCCAGTAACGATTTTCATATGCATTCCAGGTTTCATAATCATTATCTTGAACCACTGGATAGGTAATATTGTATTGTTTTATTGCAGCTTCTACATTTTCTTGCTTACGTTCAAACACGAACTCTGGAGTATGCACACCGACTACTACAAATCCATCATCTTTGTATTTTTCATACCAACTGGTGACATACGGTAATGTGCGAATACAGTTAATACAGGTATAAGTCCAGAAATCGATCAAAACTACTTTTCCTTTGAGCTCAGCCAGTGTCACTGGTTTACCATCTGTATTGAGATATCCACTGATACCTGTCAGCTCAGGTGCTGGTCCGAAGTTTTCCAGCTCACCTTTTGAGCTTGGGAAACGCATTTCAGCATCTGTTGTATTATTACCTTTGAGTTTATTGAGCTCTGTTTGTACTTTATCATTGCTTTCTAAATCATTTATAAACTGAGCATATGATGGAAAAGCATCAAGCAACTTCACTTGCAGTACTTTGTCATAATTTGTCGCTATCGTAAGCGCAGTCAGTATCATAATCAATCCAAATATCTGTTGGATACGACCAGTGTATTTATTGAGTGCACGTGTACGCGTAAATAGTCGTTGACCTAGAATAGTAAAAATAAAGAGGGGAATACCGACGCCAGTGACATAGGCGAGAGTTACAAGCACTAACTGGAAGTTTACCGCTTGTGTCGCAGCAAGTGTCGCAATCGTCGCTAAGATAGGACCCGCACATGGTGTCCAGATGATACCTAGAGTAGCACCAGTAAGAAGTCCCGAACTAAAACTATCATTTTGTTGCTGTTTTAAACCAACTTTTCCACTAAATCGACTGACATATCCTTCAAGTAATTGTGATAATTTGGGTACTAATAATGTAAGCCCTAAAAAGCCAATAATCACGACAGCTACATAACGTAAGCTACTTGGATCAAATGGTATGATACTCACAATATACGAAAGTGTGAGAGTGAAGACGGCAAAACTAATCATCAAACCAAGAGTAATACCAAAAGCTTTACGATGCCCTCCAGTCGCACCTGAAGATAAGATGATTGGAAGCAGTGGCCAGATACATGGCGCAAAGATTGTAATCAATCCTGATACAAAAGCGAAAGCGAGAAGTATTGTCATAATAAGGTATTAATAATTAATTGCTTTTTATTTCATTTAAGAATCGTTCAGTATCCCAAACCTCGCCATTTTTCAAAACAACTTCACCATTTTTAATAAGCACCTTGGTATGTTGATACGTTACACCGTATTCTTGAGCAAGTGCCTTTTCTGTCTCATCTGTATCAGGATCATTGTAATTAACACGAAATCCTACAATGTTTGGATCATTAAGTTGATCAAATCCCGCCTCAATATCTGGTGCCTCACCACGACATACTGGACACCAACTTGCATAAAACTCTAGAAACACTGTTTTACCTTCTGCTAATGCCTGCTTGTAATCTTGATTATTGAAAATTATGTATGGAGAGACAGTACCTGCAATTTGTTGACCAGAATAAATCTTATTTGATTCATCTGTAGTTGTTTCAGTTTCAATCTGTGGAGTATTCTCGTTTGGCATCGTTGTTTCTTTATCAGTCATACCTGATCGATCAGACGATGACTGACTTGTTGTGTAAACGATATAGCTTGCACTACTAATAAGGACAATTAAGATGCATGCAAAAATTATATTTTTATTCATAAGTATTTGAGATAACTAATAATTCGCTATTCCTATTCATGATTATTAATACAAATTTACTATAATTGATTATAGCATAAAAGTAAAGAAGTTAAGTAGCTTAAGTAGTTATCCCGTAGCTGTTCTTCCAATCTCTTCGACTTTTTCAGTTACATATTTTGCATCCAGTTGACCCAGATCAACACCATCTTTGATACAAGCTAGGACGCCTGCAATGATACGTCTAGCTTTGATAGCATCTTTATGCCAAAGCTTTTTTATCTGGACATGTGTTTCCTCAAATCCTGTAGTTTCGATTACAACACTGCCGAATAAAATATCATTGATACCAGTCACACCAATTATAGTTGCAAATGGTATAGATATCCGTTGTCGTGTAAAAAAAAATATACCTCGATCAATATCAATTTTATTAAGATCTATAGTGATGACATCGGGGAAGAAATCAAACGGAAAGACACTTTTACAATAGAAGATGTTTTTTTGTCCTGCAGATACAATTTTTTCGACTTGAGCTTTAGTTTCTTGTATTGTTTGTGGATTTTTAGCTTCGTTATTTGCAGCGGTATCACTTATATAGATTGTTCCTTTTATATTATCAGTATCTGCCATATATCAATTATAGCATTATATAATAAAGACTCATATGATTAACTGGTCAGAACAGAAAAAACCCATATTTGGTCTATCACCCATGGACGGTGTCACTGATGCCGCATTTCGTTATATGGTCGATACGTATAGTAAACCTGATGTATTGTTAACCGAATTTGTGCCAGTTGAAGCTATCGCACATGGAGCAGAAAAAGTGCTGCATTCTTTCGTCTATCATCAAACCGAGACACCAACTATTGCACAGATCTATGGTACAGATCTAATTGCTTACTACAAAGCTACATTTGTCGCTTGTGAAGCAGGATTTGATGGCGTGGATATCAATATGGGATGCCCTGATAAAACGATAACCAAACGTGGTGCTGGTGCTGGACTGATACTACAGCCGAAGCATGCGCAAGAAATCATAAAAACAGTCAAAACGGCAATCAAGGATTGGTCAGAAGGTAAAACTATCGAAGAAGCCGAAGTAGCTGAGTCAATCATCAACTGGGTACAAACATTTAAGAAAACTCATAATATAATCACTACCAGACAGATTTTACCCGTAAGCGTAAAAACACGTATCGGAGTCGAGGTGCCGGTCACAGAAGCATGGATTGCAAATTTACTCGAAATGGAGCCCGTGGCAATCACGCTACATGGTCGCACGCTTGCGCAGATGTATACTGGTCGTGCAGACTGGGATGAGATCGGCAAAGCAGCTGAGCTCGCACATAAAACAAAAACAATCTTACTTGGTAACGGTGATATCCAATCAATGCCAGAGGCACGAGATCGTATCAATGATTACAACGTCGATGGAGTACTCATTGGTCGAGCTACATTTGGCAATCCCTGGTTTTTCAAGGAACATGAAGCGACTACAGCTGAACGATTCGAAGCGACATATAAACATGTAGAATCATTTACACGATTACTTCCTGATGGTCATTTCATATCTCTCCGTAAACATATGGCTTGGTACTGCAAGAATATCCCACATGCAGCCGAAGTACGAGCACAGCTCATGCAGATGAATAGTCTTGACGATGTGCGTCGGATTCTCGCTCCATATACTGCCCAAACTTGAACCGCAGCTCAAAACATGGTATAAAGTACTGTTATAAGTATTAATTAACTATGGAAGAAACACAGACACAACAAGCGGCATCCAACGGAAACCGCTCAATCATGATGCTTATTGTCATTTTACTTCTTGCTGGCGCAGTCGTATATCTTGCGATGAATCGCAACTCATCACAGACCACTAATAATGGTACTGAGATCACCAATGAAGCCACCTCAGATGAGAGCATGACTCCTTCTGGTGCTATGGAAGCCTCAGATGATGCTATGACAGCCGATGAGAAAAAAATGGCTCCATCAGGCACAATGGAAAATGAAACAGAAGGTGAAGTCAAAGAATTTACTGTCAAAGGTGATGAATTTACTTTTGCACCAAATACAATGACTGTAAATAAAGGTGACACTGTTCGTATTACATTTGAAAACACAGAAGGTTTTCATGATCTTGTGATTGATGAATTCGATGTCGCCACAGCACAGATCCAAGCTGGCGCATCAGAAACTGTCGAGTTCGTAGCAGACAAGACTGGTAGTTTCGAATACTACTGCAGTGTCGGACAACATCGTCAGATGGGTATGGTCGGCACACTTACCGTGAAATAAAAATAGTATAACAACTATTAATCAGCCTCTCAGCAATGGGAGGCTGTTTTTTTTTGCTAAGAATGTCATCCCGACTGCGATCGGGGGTCCAGTACAATATTTCTGAACTAGATTCCGGATCAAGTCCGGAATGACAATACTTCTATTGTGTTATACAACGGTTGCGCAGTGTGTGAGAATGAGCTCAACTTCACGGGCTGTCGTGGAGATTGTAAGTAAAAGGAAGATAGTGCCTCAGCTTGAAGTTAGCGAAGAATCACATACAAGCACGTTGACTATTTATCAAAACTACGCAGAAAATCTTGCAGCTTTTCAAACTGCTCAGGATTGAAGATCGAAACAGGAATTACATCATATCCTTTGCTTTTTATCAGTTCTACTTTTTCTTCAACGAACGTTTCATCAACTAAATCAGTTTTCGTAAGAAGAATTGTTTGTGGTTTCTCACCCATATGCTCACGATAGTTTTTTAGCTCATCATTGATTACTTCAATATCTCGCAAAATATCTTTGGATTCGAGTGAAACCGTATGAAGAAGTACTGGTACTTTTTCGATATGCTTGAGGAATTTATGTCCGAGACCTTTTCCAGATGATGCTCCTTCGATCAGTCCTGGAATATCTGCGATGATCTTACCTTCAAACTCACCTAAGTTAGGCTCAAGTGTAGTGAATGGATAAGCAGCAGTACGCACAGATGCAGCTGTCAGTTCATTAAGCAAGCTACTTTTACCTGCATTGGGGAAACCGATAAAGCCAAAATCTGCAATGAAACGCATGATAATATGAAAATGACGTTCTTGACCAGGAGTACCTGGCTCATATTGTCGGGGTGTTTGATTGGTAGCAGATTTGAAAGCTGAGTTACCACGTCCACCTTTACCACCAGTGACAAGCAACTCTTTTTGTTTCGCATGTGTGATCTCGATCTGTTCACCAGTGTTGGTATCAGTGATCAATGTGCCGATCGGGAAGTGAAGGAGTAGATCTTCACCTTTGTGACCGATACGCTCAAATGTTTCACCTGGTTGACCCGCATCTGCTTCATGACGTGGTGCTCCAGCATAACGTTTCAGATCTGATAAGTTTTGATTACCATATGCATAAACATTACCTCCGTTGCCACCGTTACCGCCAGCAGGACCAGCTTTTTTCGGGAAAAAACGCACGACACCTTCGCCGCCCTTGCCTCCAATTACTGTAATATTGATTTCATCGACTAACATATGTGTATTATAACCTATAGAATTGTAATTGACATTTGCAGATTACATTTTATACTATATCAATATGATACATCTATCAATTGTCATCGATGTTCGACGACGAACGCTGCGGCGGGATAGTATGTGTTATGGCTTACAAGCCTAAATAACCACGACTATACATCCCCCGGATAATACCGGGGGGTTTTTTTTGGATTATTACAATTTTAAATTACATTATGTTAGAACAATCAATATTAATACCATTAGATCAAATCACAGGTCACTATCAACCTGCCATGTACGGAAAAAGTACATTGCAGATGTTTGAGGATGCTCAAGATTCAAAAGCACTCAGAAAAGTTGCAACAAAACTGCAAGCTTTGCGTAACTTGGATGTGATAAACAATCAGACAACTATCGGTACCAAAGGTGTACTTCATCATAAAAATGGTGACGGGTATATCTCCGTTTCTGATAAAAGTAATACCTTTTTTATTAAACCAGAGATTGTGCAATTACCTGATGCAATACCTGATGATATCTGTATTGTCACCGGCTGTTGTTTATTTGGAGAAAGTAATGCTCGCGGAATGATGGATACAGGAAAAGAGTTATCACTGGTAAATAGTACAGATACAAATAGTCTTCGGTGAATCAATTATTACCAGTGTCTCAATCAGTCCGTCGTTACATGCGTATGAAATTCATACAATTGATCGTCTGGCTAAATGTGCTGGCTTTATTGGAAACAATGAACAACCATCAGCACCGACATACATCCACATTCCTAAACTCGAATATTGGTTATATCTCTTTGATGCCTATAATCAAGGTAATATTACGCAATCTGCGCTTATTGATTGGTGTACTCAGGTACAAAATCATGCCAACACATTAGGAAATGTTTTTATGAGAAGAGTACACAAAGCAAGAACAGGAGATGTGCAGGTAGTAAATCCCTTTAGTCATATTGAAACTGAAGTAACACAATCAGTAGCATCTGGAAACTTGCCGACGCTGGCAGATCTTACACAACTACTCGCAGCAACTGATGAGACTTGGCATAATCTGCTACTTGAAAAACAACCCACATCATATGTGGACTTAGCCAACTCTAGTAACAGTGTCATCTATTTACAATCACTATCACAACATCAAGGTGTAATAGCCATTGAGGATCCATTGGAAAGTAAGATCCTCAAAAAAACAAAAGAGTTATGGCAACCGACCGCGGATGCAATGTTTGCTGGGTTGTATATTCATCCGAATGTCATAGTGGCAGACGAAAGCAAAGTTTATGGCGATATCCATGATCTGTATTGTCTTAAACCATATCCAACATTACAAATTGCGAAGCAAATTATGCGCGCTAATTCACATATATGAGTATTATTATCGATCAACATAACGTTGAAAAATTCATTACCAAAGCATCAGTATTTACTACCGGAGGAGGGCTAGATGTGAAACGTCAGATAGAGAGTATCGCACCAATCAAAGATCAGCTGAACATCAAGCTGCTCGAAACAACAGAACTATCGCCATCAGATCTTGTCTGTAGTGTGACAGAAATTGGTAGTCCGACAGCACCTCCACTAGAGAAAGCAGGTGTGATAACTCAGATGATTCACGCAATTGAGCAGGTATTGCAACAAGGAATCAAAGGATTTTACCCGGCAGAGGTCGGTCAAGAAAGCATCATGCTCGAAAGTGCTTACTATGCCGATTTACCAATCGTCGATTTCGACCCTGCAGGATTTAGAGCAGTACCGTTTGTTGACATCAGTGTCTTCCGTCTCGCAGATCCTGCTGCAGCGTTTTGTCCAGCAGTGATCGCGACAGATAGTGGGGAGTTGATAACGATTCCAACTAAAATGACTTACGACAGAGCTGAGATTGTGATCCGCACACTGACACAGCTCACAAGACATGGGTGTGTACTTGCACTTGGTGAAGTAAGAACTGTTGGAGAGTTACAAAAATACGCTAAAGATAGTCTTTATTCTTATCATCTGCTGTTGAGTAATGAAAATATCAAGCTTCCTAAGTCCAAACTCTATCAAGTTATTGATAAAAAAGAGTTTGAACATAGCGGTTTCTTATGTGAAACCATCAAATTGCGTGAAGCTGAATCAAATAAAACGTTTACGTTATGCATCTACAACGAAGCTATCATGCTCTATGACGAAGATCTGAAGTTAATAGCATCAGTACCCGAGCGTATACTGTTGCTCGATGAAACAAAGCAGCAAGGTATAGCTACAATGGATCTCGTAGTGGGTAAGAAATTTAATCTAGCAGTATTGCCACCTGAGCCCGCATGGGCTACACCAGCAGCTCATGAGTTATTTGGTAAAAAGCGTTTTGCTTTTTTCAAGAAATATCTGAAGTAGGATTAAGTTAATACTTGTTATAATCAACAACATGAAATACATCGGCATCTTTTGCTCAGCGAGTGATTTAAATAAAAAATATACGGATCCAGCATGCATCCTTGCTGAAAAACTAGCCTTGAGTGGCTATGATCTTGTATGGGGCGCCTCTGATAGAGGCCTTATGAAACTTATCGCAGATGCCGTACAGACTGCTGGCCGGAAACTTATTGGCGTCACCATAGATGTATATAAAGATGTAGCACGAGAAACTATTGATGAGCTGATTGTCGCCAAAACACTCGGTGAACGTAAAGCAACTATTCTACTCCGAAGTGATGCTATCGTTGTTTTAGTCGGAGGAGTGGGCACACTTGATGAGCTTACCGATGTGCTTGAGCTCAAGAAACAAGGTATGCACAATAAACCGATTATTGTCTTAAATACCTTGAATTTTTATGACGGACTGAAAGTGCAGCTTCAAAAAATGAAAGCTGATGGCTTTATCGATCGAGATCTAAAAGATCTTATCTACTTTGCAGATACACCAGAAGACGCGATAAACTATTTAGCCATATAATTCTGCTCACTAACTTCGCTTGAAATATGTAAGAAATATCTCTAGTATTGTTTTATGGCTGATCAAAAACGAATACTCGTCGTAGACGACGAAAAACCGTTATCAACTGCACTACAACTCAAACTCACACATGAAGGTTTCCTCGCAGAAACCGCCGACGATGGCCAAGAAGCACTAGATAAAGCTAAAGCAACACCGTATGATCTGATTTTGCTAGATCTCATGATGCCAAATGTCGATGGCTTCGCAGTACTCGCCGAGTTACAGAAACTAGGACACACTACACCAGTCATCGTTACGACCAACCTCAGTCAGGTCGAAGACAAGCAAAAAGCATTGAGTCTGGGCGCTACTGAATATATTGTTAAATCTGATACACCATTAACAGAAATTATTGCTCACATCAAACGAATACTTAATATCAGCTAAACCCTCTATGGATACAACTAATGATCCTATCAAAGATCTACTTCTGAAAGAGAACTATGTATCGCAAGAGGATATGGATAAAGCTGCTGCATATGCCACTCAAAATAAAACTACACTAGTAACAGCACTACTGACACTTGAGATTATCAACAAAAGTATCCTTGGTCAAGCTATCGCTGAATCACAACAAGTGACCTATGCTGATCTTGAAAAAACTCCAGCATCTGCTGTAAATGTGCAACGAATACCTCAAGATATAGCTGAAAAATTTCATCTGGTATATGTCCGTGAGGATGATACAAACGCTTTTGTAGCCACTGATAATCCTCAACAATCTGGCTTGCTTGATGCGCTTCACAATATTTTCAATCCGATCGTCCCGACCTCACAAAATCAACAAATGAAAGATGTAAAACTCATGTATTCTTTCACTGATGATATTACGAAATCATTTGTGCATTACAAACAACCACTTACAAATCGCTTTGCAGATATTTTCAATTCACAAAACAAAGCAGCTCAAGATATCTTTGTCGAAGTAATCTCCGAAGCACTGACCTATAAAGCCTCTGATATCCATTTCGAACCACAAAATGAAGAAGTGATCGTCCGTATCCGTGTCGATGGTGTACTACAAGAATCCGGTCGCATGCCAAAAGAATATTATGAAAATGTTTTAAATCGCGTCAAGATCTTGGCACACTTGCGCACCGATGAACATTTCTCTAGCCAAGATGGCTCCGTCCGACTTGCAACTGATGCATTTTCCGTCGATCTGCGTGTCTCGATAGTGCCCACACTTGATGGTGAAAAAATTGTGTTACGTGTCTTATCACATTACATCAAAGGTCTTGGTCTCGTAGATCTTGGTCTTTCGGAAAAAAATCAACAATTGATTGAAGAAGCCATCACTAAGCCATTTGGCATGATCTTAGTCGTCGGTCCGACTGGATCTGGTAAAACTACCACCCTATATGCTCTCTTGAAACAACTGAATAAACCTGGTGTGAATATCACCACGATCGAAGATCCTGTCGAGTACAAAATCCAAGGCGTGAATCATATTCAAGTCAATGAACAAACTAATCTGACATTTGCCAAAGGCTTGCGATCAATAGTCCGCCAAGATCCAGATATTATCTTGGTCGGAGAAATCCGTGATCAAGAAACAGCCGAAATTGCCACAAATGCTGCACTCACTGGTCATCTTCTTTTCACGACTTTCCATGCCAATGATGCTGCCACTGCTATCCCACGATTGCTGGATATGAAAGTCGAACCATTTTTACTATCATCGACTCTTGAACTGATAATTGCACAACGATTGGTTCGCAAAATCTGTGACAACTGTCGCATTAGTACTGAGATCTCACTCGATGATATTAAAAAAAATCCTATTCTCAAAAATATATTTACCAAGAAAACAACGTTGTACAAAGGTAAGGGTTGTGACAAATGTGCTAATATCGGATATCGAGGTCGTACGGCAGTTTACGAAATCATCACGGTCACTCCAGAGATTCAAGAATTATCTTTGACACATCCTTCAGCCAAGCAAATTATGGATCTTGCTATCAAACAAGGCGCTCAAACCATGTTTGCAGATGGACTTGAAAAAGTAACCGCAGGTCTGACAACAATCGAAGAACTGATGCGAGTCGTACATATCTAATTTCCTCGTCTTACTATGAATTCAGCACTGAACAAGTTTACTGATGTCTTCACTTTGCATACAACACACACCGAACGCCTCGAGTTTGTCGAAAAACTCAGCATGTTGCTCTCATGTGGTATGCCAATTGTAGCGGCACTTGAGTCTATCCATACTGAAACTGAATCAGAGGGAATGAAGAAAATTACTGCAAAAGTTTTACAAGATATTATCAGTGGTACGCCACTCTGGAAAGCTCTTGATAATGCTCATATCTACACCCGAAACACAATTTCTCTTATCAAAATCGGTGAGCAAAGCGGCAAACTTGTCGAAAACTTAAACGGAGTAGTAGAGCATAATCGTAAAGAAGAAAGTTTCAACTCAAAGGTGCGCACAGCATTGTTTTATCCGATTTTTGTAATTATTTTGACGATCTTAATCGGTGGAGGAATCTCGCTTTTCATACTTCCACGAATTGCGACAGTTTTCTCATCACTGGATGTTGATCTACCACTCATGACTCGCATTATGATTTTTGTAGGCACATTTTTAGCTTCATATGGATTTATTGTTGTCCCTCTGGTTGCACTTGCAGGATTTATGGTTATTTATTTCTTATTCTTTTTCCCGAAAACATTGTATCTCGGCGAGATGCTATTGTTAAGACTTCCAATCATCAAAACAATGGTACTACAAAACGAAGTTGCGCGATTTGGGTACTTATTAGGCAGTATGCTGAATAGTGGCATTATCATCACAGCGGCAATTGAGGCACTCGAAGATTCAACCTCATTTACTGTCTACAAAAAAGTGTATGCTCGACTGCGGTCACTTATCGAAGCTGGTAACTCATTTCAGAAAAGTTTCAAACAAATCGAAAATGTAAATCGCTATATCCCAATCTCAATCCAACAGATGATAGTAGCATCAGAACAATCGGGAAGTACCGCGAAAACATTAGTCAGAATCGGTGAAATTTATGAAGAAAAAACTGAGAATAGTGCACGCAATTTATCAGTTGCACTTGAGCCTACATTGCTGCTTATCGTTGGTGCTGGAGTATTTTTCGTCGCAATCTCGATCATCTTACCGATATATAGTTTGATTGGAAATATAAACTAACTCGCACATGAATGTCAGGAAACAACTGCTGTCTGGTTTTACCATGATTGAGATTCTACTTTCAATTGCTATTGTGACGCTTATTGCTGGCATGACCGCACCGATTTACCAAAGGTTACAAGTAACCAACAGTGTCAAAGTAACTTCGCAACTTATTGCTGAAAAGCTGCGACGTGCTCAGCAACTATCGATGGCTGCGCAAAATGACAGTCAGTGGGGAGTGTATATAGGAACAGGAAATATCGTAATTTACAAAGGTAGCACATACGCAACACGTGACCAAAGTTTTGATGAAACAACAGTTATACCGACTTCTAATAATGTCTCTGGAATAACAGATCTAAGATTTACAAAACTAACAGGTTTACCATCATCAACGGGTTTTATTTCTGTTACACAAAACACTGACAGCAGCACTATTACCATTAACTCAGTTGGCACAATCACAATCCAGTAATATGAAAACATCAGGATTTTCACTCGTCGAAGTACTAATCGCAGCCGCGACTCTTGGATTGGTCGTGACGACATACATGGGTGCTACTTCATATGGTCATCAATCCACTACAGTGACGGGTGATCGTGAGAGAGCTGTTTTCCTCGCAGAAGAAGGACTTGAAGCCACCAGAAATATCAGAGATGATCAGTTTACCAATCTCACCGATGGCGCACATGGTGTCAGTAGTGACGGCAGTAAATGGGTCTTCAGCAGTACTTCAGATAGCTCTGCTCAATACACTCGTCAGATACTGATCACACCGATAGATACACAAACAAAGCAGATTACCTCCCGTGTCACCTGGCAACAAAATGCACAACGAGCAGGGTCAGTGGAAGTAGTCGAGTATCTCACCAACTGGCGTATTACCTGGACCCCTACACCAACACCCACTCTTATACCCACAGCAACACCGGTACCAACTATTGCACTATCAGCCACGCCCACACCGACCCGTACACCAACTCCAACAGTTCCATCAGCTACGCCAACTCGTACTCCAACACCTACCCGTACACCTACACCAACGATCGGCACTTGTGCACTATATTGTCAGCAAATGTTCAAAAATACCACTGGCACATGTCGAGCTAACTCAAGCCAATGTACAAGTAATGGTGAGATATATCGTTCAGGAGGAAATATTTATTGTACCGGCGGAGCTTCAGCTGATAGTTGTTGCTGTAAACCATAGCTATGAAAATACAAAACTCTCATAAATCAGGCTTCACGTTAGTAGAGATACTGTTATATCTCGGTATCTCCACTGTGATCATCTCGACAGCCTCGTTTTTCATTATCTCGATGCTCCAGACTCAAGCGCGCAATAGAGTGGCATCACAGGTCGAGACTCAAGGTGTACAAGTGTTGCAACAAATTACTCAGGCAGTACGAAATGCCAGACAAATAAATACCCCAGCTGCAGGAGTGACAGCCACCTCATTATCTGTACAGACAGTAACACCCGCGACTAATCCTACAGTATTCAATCTAAACAATGGCATCCTACAGCTGACAGCTGGCGCAGGTGCAGCTACTGCACTGCACTCAAACACAGTGACTGCATCAAATGTGCAATTTATAAATTTATCTCGAGCTTCCACACCAGGAAGCGTCAAAATGCAGTTTACATTGACATACAATAATCCATCGGGAAGACAAGAATACAATTATTCCAAAACCTTTTATGCAACAGCAAGTATCAGATAACAGATCAGGTTTTATGACATTGATTACGGTGCTCATCGTAGCTGTAGTCGGTTTATCAATTGCTATGTCTGTCATAACAACCGGAGTGATCCAAACAAAAACGAGTATCACCGTCATACAGTCTCAACAAACCAAAGCACTTGCCAATACATGTGCTGAAATAGCCTTGAGACAAATTGCCTTAAACAATTCTTATACAGGAACAGGAAATCAAACACTTGGAAACGGATCATGCACTTACACAGTAACAGCTGCGGATCTAACAAATAAAAATATCCAGGCCACTGGAACAGTTCAAAATACGGTACGCAAAGTTTTGATTACAAATGTAAGATTTTCTGTGCCACAAGCAAAATTAATATACGATAGCTGGCAAGAAGTAGCAGATTTTTAATCCCTTGCATCAAGATGCATAGTTACCTAGAATAAGCAATATGACATCACATAAAAAAGGCTTTACGTTGATTGAACTGCTGGTAACAATCGGTATGTTGAGTGTACTCATGAGCATCGTCATTGTCGCGATCAATCCAAGCAAGCAAATAGCTAACTCAAATAATGCACAACGTAAAGTAGATATAAATGCTCTTGCAAATGCCGTATATCAGTATGCGTCTGATAATAACGGAACGCTTCCTGCAGCTATAAGCACCACGCCAACAGAAGTCTGTCGTACAGGTGGCACATGTACCGGACTAATCGATCTCAGTGTGCTGACAACTAATGAAAAATACCTGATCAAAATACCTCAAGATCCGACAAATGGAAGCGGAAATAGCAGTGGATATCGTATCAGTCGCAATGCAAACGGCAGGATTACAGTGTCAGCGCCATATGCACAAAATGGTGAAACGATTACTGTTTCGCAGTAGCTTTATCTTCATCAATAAACTGTTTAAGTTCATCGATCAACTCATCAAGACGATGCTCAGCTTTCAAAAAATACTTTTGGACACCAAGTGCTAGCAATGTTTTTACTTTGTCATCACTCGCTGAGTTTGAGACTACAATTACAGGTATGGCTTCGAGTTTCGGATCTGATTTCATTTGCTGCATAAACTCCAGACCATTACCATCTTTGAGGTAATAATCAAGCCAGATTGCATCAGGAAGCTGTGGCATGCTTTTGAGGTAATCTAATGCTTGACTACTTGATGTACAACCGACAGTTTTAACACCGTTTTTTTCAAATTTTTTGCTAATCGCTTGTAATAACAAATCTTCATCTTCGATGATCATCACAGTATGTGTTGTATTCATATTATTCTCTTAACTATTAATTGAGACCTCACCTTTCTTGGCTTGCATACCAGTTTTAGGTAAACTAAACCAGAATGATGTACCTTTATCTTTACCAGAAGTAAACCACAGCTTACCTCCTGAGGATTCTATAATTGATTTTACCATGTATAGTCCTAAGCCTGTACCCTCTGGCACAGCTTTCACTACATTGGATGCTCTGTAAAACTTAGTGAAAATTTTATCATGTTCTTCTTCCGGGATACCCATACCAGTATCAGACACTTGAGTTATGATCTCATCATTTTTTTCTGATATAAAGAGTGAAATCTCACCACTGTTAGGAGTGTACTTGATGGCATTCGTAAGTAGATTTGTATACACCTCTGTCACGAGCTTCGGATCAACATTAATTGTACTCAGTTTATCGTGCACACTGACAATCATCGAAATATCTTTTTCTTTGATTTTTGGCTGTAGTTCAGTAATCACCGTCTCTGCAAGCTTTTTCAGATCAGTCGGTTGTGGATCTACGATGAGTCTGCCTGATTCGATACGTGAAATATTGAGAAGAGAATTTACCAAAGTAATCATACGCTCATTCGCCTGAGACACATTTTGTGCATACTCTTGCTGCTCTTTGTTAAGTTTGCCGGCATCACCAGCTATCAGCATCTCCAGGAACCATTTCATCGCGGATAGAGGAGTACGGAGTTGATGCGAAGCAAGAGATATAAACTCAGTTTTCATACGATCAATCTCTTTTTCTTTAGTCACATCTTCAAAGACACTCACTATAGTTACTACTAATCCTTGGCTATCTTTAATCGGTACACTCGTCGCTTTTAGATGAATCAATGATTTATCCGGTCGACGGATTATAATATCATCTTTGGTAGTAATTTCTCCTGTTTTCATGGCAATCGACGGTGACATCTCTGCGGGCGGATATGGAGTACCATCAATTCTTAGGACATCAAACGCTTGTCCATAATCTTCTTTAGTTGCATTAGGTGCGACCCCACGTCCTAATATATTTATTCCAGCTTCATTTATGAGAGTCAGTTTACCAGAAGGCGCTTCAGCGACAGAAACACCAAGTGGTAATGCTTGAATAAGTTTTTCAAGTTCTTGTGTTCGTTTCTTGACAAGCTCTTCTGCTTCTTGACGACCACGTATCAACATGATAAATATCACGACAATAAGACCTGAAAATAACTGACCTCCTAATAAAATAATGGGTGGTAAATTCTTTTGATTAATATTGATACCATAATCTTCTGGCGCTTCGACTGTCATCTCCCATGTCCGATCAGCGATAGTTAAGATCTGTGTACTTTTCAGCTTATGTTCAGCTGTATGATTTTCTTCAAATTCATAGATAATATCACCTGACTTGACATCAACAACCTTCAAATATGTATTATCTCGAAAATTGAAATTTTTCTTTACTTCATCAAAGAAAAGGGGATAGCCATACAAAGAGTTTATCAATCCAACTACTTTGTCAGTATTTTTATCAAAAACCGGAAGTGTCACGGTGAAACCTTTCATCTCTTGCAATGGTCCATTTGCTGTAATAGTAATTGGATCTGATGCTGCAAACTTATTCGTGCGTTCAGCTTGCTGATAAGCTGCTAGACGAGCACTATCTGTAGATAGATCTCGACCAGGTAAAGCACTGCCGATCAAAGTCGTGTACGCATATGTTGATATATAATGCACGGGTACGTCATTTTTGGGTGATACAGTAAATGTAGGATTACCTGCAGGCCGAATACTATCATCCTCTCTTATAGTCTCTATAAACTCTGGCAGATCAGCTTCAGAGACTTTAGACGTATAGGATATCGTGCGTAAACCTGGATAACGATTAAGCAAATCTAATGACTCGAAATACGTATTAAACTCATCCTGACTGACACTATCACTCGATTCAAACAAACCGCGAAAACCGTATAGTGCATTTTCATAAATACTGATTCTATCCAACATATTATTTTTTATGCCTTCTGAGTAAGTCACAAATGCTTCTTCAGAATCTTCACGATTATCATCAGTAGCTTGACGCCACGCTCCATAAGTGGCTGATTGGATAAAAATAATTGATGCAATAATCATCCATCCAATTATATTTACCGTCCCCAACATAGCCGTAATTTTTTTCTGATGTACCAAAAAAATAGAGGTATATGCTACAAAACTAAATGCTATCGCAAGCTGCATGGCCATCACAAAGTCTGATGAGTATCCGTAGACCGAATCATATGCATAGAGCGGACCAAAAATATTGACCCATGAGATTACTACTAACAATATATTCAGAATATGCTTCAAAAACGTAATTGATTTATTGGTCTGATTATGCAGAAGAAATAATACTCCTGCGAAGATAAAACAGATTGCCGCACTATCAGCTATAGCTGTATGTTCTCCAATACTTTGAATTTTCTCAGCAAAAAGTAAAGTGTCAATTGGTACTGATGTTATGGCCAATATACCTAACAATAAAGTCAATCCACCCATGATAAATCGCACACTTTGATTACGCATATAGATAGCCACATACCCTACTGCTATGACACACAATCCAACTGCCGCCATAGGATTAATTGGTCGCAGCTCAGGCATCATTCGCATGAGATATGGATTTGAAGTAGCCCATCCGACTAGACTAAGGATTCCGATTACAGCAACTAGAAATGCAGCAACAAGTGGTACGGTGGATGGTTTTTCTTTCATAGATGTACAGTATTACTGTACATGATTTTCAGATGCATTGCATCAAAGAAATAGAAGCAAAATAGGTGTCAAAACAAGCCCAATTAAGATTGAAATTGAGACGATACTTGCAGCGAGTTCTTTGTCTAAATTCTCGAGTGACGAATAAGTGATAGTATTGAATCCGACAGGTGAAGCAGCAAGCAAAATCAATATTTTGCGATCTACGCCAGTCACACCCATGAAAGCAGTAATCAAAATAGCGACAGTTGTGCCCAAAAGCATACGAATCAATATTGCACCAACAGTTGGCGCAATACGGACGATCTTTGGCTGAAAATATAGTCCAAGAGATAGCATAATCAAAGGACCTACTATACTTCCGACATTTTTGGCAAAAGCCAATACCACGTCAGGAGGCGTGAGCTGCAAAAGATTACACATCAGACCAAGCACCGTTGCCCAAACCGGTGGTGACTTGAAAAGTTTAGAAATAATTGTTTTATGACTTTGATTTGCTGGATTGTGTTGACAAGCTATAGCATAGACCCAACTGACGACCAAAGTGTCTGCTACAAGCCCAAACAAAGAATAACGTACAACTCCGATTTCACCAAAGGTACTTAATAAAAAGGGAAGTGTAAAACCAGTATTTACAATCATAGAAGCGATCATGAAAACGCCACGAGAAGCTTTAGGGAGTTTAAATGAATGCTCAAATAATGAAGCAAAAATAAAACTACTGATCATAATAATCGCACCAGTCAGTGGATAGACCAATAAATCAGCATTAAGCTTGACACTCACAAGCGATTGGAAGATAATTGCAGGTCCACCGACATAAAAGACAAGTTTTAACAGTAAATCACCGTCATCTTTTTTGAAAACATTAAGTCGTTTGAGTAGGTAACCTGTGAGGAAGGTGAGGATGACAGGGAGTACTGATAAGAGAGGATTATTCATATAAAATAATGTGGATCCGGTGGGACTCGAACCCACAACCAATAGCTTAAGAGGCTACTGCTCTACCATTGAGCTACAGATCCTGACCGATGTTATTACCCTGAGCAATTCGAGCAAGCTCGAAAGTCGAAGGGCGCCCTTAGAGGGAATCGAACCCCCATCACTGGTTCCGAAGACCAGAGCTCTATCCATTAAGCTATAAGGGCTGTTTATCACGCTCTATGACAGCCAGAATGATTCTTTATTATACTATACTCACTCATGAATGAAATCTTTATAATCATAATCCTTTTTTTGGAAGTTTTAGTTCTCTTTTCCGTCTGTGTCTACCTTATGAGCATGATCTACTCCTGGCTCAGAGGAGCACCTTATGTTTCTACATCGAGAAGTGAAATTCAAGGTATTCTGAATGAAATATCTATCAAAAAAAATAGTACTTTTGTAGAGCTAGGCTGTGGTGATGGCAGAGTTGTACGTTATGCAGCAAAAGAGTATGAAGTACAAGGACTTGGCATTGAGATTAATCCTACGTTGGTATGGCTGGCACGATTACGTGCAAAACTAGATGGGACTGCGCAACATGTCAGATTTGAAGTAAAAAATATCTTTGATGTAGATGTGTCTCAGGCAAATTATGTTTATATCTTTCTTTTCCCAGCTTTGTTACGTAAACTGCAACCTCAGCTTGAACAAGCGTTACATAATAAAGCAATAATTATTTCGCGCGGATTTCAGATCAAGTATTTTGAAAAATTCTTATTTAAGAAATATAAAGGGAAACGGTTTACGACGTATTATTACAAGATCTCTAATTAAATTATTGATTTATGACGGTTCTGTTATAATCTATTTATGGAAATGACATTGGAAGTTAAAGCCTTATATCAGCAACTACTCAATGATATCGACATCTTCGGCAATATAATAATTGAGGAAAAGAAAACATCAATTCACCTCAAAAATAGAGCTGCTTTCGCAGGAGTACACCCGCGCAAAAGTTACCTGATCCTCAACATTGTATCTTCTGAACCAATTGTCAGTCCTCGTATCATGAAAACTGAACAAGTCTCAAAAAGTAGATTTCATAATGAACTTAAAATAGAAAAGGCTGAAGATATTGATGATGAACTAATTAAATGGTTACACAAAGCTTTTGACTTAATGCAATAATATGTCCAAACCAACTACAGTCGACGAATACATCGACAGCTTTCCAGAAAATATACAAGCCAAGCTTCGTGAGCTTCGAGCTATACTGAAAGAAATTGCACCTGACGCTACAGAAGCTATGAAATGGGGAAGTCCCGTTTTTGAGGAAAAACGGATCCTTTTTGCATATGCAGCGTATAAAGATCATATGAACTTCATGCCTCATCCAAGCTCACTTGCACCTTTTACAGATGAGTTACAAGGATATAAGACAGGCCAAGGCTCAGTGCAACTTCCATACGACAAACCCATTCCTACAGAGCTGATCGAGAAAATTGCCAGACACCGAGTCTGGGATGTGCGAGAAAATGATGCGAAGTGGATGTGAGAAACAATTTGACACTTTGACCTCAAATAAGCTACACTGAGGGATGCATAAGAAGATAGCAATTTTACTCGGTCTGTTTATCGTGGTTTTCATATCAAATATCCTGCTTGCCACGCGAATCTACGCTAAATCAGAGCGTGATCAACAGATTACCTTCATCCTCGATGAAATTGAGACACTTAGTGCCGATGACGTCGTGTTTGAAGATGTAGATTTCTATGTCGATGATGAAAATAAAGACAAACGAGTAGCAGTACTCAAAGCGTTCTTCCGCCGCCATGACTCGCCACTCTATGATCACGCAGAGTTTCTCGTAGCTACGTCTGATACGAATGGCCTCGACTACCGTCTTATCCCCGCAATCTCGATGCAAGAATCAGGTGCATGTAAATATATACCCAAAAACTCACATAACTGTTGGGGATGGGGGATATACGGCAATACTGTAACGAGATTTGAGTCATATCCTGAAGCAATTGATACTGTAGCACGAGG
This sequence comes from Weeksellaceae bacterium, assembly GCA_041730495.1. Lineage (GTDB taxonomy): Bacteria > Patescibacteriota > Microgenomatia > UBA1406 > GWC2-37-13 > JBGSBR01. The sequence goes on along the minus strand of JBGSBR010000004.1, from coordinate 41,248 downwards.
ATTGAAGAAGTATTATATCGACAAAGGCCTGACAACTACTGAACAGATTATGAGTAAATACAATCCAAGCTCGACCGGAAGCTGGGCAAACGGAGTAAATACCTTCTTAGAAGTGCTGGAGTAAATCTAAATTGCTCTATTGTCAAACTGTTAAATTGCTATTGGAAGACAATTTATCAATTAAACAATTTAACCATTGGTTTACGAAGTTTATTGCACAGCACGTGTAGCTTTGAGCTCTTCAGACATAGAATACTGCGTACCTTTTTTCTTACTATTGGCAGCAAAAGCAGATCCTCTGGCTTTCTTTTTGGATTGAAGTGCCTGCATCCAGGTGTTTGATTCACCGATTTTGGCTCGTAAGCCTTGAAGTACCTTGAGTACAATTTCGAGGAAACGCACATGATAAATACCAGGTTTATCTGGCATATTATTAATTGTCAGTTTTTCGATATCTGAGACCTCACCCATAAGTGAAGAATCAGCCTTTTTGATCATCTCTACCTCTTGTTTGATTGCTTGAATGAGTTCTTTGATCTCATTCATCTGACGATCTTCTTCGATACGACGGAAGCTAAACACGTTTCCACCTTCAGTGCGAAACTGCTTAGGATCTTGTTCTGGTTGTTTACCCATACCTTGGGTTTCACGTGAGTTGTACTGTTGTTCAGATGAAGAAGTACCCAGAAGTTGGTCAAAAATACCCTTACCGATATCGGCAAATCCATCACCGATTTTTTTGGCTGTGTCTTTGCCCAAAGAAGAGAAAGTATCTCCGATTGATTGAGCTTTTTCGGTTTCGATACTGTCTGAAACATGCTGTTTCATACTCTTTTTGTGTGAACTTAGACCATGAAATGCCATGATCTAATTATACTACAGGCTATTTAGGTAATCAAGAACCTTCTGCTTACGGAGCAGTGTGGCGTAATAATACCCATTTTGCTGTGCTGCTGCTCTTTGCTTCTCATCTTTGATGCCAGAGAAGACAGTGTCCAGTTCAGACTGTTCTACCGTGATCTTTTCTGCATCTGCGATTTCTTGCAATAAGAACTCGAGCTTATAGTTTTCGACTATTTCTTTTTTATACTGCTCCATGAGCTGTTCTTGAGTCGTATTTTTGGACTTCAGATAAGCTTCCATGGTCATACCGATGCGTTGTACATCGTCTACTAAGCGTGAAAGACGTTGATTTACATCCTCTTCGATGATCATCTCAGATACTTCGACTGTAGCTTCTTTAAGCAATGCATCGAGTGCAGCTTGGAAAGCAGCTTGTCGTTGACGTTCTTTATCAGCTTCAGTAGGCTCTTTGTCTTTACCTGGGACCCAAATATCAGCTTTTTGAGCTTCTTTTTTGGCTTCTTGGACTTTTTTCTTGTAATCACCGAGTTTGATCTCAGGTTTTTCAGCTGTAGTCATCTTGAGCTCCCAATCTTCGTTTTCTTTGGCTGTTACAAGCTCAATTTTAGGAGAAACGATAGGTTTAATAGCTTCTTTTTGCACGATATCACTATAGATCTCAGGGAGGATAGCTTGCATGAGGTCTTGATAGACATCATCACGACGAATACGCTTTTCAGCGACATCTTTTGGTACTTTTCCTTTGCGGAAGCCTTCAGCTTCTAGGTCCTTGCGAAGCTTTTCAAATGAGGTAGCATAAGCAGTTTCGACCTGTTTCCAAGGGATCTTGATAAGTAATTCAACCGTGTTATGTGGTTTATTTGTGCGTTTGTATGTGTGCATAGTTTTAATACTCAATAATAACGCTATTATAGTAAACGAAGCTCAATATGACAAATGCAGAAACTCAATACTTACGAGTAAATATGTGGATATGAACTGATTTCACGTGCAGAAAAAGACTCTATATGTAAAAAAAGGTACTTTCCTCTGCTTGAAGTTAGCGAACAGACATATATGAACGAAGATTTACCCTTTATTATACTTACAGCTCAACAGCAAGCTGACTGAAGTGCATACGCTTTTCAGCTTCTGCTTGCTCGAAGACACCCAAGAAGAACTTCACTTTCGTAGGCCATGTTTTACTTCCAGCATAGATAGCACCGATTTCATCGATACTATGTGCTCCACGATTGATATAGTTATTACGCAGTCCACTTCCAACAGCCTCAATACCATCTTCATATGTATCGAAATAGATGTGACCACCACCCCAACCAAAGGGATTATGTGAGTCAGGCATCAGAAATTTACCGAAAGTAGATTCGACACCTGAGATAGAAGGCAACAAGTAACAATCCAGCTCGTGAGCTGTACATGTCTTCATAAATGAATCCACATCAGCGATAAGCGGTGAGTTGTAACGCTCTAAAACCTCTTTGATAACTAAACGTTTCAAGAGTACATTTTCAGCTGTAGCTGATTTTGGAGCAGAGAGGAGAGCAGCCGATGTTCCTGCTTCTGAGCGAGCTTGCACAGGCAACGGTAATAATAAAACTGACATAATCAGTAATGCTATAAGAATAGTTTTATGGAAAATATGTTTCATAAAATTGAATCAATTTTTGCCAATAAAAAAGTCCTAAAGCTTTTCATAAAAGGGGAAAAACCTTAGGACCTAACGATAAGTATAATCTATTATTATAGGTTTGTCAAGTAAATGTATGAGTATTTATATAGCCTTCATAATAGGACAAATAAATTACATATAAGCATTGTTGTGACAACCTAAACACATAGGAGCCCTTATGTAAGATTTCAGAGTAAGTTTACGTTTAAAGAAGAAAATGAAGTATTTTGAAGTAAATGCGGACGCGACGGGATTCGAACCCGCGATCTCTTCCGTGACAGGGAAGTGTGTTAAGCCAGGCTACACCACGCGTCCTTAAGCTGTAAGGAATAAGAAATTATAGCAGACCTAGTTAGTTTTTGTAGTATATTTTTATGTATTAAAGAGTAAACTATTAACTTACAACTGAGAATTTATAACTAAAAACATGCCTCAATTACCCACTCCTCAAGAACTCAAGAAATTTCACATCAGATACGTCGATCCAGAGTCTTTTTGCTTCACGAGAGTGAAAAAAGGCAAGAAATTCGCTTATTTAGACCAAGATGGCAAGGAAATCAAGGATCCTGAGGTGCTAGAACGCTTCGATAAGCTGCGAATCCCTCCTGCATGGGAAAAAGTGATGCTGTGCGATCGTCCAGAGGGTCACTTGCAAGCGACTGGATATGATGCTAAAGGCCGTAAACAGTACCTGTATCATGAAGAATGGCATAAATTACAGCAGCAAACTAAGTTTAACCGAATGATTGAGTTTGGTGAGTTTTTGCCGACCTTGCGCCGTAAAATACGCTCAGATATGAACGAAACAGGTTTGCAGAAGGAACGAGTACTAGCTACCGTAGTCTGGCTGCTTGAAAACACGCTTATCAGAGTGGGTAACGAAGAGTATGCCAAAGAAAACCAGTCTTACGGGCTCACCACAATGCGCATGAAACACCTCGATTTTGAGGGTAATACGATTCATTTTCAGTTCAAAGGCAAAAGTGGTGTTTTCCATGATATCGACGTCAGGCACAAAAAAGTAGCTCAAACATTACGTAAAATCGTCGAATTACCAGGTTACGAGATTTTCCAGTACCTCGATGACGAGGGTAAACGTCATGCTGTCGACTCACAAGAAGTAAATGATTATCTGAAAGCAATCACAGGTGAAGATATAACCGCCAAAGACTTCCGTACCTGGGGTGGTACTGTACTTGCGGCTGATACTCTGAATACAATTGGACCATTTGATACGAAAAAACTAGCTCAAAAGAATGTCACTCAAGCTGTGAAAGAGGTAGCTAAACACCTGAGAAACACTGTTGCAGTCTGCCGTAGTTACTATATCCATCCGACAGTCACTACCACGTATCAAGCAAAGGTGCTTATTCCTCATTTTATCGAGTCATATGAGCGGTATACGACCAAAGAACATCTGCCAAAAGATGAGTTTGCTACCTGGACTTTGTTGAAAGAATACGCCAAATAATCTACTTTTACATTTTTCTTACGTATTTCTGTAGTAAAAGTGACCCTGCTGGTTTAAAGTTGGGGCATGTTAGAAACATTACAAAACAATCTACCTCAAACTATCCATATGCCCATCCTCAGAGGCTATGAAATAGTACTGTTAGTCATTGTTTTCATACTGGTATTGTCTTATAAGTTGTATTTCGAGAGCTTCAAAGACTCCGAATACAATCAAAATAAGTCCCGGAATCGTCAAAATCATAGTAACAACTGAGCTTACTTTTGAAACTGCTCGATAAGGTAATCTATATCACCTTGAGTATGCACAGCAGAAACTTGCACTCTGATCTCATCTCTACCTTTGGGTACGACTGGGTAACTGATATTAGTCACCAAGACGCCATTGTCATAGAGTTTATCGACGATAGCACGAGTTTTGATTGGGTCACCGATAAGCACAGGTTGTATAGGATGTGCTGACTCTGCGGCAAACTCGAAACCAGCTTTTGTCATCTGTTCTTTGAAATATGCCGTATTTTTACGTGAATTTGCGAGTAACTCAGCTCCTTCTGGAGTGTCGATGAGCTCGACTGCGGCAAGTGCTGCTCCGGCTGTACCAGGAGATACCGAGTTTGAGTAAATATAGGTGGCAGAGGATTCACGCAAATAATCGATAATCTGCTGACTCGCAACTACATATCCACCATCTGCACCAAACGCTTTACCAAATGTACCTACGAGTACATCTGAATGAACATTTTCAATTTCTTCGACTCCACGACCTGTCTCACCAGCGATACCGACGCCATGACAGTCATCGACGACAAGCAAGATTCCTTGTTCATACTCAGCATCATATTGATCGATGATTTCTCGCATTTCTTTCAGCTTTTGATACTCGCCGAGCATACTAAATACGCCGTCAGTGACAACTAATATCCGTTTGTACTGACCTTTGCCTTCTTCGAGTATGCGACGGAAATCTTCCATATCCAGATGTTTGAAGACTTTGCGCTGTTCTTTCGGGAGATTAGCGAGTCGTATACCATCGATGATACTGCGATGATTGAGAGCATCTGAGAGCACCAAAACCTCAGAAGTGACTAATGAATCTTTGTTTTGACCTGCACTGAGAGTGAAAAGCACTGCCAGATTGGTCGCAAACGCAGATGAAAAAACAATTGCGTCGTCTCTTCCATGAAATTTGGCGACAGCTTTTTCGAGATCTCGATGTACTTTGAGGGTACCAGAGATGAAACGGACGGCACCAGGTCCAGATCCTAGCTTTTGTGAGGCTTCATGCTCAGCTGTTTTGAGCATAGGATTGTGTCGTAAGCCCAGATAATCATTAGAGTTAAATACTTGAAACTCTTTGCCTTCAATAAGAGCTTTTGGAGACGCTTCGTCAGTAAAACCTTCGATAATACGTTCATTACGTTTCGAGGTTTTTACACCGTCAATACGGGCTACTTCTTGGTTTAAGATATCGATAAATGCTGCTTTGGCCATAGTTATTTGTGTAATTTATATTTTTGTATATTTTCGAGCATCACCTCAGTCATACGATCAAGGTCAAACTCATGCTCCCAACCCCAATCACGTCGTGCATCAGAGTCATCGATCGTCTTGGGCCAGCTATCAGCGATAGCTTGCGTATGATTTGGCTGATAGACGACAGTGAAATCTGGAATCTTTTTTTGGATTGATGCCACGATATCTTTGGGCGCAAAATTGATCGCACTGAAATTGTATCCCATACGGACTGTAATCTTCTCTGCTGGAGCTTGCATGATCTGAATCGTTCCTTTGATCGCATCATCCATATACATCATCGGGAGCACTGTGTCATCTTTGAGAGGCAATACATAGTGTTTATCAGTGAGTGCAGCATAGTAAATATGGATTGCATACTCAGTCGTGCCGTCACCTGGATCAGCTTTCCAGCCATTCAGACCAGGGTAGCGCAGACTACGGACATCGACTCCATAACGTTGATTGTAATACTGACACATCAGTTCACCAGCAACTTTCGTCACTCCATAGATCGTCGATGGTTCAAGTACAGTATGTTGTGGTGTATTTTGTTTCGGAGTTGTCGGTCCGAAGGCAGCAATTGAGCTTGGCCAGAAAACTTTGAGTTTATGTTTTACAGCAAGATCAAGCACAAGTTTTAGTCCATTTGCATTCACATCCCAGGCAAGATCAGGATTCTTTTCACCACCGACAGACAGTAGGCCAGCGAGATGATACACAGTATCAACATCATATTTAGTGATCAGTTCTTCGAGTTTGGCAGCATCACGAACATCTGTCTGCTCGACGATCCCATCGAAGTTCTCAGGAATTCGTTTATTACCAAGCGCCACAATATTTTCTTTACCATGCATTTTTTGTAACTCAGCAACAAGCTCTGTACCGACGAGCCCGAATGCTCCTGTTACCAGTATTTTTTTCATAAACAGATGTAAATTGATAAAATTGTGATTAGTGACGCTTACTACTAGTGTAGTCGCAAGAGTACAGAAATTCACGCTCTAGTTTTTCTGTCATCTTTTTTGCTATAATTGCCTCAGTTTAAAGATTGCGCGCGTAGCTCAGTTGGCTAGAGCATTGCATTGACATTGCAAAGGTCCCCGGTTCAAGTCCAGGCGCGCGCACCATTTCACTTATGAAAACCTACTTTTCCGGTATTAATCCAAGCTCCACCAAAGGATTACATCTAGGCAACTACTTCGGCATGGCCAAACCAGCGCTCGATTTCCAAGACAAAGGAAGCTGTATCTATTTCATCGCCAATCTCCATACATTAAACTCCGTCTATGATCCTATTGAGGTTAAAACAAATACTGAACAAGTGTTTATGGAGTTCCTAGCGCTTGGCTTAGATCCGACCAAGACACTTTTCTTCGTCCAAAGTGATGTGCCAGCTGTACCCTATCTACAAACAATTTTGAATAATGTAGTGACTGTCTCTGAGCTCAAACTCATGCATGCTTACAAAGATAAACTTCAAAATGATGTGGCAGCAGATAGTATCAGTATGGGACTTTTCTCATATCCAGTGCTGATGGCAGCTGACATTTTGTTTAGCAATCCTGATTATGTCCCAGTCGGACAAGATCAAGCACAACACGTCGAACTGGCGCGTGAGATCGCTCGCACGTTCAACAATCGCTATGGCGAAGTTTTCAAGATCCCAGAAGTATATTTGACCAAAGAAACAGCCCGTATCAAAGGCACTGATGGAGAGCGCAAAATGAGTAAATCTCTAGGAAATGACATACCGATCTTTGCACCAGAAGAAGTGATCAAAAAACAGATCATGTCAATCACCACAGATCCTGCACGTATTCACCCGACAGATCCTGGTGATCCAGCGAAGAATGTCACTTTTGAGTACCTTGAATTACTAGGGTATGATGCTGCAAAAGTCACTGACATGAAAGAGCAGTATAAACAAGGGACAATCGGAGATGTCGAGATCAAAAAGCAGTTATTCGGTCATTTCATGGAGTATTTTGCCGATGTCCGTAAGAAACGAGCGGAACTTGATGGAAATAGAGACTACTTACATGAGCTACGAGCTCGTGGAGCCAAACAAGCGAACGAAATCGCCGAAGCTACCCTCAAAACTGTCAGAAGAGCTGTAGGTGTTTAGATAGAAAAACCTAATTTCACAGATAAATCACGTAAATCTTCAGCCAATTGCGCTGTTCCATAGCCATTTTTAGCGTATCGGGTAAGAACTGGAACCATGTCTTTTATGTCTGCTCCTTGTGAGGTTGTGCCTAACAGCATTCGCAGAGTAGATCTTATCCCAATATGATCATGCATATAGAGACCATCTTTATATTCTAAATTAATATGTCTATGACTCCGACCCTCACCCCAATCTATGATTCTCATCTCTTTCGTATCTGGATTCCATAGAACATGCCCCATCCCGCTGGCTTCGTCTGGGAAATATCCACACATATCTCCGTGGGTCATGCCATGTACATGCATCTGTGTGAGTAAATCTGCTATCAATATGCCGATTTCAAAAGCTTCTTCCACTGGTATTTGCTGTTTATCGTCAATATATTGATTCAGAGGCCGAAAAGACGGCTCAATATATTCTTGAAGTAAGTATCTTGCACTATTAATACTTCCATAACCATATAAGTAGGGTAAACGTACTTTACTGCCTTCAGGAAAGATACTACTTGCGGACATCATAATGCCTCGTTCGTCTTCCATGGCATCGGTGAAATTATCACATTTAAGTACTAATGGTTGATCTGGAGGAGGCGCAATATGCCACTTGCTCGGTTGAGGTGGGAAAGTATCATTAAATCTTGACCCAGCGGGCCAAACTCCTAAGTTGTGTGGACGGATATTTCTATCTGCATAATGCACAAGATGTACTTTATTTTTTTTAAATTCCTCTTTTATAGTTAATGGACCAAAAGGAGCAATTAATTCGGGCAACATAACTTCAGAAGACTCAGAGTTTTCTGGATGAAGAATAATCATAAGTTAAACAAGCAATTAGCTTTTAATACTGATCCATAGGGGTATACGTCATGATATCACCATCGTTTACTACCTGTACCATGCGCGTAAAAGCATTGGAAGATATTATAGGAATCGATAATCCTTCCTCAACTGTGGAGTCCCCATTCACACTATTTTGTACATATCGCACATAATCTTGATGGGTTTCAATACCTACATTTCGAATCAAAAAATAACTTAACCCATATGCATAAGATATATCTTGAATTTCTTGATCTGTATAGCGACCACTTTGTAAATGAGCATTTACCATCATTTCCACCATTCCTTGGTTCAGTTGGGCAAGAATATCGTTTTCAACCCCTTGTACATTAGCAGGAGGTTCAGCAATAATCGTAAAGGCTTTATCGCTGTAGTTCAAACTAACAAGACCATTTCTAGTAGTTTTATCTGCAGGTAAACCATTATGATTACAAAATACCCCGACATTTATGGCTAAAGCTTCTACTTGACGTGGTGCAGTTTGAAACTCAGAATAGTTTATTGGAGTACTACTTACATTGGTAGAACTAGCTTGATGTTGTATATATCCATATATAAGTCCATCTTTCATATCACTTTGAATTGTAGAGACGAGTGTAGCAACATTCGCAGTATTGAGATTATAGTAAGGAATATCGTCTGTAGTGAAAACAATACTATCTTCTATGGATTGAGTACCAGATTCAACAACTGGACTACAAAAAGGATCAATCACTGCTTCTGAGGTTGGTGTCGTAAGAACAGGAGTATTTTTGTTTTCAAAAGGTTCTAAAGGAGACTTTTGTTCAGGTGGTAGCCCTGAACAGCCAGTTAGACCTAATACAAATGCGAGACCTACAACTTGTTCTTTATATCCCATAGTAATATTATACCCTATATTTAACAGCTTTCAAGCCTATGTTGACAATCATTCAGTAATCTTATATAGTTGCAGTATGTTCGTATACAAAGCTAACATCATTACCACTACAACCGCCTGACAGGGCGTGGTTTTGTAGTGTTTATTACAGACCCCGCCCTCAGGCGGGTTTTTTTATGAGTTTTTAATATAAACTATTAGCAATACCAAATAACAAAACGAAATCCCGCCGAAACCTGAGTTTACCGCAGGTGAAGGAGGATATATAATTTCACTAAATACTTATGGATAAACAACAACATCTCGATAACCTCAGACACAGTGCAGCTCATTTACTCGCTGCTGCTGTCATGCAGATCTGGCCTGAAACGAAGCGTACGATCGGTCCTGCCATCGATACTGGCTTTTATTTCGATTTCGAATTCAAAGAGCCAATCTCTGATGCTGATCTATCTCGCATGGAGCAGAAAATGCGTGAAATTGTGAAAAGCTGGAAAAGCTTCGAAAAACATGAGCTTAGTGCAGAAGATGCTAAAAAGGAATACCCAGATAATGAATATAAACATGAGCTGATCGAAGAGTTTAGTAAAAATGGTGAAAAACTGAGCTTCTATAAATCTGGTGAGTACTGGGATCTGTGTAAAGGTGGCCATGTCGAAAATCCAAAAGAAGAGCTCAAGCACTTCAAATTATTATCCGTCGCTGGTGCATACTGGCGTGGAGATGAGAAAAACACGATGCTAACGCGCATCTATGGCACGGCTTTCGCCACCAAAGAAGAGCTTGAAGAGCATTTGCATCAGCTCGAAGAGGCAAAAAAACGTGATCATCGTAAACTTGGGAAAGAATTAGATTTATTCTTCATCGATGAAACAGTCGGCAAAGGCCTCGTCATGTGGCTCCCAAATGGCACGATAGTGCGTAACGAAATCGAGAAACTCGCACTAGAGAAAGAAGCTGCATATGGCTATGTCCGCGTAGTCACACCTCATATCGCCAAACAAGAGCTATTTGAGCGCTCTGGACATCTACCGTACTATAAAGAATCAATGTACCCTGGGATGGAGATGGATGATGCCACGTATTATCTCAAGGCGATGAACTGTCCACATCATCATACGATTTATAACTATAAACCTAGAAGTTACCGTGAATTACCGCTGAGACTAGCTGAATACGGTACGTGTTATCGCAATGAGCTCTCAGGTACACTTGCAGGCTTACTGCGTGTACGCGGCATGACGATGAATGATGCTCATATCTACTGTCGTAAAGATCAGATCAAAGACGAATTCAAAGCCGTCATCAAGCTCACTCAAGAGTATTTTGCGATCTTTGGCTTGAAGGACTACTGGTTTAGATTGTCGAAATGGGATCCAAAACACACTGAGAAATACTTCGATGAACCTGAAAACTGGGAGTACTCTGAACAGGTGTTGAGGGAAGTACTGCAAGAGATGAATGTTGAGTATCGTGAAGCTGATGATGAGGCAGCATTTTATGGACCAAAAGTCGATGTACAGTTCAAATCAGCTATCGGCCGTGAAGAGACAATGTCGACAATCCAGCTTGATTTCGCAGCCAAAAAGCGCTTTGATCTCAGATATACCGACGAAGCGGGGCAGGACAATAATGAAATTTTCGTCATCCACCGAGCTCCATTATCTGTACATGAGCGATTCATGGCATTTGTGATCGAACATTATGCTGGGGCATTCCCACTATGGCTCACGCCAGTACAGATGAAGCTCATCCCAATCGCCGAGCGTCATGTAGAAGCAGCTGAAAAGATGGCCGCTGAGCTGCGCCAAGCTGGTGTCCGTGTCGATGTCGATAGTCAGAATGAATCGATGCAGAAGAAAATCCGCAACGCTCAAAAAGAAAAAGTCTTTTATATGGGTATCATGGGTGATAAAGAGATCGAAGACAGCAATATCAGTATCCGTAAGCGTGATGGAAATAGTGAAACTGTTGCTTTTGACACATTTAAGACTCAAATAGTGCAAGATATCACTAAAAGAGCCTAATTGTCAGCTTGAAAAAGGCCTATAGAGCCATTATAATGATGAATTGCAATAAGTTTGAATTTTTTACTTGAGGAACAACTACCGACCACAACAAAGATCACCTAAACAGTTTTTCTTTGTGAATAACCGTATACAAGAAGCTTCACTTCGTGTTCTTGGCTCTGATGGAGAACAGTTTGGTGTACTTACTCGTGAAGAAGCATTGGCAAAAGCCCAAGAACAAGGTCTTGACCTCGTCCTTATCGCTCCCAAAGCTGTCCCACCTGTAGCTAAACTTACTGACTTCAAGAAGTTCATGTATGAACAAGAAAAGAAGCTGAAAGAAGCGAAAAAAGGTGCGAAAAAAAGTACAGTGAAAGATATCAAAATCTCATTGTTTATCGCAACAGCTGATCTCGAACGTATGATCAATCGAACACGCGAATTTATCGATGATGGTAATCAAGTACGATTAAACCTTGCATTGAAAGGTCGAGAGATCGTCAAAAAAGATATGGCAATGGAGTTGATCCATAACTATATCAAGCAACTTGGCGACGTCAACATCTCTAAAGAACCTCGTTTTGAGGGTAGAGTCGTGCGAGCAGTCGTCGCAAAAAAGAAGTAACCTAGATTTTGAGGCTCAGATAAGTTCGGCATGACAATATTTGAGACAAATGATATAATTGTTTTTTTAATAGACATAAACATGGCACAGCAAAAAATTAGAACACACAAAGGCGCATCAAAACGTTTCAAGGTCACTGGATCTGGAAAGTTATTACATAGATCACAGAAAATCCGACATTTACGTTCAAGTAAAAGTAAACGACAACTTCGTAGTCTCTTACAGATGAAAGAGGTTGAAGGCGATATGGCAAAAAAATTAAGAAGATTATTAGGTCGATCATAAATCATTCATAAACAAATATGACACGCGTTAAAGGTGGAGTAACAACAAATCGTAAACATAAGAAAATCTTAAACCTCGCAAAAGGATACTGGCAATCTCGTGGAAAACAAATCAAAAAAGCTAAAGAAGCTGTTTTGCATGCTGGTGAATACGCATTCGCTGGTCGCAAACATCGCAAAAGAGACATGAGATCCCTTTGGATTGTCCGCTTAAACGCAGCTGTACGACAAAACGATTTAACATATAGCACCTTCATCAATCTTCTTAAGAAAAAGAATATTGGTCTCGATCGTAAGGTAATGGCACGAATGGCACTTGATGTTCCTCAAGCCTTCGATGCATTTATCAAGCACATCAAAGCATAATCATTGTATTTATCTCTTTTGAGAGGTACAATCAAGCAATGTGCACGAGTTACGAATCGATCCGATGACCAATCATACAAACCTACAGCACCAATTTACTACTGAGCTTAAAGCTACTACCACTCTTGAATCTCTCCAACAACTTGAAACCTCATATCTAGGACGAAACGGTCACATCAATGCATTACTGCAAACCATGAAAGATGCAGCTCCAGAAGCTCGAAAAGAGCTCGGAAGCCAGATAAATCAACTCAAAGTGCAGATAACAGCCGATCTTGCAGCGAAAAAAACCGAGCTGATGTCACAAACAGAAGCTTCACAAACGATAGATGTCACACTCCCAGGTACCAAGCATCCAACAGGAAGTCTCCATATCGTCACTCATGCAATCAACGAGATTAGCCGTATTTTCGAGAAAATTGGCTTCATCCGCATGTCATATCCTGAGGTAGAGTGGGAACATTTTGCCTTTGAGACACTCAACATGCCACCTGAGCACCCTGCTCGTGATGATTTTGAGACATTCTTCATCGAACATGACCCACACAAAGAGTATGGGAAGATGGTCCTCACCCCGCATACCTCATCTGGTCAAAACAGAGAGATGATGCGTCTGGGCGAGCCACCTATCAGGATGATCAATATCGGTAAAACATATCGACCAAACTGGGATGCCTCACATGTACCGATGTTTCATCAGTTTGAAGGACTTTGTGTCGATAAAGGTATCAATATTACGCATCTTAAGGGAACTATTGATTACTTCGCTAAGCAATTTTTCGGCGAAGAGCGTGAAACACGACTCCGACCATTTCATTTCCAGTTTACCGAGCCCTCGTTTGAGGTCGACATCACCTGTGATGTCTGTGGTGGTACTGGTCTCGTAGACAATAAAAAATGTAAACTATGTAAATCTGGCTGGCTAGAGCTTGGAGGCACCGGTATGGTCCACCCCAATGTGCTGAAAGCCGCCAACATCGATCCAGATGTGTACTCAGGCTGGGCGTTTGGCTTCGGCGTTGAGCGTGTATTTATGATGAAGCAAGGTTTGAAAATCGATGATATCCGTGTCTTATACAGTGGTGATATCAGATTTTTGGAACAATTTTAAGAATATTAATTTACGAGGAATGAAATTTTGTACATTTCTCACTGGTTGCTCGGCACCACGTGTGGAATAATGAGGTTTACTCCCTCAACTTGAGGAATGTATAAAATTTTATTTGAGTAAAAAAACAAACTATGAATATCAAAATCACTTATAAATGGCTGTTGGAATACCTCGACACAGAGGCTACTCCTTATGAGCTACAGAAGTATCTGTCACTTTGTGGACCCGGAGTAGAACGTATCGAAAAATTTGAAGCCGATGATGATTACTCACTTGATATCGAAATCACCTCAAATCGTATCGATATGGCAAGTGTCTTCGGTATCGCCCAAGAAGCTCAAGCTATCTTACCTCGCTTCGGCATCAAAGCACGTTTGAAACTCAATCCATTCAAAACCTATACCTTCGATAATCTCAAAGCAGAGCCACATGATCGTAAACCTCTTGATGTAAAAACCGATACTAAACTCAATAAACGCTTTACTGCTATGGTTTTCTCTGATGTTCAGATCAAACCCGCACCAGAAGTAATCAAAAGAAGACTTGAGATGTGTGATATCAAAAGCATCAATAATGTCGTAGATATCTCAAATTACATCATGCTCGCACTTGGCCAGCCAATCCACATGTTTGATTATGATCAGATCCGAGACGCGAAAATGACACTGAGAGAAAGTAAAAAAGGTGAAAAACTTGTCACACTTGATAATAAAGAAGTAATCTTGCCAGGCGGTGATATCGTGATCGAAGATGGTGATGGTAGACTTATCGATCTTTGTGGCATCATGGGTGGTGCCAATAGTGCCATCAGTGCTGATACCGAAACGATTGTTTTCTTCGCCCAACACTATGACAAAAGACATATCCGACATACCTCAATGGTCACAGGTCAGCGTACTGTCGCCGCGACATATTTCGAAAAAGATCTCGATCCAGAGCGCGTAGAGACAGCCTTCGTCTATGGTGTAGATCTCATCAATGCATTGACTGGTGGTATTGCTGATTCAGAGCTAATCGATATCTACCCACAAAAAACAGAAATCAAAACTATCAATGTCACATTGCAAGACGTACAAAAACTGATGGGTATTGAGATCAGCCATGAAGATGTCAAAACGATCCTTGAAGATCTCGGATTTACTGTGGCTGCTAAAGCGGATTCATACAAAATCACCGTACCTTCATACCGTGCAGCTGATATCGAGATCAAACAAGATATCATCGAAGAAGTCGCTCGTGTATATGGGTATTTCAATCTTCCCAACAGCATCGTCCCTATGGTTTATATCAAGCAACCACATGATGTTGAGGTGCTTTTCACCATGCAAAACAAAGCGAAAACGTTCTTGAAACATCTTGGTCTCCATGAAGTAATGAACTACTCTATGATCTCAGCAGATCTGATCGATAGTCTCGGTTGGTCGAAAGAAAAACATCTCAAACTTGCCAATACGATCTCGACTGAGATCGAGTATATGCGATTATCACTATTGCCATCGTTGATCAAAAATATTCAAGATAACCAAGGTCGAAGAGAGAAACTTAGCTTCTTCGAGATCTCTAAAGTGTATCCTAAAACAACAGAGTTACCTGATGAACAGTACAAACTAAGTATTGCCATGAACAGTGATTTCTTCGAACTAAAAGGTGTAATCGAAGCTTTACTACAAGAGCTAAATCTGACTGATATAACATTCGAAAAGAAACATGTTTCTAAACTTTTCTCACCACAACTGCAAGCGGGCATCATTGATGCAAAGGGCAATCAAATTGGTTTGATGGGCTCTTTATCACTTCCACTTATGCAAAAATTAGGTCTTAAAGGACAGGTGAGTGCTGTAGAGCTCGACTTCCATTACTTAGCTGAGCACTCACGAGTTGTAACGAAATACCAGCAGCCAGCGCAGTTCGCCGTCATCAAACTTGATGCGACCATTAAGCCAGGTGAGCGCACATATGCCGAGATTACAGAAGCTGCA
The DNA here is from genome assembly GCA_041730495.1 of Weeksellaceae bacterium. Lineage (GTDB taxonomy): Bacteria > Patescibacteriota > Microgenomatia > UBA1406 > GWC2-37-13 > JBGSBR01. The sequence continues at coordinate 25,491 of JBGSBR010000004.1, read as the reverse complement.
ATGAAAAAAAGTAAGCTACTCGAAAATATTGAAATGATCTCGCAATATGAAGATAGTTTGACACTCCGTTTTTACTTCAGCTCATCTGAACGAAATATCACCGAGAAAGAAGCAAAAGAAGAACTTGAAAAACTGCTTTAAGGCTAACTATTTGCATTTTATACTGAAAAGTTCTAGAATATTGAACTCGAACTATGTATCAAACTATCCTTTTTGACCTCGATGGCTGCCTTGTCCACTCACTTCCTGCATGGGTAACTAGCTTCACGGAGACATACGCTGAATATAAGATCACCAAAACTGAAGCAGAAATTGTGCATGCTTTGTATCACTTCGATCACGAAGCAGACACAGAGGTCGATGATCCCAGAGAATTTTCCACAAAAGTATATACACGATATCGCACACATCATGATCTACTTGAACTTCATGAATACGTACCCGAAACTCTTAAACAACTAAAAGCCGCTGGTAAATCAATTGGTGTCGTCACTTCGTCCACACGTGAAACTGCACTTTCTATTTTAGAGTCCCAAAAGATTTTAGATTATTTCGATGTCGTGATGGCTTGGGAAGATACAGAAACTAATAAACCTGATCCAGAACCTGTACTTGAAGCAATCAAACGTCTAAGTGGAAATAAAAAAACCAGTATCATGATCGGTGACTCTGATGTTGACATCATTGCTGCACAACAAGCTGGGATTACGAGTGTCTGGTATCATCCTGTAGCAAATGAAACTTTCTTTGCAGATAATCATTTTTCTCACTTAAAACCAGATTATACAGTGAAGCATTTTCAAGAATTTTTAGATATAGTTAATAAAGATTAAATACTTTATATAATTTTTTTTATGAAAACAAAAAAGAAAAATAATAACAACATATCAATGAAATTTTATTTAGGTTTAATTAGTGCTTTATTTTTTTCAGCCATAATCTTTTCTAATCTTCCCGATGCAAGTGCGAAAACTCTCGCATCTCTCATAAAATCGAAAAATTCTAATTCCTTCTCAACACCTCAAAGTCTGACACTCATCTCGAAAAGCGGCATTGAAACTTTGAAACATTGGTTTCTCAGCCAAACAACTGACGTAGTAACTGAAACACAGATTGGTCAGTGGTTTGGTCCATGGGCAATCGCGACAGACAACAATGCTATCTATCTCGGACTTGCCAGTAATCTACCAGCAGGTGATGCAGTAGCCACTGTTACGAAAATTGATGTTGATCAACCCCTGGGACAAAAACTTCCTCTTGGCACTGTAGCCATCGTTGACAACTCTGGCATTATTCCTGCCTATCAAGATTACTTAGATGATAATGGCATCCATGCATTGGATTGGACGGATGAAACCAAATCCAGACTTATCGTACCAGGAACTGATCCTGGTTTTACTGATGGTTGGAACGGCGGCAATATCTACTGGCTTGATAAAAATACTGATGCGAATCACTTACTTAAGGTGCGTTGTAGCACAGGGCCAAATACAGGTGATTGTGAAGCAGACACAGAAGTATTTCCAAATATCGTTCATTTCTTTGGCAGTACACAGATCGGCAATCGCTATTATCTAGGAGGCAGTACTCCAAGTGGAAACACCGCCAAACCTGAGATTTGGGGAAGCACCAACGCTGGTAAAAGTTGGGAACGACTATATACCTTTCCAAACACTACTTATATTCGATCAAAACAATTATTTGCTTTAAAAGACCCGCAAAACACAGATAAATATCAACTGTACTCAATCACACAATACAATAATCCAGACTCACAGCTAGCCAACAAAATATTTTATAGCAATGAACGCAGTGCTACACTCGGCACACAATGGAGTGGACTCAATATTGATCCGCTGGCTGCACCACATACGAATATTGCACCAGTCACGATCAACGAAGAAACTGGCTACTATGTCGATTATCGTGGCTCAAATGTAGTAAAGCTGATGAATGATAATACGATGGCTTTTATACCATTCACTGGTTTTACCGTTGGGTATAAATATCATCAAGGACCAGAAGCAAATTATTACAAATATAATGGCCTAACTACTGATAATAAGTATCTTTACACGATTGGGGATAATAATGGTGTTTATCGGTATGCTCTCTCACAAACACCTGGCAGTGGTACCTGGGAGCTGATCTATACATTTCCAGAAAGTCCGACTGAAAAGCCATATCTCATCCATTATTGGACAGAAAAGCATGGCATTATCATCGGAACACTCGGTGTAGATGCGAATCTGTATTTCATGAATGTGGAATAACACTATGGCAAAACTAAGTCTTCAACATTTCCATAGCATCGACAATCTTAAACTTCCTGGATTGCTCTATGAACCAGAGAAACCCACTGATGCAGTGGCTCTTTTTTTACATGGCAATGGCAGCTCTTCAGTCTTTTATAGCAGCATGACCAATGCTCTAGGCAAAAGTATGACTGATCAAAATATCAGTTTTTTTGCATTCAATAATAGGGGAGCATTGTATACAAAATCCCTGAAACGTATTAACTCTGAAACAAATACTGGAGAACGTGTGACGTATGGTAGCTATATCGAACTCATCAAAGAATGTGAGCTAGATATAGAAGGTGCGATTAATTTCCTGGAAACCAAGGGCTATAAACATTTTTATCTAATCGGGCACTCCACTGGAGCCAACAAAATTGCAATCTATAACTACTACAAACAAGACAATAAAGTAGAGAAATACATCTTACTTGCCGGTGGCGATGATACTGGTCTGAACTGTGATGCGATGGGAGAAGACAACTTCTGGAAAGCGATCAAACGCAGTAAAACAGAGATCGAAAAAGGCAATGGAATGAAAACTGTCCCAAAATCTTTGTATCCACAACCATACACTTATCAAGCACTCTACGATACATTGAACCCCGATGGTGATTACAATATTTTCCCATACTACGAAGTCATTCAAGATCAAAGACTTGGCACAAAAAAACTATTTCGTGAAGTTGAATCAATCGTTAAACCAACCTTGGTAATCTATGGTGAACACGATGAATACTGTTACGGAAATGTGGATGGGTGTGTCAAGATTTTGCAAACATATATCGGTAAAAAACCTAACTTCGAGTATCAGATTATCCCAGAAGCAAATCATGGATTCGATGGTTTTCAAGAAGATTTAGGTGACATAATGGCTTCATGGCTGTCTAAATAACAATATGCTACAATAGATACGTATGAATACGAATCTAGAGAAACTGAAATCGACTGCAGAAGAACTGATCGAGAAATATGCACTCACTATCCCAGTTCATGTCTTTCAACTGGCTGATTTACTCGGTATCAGCTGGAAGACCTGCACCACGAATGAACTGAAAACCGCAGTCATAAAACGTGATCCGAAATCCAAAGACGAAGTCACCAACTGGCAAGATGTACTTGGGTATTATGATCTAAAAACAGAGTCAATTTTACTGAATAACGAAACTCAACCAATGACGCGTAAACGCTTCACGATGGCACATGAGATCGGTCACAAACTCTTGCATCATGATCTCCATAAATATGAACGCTCAGTCTTTATGAGACATGATATACTCACTCCACGAGACACACAAGAAGCAGAAGCAAATTATTTTGCGGCTTATTTACTCATGCCAGATAAAGACATTACCACAGTACTGAGTTATACAAAACTGATGACTGGGGGAGAAGAGATCATCAAAGCACTCGTCAAAATGTTTGGTGTCAGTGATGAAGCATTACGCATCCGACTCAAGACTTTCAAAAAAGAACATCCTGAAGTCTGGCAAGAATATGAGTTAGAAAAAAAGTTGTTTTAATATGGTAGATCAAAAAGCTAACCTGCCGGCTATCGAAGAAACGATCATCGAAGAGAGCCGTGATGAACGGGCAAAATGGGAGCTGCAGCTGCAAGAGCTGAGACTTCGAGAAAAAACCGATTTCTTATCGTTTCGTAAAGAATGGTCACGTAATCTACTTTACTTAGTAGTTTTTATAGTTGTTTTTACAGCTTTGTTTTTAATCGCAGTTGGACTCGGCTGGTTGTCATTTATGGATGAGTGGCTAGTCAGAATTATTATCGCAGGTAGCTTCGTCGAAGTACTCGGTCTGGCCAAAATAGTCGTAGATTTTCTCTTCAAAGAACCTCCAGAAAAGTAATTAGTTCCAGGGTTGGTTCACACCGATCTTGATTGAAGAATCACTGCTTTTATCTTTATCATTCCAGGCTTGGATTTTGATTGTATATTTACCATCTGGGAGATTAAACTTTTCAGTGATATCTTTACTATCTGTTTCCAAGGTTTTTTTCTCTTCATCATTGATCCAGAAACGCACGCGTTTGACCGTCGAGTCAGTGCTAATCTTTACTTTCACTTCGACATCATTAGTATTGACTGTAGTTTCATTTCCTGGTGATTTGATCGAAAGTGAGATGTTTTCTGACTCAGCTTTCACTTTGTCACCAGCGTTTTTGAATCGCTCATCAGACTGACTCGCTGCCCAGGCATCAATCGCTTCTTGCCAACGATTCTTGCCATCTGTCGAGATTGGATCTGTCTCGTTGATTACGATATATTCTTTGCCATCAAAGGTTTTATAGTACGGTGAAATATCTGTCGGTTCAGTGCCTTTAATAAAGTATTCTGAACGAGTGGGATTGCCATCTTTGGGAAGACCGCCTAGATAGGCATCAATCGTCACTGCTTCGACATCATCGGGTTTTTCCATGATACCGTCATCATATTTCTTGAGAAGTTCTACCATGAAATTGTGCCAGATTGGAGATGCACCTGTCGCACCTGATGCAATAGCTGGATTCATGACCTGACCATCGTTGTTTCCGACCCATACGCCGAGTGTAATACCGTTGGTATAACCGACTGCCCAGTTATCTTTCTTGTCATCTGTGGTACCTGTTTTGACCGCTACCGTCTTGCCCGGGACTTGGAGATATGAACCTGTACCAAATGTAGCAACACGAGCATTATTGTCAGATAAAATATGTGAAATCAAGAAACTAATCTCAGGAGATAACACTTCTTTCTCAACTGGTTTTTTCTTTTTATAGATTGATTTACCGTTGTGATCTTTGATCTCTAGGATTCCTTGAATCTCTGTTTTTGTACCTTCATTAGCAAAGACGCTATATGCTGACACCAGCTCAAGTAATGTAGTCTCTCCACCACCGAGTGAGGCTGAAAGTCCTAAATTATCAATGTTTTCTTGAGTTGGCTCAAGCGAGGTGAGACCCATGTCATACGATTGTTGGAGAAAGTCGCGAAGGCCAATCATCGCCAGCATTTTCACAGCAGGGACATTGAAAGAGTTACCCAATGCAAAACGGATCTGTGTTGGACCATGATACTTTCCATCATAATTTTTGGGTACATAATCATCGCCACCTTGATTGGGGAATGTCGTTTCGACATCCATCAGTACTGTGGCTGGTGTATAGCCTTTTTCAAAAGCAGTCGCATACTCAATTGGCTTCAATGTTGATCCTGGCTGGCGATTACCTTGTGAAACGACATCAAACTTACCATATGCTTCGTTGTTGTAATCATAGGATCCGACGTAGGATATAATCTCACCATTTTTGGGATCCAGAGCAACCAATGCACCGTTTCCGACATCATATTTTTCTAGATCTTCAATTTCGTCTTTGATGATTTTCTCAGCTTTCTTTTGCATCTCTAGATCAAGAGTGGTTTTGACTTCAATACCTTGATTGAGTACTGCAGGTCCAAACTCTTCTTCGATCTGATTACGTAAATAGAAAATAAAATGCGGAGCGGTAATACTCAGTTGTTCTGAAGAAAACTTGACTTTATCGAGCTGTTTAACTGCAGCTTCTTCTTGATCTTCGGTTATATACTCATCTTCTTCCATGCGACGCAGCACATCTGTAGCACGTACTTTCCATGCGCCTTCTTCACCGATGAATGGAGAATAACGACTGGGACTCTGTGGTAATCCAGCAAGTATTGCAGCTTCAACAAGTGTCAGCTCTTTCGGGTCTTTATTGAAGTATCCACGAGCAGCAGAACCAACTCCCCAGAAACTACCACCATACGGATTCTCATTGAGATACATGGTAAGGATTTCATCTTTGGTGTAGCGTTTTTCGACCTCAAAGGCAAGGATAGCTTCTTTGATCTTACGAGGAAGTGTGCGCTCAGATGACAGTAATACGTTTTTAATCAATTGCTGTGTAATAGTGGATCCTCCCTGAGGATTGCCGAGCACATAATTGTTGAAGAAAGCGCGTAAAATACCAAACTCTGAAACACCTTTATGTTCATAAAATCGTTTGTCCTCAATTGCTACAGTAGCTTGCTTAAGCATCTCTGGGATTTCATCACCTTCAACCGGAATTCGATTTTTATCTTTATACATTTCATAGATAATCTCGCCTTCACGATCATAGAAAACAGTCGAACTACCTCTTGCTTCAGAGAGCTTACCAGGCTGGGGCAGATCACGACCATACCATGCGAATAATCCGAAGGCACACACAAAGCCAAAGATAATCATACCCACGAGTCCCACGCCCACATACATGCCGAGTTTTTGCTTATTAAGCTTACCAAGACCGGGGATTGTGATACCAAATGAGCGACTCTGCCGCCTACGAGGGATATATGCCATGAGTTAATTGTAGAGAAAAATCTAATTATTGCAACTTTGTGACTAAGTATTGATATACTATAAAAATATGATGAAAAAAATCAAAAAAGTATTTGAACCACGCAACATTGTTCGCTTTATCATCATTATCGCGACATTACTCTTGCTCATCACTAGCTTCACACCTTTGTTTTTCATGTAAAATAGGTGGGTATGTTAGATCAAGCAATCGAGACTCTCCCTCGTACAAGTCCAGTCACGATCAAGAAACTCAAGAATTTAAATATTCAGACTTTTGAAGATCTATTGTATTACCCTCCGTTTCGCTATGAAGAGCTTAATATCATCTCAACCATAGCTCGCGCTCAACCTGGCGAAACAGTCACTATCAAAGGCACTATCACTAAGCTAGCCCAACGGCGCTCGAAACGCGGCATGATGATTCAGATTGCTACGCTCACCGATGAAACAGGCTCTATGGATTTGATGTGGTTCAACCAACGCTTCTTACTCAGCATCTTGAAAAAAGATATGCAAGTCGCAGTCGCTGGCACAGTCGAACTCGAAGGTTCTAAGCGATCGATGAAACCAGTCAAGTACGAACAAATACGACCAGATGGTAACTTAATCCACACAGGTAGATTTGTGCCAGTTTATCCGCAGTCATATGGCATGTCGACCAAGACGTTGCGAGAAAAAATGTGGCATGTGGTGAATCAACTGAAAGATGATCAGTCAGAGATCGAGCTTTATCCGACCGATGTACTGAAGCAAACTCAGTTTATCGCACTTAAGCAAGCACTGATCCATATTCATTTTCCTGAGACTCCGGCACAGATGGTCGAAGCTCGCAAGCGACTATCGTTTGATGAAGTTTTCGTCAGGATGCTGTCTTCACAGATGGTCCGTCAATCATGGGAAAAAGAAAGTATTACTCATGCGTTTGCGTTTGATAATGAAGCACAACAAAAAATAGAAACGTTTATCGCAAATCTACCATTCCAGCTCACTCAAGCACAAGAAAAAGTAGTTGTAGATATTTTGTCAGATCTAAAACGCACCGTACCGATGAATCGTTTTCTCCAAGGTGATGTCGGATCTGGTAAAACAGTGGTAGCCGCAATTGCCTCGTATGCCGCATACCTGCACGGCTTCCAAACCTTTGTCATGGCACCGACTGAGATTCTGGCCCAACAACATTATCGCACGATGCAGACGCTGTTTGAGCCGATGGGTATCACCGTCGGACTACAAACTGGATCTGTGAAAGCAATCAAGAAAAACAATCCTGAGATCTCAAACGTCGATGTGATGATCGGTACTCATGCTCTACTCACTCAGCATGTCAAACTTGATAAAGTCGGCCTCGTGATCATCGACGAACAACATCGTTTCGGCGTCAGACAACGAGCGATCTTGAAAGATAAAGGTTTAAATCCTCATTTACTCACCATGACGGCTACGCCGATACCACGTACTGTATCTCTTACCATTTACAGTGAACTCGATCTATCAGTGATCGATGAGATGCCCAAAGGCAGACTGCCAATCAAAACGCATGTCGTGCCACAAGGCAAACGTGATAGCTCATATGAATGGATCAAACAACAGATCAAAAATGACAAAATACAAGTATTTATAGTCTGTCCGCTCGTCGAAGCTTCTGAAGCTGAGTCGATGCAAACGGTGAAAGCCGCCACCATAGAGTTTGAGCATCTAAAAAATGATGTCTTCAAAAATTACCGACTCGCACTGCTGCATGGCCGCATGAAACCTAAAGAGAAAAATGAGGTCATGCAAGATTTCAAAGATAAAAAATATGATGTTCTGGTCACCACAGCTGTCGTCGAGGTCGGTATCGATGTGCCAAACGCGACCATAATGATGATCGAGGGCGCGGAACGATTCGGACTAGCTCAGCTACATCAGCTGCGAGGACGAGTGGGTCGAGGAGACAAGCAATCATACTGTTTCCTGATGGCAACAACCCAAAAAGCTGAGGCTAATGAGCGATTAAAGATCTTCTCAAGCACCAACTCAGGTATGGAGCTGGCACAGTACGATCTCGAGCATCGTGGACCTGGAGATATCTATGGCACCCAACAAAGTGGCTATACTGATCTCCAGTTTGCCAACCTCGGTGATACAGTACTTATCGAATCAGTCCAAAAAGCACTCAAAGCATTTACAGCTAAATACCGGGTTGATAGGTTTCCGCAGCTGCAGAAACGGATAGAGAAGTATCAGTTACACCAAATTGCACGCGATTAAATAGTAATCTGCAATAGGTGTCAGGAGGAAAGGGACACGTAAGCGCGCAACGAACAGTGAGCACTTACGGGTAAAGCCGACTGACAGAATCTATTGCAGAGACATAATCTAAATAATTCGTAATTGATAAATCCTACGCTCCATGATATTATTGAAACATTAAATTGTTCTATAATTACAGAATAAAGTTTTAACACGAACCATGGCTCCACTACCAAAAAGAAAACATTCCAAAGCTCGTAAAGGTAAAAGACTCAATCAACGAGAACTTGATTCAGTATTGCCAAATCTCATTGTTTGTAAAGAATGTGGAAAAAAGAAACTTCCTCATCGACAATGTAAGTATTGCGGTAAATAAACCGCTTCTGTGCACCATTTATGGATCCTCGACACCAAGAGCGCGTTAATATAATCGAGAATTTATTTGCTACATCGTTTAGTGCTCCTGATCAACGCCACAAATTACCTCATCCAAAAGAGCCAGTCACCCCTGAGATCCAAAAATATGTAACTGCTATCGATGAGACAATCACTCGACACGCACCCAAGTACCCACTCGACAATGTCGCCCGGATCGACGTCAGTATCTTACGCCTTGCAGTATATGAACTAATGTACGATAAAAAGGAACCACCCAAAGTCATCATCAACGAAGCTGTTGAACTCGCCAAAGAGATGGGTAACGAACGCTCATTTGCCTTTGTGAATGCAGTACTCGGATCAATATTAGAAGAATTTAACTCAGAAACCAAAAATGAACCTTCCACAACTTGAAAAAACTATCGCAATTGAGTTTAAAGATAAAACATTACTGGAAAATGTTTTTATCCATAGATCATATCTCAACGAACATCGCACCTTTCATCTGCCTTCAAACGAAAAACTAGAGTTTCTAGGAGATAGTGTATTGTCACTGACAACCTCAATCTATCTCTATCGACATTATCCGCACCTAGCAGAAGGCGATTATACCGATATCAAAGCCTCGATCGTCCGTACTGAGAGCCTCGCTGAAGTTGCAAAAAATCTAAACCTCGGACAATATCTGCAACTGTCACATGGTGAAGAAAAAGGTAAAGGTCGTGATAAGAAAAATATCCTCGCTGACTGTTTTGAAGCGCTTATTGCCGCAATTTTCATCGATCAAGGCTTCGAAGTAGCCTACAACTTTATCGTACGATATCTTTTCACCGATAAACTTGATTATATCGTCAAAAATAAACTCTACCTTTCACCAAAAAGCTATCTTCAAGAAATAACTCAAGCTAAGTACAAAGAACTACCTGAATACATCATCCTCGAAGAAACCGGTCCTGAGCATGATAAGATGTTTACTATCGCCGTCATCGTCCATAACAAACAGCTGGCTCAAGGTACCGGAGCTTCCAAAAAACAAGCTGAAGAACAAGCTGCTCAAAATGCACTGGAATTATTGAGAAAGTAGCGTTATAATTACCTTTTAAATCGTTCGCAATTGAATATATGGCAGTCACACTTAGATTAATGAGATTCGGAAAAAAAATGAGTCCTTTTTATCGCATTGTCGCTATCGACAAACGTAAAAAAAGAGACGGTGCTTATATCGAAAAAGTGGGTACCTATAATCCAATGCGAGATCCTGCAGAAATCACCATCGAAAAAAAGAAATTTGATTACTGGACTGAAAAAGGTGCACAAATCTCTGAAGGTTTAGGTAAACTTCTCAAAAATCCTAAGAACGTAAACTTCACTGAGTAAATAACTTCTCCTTTATAGCTGGCTAATAATATCCGTAACATACTGTATATCTGCTTCTGTGAGTGTAGAAGCTTGAACACTACCTGGGACATACGGAGAATGATAAAAATTGAGAGAGAAAGCGACACTTTCAAGTTGTTGAGGAGAGATAATCAAACTTTCGTTGGTGATCAATCGACCACTAATAAATTTGTAGTTCTGCAAAAATCTGTCGATCGAACTGATATCACCCTGTGTATTGACCGTCAATGATAGCTTCTCCTGCGTCGTGGCGGCCAGATCGATATTATATTCTTTGATCGTAATCCCAGTTTGTTGCTCAAGTTGTTCTAAAGCAGAGATTACTAAAAAGTAACTTTCATCATCTGGAATCAATTTTTCCAAAGCGGCATTATACTCATCGACATTTGTTTCAATTAAATCTTTATTCTTTTTGACGATGTCCACCTGTCTTTGAGTTTCATCGACATCAGCTTGTAATAGCTGCGCTTCTGAGTAAGTATCATATAAACTCTTGGAAAGCATAATAGTACTACCGACCAGTATCAGTGCAAGTAACGTCACAATACTCGTCGTCACGAAATAACTATTATGAATCACTGATTGGATGGCAAGTTTACTGATTTTCATTGTTTTCTATAGCTTTAAACTGACCGATCAACACTAAATCATATGATGTCGTGCTTGAGTTAAAGGCAAAATTATTTAACTGTAATGTTTCAAAATAATTGAGAAAGGCAGGTGACTCGACTAAATCGACAAACTTGATCGCATCTTCATACGAATCAAACGTCAAGGAGAAGTTGGCAAGATTTGTAGAATCCATATTAAACTGTGTCAGCGTAGCATCTACTTCAATAGTTGTGAGCAATGTGAGTAGCAAATTGTAATAGCTATATACCTCAGCATCATCTTCGAGATACGTTTTAAGCAAATTATATTTATAAAGAAAGAACTCTATTTTTTGTTCTAACTCTTTGTTACGCAGTAGATACTGTGATGAAACTTTTTTTGTATTTTCTAAATTAGCTACTTTACGCTGCATAAAGACTACTGCGAGTATCTCAATGATGATTACTATCGCAAAAAAAACACACAAAACCACTGCCGCTGAGCGAATCCGTTTCATCCATTCGGTTGGACCGCTCGAAGCTTGACGTTGCAAGATGAGATTAACATGTTTTTTCATCTGATATGAGTAGCAATCACTCCTACAAACGGTGATAAATTATTTTGAAACGACTTCGTGATGGGATTGGGTTTCAAGATAGTAGCAATCGGAAAATCAAATGTTGGTAATCCAGTTTTAGCTTGAATTGTTTCAGTAAGATGCGCGACATGATTATTGTAGTTAAACAGATAAATATTTCTGATCGGTAAATTTAATTTATCTTTGACTTGAAGGATAGTTTTCTGAATCTCACTTAAGAGCTCATTCATGATCGGATACACGACAGCATTGATATTTACAGAACCACTTTCACTGAGACCAATTGTTTTGAGAGCTTCGTAGGTCTGCGCATCTTCCCAGTTGAGATTTACTTTCAGATCACGGATCAAGAGCTCAAGTCCGATACGCGTCGATCGAGTGACCTGGAAATGTGGTAGTGCAGGGTTGACGACATACAAAGAACTACTACGAAAACCAAAGTTGATGATAAGTGATGGCTCAGTGCTAATTTTGAATACTTCTGAAACAAAGCGACCAACAGCACTCAACTCGTTTTCAAGAGATACAGATTGCAACTTCGCAAGCTCCATCGTCATAGCAATATGATCAACTATCTTCTTTTGTGCCGCCACGATGAGGATAAGTAACATATCATTGGGAAGCTTGGTGATTACTTCAAGATCGATATAAACCTCGTCGATGGGAAGTGGAACAAACTCATCTGCTTGTAAACGAATCGACTGAACCAACTCTTGTTCTTTTAGATTTGGCATGATCAAAACCTGTGAATAGGTGAATGAATCAGGGATGACGACTGATATCTGATCATTTTTGAGATGTAGCTGCTCTGTGAGCTTCATGATTACTTTGGCTTGTTGTTGAGCAATTGCAGTCGTGAGATTGAGGAAAAAATTTGGAGTAGTATCGTCTACTCCAAGCGATAACAGCTCAACTTGTTTATTCTTAAGTACATTGAGATGCGCAATACGAGTGTATTTTTCATTGATATCCACTGCAAAAAGAGAGTTTGCCATGCATACAGATTAGCAGAAATAGAGAAGAAAAATCAATCCAAATCAGCTTAACGAAGTAAAAATTTAGATTGATAGGGGAGCTCTACTGTTCCTTCACGATCCGTCGGTGTCGGATCATAGAAAGTTACATTGAAATTAACAGTGATAAGCGGTTGGGAAAAGGCAGTTCTTTTAATACATGAAAACGCAATGCCATCAATCTGCACATTCGCATTATGCATATTTGTGGTAAGACCCGTATTTTCACTATACGTCAAGATACTATTATTCGTGGTAAAGTCGAACGTTTCACTCGCATCATTTTTGGTTGTAAAAGTAAACTGATCGCCTGAGTTTGAGGAAACATGCTGATCTCCTGTGACATTACACTGAGTTTCACCAAGCTCATTTACGATTCCACCAGCTTCTCGGGTTATTTTTTCTTTGATGAACGTCAACATATAATCACCTTGTCGTTTGGTTTCGACAAGACGATAGATACGAGCTTGTTGCTGCAAGATGATGAAAATAATTGTAAAAAGTGTCGGTATGATGACACCAATAATGCCAATTACAATCAAGATCTCAATCAATGTGAATCCCGTTTTCTTTGATTTCCGACTATTCATAAATTGAGTAAATTGTTTCAATAGGGACTGAGTACTCGATATCACGATCCACCCATGAGACTGTAATACGTGCGGTTACCTGAGTCGCATTTGATGCAGTATTTTTGGTAAGTGTCAGTTCTCGCTTGAAAATCTTAGGCGCTCGATTACCCACACCTACATAACCATTATTCGTGCCTGAACATGCACCAGGTGTGAGATCTTGTAGCAGCGTGTCGAGTGAGATTGTCCCATTAAGACAATAAACAGTGCCAGCAACAGAGGCTTCGTTTTGGAATGCTTGCCAATCAGATTGTCTTTCACCATTGAGCCATTCAACAACCTCTTCCGCATAAAAACGCGCTTTTACACGATGCTCATTGGTCGTCATGTTATAAAGTAGTCGTGTGACATAGCTTGCAGCGACGACCAGGATCGTACTGAGTAGTGTGATAAAAATAATCAGCTCTATGATAGTAAAACCTTGGTTTTTTTTCATATACAATCAAATGGCTCAGGATCTTTTTCGATCAAACCGGTAGCACTGATAGTAACATTTGTGCATTGCTCGGTCGGTGGATACTTCAGTCTAATAGTACTATCAGCAGCTAGACTTCCATATGGTTCAAGAAACTCAACTAAGGTTGGAGTAACAATATTATCAAACGTTGCATTCTGTAAATCATAGGTACTAATCCCATGACTAAATCCGCCACAGCCAACTTCTAGCACTATACGATTATTATCAGGATCAAATAATACTGCATAACCTGCAAAGGTAGGGCAACTTGGAACACCGCTTGTGTCACGAGAAATTGTTTTCTGTTTGGCGATATGAAGGATGTCGACGACTGTATCAATATCTTTTGTGAAGTTGTTTTTGTGAATCGTGCGACTATAAACGACGACACCTGTACCCATAAACACCCCGATAATACCGACCATCACAATGATTTCAATCAAGGTAAAACCATGTTTCATAGATTAGTTTAATTTACTCCACCGGTGGGTGTCGGCGTGGGAGCATTATTAAGTCCACCTGGAGTAGTCGGTCCGATATTATAATCAGCCCCGTTTTCTAGAGTTACATTCAGATTATAGTTCGTACAGTATGAAGTCGTGCCAGCGTCATCACAACCACTAGGAAATGTTGTATATGTATACGTGTAACCTTGATCTGGGTCATTTGATGGATCGACAGGGATGACATCAAGAAATCCATCATCAATCAAATTATCTAAATCATCAGGATAAGCGCCATTAATTGAGTTACTCCGATACAGCTCTAAACCAGAACGTAAACTTTCAAGATCTACGATACGTCGAGCATCACGTGAGTTGCGAATATAAACAGAATAAGCAGTAGCACTAACACCAACCAAAACACTAAGGATACTAATCGCAATCATGATCTCAAGAAGTGTAAATCCTTTTCTGTACATTCCATCATTATAGATACATCTTATTTCATCTGTAAAGCGGTACGTTTAGCGAAGATCAGCCAGTTGTCGATGGCAAGCTGAGGATTCAGGTTATTATTGCGTACTAGTGCGAGTATTTGCAATGTTTTTTTGGAAAGCTGAGCGATGTATAGATCACCATTGTTTATTTTTTCCTCAAGATAAACAGTTATTGCTTGGAGTAAAATCACCGCTTCATCGATTGATGTCAGTTGTAATAGTGGCAAATTCATCACAGCATAGTTTGGTTCTCGTAAAGATTTAAATAACTGATCTAAATCGGCTTCAGTGATGACCTGCTCTGTTGATTCGTCACTTCGTACTACCTGACAACGAGATTGGATCGTAGGCAAGATACTATTAAGCTGAGCCACAGGCATGATGAACTGATTATCTTGTGTACTTTCTTCAAAGGTTTTAAGTAAAGCATTTTGCGTTTCAATCCCTGCATTATCAAGCTGATGTAAGACAATCAGCCTTTTTTTAGCAGGTTTGATCGAGAGCTGTTTTTTGAGATCTCGTATCTGATCCATACTCAGTGTCGTTTTGATAGGCGTGATATCATATCGATGATAATCGCTATAACCATTTGCAGCGATATACGACTCTAGGGCTTGGGGTTGGGATGAAATGAAAAGTATTGGATACATAGATCTATTGCATTTTACCACGTCACTCCCTATATTTAATACATGGGAATTTCTCCGAAGCTGTTTCTTAGTCGGCTTATCGAAAAGAATATCATTGATCAGAATGCTGCAAATCTTCATGAGGTAGAATCTTTGAAAAAAGAGATGCCAATTGATGAGTATCTCCTACA
This sequence comes from Weeksellaceae bacterium, assembly GCA_041730495.1. Taxonomy (GTDB): domain Bacteria; phylum Patescibacteriota; class Microgenomatia; order UBA1406; family GWC2-37-13; genus JBGSBR01. The sequence continues at coordinate 9,782 of JBGSBR010000004.1, read as the reverse complement.
ATACACCAACATCTCTCCCGATGATATCTATCAAACCAAAGCTGAACTTCTCAACGTACCTTTTGTAAATATCGCTACCACAGCTATCGATCCACAAGCTCTTGGTTTCATCGGTCAATCAATCGCACAGCGTCATCAGATTGTCCCATACTCATATGATCCAAATACTAAAACACTTTATGTAGCTTCCGCCGATCCATTGAACGTCAGTTTGATTGATTTCCTAGAGATGAAAACAGGAATCAGAGTCATACTCGTCCTTGCATCACTCAAAGATATCGAAAAAACATTGAGTATCGCTTACAGCAAAAATATCTCACCCACAGTCGAACAAGCGATCGCAGATGTCGCACCATCAAGCTCATCACGCACAGTCCAAAATGCTCAGGCAGAAAAAGAGTTTAGTGCAGCACCTATCGCTAAGATTGTCAATACTGTGCTTGATTATGCTATCAAAAGTCGTGCTTCAGACGTGCATATCGAACCCCTTGATATCAAAACGCGTGTGCGTTACCGCATCGATGGGATCTTGCAAGAAAAACTGTCTCTACCAAAAAGTATTCATGAATCACTCGTTTCACGTATCAAGATTCTTTCTGAGCTGAAAATCGATGAAAAGCGTACCCCTCAAGACGGGCGTTTCAACTACAAAGCTGAACAAGATGAAATTGATTTACGTGTCTCAACACTCCCAACAGTGTATGGTGAAAAAGTCGTTATGCGTTTGCTTCGTAAGAGTGGAGGAATCCCGACTCTTAAATCGCTCGGTCTTGATGGTGTGCAGTTGCAGCGATTTGAACAAGGAATCGATCGGTCTTATGGTATCGTCCTAGTGACGGGTCCGACTGGATCTGGTAAAACCACCACGCTATACTCCGTGCTCAGTAAACTCAATACGAAATCTACGAATATCGTCACCCTCGAAGATCCAGTCGAGTATCAGATCGAAGGCATCAACCAAGTGCAGATTAATACTCAGGCCGGACTGACATTTGCCACTGGACTCAGATCATTTTTGCGTCAAGATCCGAACATAATCTTGGTCGGAGAAATCCGCGATAAAGAAACAACCCAGCTTGCCATCCAAGCTGCTTTGACCGGTCATTTAGTCTTCTCTACACTCCACACCAATGACGCCGCCACAGCGATCCCTCGTTTGCTTGATCTCGGTGGAGAACCATTCTTGATCTCATCAGTCGTGAATATCGCTATGTCTCAACGTATCGTGAGACGTGTCTGTGATAACTGCAAAGAGTTTTATGAACCTGCAGCAGAGATTCAACAAACAATCAAAGATTCTCTCGGCGCCTTACTGCCAAAACAATACAGTCAGGGTGAACCGATTCAGCTTGCCCGAGGACGCAAGTGTGAAGAATGTAATAACACTGGCTACTTAGGACGTGTCGGTATCTTCGAGATTCTCAATATCACACCTGAGATCAACAAATTAATCTTGAAAGAAGCACCTGCACAAGAAATAGAACGTCAAGCTTGTGAAGAAGGCATGATCTTGATCAAACAAGACGGATATCTAAAAGCCATCCAAGGTGTGACAACTATCGAAGAGGTAATGCGTGTTACTGAAGCATAAGGTACTATTAATATATGAATACAATATACGATCTTTTTAAACTTACACTCGACAAAAAAGCCTCAGATTTACATATCGTACCTGGCTACTATCCCTCTATCCGTATCAACAATAAACTGATCCAACTTAAGGCAGCTGAAGTCACGACAAAAGATGAAGCCAAGCGCATGCTGTTTGAGATCCTCACACCTACACAAAAAGAAGAACTTGAGCAAAACAAAGAACTTGATTTTGGTTTTGAATGGGAAAAAGTACGTTTCCGTATCAACTACTACATGTCCAAAGGATCTTATGCAGGATCATTTCGTCTGATTCCAACCAATATTAAAACTATTGAAGAGCTGAGACTACCGACATCATTTCATAAGTTCGCTCAGCTCCATGATGGACTCGTCTTGCTTACTGGACCAACCGGTGAAGGTAAATCCACTACGATCGCCTCAATCATCAATGAAATTAACCTCAATCAAGAAAAACATATTATCACGATCGAAGATCCAGTAGAGTTCATCTATCCAGCTGGTAAAGCCATTGTATCGCAACGAGAGTTGCATAGTGATACTCATTCATGGACCAAAGCCTTGCGTTCTGTACTACGTGAAGATCCGGATGTCGTACTGATCGGTGAGATGCGCGATTTTGATACGATCCAAGCTGCGCTCACCATCGCAGAAACAGGTCATCTCGTATTCTCAACTCTGCATACAAGTAGTACACCTGAGGCTATTAACCGTATTGTCGATGTGTTCCCTGGTAGTCAACAGAATCAGATCAGACACCAACTGGCATCTGTATTGCGTGGTATCGTGTCACAAAGACTTGTGCCAAGTGCCGATGAACTTGATCGTTTGCCAGCTGTGGAGATGCTCGTCAATACTCCGGCAGTTTCATCGCTTATCCGTGAAGGCAAGGCATTCATGCTTGATAACGTCCTTGAGACGGGGGAAGAGCAAGATATGATCCTTTTTGAAAAATATCTTTCACAGATGCATCGTAAAAACTTGATTACGCGCGAAGCTGCGTATGCCTATGCTCAGCGACCCAATATTATCAAGAAATTTATTCTTTAATCCATGCTCTACGAGTATCGGGCTCTCAAAAACGGAGTAGCATATACAGGACAGATTGATGCCGGCACACAAAAAGAGGTAGCAGATTACCTGAAATCTATTGGCGTGTTTCCGATCAATATCCGTGAAAAAAAAGACTCTCAGCTCAATGCACTCCAAGCATTACTTCAACGCGTAAACCAAACTGATATCACATATATAACTCGTCAATTTTCCATCATGTTGAACGCTGGTTTGACACTCATCGACTCACTTGATATCATCAAACGTCAGATCACCAAACCCCCTTTGCAGGTGATGTTGAACGATATCAATAAAAACCTTCATGATGGTAAAACATTTTCTCAATCACTCGCTAAGTATCCACAGCACTTCTCAAACTTTTATATCGCACTTGTAAAATCCGGTGAGGCATCAGGTAAGTTAGATTTAATTTTAAGTAAATTGGCCGAGCACTTAGAAAAACAAAGAGAGTTTCAACAAAAAATAAAAAATGCCTTAATTTATCCAGTCGTTATCGTCTCGGCCATGCTCATTATGATGTTTGTCATGTTGACATTTGTGGTGCCGCGTTTGCTCGAGCTATACACCGAGTTTGATGTCGAGCTACCAGCTTCAACACAGTTCTTGATCGGAGTATCAAGCTTCCTGGAACAATACTGGGTTTATGTCATAGTTGGAGTTGTGGCATTTATTTTTGGTGTTAGTAAATACTTCAAAACAAAACAAGGTAAAAAAGTGTTTGATACCTATATTTTGCGTGCGCCTGTTTTTGGCAACATCACCAAGACAGCTGCACTCGTGGATGCCACTCGCACCTTATCGATTCTGATCAGCTCTGGTGTCTCGATTTTAGATAGTCTGGCAATTGCAGTGGAAGTGAATGAAAATAGTTTATTTCAAAACGCATTTAGAAATGTAAGTAAGAAAGTAGAGAAGGGGATCTCAGTCGGTACTGCTATGGCCAACGAAAGTTTATTTCCTGAATCTCTCATCCAGATGACAATCGTCGGAGAACAAACTGGACATCTCGATGAAACACTCCTCAAAATATCAGAGTATTATCAACAAGAATCAGAGCTAGCTGTCAAAGGTATGTTGACACTTCTTGAGCCTATGATCTTGATCATCCTCGGTCTCTCTGTCGGATTCTTGGTGATGTCAATTATCACACCAATCTTTACACTGACGAACTCCTTCCAATAAAGCTCTTGACAAAGCAAATGGATCTCTATACATTGTTAATATACTTATTAATTAATAGTCAAGTTATGAAAAAATTTCGTCAAAGCGCATTCACACTAGTAGAACTGCTGATCGTAATCGGGATCATCGGTATATTAGCTGTAACCTTATTAGTAACCCTTAATCCTGCAGAAGCTCAGAAGAGAACTCGTGATGCCAAACGTATCAAAGATGTTCAAACCATTCAGTCAATCTTTGAGCAACATATTGCAGATAACAAAGCAATCACAGGTAGCTTAACAGATGCAGTAACTATCTCTACAAACGGACAAACAGTCGCAGGTACTACATCAAACGGTGTATCCAGTAACTCAGGTCAGACATGTGCTGCCAGTAACTGGTTGCTCACTGATGTCTGCGCATATGCAAAAACATTACCAGTCGATCCTTCAAACGGACAGATTCGTCAATGTTCAAACAGTGGTACTGCAACCAAAGCAGATTGTTTGATGGTCTATGCAGTCAGATTTAGTGGTACTACTTCTGCACCAGGCACAGATTATGAAATCATTGCACGACAAGAATCTGTCTCAAATGCAAGTAAAATTTCAGGAGATGGTGGAGATCAAACAGCATGGTTTGAAGTTGTAAGTGATACAAACTCAACCTCAAGTACAGACTTGATCACACAAGCTCAAGCGAACTGATTCACAAAAGACTATTACTAGAAGCGCTCCGAGAAATCGGAGCGCTTTTTAGTTGGCGAAGTTAACCAGTTTGGCAATCTTGTGGTAACTCAAACAAATTGATTAATAGATACCGATGGAATAGGTGAATATGTGAATGTGAGCTGACTTCACTTGCTGAAATAGACTATAAATAGTTATAGAGATAATATCCTTAGCTTGAAGTCAGCGAACAGGCACATATGAACGAATAATAGACTGAAGTTTAATCAACAAAAATTTACAAGCTTTTCAATAGCTCTTGTGCTTCCACATAATAGGGTTTCAACCGTAACGCATTACGCACACTTTCACGTGCTTGCTCAGCATAGGCTGCTTGATCAGCTTTAACAGTAGATTCTTGGCTAAGTACAGTATAGAAGAGTGCCAAGGTATGATAATTCTGTGGATCAGTGGGGGCGATTTTGATGGCTGCTTCTGTCGCTTTGACTGCTTGCAAGAGATCATCAATATTACGTGATGATTGATAATACAAATAATAATTTTTCGCTTGTGTACGGTAGTACTGTTGATTGTACGGTGACTCACTAATAGTATGCAGATTATATTGTTGTGACATCAATGTAAGCTCGCTTGTAGTTTGCGGATCATCAAATGAGCTGATGAAAGCAAGCTGAGCAAGCGTACCAGATAGTTTATCTTCATAGACATGCTCATAATGATTAGCCAGTGCTTGCACAAGCTTCACTGATGCTTGCTGATGATCATCTTGAGCGATCAATACTTTGGCTTCTGCATACAACATATCAGCTTTATACATTCGGGTAATCATATACAGACCAACAATCAAAAGAAATACCAAAATACCATAAAACATTTTCAGTTGACGTGACAGTTGAGTGAACTGAACTGTCTCCACAATGTGTACTTTCAAGGAATAAGTTATTGCCAAGATCGGGATGAGATAAAAATAAAGTTGAATCGTACTCGTGGAAAAACCAAAAAAATTAGTTATCAAAATAGTTAGATACGCACCAAGCAACGATAGATAAAACCAAAAGTCTAATCTCTCTATCGAAGTCTTCTTAAGCTGCATAAATATCACTGCTAGAGTGCCGATTATCACTACAAGGTACATCATCAACCCCAAGAATCCAGTCGTTGCAAAATAGTGTAAAAACTCATTGTGAGCTTTGTTATAGATGAAGTCCCATTCAGAGACATAGTTGTGCTCAAGGGGTCGTGTAAGGAAATATGTGTATGCAAAGGTTTCCGGACCTGTACCAAGAAGTGGATATCGCATGCCAAGTGCCACAGATCCTTGCCAGACAATCTTGCGAATCTCCGATGAATCAGTAACGAAGAAACCTTCTTGAGGTCTGACAGATGTTGAGAGTAATTGTTTAGGGAAAAATATGAGTGCTGCAATTCCGATCACAATACTGAGCATAAGCGTCAGATATAGTGGCTGAAAAAAACGCGCTTTATATTTACTTATTGCAAGTGCAGCGCATATCACCAGTGCGATAGCGAGTGCAAGTAACGAAGAGCGTGATTGTGTAAACCAGATGCCCATCAGATTACAAAGGCCATAGACAGTCAGAATTATGAATGCTATTTTTTGCTTGCTCATTAATACTTCTTTGTTTATCAAGGTTAGAAAATATGGCGATACGAAATATAACGCAATGAAAAAATGAATCGCCAAGTAAGATCCAAGCCAGTTTGGCTGACCTAGTGTCGAGAACATTCGTACAGCTGGTTGGAAATCTGCTGTCCAACAGGCATTTGTGTACTGACCAGTGAACAAGATACACGAAAGATCTACGCCGAGTTTACCGGGGATACCCCAAAGAATCACTATAAAAGATGAGACTAATGATACTTTTAATAAAGTATTAATACTTTTTTTATCAAAGATTTGTAAGGCAGTTATAGAAAGTACTACATACGCTATAATAGATATTAAGCCGCCGTTGAATCGACCATAATGCCCAAAAATAGAAGTGTGCGGATCGACCGAAGTACTCGTTGAAAGAAAAATGGTACCTAAGAATCCAAGCAATGGTAATAAATAGACATGTTTGCGGACATCTCTATAGACAGTGAATCGTATAAGCGCTAAGATTGCTATCAACAATGTACCAACATACAATAGCATCATTTTGTTGAACTCGAATATCTCTGAGGTACGAGCACTCATGACAAGTGGCATGAAGAAGAAAAGAAAATAGTAGACAGTACGTATAAGAGAATCAATAGTTAAACGGTTATAAGCAGTTTTAATTTTTTTAAGCATGAAATCACTTTTTCAAAAACTTACATCATTTCAAGTTCCGTTTTTTACTCCTTTTAAAGTATACATCGATATCGGCACTTCCAATACACGAGTTGCAATTCAACAAAAAGGTGTGGTTTTGAGAGAACCCACATTCCTCGGTTATAACTCACGTATCAAAGAATATATCTTCTTCGGTACTGAAGCCAAAACAATCGTCGGTAAAACACCTGAGTTTATACAGATTATCAGACCAATCGTTAATAGTATCTTATATGATTTCGATGCTGCAGTAGCGTATCTGCAATACTGTGGCAGCAAAGCGATCCAGCCATATCTTGCTGAACACAAGATACTTAAACCACCGATCTATGTTGTCTCTGCAGTAACATCAATTGCGACCGAGATCGAACGTAAGGCACTTGAAGAGTCACTTCAAAAAGTCGAAGCTAATAATGTTATAGTGATCGAAAAATCATTGGCTACAGCAGCTGGGTGCGGCTATGATATTTTTTCACATGAGCCAAAACTCATTATCGATATGGGTGGTGGCTTGATCGAGCTGAGCATCATCAGCGGTGGAGGAGTGGTATCTCAAAAAACCTTGAAAACTGCAGGTGAACATATGAATAAACTGATTGCTAACTATACCTATCTCAAACATGGAATTGTGCTCGGTGAATCTACCTGTGAAAATCTCAAGATTCAGTTGCTCAACTTCGATACTGAAGAAAAAGTGATCCCAGTGAGAGGTAAATCACTTGAAACGGGCTTACCAAAATCTATCAAACTGAAAACATCTGATGTGAGGGAAGCCTTACAAAGTCAGTTTCATCTGATCATCGATGCCGCCAAAGAGTTGATCGAACTCTCAGCACCAGAAGTAGCAGATGCGATCTTCAAAGATGGTATTGCACTGACTGGAAATATGGCCGCAATCCCTGGTATTGAGCAGTACTTTTCACAAGAGCTACAGATCGATTGCTATGTTGTCGAACATTTTGCCGATGCTACGATTTATGGTATGATGAAACTAGATGAAAAAGCTGATACGATGTATAAAATCTCTGGGATTCAATAATAGTATGAGAAACGGATTTACGTTTGTCGAACTCGTCATTGTCATCTCGATCATCGGTGTAATATCCGCTATGGCGATGGGTAGTTATAGTGGTGTTTCAGCTCGCGCACGTGATGCCCGACGTAAAGATGATCTTAAAAAAATAACCACTGCATTAAATGAATACTACTTAGTTAATAGCCGTTATCCAGCCGCAGGTGCTGCATGCGACTATGGCGATACTTGTTATGTTACCAGCCTAGATGGTGACGACTGGATCCCTGAGCTCGTACCTGATTATATTGACGCGTTGCCAGTCGATCCCATCAACAATGCTACCGCTCGCTCTGATGATTATAACTATGGTGGAGGAGGACCTGCTCCTACCAACTCGCCACCAACTTCGACACCAGGTGCTGGTGGAATTCCTACTCCAACGCCAACGTCAACAATTGGTGGAATTCCTACCCCTACACCAACTAGTGTTTTTGGGGGACAACCTACTCCTACACCGACTATACCAATCGTGATTGGCGGAGATGATGAAATCCCAACACCGACAGATGGTAAACCTGAAGAGCAAACATTTAATCCATTTGATACGTTATTTGCTGCATACGCTGCAGTCGTCCCGGCACCATGGCATGTGAGCTCTGCATACTATATCTATAGTTACGGAAATGTCAGCGGAGATGGTCAATCATATGATCTGTCGACACGACTTGAAAGCAAATCTGATCCAGATCGCTGTGAATTCAAAGGCTATCAACTTGGCATCAATAATAATCAAACCTGTGTCACCAATGGTGGAATTTATACAGATAGACTGTATGATGTATCACCTCGTAATAAATCAGCAAATTAATATACAATTTTATTAAGCTATGAGAAAAGGATTCACTATTATCGAAATGATCGTTGTAATCAGTATCATTGCTTTACTGAGCTCAATTGCGGTAAATAGCTATACTGGTATCTCTGAAAAAGCTCGTGACACAAGACGCAAAGATGATCTGCGCACGATAAGTACAGCGCTCAATGCATACTACGCAGCCAATGGTAAGTACCCGACAGCAGGAAGCTGTGTATATGGTACCAACTGTTTTGTTTCCAGTGCTGATGGCGATGATTGGATCCCTGCGTTGATCCCGACATATGCCGATTCACTGCCAATTGATCCGATAAACAACATCCAACCTCGTACAGCAGACAGTATGCTAGGAGCGGTCTATGCCGCAGTCACGCCACCTCGTCCTTGGTACAAAGATAGTGTTTACTATGTATATTCATATGGATATGTGACAGCCAACGGCCAATCTTATGATCTGACAGCTCGACTTGAGGGTGATGAGGATCCAGATCGCTGCGGAGTCAAACTCTATAAGTACTACAACGGCTCTGAAGATGTAGCACATTGTGATGGAAATGACGGTGGTGCACACTCAGATCAGGTCTACGAACTATCTCCGCTGACTAGATAAGTGAATTAAATCTACTTTTTCCTTCTTTTTCGACCATATTTACGACTTTTATATTGTTCTATCAGGTTTAGTGAAAATAGATGCATAAAAGTGTTGACAAACCTGAGTCATGTAGATATACTATCTTTTACTTCGATTTTGAGGTAAGTAGCTTATTCTAAACTGCCTCAGTGAATGCGAAAGAAAAGCACGTTCACAATTTGTAAAACAGCCTAATTTTTTGTTTTTATTTTGGTTTTTTGTTTTTTTAATCCAATAACCGGGTTAGGAAGGTTGCTTCGACATATGTCGGAGAAACTTCCAACAGTTTTTTTATTGAGACCTAGTGTATGCGATTTATCGTAATTACTAGACTCTCAGCCAGTTTAGTAGACACCTCAATGTCTACTATCTTTTTTTAAGAGTTTGATCCTGGCTCAGGATGAACGCTG
>JBGSBR010000003.1:0-85650 GCA_041730495.1 Weeksellaceae bacterium | reverse complement strand
CGATTACCGAAGAATGCGAGCAGGAATAAGCTAATAATACACATACTGTAAAGAATACTGATGTAGATTACATCTGTGGCGAGCTTGGCGTATAAATTGAGCGCGAGTAAGTAGAACGGTAAACTGATGAAAAATACTATTCCTATCCTCTGCTCTTTGGCTAAGAAATAGTAATTAAGAAACATAATCATGGCAGTAAGCGTGCCATAGAGACTCGCCCATTCAAGATATGGATATATGACTAAGTATTTTTCACCAAGTAACATCAAAATCATGGATTTTGCATAAATACCATATACTATATTGCTTACCACTCCAACAATTACAAATAATAGTAATGCGAACATCATCGCAACTTGATGATATTTTTCGTCTTTTTTACTTGAGAAGAAAATATAGCTCATCGTGATAAGTGGACCAAAAATATACATAATCAGCTTACTAAACAGCAGCCAACCAGCGTATAAACCTGCATCAGTGGCATCAAATCGTTGTTTCACAAATATAAGATCCAAATTTTGCATACCAGCGATAGCAGCAGTAGATAAAACGGTGAGCCAGAGTTGCTTACTTTTAAGTAGTTTCCCAATGGAGGCATTTATCGGTGCAGCTTTTGCGATCAAGATTGTTTTATTCAGTACAAAGTTACTTAGTGCAAGTTTCGCCACATATGAGCCGGCAATTGCGGTTACTATGATCACCAGCGCTGACTGTGCATAATACAAACTGATAAACGGACCGGCAAGTTTGATGAGTACTGCTATAAGTCCGATAATCGCAAAGACTCCAAAGCGATGCAAACCTTGCAAAGCACCATCATAAAAAGCTGTCACAAACGAAATCATGAGGAGTGGAATGATTAGATAGGCTGTGGTGCCAGATAACTTCGTCAGCCACGGCATAGCGGGGATGAAACAAAGCAAAATAAGATTTATATACCAATGTTTTTTTAATGTTACAACAAACCATCTGAAGATCTGTGCAGCTAAAACTGTCGGTGTCGCATGTTTACCCAGCTTTTGAATCAATAGCTCTGCTAAAACTCCAGTTGGAAATGATAAAAGTACCAGATAAGAAAACATCGTAGCAATCTCACCATAACCTTCGGGTGCGAGTACTCTGGCAGATAAGGTATGGAAAAAATAGTTGCTGAGGCTGACAAGTAGATTTACCATCATGAGCACTGCTCCACCTTGAATAAATTTATTGGTAAGTAATTTTTTCATCAGATTGCTTTATGAAATACTGGAAACATCTCAAGTTTGAGACTTTTTTTGATCCAAGTGTTTGTCACTTGTTGGTTTGAGGACCAAAGTTTTTGTATATGTACTCGTTCTTTCAGTGTATCTGGTAGCATCATGATATTCCAGCCGATCGCGGCAATATCTGCCTTGAAAAGTGTCCATTTCCCTCGTAATAAAAAGTATCCTGCTTCAGCAATTAACATCAGCATGTACACGGGAAACAGGGTTAATATTTGAAGATTACTATAATTTTTGATGACAGTTCGTAAGTTATTGCGAGCACTCCAGAAGCGTTTCTGAAAGCGTTTCACATCAGGTCTGCCGAGTGTAGCTTGTCCCCGATGATACACCAATGAATCTCGACTAAACATCACTTTGTAACCAACGATTCTCGTGCGCCAACACAGATCAATATCGTCATTAAGTGTAAAAAAAGTATTATCAAATCCTTTTATCTTTTCAAAAACTTTGCGTCTGATGATGAATGAAGCTCCAAAACATAAAAATGATTCAGCTTCCGCGGGAAGAGTTTTGATCTTATCTAAATAATGGTTGTGTGAAGCAAAACCAAACATATCCATCACACCTCCAGCAGTTTCGACCAACAGTTCTTTATTACCAGCTGTCAGTCTATACTGCATCAGAACACTGGTGCAAATACCCACATCGGCATGATTGTCGAGATTTGTTACCAGTGCTTCAACACAGTGTTTTTCAAGTTTCAGATCATTGCTTTGGAAGATTACGTAGTCGCCAGAAGCATGTTTGAAAGCTGTATTTGAAGCTTTTGAGGTGCCTTCATTGATTGGATTTGCGACAATGGTTACTTTTGGAAATTTCTTTTGTACATATTCTCTACTGCCATCGACAGATGCATTATCGAGCATAATGATCTCGTCAGGTACTCGAGTTTGAGCAAATACAGATGTAAAGTACTCTTCAAGCATGTCTATGCCGTTGTAGTTGAGCACGATTAACGAAACTTTTATCCCGGCTTGTGCACGCTTGGTCATAGTGACTTAGGATACCAGATATAATATGCAAAGACTATATGCGCATCATCATCATTCTAAACGGTATTTTGAGTCAAAATTCTGCATTAAGTGGCGGAGATTTGAGACCGTTGTATTTGGCTAAATACTGGCAGCAAACTGGTCAGACAATCGAGATTGTCGGTGCTAAAGCGGCTCTTGAAGTTGCGAAGAAACTAGATGTAAGAGCGACATTATCAGAGATTCCGCATACTGCAGCCAAAGCTTCTAAGGTTAGTTATCTTAAACGAGCGATTCAGATACTATTTTGGCAACCTTTTGATTTAAATGGTGAAAAAACAGTAATTTACAGTAGTAATGATGCGATCTTCGATGTTTTACCTGCTGTTTACTTGAAGATAAAAAATCCACAAACTAAATGGGCAGCTGTCGTGCATTGGTTACCGCCTTGGCCACCCTGGAAACGAGAAAATTCCTCAGTGCTTTCCTCACTTCTGTTTTTTATCAATCAGCGGATCAGTTTATTTTTTATTAGAAACCTCGCCGATACGATCTTGGCCGTTTCTGAGAGTACCCAAAAACAATTATTAGACGTCGGTATTTCCAAAAAGAACATTAAAGCTGTTATTTGTGGTGCAGATATTAGCCGCATTCAATCAATACCTGCACCAAAAATTATGTATGATGCAGTTTTCATGAAACGCCTGCAGCGTACGAAAGGTGTCTTTGATTTGATTTCTATCTGGCAGGAAGTCTTAAAAACGAAACCAGATGCCAAACTTGCAGTAATCGGGACAGGTCCGGATGAGGTTGAACTGCGAGCACTCATCGAGGAAGCAGGTCTTACAGAACAGATTCATCTGCTTGGGCAGATCCATGATACTGATAAAAAGTATCGTATACTCAAGTCGGCAAAACTGTTTGTGCTGCCGACGTATGAAGAGAACTGGGCAATTGTGATCGGTGAGGCTCTCGCTGCCCGATTACCAGTGATAACATATGATTTACCAGAGTTACGTAGTGTCTGGAAAGCTCATATTAGCTATATTGAAAAAGGTAATACGCAGTTATTCGCAAAAGAAATAATGCAGCAGTTAAAGAAATCAACTATTTCAAAAGAAACAAAACAGTTTATTGAGAATTATGATTGGAAAAGAATTTCAGAAGAAGAGTTAAAAATATTATCAGATCTGTAATAGATTCTGTCAGTCGGCTTTACCCATAAGTGCTCACTATTCGTTGCGCGCTTATGTGTCCCTTTCCTCCTGACACCTATTACAGATAAAGTTTATATATGAAAAAAATACTTGTTATCACCAGCACCAGACCAGATGTCATCAAACTATTTCCAGTGATTCGACAGCTGCGAAGAACTAAGGATGTAAAAATAGTTCATCTTCATACAGGTCAACATGCCGAGCTGGCTGATGATATTTTTCAAGATCTGGATCTCAAACCAGATATAGATCTGCAGATCATGCAACCTGAGCAAACACTCAATCAATTGATGACAAATCTGATGGAAGCTCTGGGACCAAAAATAGCTGAATTAATACCAGATCTAACGATTGTTCAAGGAGATACGACCTCTGCTTTAGCTGGAGCACTGTCTTCGTTTTATGCAGCTATTCCAGTAGCACATGTCGAAGCAGGACTGCGCTCACACGACATGCAAAATCCCTTCCCAGAAGAAGCAAATCGAAAGATGATCAGTACTCTTGCAACTTGGCATTTCACACCGACGCTACTTGCCACCAATAATTTATTGGCAGAAGGCTATGCTAAAAACACAATAGTTCAAACCGGAAATACTATAGTTGATGCTGTTCAAGCTATCTCAAAAGATACAAAAAATGATATTCCTCTCCCCTACCTTCTTATTACTTTGCATCGGCGTGAACATATCGGTGCACCACTTGAGCAGATCTGTGAAGCTTTGAAACAAATTAGTGAGAAGTTTCCAGCATATAGAATCATTATTCCGATGCATCCCAATCCTCAGGTGCGGCAAACTATTCGATCATCACTTGCGGGTAACAAACAGATCCAGCTGATCGAACCATTACAGTATCCTGAGTTTCTTAGTTATCTGAAAAACTGTCATGTAGTCATCACAGATTCGGGTGGTGTGCAAGAAGAAGCGATGGTGTTACAAAAACCGTTAGTCGTCGTGCGTAAAACAACAGAGCGCATGGAAGCTATCGAAGCTGGTTATGCCAAGCTTGTGGGTGTAGAAACTGATGCTATTGTAAAAGCGATATCTCAAATTCTTACGGATGAAAAACAGTATGACTTGATGATTGCACAAGAAGATCTGTATGGAGATGGAAAGGCTGCTGAAAAAATCGTTAACGCTCTCTTCTAAACTCGATCTTCGGCAATGTCTTTGCCAAAATCACTTTTTTATACCAGTCAGTAAGTGGTATTAGTAGTACAGTAGGTGTGATAATCGTGCCAATTGTGATCGACCAGAAAAGCGGATTAAACCAGTTTTCTTTACGATATTTGAGTAACATTTTTATTTCGTGTATCAAGTTTTTCATTGTTGAATAATTCTTGATCTGAATCAGTCCCAGATAATTTACTGCTATAAAATCATGAATCAAAAAATGCCTTAGTTTTTCGTACTTCTTTTCACCTAGCAGATTATGACATAGCTCAACCCAGCTTTGAATCGGAGATTTATTATAGATCGATTTTACGGTCCGACTTTGACTCGTACGGATACGGACTGCGACGACATAATCTTTCAGGAAAACTACTGGATGTTCTTTAAGTAAACTGACAAACGGATACGCATGTCCCGAAAAAACATCTTCATGAAAACCGACGTTTAAAAACTTCGTGCGATATGCAAGTCCTGAGAGCTGTCCGATTGTATCGAAAAACAGCTTAATGCGATCATGATAATCTTTGATTGTTATGATTTCATCTTTATTTGCATTCAGCTGACTGACTGCTCTGACTGGGTGATCTATATCATCATCAAACCAATAAAATGGTCTGACGACAGCACCAATCTGCGGATCATTTTGAAAAGCGGCATAGGTTTTCTCAAGTGCGTCGACTGCCAGTACATCGTCTTGACAGAGGAAATATGTAATCTCAGTACGTACTTTTTTCCGAGCATTTTCGAAGTTATCCTGGCAGCCAAGATTCTTGGAATTTTGATGAAAACTGATCTGAGGATACTTTTTGATGATTGATTTGATGTTGTCTCGGGACGCATCATCATGGATCATGATCTCGAAGTTTTGATAGGTCTGTCGAACTAAACTTTGCAAAGTTTCTTCGATGACAGCAGCTCCATTGTATGTCGGTATGATGACCGTGATTGTGGGTTTCATGACTTGTGCATTATGACACGTGTAATACCTGAGAGCAAGGCAGGGATACCACGGATTATGGTTAGAAAATACTTGAAAAGCTCAATCATGTAGTTGATCCAAAGCCATAGGAAAAGCAAGATTTTATCTGTAAATTTCTTGTTGGTTTGAAAAATATCTTGTGTCAAAACAACTCTGTCTATCAAAAAGAAATATGGGAATAACAGATATCTCAGAATGGTTTTACGAGTTTGTTGATTGGTTAAATTATTCTTCACGGTTGCATAGCGATCGGTATGCAATCCGGAATCGCGTTTATAAAACAATAGTTCGGGTGTGTAGACATAATTGCCATGCAATAATGGTCGGCAGATCATCACAAAATCACTGCTTTTGAAAAACGGTCTATTATCGGCATAGTATCCACCCGTTTTTCTCAAAACCGCTGTTTTATAAAGTCCGTAGAAAAATGATAAATCTGGATGCTGTAAAAAGGTTTGTAAATCCCCAGTTTGTAGATGAGTAGGTCGGACAGCATGAGGATACGTTTTTTTGTGATGTAGATTAGCAAACCGACTCACTGCAACGACAGCATGAGGGTCATTTTGTATTGTTTGATACAGTATTTCTAAACATTTCGGATCTCTGAGATCATCTTGAGAGTGCCAGATGAAATACTCGCCTTTTGCATGCTCAAGGACATAATTAAAGTTCTCTGCTCTACCCTGTTGAATTTTATGTTTGATGAAATGGATCCGTTTATCTTTGCGGGCATATTTTTCGATGATTTGTGTTGAGTTATCAGTTGATACATCATCTGCGATGATTAGCTCAAAGTTGGAGTAGCTTTGATCGAGGATTGATTCGATTGCAGTAGCTAGGTATTGCGCGCCGTTCATGACGGGCATGCCGATACTGATGAGAGGATATTTCATGTAAGTAGTTCATTATACTGCGAAATATAGCGCGATAGATTCTGTCAGTCGATTCCTTCCCGTCAGTGCTCGGAAAACGCCCTGCGCGCTGCCGGGATCCCTTCCTCTCTGCCACCTATCGCATATATCACAAATCGCCGAGTATGATCTTAGCTAAACTTCCCGTATAATATCACTGATATGAAGTCACCGCATAAACGTCTTGTAAACTCACGTGAATACAAAGTACATGAATGTCGCATCTGCAAAGCAACCGAAATCACCTCATTTCTCTCCCTTGGCACCATGCCAATCCCGAATGGTTTTGTGAAAAAAGAAGATCTCAAAAAGCAAGAGTTTTATTATCCCCTAGAAGTTGGAGTTTGTAATACCTGTCATCTCGTGCAGCTCATGCATATCATCCCCGCAGATGTGATGTTTCGTAACTATCTGTATATTCCTTCAACTTCCACGACACATTTAAATCACTTCGAAACAATTGTTGAGGAAACCATCAGTAAAGTAAAGCTAAAAAAACATGATCTTGTGGTAGATATCGGTAGTAATGATGGAGCGCTGTTATCTTTTTTCCAGAAAAAAGGCATGAAAGTGCTAGGTGTAGATCCGGCTATCAATCTAGCTAAACTGGCGATCAAAAAAGGAATCCCGACTGTAAATGAGTTTTTCACAGAAGAACATGTCACCCGATTACATCAATTACATGGAGACGCAAAACTGATTACTGCTACCAATGTCTTCGCACATATCGATGACCTTCAAGATGTCTGTCGTGGAGTGCATACGTGGCTTGCACCAGATGGACTGTTTATATTTGAGTCACCGTATCTTGTCGATTTACTCGAGAAAAATGAGTTTGATACGATTTATCACGAGCATCTTAGTTATCTGGCGATCACTCCGCTACAACGATTATTTGAAAAACACGGTTTAGAAATTGTTGATGTAGTGCGAGATCCGATACACGGAGGTTCAATCAGAGTTTCTGTAGCCCATTGGAATAGTATTCATAAGGTTCAACCAATAGTCGCAGAGCTCATAGAGCTTGAGAAAAAGATGAATCTTGATACTTTAGAACCATATAAATCTTTTGCCAAACGGGTACAGTCAATCAAGAAAAAACTACGGATTCATTTACTTAAACTGCGTAAGCAAGGTAAGCGAATCATCGGATATGGTGCTTCTGCCAAAGGAAATGTGTTGCTTAATTACTGTGAAATTACACCTGAAATACTGGATTACATCGTAGATTCAATCCCGTATAAACAAGGTAAATATACGCCAGGAACGCACATAGCTATTCATCCAGAAAAAAAACTGGTGAAAGATACACCAGATTATGCTTTACTTCTCTCGTGGAATTTCGCTGAAGAGATTATACAGAAACAAGAAAGTTTCACTAAACGAGGTGGTAAGTTTATCGTGATGGTGCCTGAGATCCACGAGGTTTAAGGGTTTTGATAAGCTTCGCAGGATTTCCAGCGATTACTGAGTATGCTGGAAAAGATTTCGTGACTACAGTATTTGCACCTACCACACAATGTTTGCCCAGCTTCACACCCTTCAAAATGAAGCTATGAGCTCCGATAAAACAATGCTCGCCGATTTCAATACTCTTTGGTTTTGTGATACCACTTTTCATGGGTGATAATTCAGGTTTATTGGTTTCGTGGTCATGATCCATGAGCGAGACATTATATGAAAGCAAACACTCTTCCCCAATCTCGATGCTTTGCTCAGTAGTGATCATGACATTGCGACCGATCTGAGTGCCTTGGCCGATATTCAGATCTCCTTTGTCACCAGTTTGCAGCCAAGCGTTGCGGCCTATGACGACATTGTCTCCAAGTTTGATATTGTTGAGTTTTACTGTAAGCCAATCATAGCCTGGTCCGATCATCGCACCTGCACCAAACTGCATCCCTTTCAATCGAGCTGGAATTGAGTTTAGATAAGCTAATATGGTAATGAAAGTGTTCATACTAATCGGTTAAAAACTGATCAATAATATTAAAATACATAGTTAATGCAAGAATTATCGAGATCATATGCTCTATTGCAATTATTTGCTTATTAACTGCACCCTCAATAGAAACTGTTGAGGTTGGTACAATTTCATCAAATAATGGCCGAATAGTCAGTATATTTGATTTAGCATTTTGAGATAGGTTTTTTTGTTCTGCTTCACAGAGTAAAACTGATTGTTCAAAAGATTTGCTTCGCTTTGAAGCATTCTTCAAAGTTGGTTTCACATTTTTGCCAGCTCTAAGCCTGCCACAGACATTTACTACTTTGTGTATTCTTTTATTTTGTTTTGAAAAAACATTGATTACTAAGCTTCCACCAGCACTTGTACCAAGAAGAGATAGTTTATTATTATGATCTATATCTTTGATAGCTTTATTTAATCTGCTAATTTTTATTTCTAAAGCTTCAGATGTTTTCCAATGAGGTTCAAAAACGGTAACCTGATATCCATACAGTTGCAAAAGTTTTAGTATTGCTTGAAATAAAAAGTTTGATCCATTTAGACCAGGCACAACGATGAGGTGATGATTTTTATTCATGATAAAGCCCTAATCATCTCCGTCAATACTTTTTTAATCGGATACTTGAGGTTCCAGTTTGGATAGGCTTTTTGGAAATTACGATTGTCACTGATATACCAGATATGATCACCACGTCGCGCCTCTGGCGCGATGGTATACTTCGCAGTTTTGCCAGATATCTCTTCGATCAGCTTGATTGCTTCAAGGATCGATACACTATTTTCTCTGCTGCCACCGATGTTATAAACTACCCCGCTTCCAGGCTTTTGAGCAACTTCATACATGGCAGCGACAAGATCATCAGCATGGATATTATCGCGCACTTGTTTGCCTTTATAGCCGTTTACGACATATTCTTCTCCTCTGACGATGCATTTTACGAGATATGAAAGAAATCCATGAAGTTTGGCACCAGCATGTGCCGGACCTGTGAGGCAGTTGCATCTGAGTACTGTTGTTTTCATACCATAGTATCGACCAAACTCTTGCACCATCACATCGGCAGCTAGCTTCCCAGCGCCATAAGGACTATGCATCGAGTGATCGACACTCATAGTTTCAGGAACACCATGATACAGCTCATGTTTTTGAGGAAGATCATACCGAGATTCAGATTCAATAAGTGGTAAATTATTTGGATGATCGCCATATACTTTGCTACTTGAGGTGAAGATAAATGCGGCATCAGGTGCAAACTCTCGAGTTAGTTCTAATAGTTGCACTGTAGCAAAGGCATTAATTTCAAAATCTATCACTGGAAACTTACCTGACCAATCATGTGAAGGTTGGGCTGCTGCATGGATAATGACATCAAATGTATTGGTTTTAAAAACCTCTTTCATGTTTTCACTATCTCTGATATCAAGTTGATGATGAGTGTAGTTCTGTTGTTTTTCCAGCTCGTGTTTGATTTTATCAGTGCTCCCCTCTTCTCCGAAGAACTGCGCACGTGAGTTATTGTCCACACCGTGGACGACATAACCTTGGTCTAAAAAAAGTTTAGTAGCTGCCGATCCAATAAGACCTGCAGATCCTGTGATTAATACATTCATTGTTAAATTGTTCTATTGCTAAATTGTTATCTTGTCACAAAATATGATACACCAACTGCAATTCGTTGCAAAAACATAAGTATTGTAAGAATCGGGTGTTTAAGTAACTGTTTCCATTTTCCGTGTTCTGTGAAAACGCCGATGAAACGATACCCGAAACCTAGTTGCTTAGCTACTTCAGTATCATTTGGCCATTTGCTGATATATGCTTGCAATGGTTTTGAGTAACTGGTTTTTTTGGATAGATAATCAGTCAATGATTTATTTCTTTCATCGTGAAACAATGCTGATTTGATGATTTGGGTTGATCCTAACTTTCTTATTCGTTTATCAAAATCCCAGTCTTCCCCAGCTGTTAGGTTTTCATCAAAGCCTTTCACCGTATCAAATATCTGGCGGGGTACAAATCTGATCGCATCAATTACGGTACCCGTGTAAAACTGTCGTTCAAAATCACGTACTTGTCCCCAGATACCAGTACCCAGAATTCGTTCCGGTATATACAGTCCCACATGTTTCTGAATCTTTTGGACACATTCTCTTATTACTTCAGGTGATAAATACATGTCAGCATCGACAAAGATGAGATACTCTCCCCTACTTTTTGTTGCACCGAAGTTTCGTTGAGCTGAGCGCTCATTACCTTTCGTAAAAACAGATTTTGTAAATTGTTTGGCAATACTTACTGTTTTATCAGTGGAGTTATTATCGATAACAATAATTTCGATATATTTGTAAGTTTGATTTTCAATGCTTTGAAGACATGTTTCGAGGGTAAACGCAGTATTTTTGGTGGGAATAATCACGGAAACAAGTGATTGCATACAGTATTCTACTAAATTGCCGCTTTATTTAGCTTTTGCGTTTAGGAAATTAAGTTTATAATGAATCCATGTCGCTGACATATTCACAAAAAACGTACATCCAAAAAGCTTATCCTGAAAAAACTACAAAAGAGATCGCAGAGCGTCTCCATGTGCCCATCAAAGATGTCGAAGCACATCTACATAAAAACAAGCAGCTCATAGAGAAAAAACTTGTCAAAGAAATAGAGTCTAAAGAAACAAAGTTATTTTCTAAGCAATGGTTTATTGAGCATCTTCCTTATCTGATCTTACTGTTTTTGTTTATTTTAGTAGTCTATTTCAATAGCTTTACAGCAGAGCTCGTCTCAGATGATATCTATGCTATAAAAGAACTAGAAAACCAACTCAAAAATGTAAATTATATCTGGCATAATCCCACATTTATTTTGAGATCACTTCTCTACTATATCTCTTATCAAATCGGCGGACTTTCACCATTTGCATATCGCATCTGGAATATTCTCTTTCATGTCGGAGTTGTTTGGTTAGTTTATGCAATCGTCCCTTTTTTTACGAAGAAAAAATATGTGCCTTTCTTTGCAGCATCGCTGATGGCAGTGCATCCGATGACAATTGAAGCGGTTACCTGGATCTCTGGAGGAATTTATGTTCAAGCGGCATTCTTTTTGTTAATCTCATTTCTGTCATATCTACTGTATCAACGTACTGAAGATAAAAAGTTTTTTGTTTCGACAGTTATTTTTTATATTTTTGCACTATCGATTTCAGAAAAAGTAATTGTGTACCCTTTCATCATTGGCTGGTATGAGCTGACATTGGGATCGCTGAAAGAGTCCTGGCAGCGAATCACGTTGTTTTTTGGGATAAGTTTTTTGTGGGGATTGATGATTTTGACGAGAGTGAGCGAGCGCTTTGCATATCTTTCCAGTAAAACGGGAAATGATGCTTCAAGCACCTTTTATAATCCGTTATTGCAAATACCAACTGCAATAGCAACTTATCTTCATCTTTATGTTTGGCCAGATTCATTGACTCTGTATCATTCGGATTTTGATCTGAGTGCACCTGCAAAAATCATCTACATTCTTGTTACATTGTTATTGTTTGGTTTTGGGATCTATCTTTTTAAACGTAACAAAGTATTAGCGTTTTGGTTAGGTTTCTTTCTGATCACTTTACTGACTACGATGAATCCCTTTGGACTTTCATGGTTGGTAGCGGAGCGATATGCTTATCTGGGGTCTGTTGGCGTTTTCTTTATCTGGGGTTATGCAATAAGTAGTCTTACTGAACATAAAAAGCTGCAGACACTTGGTTATCTTTTATTTGCGATCTTACTTGTAGCTTTTTCTGCTCGCACGATTGCTCGCAATAACGATTGGAGAACTCAGGATAACCTATGGTTTGCGACAGCTAAAACATCACCTTCAGATCCAAAGACGCACAATAATGTAGGTGATGTTTACGCACGGCGTGGTGATCTGGATAAAGCAGCTGAAGCGTTCACACAAGCAATCAAAGTCAATCCTCGTTATCCAGATGCATATCATAATCTAGCTAATATCTATTGGCGAGCGGGTAAAACCAATGAAGCGATGGATCTGTATGTGCAAGCGTATGAGATGAATCCTACACTCTGGCAGTCAGCACAAAATATAGCGGCACTACTCATCAATGAAAAAAAATTCGCTGAAGCCGAGCCGTATATCAAGGCTGCAATTAAGCTTAATCCGCAAAATCCGGAGTTGTATACAAGTTATGCAACTGTCAAAGCAGGACTGGGAGATCTGCCAGGAGCTCGAGAACAAGTAATGCTCGCACTGACATATGATCCTCAAAATGAGACTGCAAGACAGATGCTTATGCAGCTTGATACAATGAAGTAATTACTTTCTTAAAATCTTTTCTTTTTCTTTGTCTACAGGTGTTGTTGCAGAGGTTAGATGTTTGAAACTTTGATCTAGAGTACGTTTCCAGAAAGCTGGCGATGTAAATTTGACCTTTGTTTGAGCAGGATCAAAATCTAGCATGTGTCCGAGAAATTTGTAGCCCATGTAAAACAGATATTTAAAATCATGGACAGATCTGATGCCTGTTATTTTACGTGTAATATATTGTGGAGTCATAAATGCTGCATACAACTCTTGTTGGAGCTCAAGTAATTTCTCTTTTTCGAACGGGATCTTCATCACCGGTTCGCGCATATCGAAACGTTCATAATCATCTGTGATGAGCCAATCATTATCTTTACATTCTCGATACAGTGGTGTGCCAGGATACGGCATGATTGTGGTCGTTTGGATTGTTTCATAGTAGCCTTTTTTCAAAGCATATTTGGCGATATGGATCGTGCGCTTGGCATCTTCATAGGTTTCCCATGGATAGCCAAGCATGATGGTGATGTGTGGATCTAAGCCGGCTTTTTTGGCCATTGCCGGTCCGATAATAGCGTCTTCTTCTTTGGTTCCTTTATCAAGTCGGTCAAGTGTCTTTTGATTCCCTGACTCCATGCCGTACAAGATAAATCTAAATCCAGCTTTGCCCATAAGATCATATTGTTCTTGTGTGCGGATTGCATTGAATCGCATGTTACAGCCGTATCTGACTTTTTTGTTGTAGCCGCTTTCTATCAACAGTTCGCAGAAACGTTTGAGTTTATTCCCGACGAACATCGTCCCTGCATCATCGAAAATCTCTTTGATGCCGTAGTTGTCGACTACGTGTTTGACTTCTGCAAAGAGCCTTTCTGGCGTGAAACTGCGATATGATCCAATTGGATTTATCGTATGATCCCAGACGCAGAAGGTACAGCGGTTCCACCAACAATCACGGCCACTGTACATATAGGTGCCAGGAGTATATTTGTAGTTTCCATTCGCATATGCATAAAGCCACCATTTCGTCAGTTCGCGATCTACAAACGGCAGTTTATTCAGATCATGTTTCAGTGCCGGCGGTCCTGAGTGATGGATTTTTTCGCCAGTATCCAAGACTTTGGTTTTGTAAGGTTTGATCTTGATATCTTTGTTGCCATCACGCCAATACAGTCCCCCTTCTAGTACTTCACCTCGATGGATGTGATTGAGTAGATTTGCACTGGCAAAATCATAGTCTCCACCTTTGATGGCGTAATCCACGGGACTCATCTCAAAGATTTCGTAGGGTAGATAACTGATATGATCCCCCACCCAGATTAGTTTGAGCTTGGGGAATAGTTTTTTAAGCTCAGCGATCTGCTTCCAGTGAGCTTTTACAATTGGCGACTTAGTTTCGACCATGAGGTAATCTGGTTTGATTTTTTTCAGCTCATCAATCCACTGCGCATATGTTTGTTTTTGCGCTATACCATCCATCCAGTAGACATCATATCCTTCATGTTTAAGCAGTGATGCTGCATATGCTGGCACCATAGGATAAATATAAGTTGGAGCATTGAAAAACTGAAACTGTCGATTTTGTGATAAAAGAGGTACACCTTTTTTGGATTCAATTGGTGGATATCCAACAGCGATTTTGATAGGAGTTTTACGTGGCATCGATATCATTATAGCTCACACAGTTTCTGAGGGTGCGACCTTGCGAGCAGAAATGTTTGATTTAAGATTTTGGAAAGCCATCGTGAGATAGCTTTTGATGAAAAAAACACCGTACAGTATATGAGTCAGTGGTATTACGACTATAGCTCCAAGCGCCGCGATAAATGGTCGTTTGATCCAGATCAAATGCAAGTATGCGAGATTTAACATAATGCAGTACAACCATAGTGGAATATAAAGCCATAGAATAGGTTGACTGAAAAGATTTACGAGTAATAATACTGACAGATACATCACAAAAGCTGCGGGAAGATAATAAATTAATCGTTGAGAGTTTTCATCATTTTCAAAAGCAAATGTTCCACGCATGGTGCCATAACGGATGTGCTGTGCAATATAGCCTTTGATTGTCGCTTTGCGATGATGATATATCCAGACGTCTGGATGATACAGTGAGCGCTCTTTGGTAAGTAAATATAAACGATGTAGTAATTTACTATCTTCTCCGGGCCAGACTGGGGTTTGGAATCCCCCGACTTCGTCAAAGATACTTTTTTGGATCATGAGATTCATAGCTGGAAAATCCTCAACCATGCGTGACGATTGTTTCGTAAAGCGATACGTGTATCCTCCGCTCCCCACAGGAGAGCTGAGCGCTGTGTCAAAGATGTGTTCAAGCGTACTTGCAAACGGGGGTAAGATACCCGGTCCACATAATATTTTAGGATTATATTTTGCGAAAATATTAGCTGCATTTGTCAGCCAATCAGGTGGCAAAATTACATCATCATCGACAAATGATAAGATCTCTCCTTTCGCATAACTGGCACCGATGTCACGTTTTATACCAGGAGGTCCTTCTGCAGGGATGATCCTCAGCCATGAATATGTGTTGGTAAGTTCTTCATCATAAGCTGAGACAGTATCCGGGACTATGATGGTTTCAAAGTCTTTATAGTTGAGATTTGTCAGTGATGGAAGTGTCTCATGAAGGAGGTATTCATTGATCTCACGCACCGGAATTACTATTGTAAAAAAGTATGATTTCATTGTGTATAATGACACCTATAATGACCGGACTTAGTGCTCATAACTCTATAATTGTAACAGGATCTATAGCTTACGATGATATCATGAACTTCCCTGGTTTCTTCAAAGACTTCTTTCATCCAGAAAAATTACATCAGATCAATGTGTCGTTTGCAGTACAAACTCTTAACAAACATCTTGGTGGTACAGCAACCAATATCGCGTATAACTTGACTCGAATTACTGATAAAAACACACGCATTTTGGGAGCTATGGGTCAAGATCATGCTGAGCTGACTTCATTTTATAAAAAAAATAATATTAGCTATGAAGGATCGATCATCGACTCAGAGCTGTATACCTCTACTGGTAAAGTAATCACCGATAATGCAAATAATCAGATCTGGGGATTTTATTATGGAGCAGCAGAAAAAGGTAATCAGATTGATCTTTCATTGATTACTGAAAAAGATTTCGTCATCATCTCCGCCAATCATTTAAATGCATATCTCCATATACAAGATCATTGTGTCAAAAAACATATTTCTTATCTTTATGATCCAGGCATGTCCCTGACTTGGATCAGTGATGATGATCTGCGATATGGCATCGAAGAGGCAAAATATGTCATTGGAAATGATTATGAAATTGCCCAGATTGAGCGCAGGCTCAAGCTAAAAGTTGCCGATCTTACTGCTAAAAATATTGCTGTTATCACGACCCTTGGAGCTGATGGAGTACGCTTTGAAGACAAAGAAAAAACTATCACTGTTTCTGGTTTTAAAGTCGATAAACTAAAAGATCCAACTGGTGCGGGAGATGCATGGCGTGGTGGGTTCGTGGGCGCTCTCGTCGAAGGTAATCCTCTTGCCGCATCACTGCGTATAGCCAATGCACTTGCTAGTTTTGCTGTTGAGAACTTCGGTACTGTCAGACATACTCCAAGTCGAGATGAAATTATGGCTCGAGCGGAAACATTATTGGTAACTTAATTATTATTTAATTACACATACAACATGAAAAAACATGATGTTAAAGATCTAGCACTCGCGAAAGATGGTAAGAATTTAATTGAATGGGCACGCAGAGATATGCCAGTACTTCAACAAATTCGTGATCGTTATACGAAAGATAAACCTCTCAAAGGTGTCACTCTTGCAGCTTGTCTTCATGTGACCTCAGAAACAGCTAATCTGATGATTACGCTCAAAGCTGGTGGTGCGGATGTGTACTTAAGTGCTAGTAATCCTCTTTCGACCAATGATGCAGTCGCTGCTTCACTGGTAAAAGATTTTGATATCCCAACCTACGCAATCAAAGGTGAAGATAATAAAACATATTACTCACACTTGAACGCTGTGCTTGATATGAAACCAAATCAAACTATGGATGATGGTGCTGATCTGATGAGTATCCTCCACTCTACTCGTACCAATCAACTCGGTGATTTGGCTGGTTCGACTGAAGAAACAACAACTGGTGTGATCCGTCTCAAGGCCATGGAAGCCAAAGGCGACCTCAAGATCCCCGTTGTAGCTGTGAATGACAACATGACCAAACATATGTTTGATAATCGATATGGTACAGGTCAGTCCACTATCGATGCCTTCATGCGAGCGACGAATAAACTGCTTGCAGGAAGTGTATTCGTCGTCTGTGGATACGGTTGGTGTGGACGAGGTATCGCTAGTCGTGCACGCGGTATGGGAGCACTTGTGATCGTCTGTGAGATTGATCCAATCAAAGCACTTGAAGCTCTCATGGATGGCTATCAAGTGATGCCGATCAAAGATGCGATCCGTCAAGCTGATTTCATCGTCTCAGTCACTGGTGGTAAACACATCATCGATGAAGCTCATATGAAAGTCGCCAAATCCGGTCTGGTGATGGCACAAGCGGGACATTTCGACATCGAGATCAATAAAGTAGCACTTAAAAAGTTAGCAAAGAAAGTAACTCGTGTACGCAATATGGTCGATGAGTATGATTTCGGAGATCGCAAGATTTATCTGCTTGCTGAAGGTCGTCTCGTGAATCTCGCCGCAGCTGATGGCCATCCTGCATCAGTCATGGATATGAGTTTCGCAGGTCAATCACTTGCAGCTGAGTATATCTGGAAACATCGTAATAAACTTGAGAACAAAGTGTATAGCCTACCAGCTGATATTGATGCCAATATTGCGCTACTCAAGCTCACCAGTAAAGGTATCAAGATGGATAAGCTGACCAAAGAACAGGTGCATTATCTTAACTCTTGGGAAGAAGGTACCTGAGGCTGTGAGTAATCGCCAATAAAAATAGAATCAGTCAGAGCTTTATATAATTGTAAAGTTCTGTCTTCAACTACAATGTCATATTCTTTATTAAGGTATATTCTTATATGTAAAAAGCCGTTATGCCAATAGGCTTGGAGTGCTTGGTATAAAGGAATGCTATTTTTTGAGAATTCGCCTACACAGAAGTTTAGAATATCACTATTATCATCCAATTCGCTTCTGTATGCATAAGCAACAGTTGGAACTCCACATTCTGGTGGGTGAAATTGTGCTATTCCTGCCATGATAATATCATCAGAATGTAACAGGACTCTTCCTATTGATTCTGGTTCGACAGTTACTGTGTCTTCACCTCTACCAACACTAAATGTTCTAGGCACATGTGGATATTTTGGGTGCGTGTATGTACGATTATTATTAACAATATTTAAAAATTGATCTCTAAAGCTCTTTCCATAGTTCAAAGGATCTTCAGAAGGTTGACAACTTAACCATTTACTATAAAACACGTTATACAAATTACTAAGTTGAGCATCTGTAGCTGATGGAGTAGCATGGGATAGCTTATGGAAAGCTTCTTCTAAAGCATTATTTTTCAAAACTGGTTCTCTGTCAACTGCTGTCATAGGATATAATTATATCCCATAGTAAATAAATATTCAATATGTATCCAATTCATATATCCATGTGAGTGATTTTCAGATACAATGCGACTACATACATATGAATAAACTAACGAAAATTATTGCAACTATTGGTCCTGCTTCTGATTCTCCAGCTCAAATTGAAAAATTGATTAAAGCTGGTGTAAACATCTTCCGTTTCAACTTCAAACATAGTAGTGTCGAGTGGCATGGTGAGCGTATCAAACTCGTCAATGAAGTCGCCAAAAAACTTGATGCCCATGTGGGAACGCTGATCGATTTGCAAGGACCAGAGATCCGCATTCTCATGCCAACAGATAACATGGAAATTGCTAAGAGCGAGCTGTTGCTTTTTGGACCAGAAGCGATGGATGGTACTGAGAAAGGCTTTACTATTAGTCATCCGGATATCATCGTTCATCTCAAAGATGGACAACAAATCATCGCTGATGATGGTGCATTTAGCTTCGTAGTCGAAAAAGATAAAAAGAAGACATATCTTAAGGCCATGAATAGCGGTACTCTTGGCAATCGTAAATCAATGAATATTCCAGGTGCAGACTTTCCGTTTCCCGTGCTTATTGAACGCGATTTTGATGGTCTTAAGCTAGCCGCACTACATGAAATTGACTTTGTGGCGTTATCTTTTGTACGATCTGCTGAGGATCTCAAAGTAGTCCGCAAAGAAGCTCTCAAACATGGTGTGAAAGCACAGATTGTTTCCAAAATCGAAACACAAAAAGCGATTGATCATATCGATGCAATCATCGATGCTAGTGATGCCATCATGGTAGCCCGAGGCGATCTCGGTGTCGAAATGCCGGTCGAACAGGTACCTTACTATCAAAAAATGATCATTCATAAATGTTTATTGAAAAATAAACCGGTGATAACTGCTACCCAGATGTTACAAAGCATGATTCATGCACCTTACCCTACTCGCGCAGAGGTCTCTGATATGGCCAATGCGGTGTATGATCATACTGATTGTGTCATGCTTTCAGGTGAGACAGCTCAAGGTGATTATCCACTGGAAACAGTTCAGGTAATGGCGAAAACAGTCAATTTTTATGAAACTCGAGCTAGTGTTGATATTCGTGATGAGATTGAGTTTACTTCGAGTGATACGACAGAGATGATTTGCGACAGTGCATATAATCTGTATCTCAAATATACTGAACAACAAGAAAAAATTGCAGGTTTCCTGGTATTCTCACAAAGTGGTAAAACTGCTCGTACACTTGTACGATATCGACCAAAAGTACCTGTATTTACGTTTGCTCCTGACAAGAAACTCTGTGATGCATTATCAATCCATTTCGGGATTTATCCTTTTAAATTCGGTGTCAAAAAAGCTGCAGAGGTCACCAGTAATGAACTTGAAGAGGTCTATCGCTATCTGATGGCTGAGGGGTATATTCATAAAAAAGATAAATTGATCGTCGTACACGGTGCACAATGGGGCCAAGGAAGTGGCGCTACTACCATTCGTGTCATTGAGTATTCGTAATTAGCTCCTGCTAACTGTATAATATAGCCTTATGACGTCAAATATCCGTAACTTCGCAATCATTGCTCATGTGGATCACGGCAAGTCAACCTTGGCAGATCGTTTGATGGAAAAAACTGGTACGATCAAAGCTGGATCACACGAAGAGCAGATGCTTGATCGTAATCCGATCTCACGTGAACGGGGCATCACTATCAAACTTGCGCCAGTCCGTATGCCGTACGTTGCTCCTGATGGCAATGAATACATTCTTAACTTGATTGATACTCCAGGTCACGTCGACTTTTCTTATGAAGTAGATCGTACCCTTGCTTGTGTGGAAGGTGTCGTTTTGCTGGTCGACGCAACTCAAGGTATCCAAGCTCAGACGATTGCCAACACGTATAAGGCTCTTGAGAAAAATCTAACAATTATCCCGGTCATCAATAAAATTGATCTCCCAAGTGCACAGGTCGAAAAGACTACTGCCGCAATTGTGACATTTTTAGGCGTTCCCGAAGAAGATATTATCGGTGTTTCAGCCAAGACAGGTGAGAATGTACAAGCAGTACTCGATGCTATCATCACTCGTATTTCTGCACCCCAAATTGATGAAAACGATACGACTCCTCTTCAAGCATTGATCTTCGATTCTTATTTTGACCCACATCAAGGCGTTATTGCTTTTGTGCGTGTAGTCGCTGGATCTGCACAAAAAGGGATCAAAGCAGTTTTAAACGCAAGTGATATAAAGTTTGAGTCAACTCAGGTTGGTATTTTTACCCCTGATTTATATGCTAAACCGAAGATCACTGCAGGTGAGATCGGTTATATCGTCACGAGTCTCAAAGATATTCATGCTGTCCGAGTCGGTGATACGATCATTGATGAAAAACGCGTCAGTCAAGCCCTTTCAGGATACAAAAAAGTAAAACCAATGGTCTATGCTTCGATGTTCCCGACTGATAGTGGTGATTATGAAAACTTGAAGAGAGCACTCGACAAAATTTATCTCAATGATTCATCACTCGAGTTCTCCCCTATTTACAGTAAAGCGCTGGGACCAGGATTTCGTGTCGGATTCCTTGGACTGCTGCACGCAGATGTGATACGAGAGCGTCTCGAGCGTGAATACAACCTTAGTTTGATTCTTACACCACCGCAAGTAGATTATCAGATGCAAGGTGATGTATATCTTGAGCCGATTGTGAAAATTTTTATCCTTACGCCTCAAGATTATGCAGGTGCTGTGATGCAGCTCTGTGAAGATTATCGTGGACAGTTTATCACGATGGATAATGCTGCTCAGCTTACCTTAACTTATGAACTTCCGTTGTCTGAGATGATCTCAGACTTTTTCGATAGTTTGAAATCTATCACCTCAGGCTATGCATCTTTTGACTGGGAGTTTATGCGCTATCAAGAAGTAACCGCAGATAAGCTTACCATCATGATTAATGACGATGAAATTGCTGAGTTCTCAGATATCGTCGTCGCAGATCGCTCAGTCGAAAAAGCCAGAGAGATTACTACAAGACTCAAAGAGTTGATTCCTCGCCAACAGTTTGAGATCAAGATTCAAGCCAAATACAAAGGTCGTTTCATCGCATCTGAACGCATTTCGGCATACCGTAAAGACGTGCTTGTCAAAGGTAGTAAGGTCGTGGGTGGTGGTGATGTCGGCCGCAAACGTAAGCTGCTCGAAAAGCAAAAAGAAGGAAAAAAGAAGATGAAGATGATCGGTCGTGTCGAAGTACCAAAAGAAGCTTTCCAGAAACTCTTCCGTAAACAGTAATCTCCGACTTAAAAAACTTTCTACTTTATTGTCACGCTAGCTTGTCCACAGTCTATATTCTGAAAGATCCTTCAACTACGCTCAGGATGACATTTCGTCAAGCTCAATGTCAGATTCTGGATACGTTCAATGCATCCACTTACCAGAATGACTTATAAATGAACTCAAAGATCAGAGCAGTAAGCCGAGCATCACGAGTGCGAATGGGATTACGATGAAGACCCAAGGTGTGATACCTGGTGGCTGATTGTTGACAACCAATGCTTGTGGAGGCGTGTTGGTTGGTGCTGCTTGGACGATAACAGGTGTATCTGTTGGCACAGGTGGCAATGGCGTATTGGTTGGTGGCGGTGGAAGTGGTGTGTTTGTAGCCATCGGTGTGTTCGTTGGAGCTGGAGTATTTGTCGGCACTGGTGTATTCGTCGCTGTTGGCGTTGGGGTCGGTGTACGAGTCGGTGTTGCTGTTGGTGTGGGTGGACGCGTTGGTGTAGCTGTTGGGGTGTTTGTAGGCGTATTTGTTGGTGTTGGAGTGCGCGTTGGTGTATTGGTCGGGATTGGTGTATTAGTTGGCGGTGTGGTTGGAACAGGTGTGTATGTTGGCTGACCTGGTGGTGTTGTCGGACGTGGTGTGCTAGTCGGTTGTGGCGGTGATGATGGGCCTGGTGGTGTCGTTGGCTGAGGTGGAGTTGTTGGTTGTGGCGGCTGAGTGGGTGGTACACAGCTTACACCTGAGTCATAGACTACACCAGCAGGATTAGTGCCAGTATCTGTCATCTGAACATCAAGCTGTATGCGTCCACATGTTATTGCTGGAAATGTAGCGGTGCCAGGTCCATTTTGAGGTACTGAGGTTTGTGTAGCTGAACTTCCTGGTGTAGGTGGTGACTGTATGATCCATGGACCATCGCCGCCTAAATCACCAGAGCTTATATAATCAGAAGAGCTTCCTGTACATGAGCCAGTTCCAGGGTTTTGACATTTTTCCCAACGATGAGCTATGTTGTAGGTTGCTTGTGGACATTCACTTCCTGGTTTACACACGAGCTGACAACGATACTGGACTGAAGTGCCATTGAGAGAGATTGAACAGCTTCCACAGGGCGCTGGATTACCTTCACCATCTTGACACTGATTCCATGGCCCACCATCTGCTCGAGAACTCGTCGTGATACGTTGTTGTTGGATTGCGATACTCAATGCAAATAATGCCACACCCAGAGTGGCAAAGATAATTGAAACGATAATTTTGGCTTTGGTTGTAAACATAGGTTTATAAGACAACCGTTATCCAAAAAATCAGACTAATAATGAAGAACGCAGCTGATCCTAACAAGATAAGATTATGTTTGTCTTTGAGAAAATCTAGTGATGTGGGTTTGATGATGGTGACTTTTTTATGCTCATCAATCGCTTTTGCGGCTTGTTCCACATCAATTTCAGAGTAAGGGTGCTCTTGCTGATCTGCCATATCTGAACATTATTTCAAATAATGTGATCAGTATCAAGAGGAGAATACCATTGGATTGTTGTATCAGCTTGTATGAAGGTTTTTTGGCGTTTTGCATACTGGATCTCTTTTGTGATCCAGATCTGTATCATTTCTTCTAATGTAAGTTCTTTTGTTAAATACTGCATTATTTGTATATATCCGATCGTTCTTAAACCAGGATCGGTTGAGGTATAGCCTGCTTTTAAAAGATTCTCTACCTCGGCTATTGCACCTTGCTCTATCCGATCATGTACCCGTTTTGTGATAGCAGTTTCCAGGTCAGTATTTTTTTCGTAGTGCAAGCCAATCATTTGTACATCATGCGTCTCACTCAATCCGATGTTGTTAGTACTTGAGTTTACTTGTGGTTGATTGAGTAACTCGATTTTACGGATAAGTCGGTGACGATTATGTTTTTCGCTATTGTTGAGACTTTCAAATAACTTAGGTTTTTTTGTTTTGAGAATCTCTTGTATCTCGCTAATATCTTTTATATTAAGCTCTGCTCGAAGCTTTTCATCAGGCTCGCTTATTGTCTCGATATGTCCGTACAGTAGGTTTTTCAGATAATAATATGTCCCTCCCACGATGATTGGAGTTTTTCCTTGTTTTTCTAAAATTTCAATCACGCGAAGAGCACAAACAGCATAATCAATTGCTGAAAACAACTGCTTGGGATGGACGATATCATACAACCAGATTTTTGTGCCGTGAAGCATGTAGTATCCAATCTCAAAATCGCCCATTTTTTCGACTAATGTAAACTGAGAGTCAGCTGTGATATCTTTACCCGTGATAATATCTAGTTTTTTATAAACTTGACGTGAATCGACGTTGATCAGTTCACCGTTATGAGTTTGAGCTAACCGAAGCGCGAGTGAGGTTTTGCCGGTAGCAGTTTGTCCCGTGATCACGATACAGTTATTCATGTTGTTTTATAGCAGCTTCAATCAGATTTTTGTAGAGATATAGTACATCCAGGGGTCCGAGTCCACCAGGAGTCTTGGTATACCATGCAGCTTTCTGCTCTACTTCAGTTTCTTCATAATCGCCTTTGAGTTTGCCATCGTTTTTATGAAGTCCTACATTGAGCAAAGTGACACCAGGCTTTAGATCTTCAGCATGTAAAATTGTTCTACCAGTTGCAGTGATGATGATATCTGCAGATCGGTAGATTGATTGAGCGTCTGTTGTTTGTGAATGTGTGATCTGATATACAATTCCAAGTTCATCAAACAATTCTGCAATCGGACGACCTCCTGTTTCTCCCCGACCTGCGATCACGATAGTCTTATTATTCACTGATTCTTGTAGTAATGCTCTATCATCAGGAAGTTCAATTACTGCATTTGCGGTATCTTGAGTACTGAGAAACTTTAGTCCACTTGCCACAGCAAGTGCCAGTGGAAAATGAAACTGTGACTCTGCAGTGTGTCCTTCAATATCTTTAAGTGGAGGCAAAGCATTAAACAGCTGTTGTTTATCATAACCTTCTGGCAGCGGAAGTTGGATGATAATACCGGTGGTCAGTGGATCTGCAGCTGTTTGTTTCACCTCTTCGAGGATATCAGTAAATGAGGGAGGTTGTGGGTAATGTTTTAAGATAAACTCTGCGCCAATACGCAGCGCTAGTTTACGTTTGATTGTGACAAATGATAGTTGGTCTGGAGAGTCATCAAGTAAGAATGTGACAAGTCGAGGTACTATCCCCCGTTGTTTAAGAAGCGTTACAGTATCAGTTAGGTGGTGTTCGAGCTCAGTAGTAATTTCTTTACAGGGTATGATCATGCGTTATAAGTACCTCAAAAGAGATCTTTGTAATGCAAGTATTATACCTTATTACACTCTTAGATAAATGTAGCACTCACTACCTTGTCTTCTTTATCTGAGAAACGCATCAAGATGACGCCTTTGGCTGAACGTGAGTAAGAAGGGATCTTACTAAGCTCAGTCTGGACGACCTGACCGTTTAAGCTCGTAATAATGACAGTTGCATCTTCAGGACGGATCATCTCGACGAAGGCGATATCACCCATCTTTTCACCAGCTGGTGCGATGCGAATACCCTTGCCACTTCGGTGTTGTCCACGGAAGTTAGTCAGATTGACGCGTTTACCAATACCTTTTTCACCGATGACAAGTAAGTCGTTTTTGAGATCTGTGGCTGTGAAGACATCTGCGGCAACGACATCATCACCTTCGGTGATATCCATGCCTTTGACTCCCAGTGAGGCACGACCAGTTGAGCGGACCTCAGATTCTTTGAAGAGAATGGCTTTACCATGTTTGGTCACAAGCATGACATTCATCTTACCGTCAGTGATCTTAGAGACGAGTAATTCGTCTTGGCCACCCAGGTTGATTGCGATCAGTCCGTTACTGCGGATGTTGGCATACTGATCAAATGAGGTTTTTTTCACGAGTCCTTTTTTGGTCATCATGATAATCTGTGTTTCTTTTTTAGCTGTAAGCTCTTCTTCATTGAAAGATAAGACCGATGTCACAATTTCGTTTGGTTTTAGATTCAACAAATTGACGATGGCTGTACCTTTTGAGGTGCGTGAGCCTTGTGGGATCTCCCAGACACGAGTCTTGAAGACGCGTCCTTGATTACTGAAGAACAGCATATAGTCATGAGTCATGGCTGTGGTGATATAGAAGATATCATCAGTTTCTTTGACAGACATACCGGTGACGCCCTTTCCTCCACGTTTTTGGAGCTTGAATGTTTCTTCTGGTACTTGTTTGACATAACCTTCTTTAGTGAGGACGACGATTACTTCTTTGTTGGTGATCAACATCTCATCAGTGATCTCGCCTGGGCGAGATTTGAAGACTTTGGTACGACGTGCATCGCCGAAACGTTCCTTGATATCAGCAAGCTCATCTTTGATGACTTTGAGGATCTTGAAGACATCTTTCAATAGATCTTCAAGATATGCGATGATTTCACGGAGTTTGGCAAGCTCATCTTCGATCTTAGATCGTTCCAATCCTGTAAGTCTGCGTAGTTGCATCTCCATGATTGCTTGAGTTTGGATTTCAGAAAGTCCAAATGAAGACATCAATGCAGCTTTGGCGGTGGGTTCATCTTTTGAACCACGGATAATTTTGATTACTTCATCGATATTATCAAGTGCAATCAGATAACCCTCGAGGATATGGGCTCTGTGTTTCGCTTGTGCAAGTTCGTGTTCAGATCGTTTGCGGATGACGTTGATACGATGTTGAATATACTGTTCAAGGATTGTTTTCAGTGAAAGTGTCTGAGGTGTACCGTCGACAAGTGCGACGATGTTGACCGGGAATGTCGTTTGCAACTCAGTGTGTTTGTATAAATTATTGAGGACTTTTTTGTATGGAGCATCACGTTTGAGCTCGATTACGACACGCATACCTTCACGATCAGATTCATCACGCAGATCTGTGATACCTTTAATTTTCTTATCAGTGACGAGACGTGCGATTTTGGCGACGAGATTGGCTTTGTTTACCTGATATGGAAGCTCGGTGATCACAATTGCCATCTTGCCTTTGCCGATATCTTCTTCATCGGCGATACCACGCATCAAGATCTTACCACGACCGGTTTGATAAGCTTGTTTGATTTCATTGATACCATAGATTGCACCTGATGTTGGGAAATCTGGACCTTTGATATGTACCATCAGATCTTCAAGAGTAGCTTCAAATAAGAGTTTTCTTTGTTGTTGTTCGATCACAGTAAGATGTGAATCTTCGTTTACGAGCTCTGCGATATCAGCAGGTGGAGCTTCTGTCAGCTCTTGTGATGGGACTGCTGCAACTTCATCTTTGACATCATCTTTGTTTTTGGCATTATCGATCATGAAAAGGACTGCATCGATGACCTCTGTCAGATTGTGTGGTGGGATCTTGGTGGCCATACCGACTGCGATACCTTCGGCACCCATGAGTAATAAGTTTGGTAATTTGGCTGGTAAGAAATGTGGCTCTTGTAAACTACCATCGAAGTTGTCCATCCAGACCACAGTATCTTTATCGATATCAAAAAGGAGTTCTTCAGCAATCTTGGTCAGCTTGGCTTCGGTATAACGCATAGCAGCAGGAGGATCACCGTCGACTGAGCCGAAGTTACCTTGACCATTTACGAGCGGATAACGCATTGAGAAATCTTGTGCAAGGCGAACTAATGCATCGTAGACCGGGACATCACCGTGTGGATGGTATTTACCTAAGACCTCACCAACGACCTTGGCTGACTTGGAGTATTTACTACCTGCGGTCAAACCCATCTTGAACATCGCGTATAAAATACGTCGGTGTACTGGTTTCAAACCATCACGAACATCTGGAAGTGCGCGAGCCACGATAACAGACATAGCGTAATCGAGATACGCTTTCTTCATTTCCTGAGATATCGGTGATAGTTGAATATTCGTCATAGGTTTAAAAATTTATTTCATTGATTGAGTAATTGATTCATAGGCCTTTTCTTTACCTAAAAAGTCTTTAGTTTTGACCCATTTATTTGGTTCAAGCTCTTTGTAATGATCAAAGAAATGTTTGATCTTTGCCAGAGTGGCTTGATCGAGATCGGTGATCTCTTCGACATTTGCATAAAATGGATCAATTTTTTTGGTTGGGACAGCGATGATCTTGGTATCAATACCTGCTTCATCTTCCATCTCGAGCATACCGATGACACGGACCGCGATCACGGTGCCAAGTGTGACAGGCTGCGAAGAGATGACGAGTACATCTGTCGGATCACCATCTTCTGCTTTGGTGTTTGGGATGAATCCGTAGTTAAACGGATATGGCATTGAGGTATAACTGAAGCGATCGACCATCACATAGCCACTTTCTTTATCGACTTCATATTTTACGTAAGTTCCTTGAGTAATCTCGATGAGTACATTCACTTCTGCTGGTGGGTTTTTGCCGGTGCTTAGTTTTGATAAATCCATAGTTAAATATATAAATTTCTAATAATTACACATCAAGGTTTGCCATACTGGCATGAGTTGTAATAAATTTCTTGCGTGGTGGGACGTCTTCACCCATGAGCATGCGGAATGTTTCATCAGCTTCCACAGCATCATCAACAGTAATTTGTTTGAGTAAACGTGTTTCAGGATTCATAGTCGTCTCCCAGAGCTCTTCGGCGTTCATTTCACCGAGACCTTTGAAGCGTTGCACAGAGTATTTACCATCGGGATGAGCTTTGATGTACTCTTCTTTGGCAGCATCATCATACAAGTATTGTTTATTTTTGCCCATGGTCATCTTATATAGAGGTGGGACTGCGACATAGACATGTCCGCGCTCGACGATAGGCGTCAGATGACGGAAGAAGAAGGTCAGATAAAGCGTCTTGATGTGTGAACCGTCGATGTCAGCATCGGTCATGATGATGATTTTGTGATAACGGACTTTATCAGCATTGAGTTGATCTCCGATACCTGCACCGATTGCGATGATTAAATCTTTGAATTTATCTGAGGTGATGACGCGATCGAGACGATAACGTTCTGTATTCAAAATTTTACCGAAGAGTGGCAAAATAGCTTGAGTGCGTCGATCTCGTCCACCTTTGGCACTACCACCGGCTGAGTCTCCCTCGACGATGAAGACCTCTGATTTCGCAGGATCTTTTTCTTGACAGTCAGCGAGCTTACCAGGTAGAGCTGAGCCTTCAAGTGCGCCTTTTCGTAGCACTGCTTCTTTGGCAGCCTTTGCAGCTAAGCGAGCACGTTGTGCAAGTAATAATTTTCCTAAAATTTCTTTAGCTGTACGTGGGTTTTCTTCAAAATATGTTTCTAAGTGTTCAGCAACTGCTTGCTGCACAAATGGTTGCACTTCTGAGTTTCCGAGTTTACCTTTGGTCTGACCTTCGAACTGTAAATTGGTTGAAGGCATCTTGAGATAGATAATTGCAGTAAGTCCCTCTTTGATATCTTCACCAGAAAGTGATTCTTTGAGTTCTTTTTCAGAAACAGTTTTCTTGGCATAAGCATTAATTGTCTTTGTGAGAGCTGTACGGAATCCGGTGAGATGACTTCCACCTTCATGAGTATTGATGGTGTTTACATAAGACTGGATATTTTCTGCAAGTGAATCATTATATTGCAGTACGACTTCGATTTCTTTGTCATCAAGTTGCTTGGTGAGGTAGATTGGCTCATGAGTGATATCTTTGCCTCGATTCATTTCACGGATCATGGAGACGATACCACCATCGAAGTAATATGAGTAACGACTTTTCTTCTTAAGATTGTTGACTTTCAGTAAAATACCTTTATGGAGATAAGCACGTTCTTTGATCAGTTTTTTGAACGTATTGTAGTTGATTTCAGTTGTTTCTTTGAAGATCTCAGGATCTGGTAGGAAGGTAGTAGATGTACCACGTTCAAACGGACTATTTAGTTTGGAATCTTTCACAATCTCAATTTTGCCTTTAGGTATACCACGACTGTATTCTTGGCGATAGATCTTGCCATCACGTTTTACTTCGACGATAACATCAACTGACAAAGCATTCACAACAGATGCACCGACACCATGGAGGCCTCCAGAGATCTTGTAAGCAGCTCCTTCGAACTTACCACCGGCATGGAGACGAGTCATGACGAGCTCAAGAGCAGAGACACCGTAGTTGGGCACAAGATCGGTTGGAATACCGCGGCCATTATCATGCACAGTGTAATAACCATTTTCTTCAAGGATGACGACGATCTGATCACAGTAGCCTGCTAGAGCTTCATCGACGGAGTTATCGACGATTTCACGAAGACATTCATTGACACCAGTTTGACTTGTGGTGCCGATATACATACCAGGGCGCTTACGTACGGGTTCTAAGCCTTCCAATACTACAATCTGATCTGATCCGTATTCTTGTTCTTGTGTGTTTTTTACCATAAAAAAAGATTATAACACAAACTGTTGAGCTATAAAAGGGTTAATATCCAACTACTACAATATTTATTTTTGTAAGTATGGTGGTGCTGTAACAGTTGGATTTGGTGAGCCACCATTTGGTGGTGGAGGGGGTGGCGGATTGTTTGTTGGTTGTGATGTGGGCAAAGGAGGAGGTGGATTGTTAGTCGGTTGAGGATTATTTGTTGGTTGAGGTGTAGGTAGCAAATCATTAATTAGTACTGCGCCACCGAAGCTATAAGATATATTGTTTGTTGCACCGCCCCAGTTAGCTGGTTGTGCGCTTTCGTAACTAACTTGACTTTGATTATTAAACTCTGGATTAATATTAATTGTTGTTCCATTACGCTTTACGACTAAATTATCTAGTTCAATTTCATACCCACCATTATCAATTGAACAATTGGTACTTGCATTATATATAGGATTAATTGTTACTTGGAATTTAATTGTATCGTTTGCATTAGCATTTTCGCTTACAGTCATGCTAGTAGGAGTATTCACATTAAGACTAGTTAAAGGTGTAGCTATAGTTTTAATAAAAGACCCGTTTTTAAACATATTGATTACAAGTGACCCGCACTGATTATTACGTTTTTTCTTGAGTTGGAAGCTTGTTGATGCTGAATAATTTGTGCTCTGAGAAGCTGTAAATTCATATGAAAGTGAAGGTTGCGTGGTAATAGCTATCGTGCGATTTCTGAAGATTACTACTCCATTTCCATTTGTTACTCGTGCACCCATAGAGATGAGATTCTCTGGTAGATATATATAGTCACTGGGCACGCTTGCTGTCAGACCAACGATATTAATATCATCAAAATTGCCATTTGGTACATAATTATATGTATCTGGACCTGTATCTTGGTTTATTATTCTCACTCTATCAATAGCAACTTCACTTCCTTTATTTGCGAAAACTCTGATGGCTACATTATTGTTATCACGACTAAATCTTAGAGATTTAGGTGGTGAGTTTTGTAATTTATTCCAGTTTCTTTGAGGTGTATTTTCTGGTGTTAAACGAATTTCTTCAAGGATAGTATTAAGGGGAATCCATATATTGTCAGCTCTGTAACAACCTCCCCCTTCATCTTGTAAACCGGGATTATTACAGAAAAGCGCTATACGTACACCACGGTTTTCGCCATCACCTGTAAGGTTATATACGGCATGAGTTGTCATTAAGTCATAATTTACATTTCCTGCAAGATTAAAAGATTGAGATTCGTATCTTAGTTGTGGATAGGTACTATTAATCGAAGAGTTAATATATAAATAATTTCCACTGGGTAATGCTGATAAAGGAGGAGTGTAGCCAGCTGAGCTGTTATATATACGTTGGATTTGATTAGCGAATAGTGTAATTACAACTGCTATTACTAAACCAGTTATGAGTAAGAAGGGGGCTAAATTTTTACGAAGAGATTTAAAAGACAAGGCTTTTGATTGATTAGCTTTGCGAGTTTTCATGTATTAGTAAGATTCTAATACAATCATTTTGTTAATGTCAATTCTTTCCCAAAAAAAGAACCTCGAAGAAAACATGTGGTTTTCTACGAGGCCCTCTTTCTGTCCCCCACCTTGCGGTGAGAGACAAGTTTTGGTTTAGATAAAAGTGATTATTTTAGTTCCACTTTTGCACCAGCTGCTTCAAGTTTTGCTTTTGCGGCTTCTGCTTCATCTTTCTTTACACCAGTAAGAATAGTTTGTGGTGCTGATTCGGCCATTTTCTTAGCATCCATAAGACCTAAGTCTTGGCGAAGTTCACGAACTGCTTTAATAACGTTCAATTTGTTATCTCCAGCTGCTGTGAGTACGACATCAAATGATGTTTTTTCTTCTGCGGGCGCTGCATCTGCTGCGGCACCACCAGCCATCATTGGTCCAGCCATCATTGGCATTGCTGACACGCCGAATTTCTCTTCGAGATATTTTGCGAGGTCTGCTAATTCAACAACGGTAAGCTCTTCAATCTGTTTTGCAATTTTTTGCAATTTTTCGTTTAATTCTATTTCTGTTTTTTGTTCGTCTGCCATGATTTTCTGACACCT
This sequence comes from Weeksellaceae bacterium, assembly GCA_041730495.1. Taxonomy (GTDB): domain Bacteria; phylum Patescibacteriota; class Microgenomatia; order UBA1406; family GWC2-37-13; genus JBGSBR01. The sequence continues at coordinate 53,495 of JBGSBR010000003.1, read as the reverse complement.
CCCTTCACTTTCAAGGAAATTATAATATTATCCGTTCTCTTGTTGTGATTTTTGTGATAACACAAAAACTAATTTCTGCATATTGAATTTCATTGCACGAGCTGTACGAGACATAGGACTCTTCATACTTCCGATAAGCTTTGCCATCAGTTCTTGACGACCTGGGAGCAGAGCTAATTTCTCAAGTTGAGCTGTATCATAGACTTGATTGTCGACATAGCCCATCTTGAATGAAAGAAATTCATTGGTTTTACTGAGTTTATGAAATGCTTTTAGTCCATTGATCCATTCACCTTGAAGCATCAGAAGGGCTGTTGTTTCTTTCAAAGGAAACATTTTTTCTTTGATTGTTTTCATTTCACTTTTTTCTGTAGCAAGCTTTTTGACAGCTTTTTCAAAAAGAGTGTTTTTGATGACTTTAAGAGTTGCATCATTCTTTTTAAGTTCCTTACGTACAGCTTCAAGATCTTTGTGGGCTGTTTTGCCGTATGAGACGAGAGCAAAGTGAGAAGTTTCTTGTAATGATGAGGTTAATGCATCGACTAAGGATGCTTTTTTAGAGTTTGCCATATGTGTTCACTTGATCCGATAAATCGGATACTCCTTTAGGAAATGATAATATCTTAAATCCAACGAGTGGAAAGCCTAAAGTCTTGGTGAGCTTGTATTATAAAAGATGATTCGAGCAAAAGCAACCCTTCGACGAGCTCAGGGATAAGATTATGCTTCTCCGAGAAGTTCTCGAAGTGATTTGCCTTCTTTATTACCTTTACTATTTTTCTCTTTTTTCTTATCACCAAACTTAGTTTTATAAGCTTGAGCTTGTTGCATTTGTTTGTTGAATCGATCCACGTTACCTTTACTATCTAAGAAACGTTGTTCTCCAGTATAAAAAGGATGACATTTTGCACATACTTCGACTGAGATACTTTGCTTGGTTGAGCCTGTTGTGAAAGAGTTTCCACATGAACAGGTAACTTGGACGTCGGTAAAGAATTGTGGGTGAATCGTTTTCATAAGATTTATATTATAACAGAAAAAAGCTAATCGACAACAATCTTTTTAGCAACCCTGAGTACGTGGTTTGGATAAAGCACCTCCGCAACTATTCGAGTTATCTGCAGCTTCCCACTTCCATTGCGCTTCGCCATTACACCAATATGTGTTAAATAACGTTTGTATTGCGAAGTTTGCACATTTTGCTTGACTATTACAGACCCATTCGCCTGATCTACAAGCGGTACCGCCGAGTTCGGGATTTACAATCAGTACGGGGGTAGGTGTTACGGTCGGTGTTGTGGGTGATTTGGTGGGAGTGGTCGATAGTTGTGTTACTGCAGAAATCTCAACTATAACACTTGTGTCTGAGTGAGATACTTGACGGATGCGGATATTATTTAGAGTATCAATATATGATTCGCCATCAACCATAGCCGCAGTTTCCGCAGTAGTATTTGAGTTCACTCCGAGTCGTGGATGTATGAGTAGACTTGTATCCATTTGAGCCTCATTGATAATATGTATACTTGCGCCATTCACTATTGAGGCTGGAATATTCTTGTCAAAACCAATAGGTCTTCGATATGAGATGTAGTAATAGTAGTCAGGGTTAGATGGAAGATTTACTACAATCATTTGTTTTAGTGATCTATCTTGATTTTGGGTTTCTATGGGTGCTATCTCAAAACGTTGTGGGTTGTCGACACTGAGATTTTTGGCGTCAGCGACATTATTTGAGCTGATCCATCCAAGTTGATTTTTATGTGGAGCATTAAAATGAGTCTTGCTTACTGCTATACCCATCACATCCTGAGTATCACCATAATCTACGATGTTTTCACAAAAAGGATTATTGGTAATGTAAGTATTATTATTAGCTATAGATCCGTTACATTGCATATAACCTGCATGCCATAGTCCAAGATTATGTCCGATTTCGTGGTAAACCGGTCCGAGTGATTCGGTCAATGAACTTAATAAAAAGGTATCATCACCAAAATGAATCCAGCTTACTGCGGGTTGTCCGCCAATACTTCCCCATCCACTTGCTTTACCGACTTTGTCGTCAGTGGCATATGTACACTCACCGGGAAGTAAGTAGATATATCCATCTGAGTTGGTATTTAGTCTATTTATTAAGTAGTCATGAATGCGCTGGTTATTTTTTAAACAAATAGTCGAATCGTCACTATCAGTATTATATTCTTGAGGAAGAGTGATTATGCGGAAATCAGAAATATTAAAATCTAATTGATCAAAGGAATTTTCTTTGTAGTAATTATTTAATACATTTTCTGTAAAGCTTATTAATCTTTGTTTTTCATTGTCAGGTAAGGTTTCTTCATATTCAGATGAGCCAAATTCAATAAGAGTGATGACATGATTACGTGTACCGGTAGTCTTCGGCACTGAGTATTGTTGCGCTAATATCCCGGTCTTCTCTTGTGGTGTGCTAGTCAAGATTAAAGAGTTATCTGCAGTAAAACTGTATCCCTGTACCTCTACCAAAGAGTCAGAAGATATAAATGGATCAGAATCAGCAAATATAAGTTTGGTTTTTTGAGTATCTTGGAGACTGTACTTATAACCATTTAGTTCAGTTTGAGCTTGATGTCCATGGACATGCAACGTCTGCAGTTTACTTTTTTTCTTTATATTTGATTCTATATATCTTTTGGTGCTGGCTGGGAAACTATTACGGATACTTGAAAGTGAGATGGTTTCTAAAATAGTTTCATCTTTGGCTTGTGCCGCGGTTTTGATGGCCTGATATCTTTGTAAAGCAAGTTTATTGATATTTGACTGTACTAAGCGTTTTTTAGTTTTATCACCGAAAGGTTGATTTAAGCTATTGTACTCTTCGAGTTGAGATACTAAGGTATTAGTCAATGCTCCTATTTCAGTATTATTTTCGACATAGGCTTGTGAAACAAGACGTTTTTCATTGAGATTGGAAAATGAAACAATGCCAATTAAACTGGCGAGAACTCCAATGACGGACAATTGAAGTAGTTGACGGAGATTACGATTACGCTTCTTTTTAACCATTAATCAATGGTATTGATTTGACAGTAAATTGTCAATGCTGACTGTAAGTTATTTCAATTCTTTCATCGCCTCGAAGACTTTGTCCCATTTTCCTTGAGCGATGATATCTTCGAGATTATGAAAGCTTTTGTTGATACGATGATCAGTGAGTCTATTTTGAGGGAAATTATAGGTGCGGATCTTCTCTGCTCGCTCACCATTGCCGATATCTTTGACATATGAAAACATCAGTCCGCGTTTTTTTTCTTCTTCAAGTTGGAACAGTTTACCACCAAGCAACTCAAGTGCGATCTGACGATTTGCTTGCTGAGAACGTTCTTGACTTGATGTTACTACGACACCGGATGGTTTGTGGATTAGGCGTACTGCTGATTCGACTTTGTTTACATTCTGTCCTCCATGACCGCCTGCACGGAAGAACTGCCATTCGAGGTCACTGTTGACGATATTTACTTCTTGTTGAGGGATCTGAGGTGTGACAAGGATTACTGCTGTTGAGGTGTGTACTCTTCCTTTGCGCTCTGTTGTAGGTATTCGTTGCACTCGATGTACACCAGTTTCGTATTTATAGGTATTGTATGCGAAATCACCTTTGATTTTGAGCATAGTCTCACCGAGCCAGCCTGTTTTCATACCAGCTCTATCGGCATGACGTGAGTAAGACATGAGAAGCTCATTGCCCCAAAGTTTAGATTCATCGCCTCCAGCACCAGGTAGTGCTTCGATTACGACGATGTTTGTATTGATTTGCATATCTTATAATAAAAATAAAAGTAACTTTTCTTTGATATAATATAGTATGTTAATTGAAAAACAAAACCCACTTGTTTCGGGTAGTCAACTCTCTAAAGATGAATTTTTACCAGCTGACCCGAGCTTTGTAAATTCTTTACAAGAAAAGAATAATTTACTATGGCAATTGCCTTATAGTAGATATAATCTTGTCTTACCTCATTTTGATTTTAAATTATATCATAATGCCTATTTAAGCTTATTACAACTTATTGATTCTCGTGGATACCCCATACCTTCAATCGATACGGAAGCTTTTGATTTTTGTACTAATCTCCTACATAGCAGATCACCATTTAGATTAACCGAGAAAGCTGCACTTGAATTACCTCCAGGATTTGATCGACTATTGCTATTTCAAGGTATGAGTCCTGAACTTGAATATTTAATTAACAGATTAGGATGGAAAAAAGAGCCAGTAAAACAGTTTGAAGAAGAAATTATTAATAATGTTATATTACATCCAAATGAATCCCGTTTTCTTGATTTACACTCAATCTTACATGATCCAATGACTTATGAAGATTTTGATCAAGGAAAATGGGTACCATCACTTCTTGCAGTGAGTGATGTATATGACATCATACGTCTTCAAGAAGCAATGAATGAACATAGAGCAATTAAATTGGCTCAAAGTGAATAAGTATGGCCCATCCAGAAGCAAAATATCCGTTTATTACGAGTACTAACGGATTTGATTTAGAATTGTTACTGAATACCAGTAGACGGGACAAAATCAGAACAAGTATTATAACTACTGAATCTGGTAGACAACTTACATATAGCTTAGGGGGATATCAAGAAGAAGGAACTCAATTTTACACAATAGATTTTGCTGATTTAATTGCTATAAATGAAGCTCAGCGCTATAGAATGCGAGCCAGTTATTTTCATAATTCACAAGGTTTAGGAATTGTAGAATTTGATATATTAACCAGAATAATTGATTTGGAAGGTGATACTAATATTCCTCATCCCGATATGTTTGCATCTCAATTTATAGGTAGTGTAATAAGCTTTTTAGATCAAGAAGAGATGCATATAAGTGCTCTGAGAGGTAAATGGTACAATTGGTCTCTGAATAGAATTCAGATGACTAAATGTCTTAAAACAGGTAATACTCTGGATGAAGCTATCGCAGCAACATGGTCATCTCAAGCATTTTGCAGATGGGGTTTCAGTCAGATTGTTGGTTACAATTATGAAAATGAACAAGAAAGAAATTCATATTTCGAAGTATATTTTAAAAGACCAGCAATTTAAGCGTTTTGAAATGTTTTTATCAGCTCAATTAAAGTAAGTGTCTTCTCTATTCGTTTTTCCATATCTTTCAGTTTTACCACCACTTTTGCTGCTTCATCTGGACCGATGACGACGACATATGGTATGCCTTTGGCATTTGCATATTTGAGTTGCACATCAAGTTTTTTCGTCGCATCTAGATAACATTCAGCAGTTACACCAGATTCGCGAAGCATATTGGTGACTTTCATTGACTCTGATGCAAGCTCAGGATTAAATATTGTCACAAGTACTTGTGCACTTGAGCTAAAAGCAGGCACTTTGCCTAGGATCTCAGCAGCTTCTAGGGTGCGATCATATCCGAGACCAAAGCCTACTCCAGACATTGGTACTCCGACGAGTTGCTCAATCAAATTATCATATCTTCCTCCCCCACCGACTGATCCAGATTCATACTCTGGGACGATTCCTTCGAAGATAAGACCAGTGTAATAATCCAAACCGCGTGCAAGCGTAGGTGTGAAAACAAGACTTTCTTTTTTGACACCCATAGCCACAGCTGCATCGATAATTGACTGAAGTTTCTCAGAAATCGATGTTTTTTCGAGCATCTGTAGCAAGTTTTGAGCGATTTCTGCTGTAATCCCTTTGCTTTCAAGCTCTGCTATGACTTCGTCTTCTGATTTTTTATCAAGTTTGTCGATACTTTGGATCACACTAAACGTGTTATCAGGTGTAATACCAGCTTTGGCAAGTGTCAGAATCAACGCTTCTCGATCGTTAACGCGGATTTGCAATGACTCAATTCCAATCTCTGCATAAATTGCTGCATAGACAGCCAGGATTTCGGCATCAGCAGCTGTGGCATTGGTACCGATAATATCTGCATCACACTGTACAAACTCGCGATAGCGTCCTTTTTGTGGTTTATCAGCTCGCCAAACAGGTTGAATCTGATACCGTTTATACGGCAATGGAAGCTGTCCTTTGTTTTGAGCGATGATGCGAGCTGTAGGCACAGTTTGATCATATCGTAGTGCTACACGGCGTGCGCCACGATCTTCGAAGCTATAGATCAGCTTATCGGCTTCAGTGCCATATTTACCAAGTAATAGTTCTTCATATTCAAGTGTAGGTGTTTCAAGTGGTTCAAATCCAAAGCGTTCAAAAACTGTGGCAATTGTATTTTTCAGCCACTGTCTTTTGCGAGCATCCTGTCCCAAGAAATCTCTAAATCCTTTAAGTGTTTGTACGTTATTCATAATTTAAATGTAATTATAATCCTAAAAAGCAAAAAAAAGCCCTCCGTTTCGGAGGGTTAGACCATATGGAATACACCTCCGATTACCTGAGGTGATGATGTAAAACTGTGTTATTTATCTCTTTTTCCATAGGTATATTATACCAAAATTAGCTGAAACTATCCAGTGTGGTCAGCAATTATATATAAATTTGCAATCAGTGGAGTACATAGTATAATATCCGTGTTTACAAATCTATAAGATACTATGTCACTCAATATTGAACGAAATCATGTAATTCTCACTCCCGCATATCCATCAGATACTCCATTTCATTATGAAAGTGCTGTCGAAGATGCAGTAGCAGGACTAGAACCACAAGTACATGTCGATATGCTTGATGCTAATAGTATAGTTAGTACGCTTCCTTCAAACTACAACCCCAATGATTTACGCTTAGCAAGTCTATTACCTGGTGTCGCGGAATTAGTTACTGTATCTAAAAAAATACCTTTTAGTTCTGTAAGCCCTGAGCTAAGAGATCTAAGAACTCCAGGCATGCAAATAGCTAGACACATGGATCGCCTTGCAGCTCACATAGCATCGACAACTGAAGCTACAGGTGCAATGGCATATACAATTCCTCCTTTTTGGTACGATTCAAACAATCCTAATGAAGGATCTTATACAGGAGCCATGAAAATTAATACTGCTGTAACACAAACATTAGCTCAAGAAATGGGTGTTTTGGCTCAAGGCGAGACTTGGAATGACTTTATAAAACAAACAGTTGCAGTTGGAAAAGAAGATATTCAGAAAAAGTTCAGCCACTTCGTAGGTTCGGATTGGAACGCACGCTTAAGATTGAATCGCACTGTCACAACTATAAGTGAGGAAGAAAGAACACAAAAAGTTAAAGGTGTAGAAAGAAAAACAGTTGTTCCTGTAATTACTTCTAAAGAAGTACCTTCAGCAACTTTCGCTACGAGAGTGGGAGATGTCGCAACAGATCATACTATATTTGTGAGTTTCATAGGGATTGGTCCTGAAGAGGAAGCAGATCTAGGAAGCTTAATGAATCAAGGATTAGTCACCCCAGTAATTTCTATTGTTTTAAATGGTGAGATATTTAAAGCACAAAAGCAAGCACTCGAAGAGAAAATCACTCACTAAATCCTTCAAGTGTCAGCACCGCGGTCTGTATTTCGCCATTTCTCCAGTATTTGATGCCGACTCGATCGCCGATATTTTTATCCAGGATCAGTTTGGTTAAGCTTTCCGCATCGTCGCCTTCAATTTTTTTACCATCAAACTCTGTGATGATATCATCGGCTTGAATACCTGCTTTAGCAGCTGGTGAATCTTCAACTACTGACTCGACATACGCACCTTGGACGAGATCATTGAGCACTGCGGTACGTTGATCAAGCATTTGATAGCGGACACCAATATATGGTCGTTCAAATGTACCACCATTACTTTCAAATGTTTGAATCAAGGTTTTGACGACATTGATCGGGATAGCAAAACCAATATTCTGTCCTTCACTGGCGATAGCTGTGTTGACACCAATTGCTTCGCCAGAAGAGTTCAGTAATGGGCCACCAGAGTTACCAGGACTGATAGCAGCATCTGTTTGAATTACATTATCAAGCTTTTCGACAAATCCTTCAAACGGTGACCCAGCCGTGATACCACGAGCAATACCTGACACAATACCAGTTGTCACCGTATTTTGAAACTCGCCAAGAGGCGTACCGATAGCAATAGCCATCTGTCCTAGTTGAAGTTTTGATGAATCCCCAAGTTTTAGTGGTTTTAGATTATTAGCATTGATCTTCAAAATTGCTAAATCATTTAAAGGATCACGATAAATCTGCTCTACATTGTATTTCTTTTGATCATTATCAAGCACTTGATATGTAGCATCTGTATCGGAGACCACATGTTTATTGGTGATGATCAGGCCATCGGCAGAGATGATGAATCCACTACCGATATTTTGTTCGATGGTACGCTCACCTTCTGGAGTACGGTTAAAGCTATCAAAAGGATCAAACGGATTAATCTCAAATGTTGATCCTGCGGTAGTTTTTGAGATGCCGATCGTGACGACAGATGGTAGTGATTCTTCGATCACCTCGGTTACGACAGACTCTTCATAGACAATTTGCTTGGGAGTATCACGGAGTGTAGGCGGCTGATTGAGACGATTGAGCAAGCTTCGAGGATCTGCTGTGAGATTTTGCTGTTGAAACTGTTGCACACCAGCTATGCCTAAGATGACAATTGCTATACCGAGGATGATTTTTTGGCTGTTATTCATATCTAGTATATAAATGTACTAAGCCAAACTGAATGTTCGCTAAAAACAGGCTTACTTAGATACTTCTTCGAGCGCTTTTTTGAGCTGTGCATCAGTTTCTTTGGTGATAGTATTTCCTTCTTCTATGACATTTTCGACTTTGATAGCTGGCTCAATACCTTTGCCATTGATCCATTCACCGTCTGGTAAGATCCATTTAGCGATCGTGACATGAAGTCCAGCACCATTTTTGAGGTCAACAGCTTCTTGGACAGATCCTTTTCCGAAACTTTTTTGACCAATAAGTACTGCACGATCATGATCTCTAAGTGCTCCTGCTAGAATCTCAGAAGCTGAAGCTGAGCCTTCGTTGATCAGCACGACAAGTGGAATCTCTGTTAGTTTGCCAGTACGTTCTGCAGTGTATGTCATGTTATCGCCCGTTGTGGTTTCTTGTGTTACTACTTTTTCACCACGTCCGATGAACTCTGAAGCTGTATAGACTGCACCATCGAGATAACCACCTGGATTATCACGGACATCGAGTACCATACCGGTGATACGACCTGCATCATACTCAGTTTTGATATTTGTTACTGCTGCATCCCACTCAGTGTTGGTATTATCGCCAAACTGATTAAGTACAAGATGTGCAATACGTTTGTTTCCTGATTGTTCATAAGTCAGCTCAACAGATTTGACAGCGATCTCTTGACGAGTGATGGTGACATCTTTTTCAGCACCTCCACGTTCATATGTCAATGTGACAGATGTGCCTTCTTCACCACGGATCTTGGAGACTGCTTCAAACAAAGTCCAACCTTTGGTTGGTTTGTCATCGACTTTGTTGATAAAATCACCTGCTCGAAGTCCAGCTTTTTCCGCTGGTGAATCTTTGAGAGGTGCGATCACGACGATGCGATTGGCTTTGAGACCCAGCTGTGCTCCAATTCCTTGGAACTTACCACCGAGATCATCTTTACTTTGTTGATTTTCTTCTGGAGTCAGGAAAAAGGTATATTGATCATCGACTGAGGCGACCATACCTTTGATTGCACCGTAATACATTTTCTCGGGATCAAGTTTTTTATCATCGATATACTTTTGCTCAAGTTTTTCCCAGGTATCCCAGAAAAGACTGAAATCAATATTATTGCCGTTTTTATCGGTAACAGTATTATTTTCAGAGTTGAAAATGGTGTAAGATGCACGTTCTCGTGAGTTGTGTGTGATATTCCATTCGGCGGTTTTATAACCTGAACCAAAAAGAAATATCGCAATTGCGACATACATCAGAATATCAGTAAGGTTTTTACGTTGAGGTTTTTGCATAATTATTGGTAGAAATATATCGTATCACCACTGAGTGAGACGATGCAGTACGGAAGTTGATGTTTCATGACTTCATGAAGATCTTCTTCTTTTTTGAGAAATAAATGTTTAATACTAGAAAGTATAGAGGGTTTTTTAAAGGTGATTAGACCTTTTGCACCTAAAGCTTCAAGTTTGGGATTATCGAGTGGGCTGAGCTCTAGTGTGCAGATACATTTATCATCAATATCATCATCAGTCACGGTATCAGTCGGGTTAAAATGATAGAAGACTTCGGATCCGACATATTGCTTGTTTTCTGCAAGTGGAAACTCTTGGACTTTATTTACTTTGAGCTCGATAATATCTTGTTCGATGCCTGTCACTTCTCCACTGAAAAAACAAAACTCAGTTTCTTGATCACCCTCGCGCACTTCGACTACGATAGATCCAGTCTCATGATCGATTTCTTTGAGTACACCATCAAACTCACTGACATATTGTTTGGTGCTAAACATAGTTTTGGATTCAGCCAGCATCTCTCCTTTACGAAGTGCATCACCGATTCCCTTTTTGAGAAGTAAAAAGATTTTTTCTGGTTTAAATTTGAGAAGATCAGCCAAGGGAACAGTAACATGTTTTTTACTTTTGCTACGTTTCAAAGGAGTTTTAAAATCGACAATCTGACCGACTTTTATAAGCAGTTCACCATCAGTAGAAACTCGTACAGGGACTTTCATCTAATCATTATAACAAACCCAGACAGCAAAAAGGAAGAGCCAAATGAGCTGTTTTAGATTAGACCATACCTTGATATGAGGTGTATGGGACGAGAGCAAGATATCGTGCATGCTTGATCTGTTTTGACAGCATACGTTGATGCTTGGCGCAAACATTACTGTTTTCACGACTAGCGATCTTTTTACGACCAGTCAAAAACTTTTCAAGATTTTCGAGATCTTTGTAATTAGGTTCGATGTTAAATTTACAGAAAAAACAAGCTTTCATTTAAGTTTAAATATATATTAATAATTAGAACGGAATGTCATCAGGATTTACATCTTCATCATTACTTGTTGATGTGGTGCCAAGGGAACTATTGGCAGATGTATCATTTGTATCATCTGATTGTGTGGTTGATCCTCCGCCAGTGGCGCCGGCATGATCATCAGCTGCATAGCTTCCGCCTGCAGTTTTACCGTCACTGAAGACGATAAAATCATCCAAAACAATTTCAGTAATACTTTTTTCTTGATCGTTTTTATCTTTGTAGCTGCGATATGTTATACGGCCTTCAAGATAAACTTTTTTACCTTTGTTGAGCAGTTTGCCACAAAGTTCGGCAAGCTTCTGCCATGCTACTACACGATGATACTGTGCTTCTTCTTTGGTTTGTCCGTCTGCTGTGGTCCAAGAACGATTTGTTGCAAGACCAAAAGTACAGACTGCAGTTCCCGCAGGAGTATATTTGAGTTCTGGGTCACGGGTGAGGTTTCCGAGCAATACTACTTTGTTGATGGAACGACTGGACATATATATTCTTATAAACTAGTAATCGATGAGATTACTCTGCTTTCTTCTCTTTTCTAGGTTTAGCGACTTTTTTAACTCTTTGATCTACAGTCATTATAAGATAACGCATTACGATTTGATCGTAGTTAAGTTTCAGTTTAAAGTCATTGAGTTTCTCTGAAGGCATATCAATCTGCCATGTGAAGTATTCGCCAGCAGTAAGTTTGTTGATTGGATAAGCAAATGTTCGTTTTCCCCAAGCATTTTCTTCTACTTTTTTTCCGTCAAATGATTCAAGTACTTCTTCAAGAGTTTTTAAAACTTTTGTATCGTCGAGAATAAAGGTAAATTCGTATCTATTCATAAAAAGGTTTGATATAAAATGATTTAATCCTCCTTCGTCAAACTAATTATGACTTCGGATGGATTTCAAATCCAAAAGGATTTTCAATAACAGCTATATAATAGTAAGAAAGGTCCAAAAAATCAAGTTTAAATTTACTATACTGATTGTTTTAAAGCGATTCTCTGCTTTATATTATATCAAGATTAGTACAATAACTCATATCACTACAATATATACATTATATGAAATACTGGAAATTAATTACATTTACCCTCATTTTACTCGCCATAGCGACTAGATTTGCAGGAATTGAGTGGGGACTTCCGTATCCGATGCATCCAGATGAGCGCAATATGGTAATTGCGGTTAATCAGTTAAGTTGTCCTTCATTTCCATCACCAGATTGTCTAAATCCTCATTTTTATGCGTATGGACAGTTTCCGTTGTACCTTAGCTACTTCATGAGTCAGTTGCAACATGCACTGCATATTCCGATCAGTACAGCATCAGTGACACTGACATTACGTTTCATCTCAGCTATTGCATCACTGCTTACAATCTACATTCAGTACCAGATCGTGCATCGGCTCTTCAAACTAAGTTATTTGCAACGAGTACTTGCTTTATTAAGTTTCATTTTCGTTCCGGTAATGATCCAGCTTGGGCATTTTGGTACGACAGAGTCATTACTGATGTTCTTTACGAGCATTTTGACGCTCTGGGGTATTGAGCTAGTACAAGGCAGTTTGCGTTTGAAAAGCTTTATGAAAAAAACAGCAATTGTGATGGGTCTCGCTTTGGGGACCAAAGTATCTGCTCTTAGTCTCGGGGTTATACCCGTGCTCGCAATTATGATTTCATATAAACATGATAAACGTGAGCGTAGAGCACTCACTTATGCACTGTCGATGGTGTATTTCATGATGTTGACTGCATTAGTTTTCTTGATCTCATCGCCGCATAACCTGATCAACTATCAAGACTTTATCAACTCTATCCGTTATGAATCATCGGTCGGACTGGGAAGCTATAAAGCGTTTTACACACGATCATTTGAGTACACACTACCAGTCGTGTTTCAGTTTTTCCGAGTGTTTCCCTATGCTTTGGGTTGGCCATTGTTTAGTTTATCGTTACTTGGATTTGTTTTCCTACCGTGGAATCGCACTAATTTGTTGTTACGTGGCAGTGTGATTATCTTATTTCTATCCCAAGCATTTATTTATGCGAAATGGACTCGTTTTCTAGCACCAGTTTACCCAATTTTGATAGTGCTTGGCGTTTGTCTTTTCTTGCAGCTGATTACCAGATTGCGGTATCAGGTTATCGCTCTTGTAGCCTGTATCTTTATGATTATCCCGGGTGTAGCATATCTGAGTATTTATACGACTCCTGATGTGCGTTTTCAAGCGTCAGAATGGGTCTATAAGAATATGCCAGTAGATTCTAAGATCTTGGCAGAGACTGCCAATGTCGTCGATGTACCGATTCCCGCACCTTATATGGAAAAAGGTTTGTATGATGGCAAACAATATGACTATATTTCGTTTAACTTCTATGACATGCATATGGTGCCAGAGTTACAAGATGAGCTTGACTACCATGTATCGACTGCAGATTATGTGATGATCCCGTCACGACGGGTATTTGCCAATAGTACCTGTTATCGATTTGGCACTGGCAAAGATGCTGGTCGAGTCTGGGAAGACGAGCTTAAGCAAGGTTACATCATGGATCGTTGTGCACGACTACAAGCTGATTATCCACAGGTAAATGAGTATTATGATGAGCTTTTTGCAGCAGATTCAGATTTCAAATTAGTGGCAGAGTTTACTTCATATCCTCGACTTACGATCTTCGGTAAAACTATCTGGGAGATGCCTGATGAACAAGCTGAAGAGACCTGGACTGTCTTTGATCATCCGGTGGTGAGGGTGTATCAGCGGACTGAATAATACACATTTATTACACACATATGATATACTATGAGACATATGTCGAACTCAGAAGTATTATCAAGTTTAGTTGAAAATATAGCGGAATTTGATGATAAAACTCCATTAGTACCATTTGTAAGTATACAATCTTTACGAAAAAGAACAGAAAGTAATCTCCAAGATTTATTTTGTGAAACAGAAGATCTGGGATTATACATTGATGATAAAGACCAAACAACATTTACTTCTATAGCCGCTTCACCTCATGTCCCATATAGTTTACCTACTGAAAGCTTAGCATTAGCAATAAGAGCTGCTGGAGGTACATTTTCGGACGAGTACTTAGATAGAGATGTAATTTCTCCGCATTTGATGGTTTGGCAAGGTGTAAAAGGAAATGATACAGATGAAATGTTGCCATATAGTTTATTGGAAATGCAAAGAACATTTTCACCTGAAAGAAATGCACAATTATTAGAACATTTCGGCGGATCATTAGAGAAAGCGGTTTTTATACTTCAGCATGCCTTAAACCTTAGTAATCAAGAAATGGGTCAAATTATTGAAACATATCTAGTTGTGGGAAATGATCCAGAAACTACATATGGTACTTCAAGAGGTGTTCAAAGTAATCGATTTTTCCATGGCCATGTAACAGCTAAACATATTGAGATTATTCAAGAGCAAGCAAATACAGAACCACCACTTTCACCCAAACTAGCGTTGAAACAAATTGCACCTTGGGATGCATTAATTAATCAAGTTACAAATCAAGGAGTGCAAGATATTCTAAGCCGGAATGCTACAGATTTTTTTGGCGAAAGTCATTTCGAACTAGAATATCATCGTGATCAAGGTAGACGCGAAAAAGGATTAGCACCTAATTTTTTTGGATATGCATTGACGCTCCCAGAAGGTAGAGAGATTTCGTTACAAGAATCTTTAATGCTTACACAACATTTATTGCAACCTTTTGATTTATTACAGCAAAATTTGTTTAGCTTGCATACGCAGTATCAAATTAATCAATCGTCAGATATTCTGCATCAAGTGAGATCTCAACTTGAACAAGCAGGTTTCAAACGCTCAACAGTTATTAAAAATATAGTAGATTTGTTTCATTCAATTCCCCCAACTGCTGGGCAATTAGAGTTCCTCTTAACTCAAGAAATGAGTGATATGGAAAAAGGTAAAATAACTAATCAACTAAGACGTTATTATCAAAAACATGAGTCATTATTAACAGATGAAGGTCAACTTGCTGCAATTGAATCATTACAAAGACTATATCCAACAGCAATACCAGAACAAGTATTACAACTTATTAGAGATAAATATATCCCAACAAGTATCCAAGATCCTAATAGACCAGGGACTCGTGCATCTAGCGTTTTTGCACGTATATTTACTGGTACAGTAAGATTTTCACGATATGCAGTGAAAAGTGGTAAAGTGTCGAATGAGCAACCATTTGGAAAATCACTTGGAATAGGTCGTATTACCTGGGCTCCACGCTTTTGTAGTGAAAAAGGTGTCATGGAAGATTTAGGTGGATATGCACTTATCAGAGCGTGATAAATGACTTGACTTCTCTACTACAAAACTTCATACTAAAACTATGAAAGGTCTTGGTAGTACATTACTTGTCATTTTCATCTTCATCATCATCGCTAATTTCTTCAAAATTGGCATACCGGTCTATATGACCACTTCAAATACCTCAAGTGAGCTCTCTGTAGTAGGTGAAGGCAAGGTCGATGTCATCCCCGATACCGCATATGTCGATATGGGGATCCAGGTCAGTAATGCGAGTACTGTTGATGCGGCACAAACTCAGATTAATACAACCAATAATAAGATTATCGAAGCCATGACAGCACTTGGCATCAAGAAAGAAGATATCAAAACCTCAAACTACTCGATCTATCCAAGCATCGCGTACGAAAACAATCGTGATACGATCACTGGATACAATGGCAATGTAACTATCACAGTCAAAGCCAACAAAGCTGATCAAGTCTCTGAAGTAATCGCAGCCGCTACCAAAGCTGGCGCAAATCAGATCCAAGGCACACGCTATGAAGTCGGTGATCCCAATGCATATCGTCAAGAAGCTCGTAAAAAAGCTATCGAAGAAGCCAAAAAACAAGCAGCTCAGATCGCCAAAGACCTTGATATCCGTCTCGGTAAAGTAGTAAATGTCGTCGAAGATACGCAAACTGGAGCGATGCCATACGGCCTGATGCGTGAGTCAGCAGTGGGACTTGGTGGTGGAGGCGGTACAGCTAATCTAGAACCAGGGACAGAAACAATTACTTCAGTCGTCACACTATACTTCGAAAAGAAATGACCGCGTTAGACGCGGTCATCCTGAGCGAAGTCGAAGGATCTCTTATTAGATGCTGAAATAAATTCAGCATGACATTTATTCTTGTTTAAATGATTTTTTGATTACCTCTTCCAGTGTTTCGTTTTCTATCGTAATATCGTCATAATCTACATGACTAAGAGTTTTTTGAATTACTTCTTCAATCTGATCTTTTTTTACTGTTAATCTGAGCTGTGGATACTGATACTCGATTTGAGTGTCAGCAGGTAGTTTGAGCTTTTGCACATCAATCTCGCTATTTAGCATGACTTGTATACGCTTAAGACTAGAATGTTTTTCTACGAGCTCTTTTAGGGCTCCATCATAGATGATACCTCCATGATCGATCAGTATGACGCGTTTAGCAAGTCTTTGCACATCTTGCATGTAATGCGATGTCAGTATGACTGTTGACTTGTATTGTTTCTGATATTCTTTGATGAAATTTATGATCGTCGTTTGGGCAAAAATATCAAGTCCGATTGTCGGCTCATCAAGAAATAATACTTTTGGCGAATGGATAAGACTTGCAATCAGCTCGACTCTCATACGCTGCCCAAGTGAAAGAGTTTTTACTGGTCGATCGATAAACGATCCTACTTCAAGCAGATCTGTGAGCTCTCCAAGGGTTTTTTTATATTTAGCATCTGGGATCTCATAAATTTCTTTGTTTAGTTTATAGGTATCTGTTGCTGGCAGCTCCCAGAGCATCTGATTTTTTTGTCCCATGACAAATGCTATTTGCTTGAGAAACTCATGTTTTTTATCAAATGGCGTATATCCGAGTACTTGCACCTCCCCTGCAGTCGGATATAAGATGCCCGTCATAATTTTCATAGTAGTAGTCTTACCAGCACCGTTTGGGCCGATAAAACCGATCAATTCATTTTGTTCTATTTCAAATGAGATATCGTGTAGTGCTGTATGTTCTTTGTATTGTCGATCAAAAAAATCTTTTAGAGTATTATCAGTCTTGATAGGGGTTTTATATATTTTTCTAAGATTTTTGACGGTTATCATATTGTTATAAATGTGTAATTACTAATCTACTCTATCCTCCCCAACTTTGATATCGTTTCAGTGCATAATCCCATAACTTGATTGAGCTTATAAAAGCTGTTATGGATAACGTAAAACAAATTGCATAGATTGTTGGCGATAAGAGATTTAAGAGACTTTTCACTGGAAATGTCATCATTATGCCGATCGGGATGATGAATGTGAAAATAAACTGTAATGGTTGTTTGTAAATATCGACAGGAAACGTCGCCAGACGCGTCATATCTCTATAAATCATAACGGTATGATCAACCTCGGTTGTCAGTACGCCGAGTGCGAGGACAGCGATATGGAAACCAGCGGCAATTAGTAAACCATTTACAATCATAAGTAAATACATCAGTATATTTATCCAGGAGATTCCGGGAAGCTGAAAGATGAAATATGTCACTAATATCATATAAATAACACTAATGAATGCATCCATAATATCGATGCCTCCGACTAGTATCCGCATGAACGGATGATAAGGCTTGACGAGCACTGTATTCAGATCGCCAGACACTACCAAGAACCGGAAACGATACACTTCTCGGAATAAAAGCTGAGCTAAGCTATCAACGATATTGTAGGTCAGGAAAAAAACAATAGTTTGATTAAGTGTATATCCAGCTAATAGTTCAGTATTACTAAGCAAATAAAATACAAAAAAGAAAAAAGTGCCGAAACGGATCAATTTCCCCAATGTAAATAACACGAGACCAACTTTGTTTTGCAAGGTTGTTTTCATGCTATATGTTGCAAACAGCCAGAATATTTTGAGATTTTTTATCATAAGTTATCTTCCATAAAAACTATATTCTCTCATCCCTTTTTGCCAAAGCTTACTTGCGGCTACATACAAAATCCCCACCCAGAAAAGCTGGATTACAATAGAAACTGGATTATAGTTACTGAAGCCTTGTACGAGTAGTTGGGCTGGTAAGAAAACAAAATAAGGAAATGGTGACAGCTGAATTACTGAGTAGATTGGTGCAGGCAAAATATTTAATGGAAAATAATTACCGGCAAGCATCGTCACTAAGACAAAATAGATAAAACGTGGTGCCCAGACTTCTGCCGACCAAAACGCAATCATCGATAAGCAAAACGAGATAAGAAATGCCATCACCATACCAAGTAATAAATGTACTGCTGCTACCACTACAACGAAAGCACTTTCAGGAGCTACCAGTGCTGGTTTCAGCAACAGTAACAACAGTGTTGTTTCGATCAAAGAGCTCGTGACATTGATTGATTTATCAGCAACTTCTTTCGTGAGTAGATATTTGAAAAATGACATAGGTCTCAAAAGACGATTGATGATATCACCGTTGAGTATCTCGGCACCAATCTCAAACACGATACTTGAAAAGACAAGATCAGAAAAAATGCTGATCAGTAAAACATACGTAATCATCTCAGGTTTGTCGTAGCCGAAGGCAATACGAGTATTATCATAGACTGCAGTCCATAAGAAATAGACGATCAGAAGATTTAAGACCATGCGAAAACGCCAGAGTAAAAAATTGATACGATAGATGAAATACTGATCGACAGTAAGGCGGAAAAGCTCTATATACTTCTGCATTCATCTATTTTATCAGGGATTTAGGCAGCAAGAGCAATATATGGAAGTGGTGTTTGAGCACCTATTTCATTACGAATTGTTTGTAAAAAACGAGTTCTTTCTTCTTGCGGTATATCCCCAATCGTGTCTCTGTTCCAGTTGTTAACTAAACAAATAAAGTTTCTTTCTAAATTTTGAGTTAATGTAAAAAGTCTATCCCAATCATCAGTAAATTCTGGTTTCCTTTGTTTGAGGATCCTAATACGTGCATCATATCCTAATAAATCTTCTGCATTTCCGTGCACACCAGATTCTTGAGGCAACGACCCAACACAAGAGTCTGCATATCGTAAAGCAGCCATTTCATTTGACCAATATGGATAATCCCAATTTAAACTAGTAACTTGTATAATCGCATGAATATCTGGGTGAACACATTCAAGACCAGGTACATGCGCTTCAATTAAATGTAATCTTTCAGTAGCTTCAATAGCTTGTTGAGACATATCATATGTTGTTATGCCATTGACAGTTCGGGCATTATTACCGGCGGCTTCTTTTAGACGGCGTTGTCTAGCATCGTGTATGACTCCTGCGTACATTGCACGTATAATTTCTTCTGTAGTACATCCTGCATATTGCAAAGTCATTCCTGCAACTTTTCCTACTAGTAGATTATGGAGTCCTGCATTTTCCCATCCATCAGCGTTATGACCCAGCACATTACCATTGATTAAGATTTGTATAGCGGATGTATAAATATCATGAAGACCATATTGGGCCGTTAAGGTTGCCGCTTCTCTAGTTACTGGTATTTCACTTTGAAGTATATTTAATCTTAGCAGCCCCGATTGATCATTCGGTACTAACTCTTCTGAACTATATGGTAAAACTTCTGGTGCTATAGTTGTAATTGAACTGAAAGACAGTATTTATCATACCCTCTCTTACTTTTTTGTCAAATGATTTTGTGTGTAGAAATTACTCATAATTGTTCGCTATTTCGGTTTGTGAGTCTATGTTCTATACTGAATCTATGTCGCTGAAAACACTCTTCGAACCCAAGTCTATCGCTATCGTCGGCGTCTCGCAAAACCCTCAAAAAGTAGGTCATCTCGTCGCCAAAAACATGATTGAGCAAGGCTTTAAAGGCGATCTTTACTTCGTCCATCCATCAGGAGAAGAGATTTTAGGCAAAAAAACTCATAAAGATCTCATTTCGATTGGACAAAAAATTGATTTAGTGATTATCGCACTTCCTGCCAAGGTAGCTGTAGAGTATTTCGCACAAATCCGTGATGTGGGATGCCAACATATTGTACTTTTTGCAGCGGGCTTTAAAGAGATTCATACGCCAGAAGGAGATGAGCTAGAAAAATTACTGAAAGAGAAAATTGCTGAATTTGATCTGCGGTTACTTGGACCAAACTGTATCGGGTTTGTAAATACTGCCAAAGGCGTCAATGCGACCTTTTTCAAATATGTCGCACCCAAAGGAAACATCGGTATTATTTCTCAATCTGGAGCACTTGGAAGTGCACTTATCGACTATGTAGTCGGTCATGCTCATCTTGGCTTCTCACACCTGATCAGTCTGGGTAATAAAACGAATATCGATGAATCGGAAACCCTTGAGTATCTTGCTCAAGATGAAAATACGAAAGTAATTGGTATGTATCTCGAAGATGTGACCGATGGTCCCCGCTTTCGTGAGGTTCTTGCGGCAGTCACCAAGCGTAAACCAGTGGTAATCCTAAAAGCCGGACGCACCACAGAAGGCTCGCAAGCAGCGGTTTCGCATACTGGCAGTATGGTAGGCGACGACGCAGTCTTCAATGCCCTTTGTGAGCAAGCTGGAGCTATCAGAGCACTTGATATCAGTGAGTTTACCGTGATCCTTGAGCTTTTTAGCCGCAATCAGTTACCAACATCTCGAAATATGTTAGTTTTATCAAATGCTGGTGGTATGGGAGTACTGCTCGCAGATGAGCTGATTGATCATAATTTACACTTAGTTACTGTCTCAGAAGAAACTAAAAGTAAACTTCACAAAGCTTTTGATGACTTCAAGAAAATCACTGTCCATAATCCGATCGATTTACTAGGTGATGCGAGTGCATTTGATTATGAAAAAGCAATCCAAAATACTCAGGAAGAACATGATGTCGGTGGCGTAATCGTCCTTCTTACTCCTCAAGCGAATACTGAGATCTTGGAAACTGCCCAGATACTTACGAAACTTCAAAAAAAATATGCCAAAGAAAAAGCTACATTTCGACCAATTTATCCAGTCTTTATGGGTGAACGGTCAGTGCATGATGCACATGAATATTTCGAACAACAACGTATCGGTAGTTTCCGGGCATTTGAGCTTTTGGTCCGCGCTTTAGAGAAGATCTGTTGGTACCGCGAAAATGCGAAAGAAACTGTTGCTACACCAATCACTATGTCTACTGCAGTGATGAAGCAATATGAGATTCAAAGCTTACTCCTCGATACAGTCAAAAACAAATCATTTATACCACAACACAATGCATTGAAAGTAATGGATCATATTGGATTACAAACAATTCAAACTGTTTTGGCTACGTCAGAAAATGATCTGAAACTCGTTGTGCAACAGTTTGGCTACCCGCTCGTAGCCAAAACTGCTGCTTCAAACGTCACTCATAAAACCGAGGTCAAAGGTGTGATTACGAATATCAATAGTTGGAAAGAGCTGACTGAAGCTTATCAATATCTTGCAAAGCAAGCGGGAGGTTGTTACATCCAAAAACAATACTCAGGCTATGAGCTAATCATTGGTGCTAAACGTGACCCGTTGTTTGGACCAGTTATTTTGGTGGGATTCGGTGGTATATATGCAGAGTTATTACATGAAACTATCCAGTTTGTGATCCCGGTTTCTTATGCTGACTTCTTGATCAAGCTCCACGCGAGTAAGCTGAGTAAATTTGTCACAGGCTACAGAAATATGCCGATTCTGAATGCTCAGATGTTGTATAGTGCGGTATCCAAGCTTGCTGGTCTCATGGATCATATTACAGAGATCAAAGAGATTGATATCAACCCTTTGATGATGACAGATGAAGGTATGATTGTGGTCGATGCGCGAGTGATTGTTTAGCGAAGATTACTACTATCTTCAAGCTTTGAAATCCGGGTTTCATGATCATTTAATATATCTGCTGTAGGTTCGATCATTGCTTCTGTAAATTCTACCATTTGATCTGATAGTTTTTG
Organism: Weeksellaceae bacterium; assembly: GCA_041730495.1. Lineage (GTDB taxonomy): Bacteria > Patescibacteriota > Microgenomatia > UBA1406 > GWC2-37-13 > JBGSBR01. The sequence continues at coordinate 31,542 of JBGSBR010000003.1, read as the reverse complement.
GATATCTCTCTTCATCTCTTGTTGAAATAATTTGAGATTATCACCAACTTCTTCTTTAACTATTTGTCGAATCAGAGTTAAATCATTAATAGTAAGCATATGTGTCATTGTATAACTAGAATTGATTTCTTGTCAAGAAGTTTTTTTGAGAGTAAAACCAGCTGCTGTATCCTCTACTTCGTATCCAGCTTTTGCGATTTGAGATCGCAGATCATCTGAGGTTTGAAAGTCTTTATTTTTACGAGCTGCTTCTCTTTTTTGTGCAAGTTGAGTGATTTCATCGGGGATATCGATTGTTGCAGTTTGTGTAAATCCAAGTCCGAAAACTATGTCGAACTCTTGACTAAGGGTCATTTTATCTTCGTCTGATAAATCAGATTTGAGCACTTCCCACAATACTGCCAAAGCTTGAGCGGTATTCAGATCATCACCAAGTGCATTACTGAAACGTTGACGATATGTTTTAACATTACTTGTTGTTGCACTATCATCATTTTCAAGACGTGCATATGTTGCTCGTAAATTTTTGAGAGCTTCATCAGCTGCTTTGACTGCTTCCCAGGTGAAGTTGAGGCCTTTGCGATAGTGAGTTTGTAAGAAAAGATAACGCACAGCCATTGGGTCAATTTGTTTTTCTTGCAGGTCTTTGATGGTGTAAAAGTTTCCTTTGGATTTGCTCATCTTCTCGCCTTCGACATTCAAAAACGCATAGTGGACCCACCATTTCACAAATGTCTCTCCTGTTGCAGCCTCTGATTGTGCAATCTCATTTTCATGATGCACGGGGATATGATCTATGCCGCCGGTATGAATATCAATTGTTGGTGAGTCAAATGCTGACATACTGATAGCTGAACACTCGATATGCCAGCCTGGGAAACCATCCCCCCATGGACTTGGCCAGTGCATCGTATGATCAGCAAATCGTCCGACGCGTTTAAACCACAGTGCAAAATCAGCGGGGTTTTTCTTTTGAGCATCGATATGGACATCATCACGTGCACCTTGTAGCTTGTCTTCGAGTTTTTGTCCTGAGAGCTGGCCGTAAGTCGGAAACTTCGTTGTATCGAAGTAAACTGCTTCATCTGTTTCATAGGTAAAGCCTTTTTTATCTAGTTTTTCTATCAATTCAATCATCTGTGAGATATAGTTTGTCGCTTTCAAAGTCATATCTGCATCTTGTACACCGATAGCATGCATCGTATCCATGAAAAAAGTGGTGTACTCCGCGGCTACATCCCAGACAGATTTGCCGTATTTTTTTGCACCTTTTTCGAGTTTGTCTTCTCCACTGTCATCATCTCCGCTCAGATGGCCCACATCAGTGATATTCATCACATGTTTGACGTCATAGCCGAGATATTTGAGTGAGCGTTTCAGTAGATCATCCATCGAGTATTTGCGCATATGACCGATGTGGGTGAAGTCATAGACTGTCGGTCCACAGGTATAAAGTTTGATGAGTTTTTGTTCTGTTGGCGGAGGTAGGATTTTGACTGATTTACTAAGTGTGTCGTAGAGATGCATGAGGTTATTATACTGCAAGTTAAATCAGGTTTACTTTCTTATTTATGACAGATAACGCTTGTTTATCTTCAAGTGCATACAGCTCACCATTTAAGGTTTTTTTCTTTTCTTCTACAACTTCTTGCCACTGCTCACCATAATGCGCAAAAATATAGAAATCGACAAGGTTAAGGCCATTTAAGCTTTCGAGTTTTACAACACTAGGATCTGCCCAGCCTTTCCAATAAGCTACTTCGATAGTTGGATTGGTGAGCATACTTCCAGCACTTGAGCCGACGTAGAGTTGATGATCCGCTTTACCTGATTTCATGTATTCATAAAATCCAGATTTGAGTGCCCAGTACAATAAATAAAATGTATTTCCACCATTCACATAGATGACATCAAAGGAGCTTAAGGTTTGCGCAATAGTTTCTGGTAGACAGTTTTTCAGATCGATCATTGTCGGTGCGAGTCCGAGTTCAAGTAGTTGTTTAATAGTCTGATCGACGAAAGTTTTATCTTCTTCAGGATCAGCAGCTGTAGGGATAAAAGCCAGCTTGATGTCAGCAGGTTTTTTACTTACCAACTCAAAAAAAGCTGTTTGAATAGCTGATGTTGTGAGGCCATTGGATGTGAGTAATAATTTCATGTCGGAATGGGCGGACTCGAACCGCCGACCTCACGGTCCCGAACCGTGTGTTCTAGCCATCTGAACTACATTCCGTGTTTGCTATTCTAGCAGAATTACTGCTTACCGCCGCCTGGTTTTACCTCGGCAGGAAGCTCAGTACTCGCGATTTTCTTGCCGCCACCCATGATATTTTTACGAGTCTTTCCTTTTGGATTCGAGTCCTGAGATTGCGCTTGATGTTGTTCATATGAGGCTTGTTCTTGCTGTTGTTTCTCTATCTCTTCTTGTCGTTCTTTTTCTGCTTCTTCTTGTTTGGTTCGCATATAGTACTCTTCTTCTTCACGTTTTACTTCTTGATGGCGTTTTCGATGTGCTTGTTCTTCGGCAGATTTAGGGTTGAGCTCTTGGGAGTATTTTTCTATAGCTTCTTGATCTTGCGCAGCGTATGCTTTTTCTAACTTTGAAAAATCTACTTGAGAGTGATTATTTTTGCCTTCCATCTCGACAGCACCTTCTGGTTTACCAAACATATCTGCTACTGGAATAAAAACATCAACAGCTTGTTTGACGCTGTCTTTTCCAAACTCAACTACTTTTTCAAAGGGATTATCTATTCTTGCTGGTGGTTTTTTAGTAGTGGATTGCATAGTTTTTTTAAATACCCATCATAGCTTTGCCTCGCTCTGACATCCGATCCATAGTCCAAGGTGGATCAAAGGTCAGCTTGATAGTGACTTTATCTTCATCGATGCCAAGCTCTCCGACTTTGGTTTTGACATCTTCTTCAATCGTATCAAAAAGTGGACACCCAAGTGTAGTGAGTGTCATATGCACTGTCACTTTTTCTTCTTGGATATCAATATCATAGATGAGTCCGAGGTCAACAATAGACATATAAAGCTCGGGATCCATGACTTCAAGAAGCTTGTTTTCTACCTGATCTTTGGTTATTTGTATCATTGAGTATTTAAAAATATATGAAAATATGGTATAATTAACTATCTCGCACAGATATCTGAGACCTCGTTCATCCTGCTATATTCAGCCTTAATCGCCACCACAGTATAGCAAATATCATCCGCCTTCGCGAAGATAGTTTAAAAGGATTAAAAAGGAAAACAGATACGTTTTGGCGAGATACAAAGCTGGTATAATGAACTAAATTACCGTTTTTGAATCGAGCATATAAGCCGATTATCCTCCTTCGCTCAATCAGATGAGCTACGGAAGGATTTCAACTCCTTGAGGAGCCTTATATTTTCAATTCAGGAACGCAAAAGAGTAGAACTTTTGCGCTCATCATTAACATTTATTTATATTTATGGACCAATACAAAGTACGTTTTGTACCTTTGGGTGGCGTCGTAGGCGTTACCAAAAACATGTATCTGTATGAGTTGTATAACAACGACGAATTACAAGATATTATTATCGTTGACTGTGGCATGGGTTTCCCAAGCGCTACAGAGATGGGAGTTGATCTTATCATCCCAGACATCAGTTATCTGATGGACAAAAAAGATAAGATTCGCGCAATTCTCTTGACCCACGGTCATGAAGATCATATTGGCGCATTACCATTTCACTATGTAAATCTCGGTAAACCTCCGATGTACGGTAGCAAACTCACCAAGATGTTTGTGACCAATAAATTCAAGGAATACAATGAATCTATTGATTTTCGTGAAATTGAATACAAAAAATGGTATGAAATAGGTGGCATGAAAGCACGTTTTATCCATGTCGCGCACTCGATCCCAGATCCAACACATATCTTGATCAAAACACCAATCGGTGTGATGTATCATGGACCAGATTTCAAGTTTGATCTGACACCACCTTATGCTGAGCCACCTGATTTCCATGAAATCACCAGTGCTGGTGCAGATGGAGTGCTATGTCTTCTTTCAGATGCCCTCGGCTCAGAACGTGAAGGACTTACTCTCTCTGAAGCGATCGTCGGACAGACTTTCGAAGATGAGATGCGTAAAACCAAAGGTAAATTTATCATGACAACGTTCTCATCCAACATCTCACGTATTCGTCAATGTGTAGAAGCTGCCATCAAATTTAATCGTAAGATTATCTTCCTCGGCCGTTCGATGCGTCAGAACACTGAAGCTGCAGCGGAGATTGGGTATCTGCCTATCCCCTTTTCCTTAGTCGGAAAAGAAGAAGAGGTCAAGAAATTACCTGGGAACAAAGTGTGTATCATCGCTGCTGGCTCACAAGGTCAGTATGGATCTGCACTATCCAAGATCTCACAAAAAAGAAATGCCAATATCAAGATTGCCCCAGGTGACAAAGTGATCTTTTCCTCAGATCCGATCCCAGGTAATGAAAACGAAGTATATTCGCTGATTGAGGAGATGACACTGCAAGGTGCAGATGTCGTCTACTCTGCCATCCAAGATGCGCTTCATGCCTCAGGTCATGGTAATCAAGAAGATATCAAGTTCCTCGCACGATTCACTAATCCGAAATATTTTATCCCAATCGGTGGTACGGTACGTCATCAAAGACAGTATCAAAAACTGATGATTGATATGGGATTCAAAAAAGAAACAGTGTTCATGCTGATGGAAGGTGATACTGTGGAGTTCAGCAAAGCTGAAGTCAAACCTGGTAAAGCTGTCGAAACCAAGAGTATCTATGTCGATGCATATGGTGTCGGAGATGTCGGCAATGTCGTACTGCGTGATCGTCAAACTTTATCCTCAGAAGGTATGGTTGTCTCGATCCTCATAGTCGATGCTACTGGTAAACTCGTGGCGAAGCCTCGTTTCTTCTCACGTGGATTCGTGTTTGAGAAGAAAGAAGAAGAGCTGTTTGATAAAGCCGCCAAATATGTAGAGAAGCTCATGAAATCAAAACCAGATATGGTGCTTGATGTCACTGCTATTAAGCGTGATATCGGCCGTGATCTGGAAACATTCTTTTACAAAGAACGAGGTCGTAAACCATTGGTTACGATTGATGTTGTAGTTATGTAACGATATGGCATCATTACCCTCAAGTCTCAAACAAATCGCCTTATTTCTAGAAAGATTACCAGGCATTGGTGAAAAAAGCGCCAATCGCCTGGCTTTCTATTTACTTAGATTGCCTGAGCAGGATCTGAAAGCGTTTGCAGTGCATATGTCGCAGCTCAAAGAGCGCACGAAACGCTGTAGCATCTGTATGAATCTCACAGAAGAAGAGATCTGCTCAATCTGCGCTGATCCTGGTCGCGATAAATCGAAGATCACTGTCATCGAAGATGTGATTGATCTGCTCTCGATGGAAACAGGAAACATCTATGATGGTGTCTATCACGTCCTTCATGGCCGGATCGATCCACTCAATCATATCGGACCTGAAGATATTTTCATCGATCGATTGATTCAAAGGATTCGTCCAGCAAAAGATGCACTTGATGAAGTGGCTGTAGTCAAAGAGGTCATCCTCGCGACCAATCCAGATATGGAAGGTGAAGCGACAGCGATGTACATCCGTAATCGTCTCCAAGATCTTAAAAAGGAAGCAGGTCAAGAGTTCTCTATCTCACGACTCGGCTATGGTCTACCGATGGGTGGCAATCTCGAGTATGCAGACTACATGACGTTGAAGAAAGCGATTGAAAATCGCAATGCGTTTGAGTAACTTAGACTCTCCTTTTAGCAAGGAGCTCAGCTCGAATACTATCTTCTTTATATGCGATTGCCTCTTCTAAGTCGATTTTTGAGTATACATCTTGATATACGTCTGAAGGGAAAAGAATGGGTAGTAATGATCTACTTCTTTTCACTTGATAAAGTCTATGAGCACGATTGCCTTGATCGGATAAATTGTATACATTATCGAGATATCCTTCCAGGTCATAAAATTGAAGTTCAATAGTACCACCTTGTTGACCGATAGGTAGTTGGATTCTACGCCAATCTAACGCTGTACCATTACTGCGTCCATTACTCGTTACTTGATCATCTTGAGGTTTGCCGATATGTTGGAAACTTGATACTGCTTCATAAATCTTATCCATCAAAGCATCACGATATTGACTACCACCAAGAGCTACAAACATGATTCCTCCTAGATCTTGTACGCTAAAAGGGTCAATTAATCCATTCTCAGTTCTTTGGCTTTTTGATACAGCTTTTAACACTGATGTAGACATATTTTTTATTCGTGGTTGTGTGAGGACATATCCAATATCATCTACATACCGTGCTTGAATAGGGTGTGTTTTTTTATGATACGAAGTACCATATTGATGAGGATTTACACATTTATTCGTTATATTATCATGATAACTATCTACAGTAAGGAACTCTGTATGAGCACTTGGATCAAATACTCTCACATTTAATACATGTTGTAGCATGCTAATTGCATCGCTAACACCAGCATGTTGTTCATTAGCTTCAAGTTGAGCTGCGATATTGGCTAATATAAGCTGCCTCCGGATCTCAAACTCTTCAACTTTGCTTCGAGGTCTCGCCAATTTAGTAAGTCTTTCAGATGGTCTATGGGTTGGGAAAGCTACTTCGTTACGTAAACCTAAAATGTTGTTCATATCTTCTGGGAATACTGTTTGGGTAAACTCTGCTATAGCGTTATTAGCATGTTGAAGTTGTCGAAAATAAAAATTTGCAGTTTCACTAGTGGCTACTCCATACTCATCTTCAACAATAGTAAAAAAATGTTCATCAATTAAACTCAGTTTTTCCTCCAGACTTAAATGTGGACCACGTAAGGGAGAAACTGGTAATCCTCGACTTTCCATAACATGATGTGCTCCTTTTGCACCATAAAAATGCCGCATAAAACCCACGTCATCACGTGTGCATGTAGATCGAATATCGGTGTATCTAAATTGTTCAGCCATAGTAGTAAAAAAATCGAGGTTACCTGCTGTATTATAACTTTTAGTGAGAGGAAGTCAATACTATGGGTTGATTATATAGTATGTCTTTTAAACTTCATACGTTTTAAACCTTCATTCTTAAATACAGTATTATAAAAAGCACTACTTTCTTTATGTTTTGGGTTTCTTAATCCTCTAAGTTCAATCGATGGATCAATGGTACTAAAAGTTTTTAATCTACGAAGAAGCATGTTGTGTGGACCTGCGCCATATGAATCATGGAAGTTTTCATAACTTAGTCCTGCAGCTTGTAAGTTTTCTGATGGAATTCCTTGAATATTGGTAACAGAAATAATGCGTTTATCATTTTCTAAATGAGTGTTAAAGCCTATTCTTCCTATATAATGTCCATCCCATTGCATTTGAAGCTGATATAAAGCTTCGGGACAACCAGTAATACCTTGAGCATTACAACCAAGATTGACACTATGTGTAACTGCAAGTTGCATATCTATGCCTTCAATACCAATTTCATTGTTTTGGGATTCAGTAAAGATTTCTCCTATTTCATGAAAAGACCCTAAGTTATGAAGAGCACGACAAAGATGGCGGAGATTCTCTTCAGATGTAAAACCACTATATCTATTACGAAAACTTGGCTTATCGGATAAATAAATAGCTAATAACGCATTTTCAAAATGTTGAGGTTTAAAGCGTACTCGTTCCTTCGTGTCATGATATGCTTGAGCAAGCGTTAATCTGGGATCAGAAGGATCCATCAGTAATACACCGAAAAGATATTCTGAAGCATCTTGAAAGTATTGCGGTTGTAAAACTGTTGGACCATAAGGTCCTTGAATAGGAAAACCTTCGCTTTCAATAACAGATGTTAAGTTAGGTTTTTGAAAGGGAGCTAATATTTTTTCTTTTAAGCCCATAAATATGCAATAAATTGTTATAGGTCGATTGAGCATTATACCACAAATCGTCAAAAATACACACTACGTGCGTATAATATGAGTAAGATTGATGAATAGAAGGGTCGTGTAGATTACTTCGTTAATGGCTTTAGTTCTTCCGCAATAGCCGCCGCCACACTACAGGTGCGCATTTTGGCAAACTTGTACTCTTCTTTGAGAGCGATAGTATCTGTGGTAAAGAAGACTTCAAGATTTGAATCCTGTAGTTTCTGAGCTGTATCTGGAGCAAAATCTCGGTGTACAATCGCTGCAAGAGCTTTCGTAGCTCCTTTTTCCATACAGAAATCTGCGGCGTGTATAAGTGTGCTACCAGATGTAGCTACATCATCGACGATTACCACGATTTTGTTTTCGACATTACCATAGAGATCTAGTGCTTTACTTTCGTGCATATGCTCGAGGTCGCGGCGTTTTTCAGTCATTGACAGTTGAAATTGCAGAGTACCAAAGAGAGCTTCACCAAACTTACGTGCGCGCTCGATACCACCCTGATCAGGAGAGACGACAGCGACAGTTTCTGGACTAGCTTCTATCCCCTGCTCTTTCAGATATGCTTTTACCTCATCAGCAAGAAGTGGTAGAGCTGAAAGATTTTTGAAAGGAATATCAAACACGCCTTGTGTGGCTTCATCATGCAAATCAAAGGTGTAGATTTTATGAAAACCAATTGATTCAAGAAAACGGATTACCACATTTGAAGATACACACTCACCAGGTCGATGCTGGATATCTTGTCGAGCATAGCCAAAGTATGGCAAGATACCGATTACTTTTTTCGCTTCTTCACGACGAAGTGCATCACAGGTAAGAAACATCTCCATGAGATTAGTATCGGTGGGATTACTGGTAGATTGGATTACAACGCAGGTATCATTTTTCACATCTTCATCGATGCGGACACGCACTTCAGAGTTTTTGAAGCGAATGACTTCACTACTTGCACCAGGCACACCGAGTACTTTCGTAACTGATTTTACGAGTTCTGGGTTTGAGGTGCCTGCAAATAGTTTTAAAGACATACTTAAAAGTAAAATTTAAGGTAACCGATTAATAATCTTAATCTTCTTCTGACATACTCATCAGTTGTTTGGCTGCAAGTTCTTGAGTTTTTTTGATGGCTTCGTTGACAGCTTCTGCTACACGATTTTCCATCACACCATCGATTTCGACATCGAGGATTTTTTGATCACCACGAATCTTGACGATAACACCGTTTTTTTCGACAGTAAGATCTTGTTTCTGCAAAGAAGCTTGCATTTTTTGGGCACGTTGTTGCAATTTTTGTAAGTTTCCTAGTCCTGCGAGTGGGTTGAACATAAATATAATAAATTGATAAATGGCTAAATTGTTACTTTCTTAGTAGCCTATTTCTTGTCATTATAGAACTCTACTATAGCAATCTCAAGCGGAAGTGACTCGATGGGTGAGATACGGAGCAGATCATATGCTTCTTGGAGTGCTTTCATGAGTTGTGTGATCTCACGTAAGCTGAGACCGAGGTCTACAGTTTCGACACCTGTGACCTTACTTTTGAGTAGTAATTGCTCATGCAGAGTGTGTAATAGTGATTCAATCAAAAGTTTGATATTTCCACCATGCTCGACATATGATTGGATCCATTCCATCGATTTACTCAGTTCCCCGGCTTTGAGTACTTCGAGAAAGTTTTGTTTGCCATGTTGACCGATGAGCTGTTGAGCTTTGGTGACATCAAGTGCCTCTTGGGTAATCAGTTCTTCCAGTAGCTTGGCTGCATCACGGAATGAGTTATCACTATTTTCTGAGATAAACTTCTTGAGTTCTGCAGAGATCTCAAGTTTTTCATGTGTAGCTATACGTGTCACCATGCCTTCGATATCTGATGGTTTGGCTTTGCCAAATGGCACTCGTACACAGCGTGAAATGATCGTTTTTGGTACTTTTTCTTCGTTGGTAGTGGCGAGCATGAAGACAACTGATTGTGGTGGCTCTTCAAGTGTCTTGAGCAGAGCATTAAAGGCGTCATTGGTGATCATATGAGCTTCGTCGATGATATAGACGCGATAGCGACCAGTCATCGGTGCAAAGGCTGATTCTTTGATGAGTTTGCGTACTTCGTCGATACCACGATTTGATGCGGCATCTTGCTCTATGACGTCAGGTGATGACCCAGCATCGATACTGACGCAGTTGGAGCAGGTGTTGCACGGTTCGATTGATTCACCTTTACCTGCAAAGCTATTTTCGAGACAGTTGATTGCTTTGGCGATGATGCGAGCAGTGGAAGTTTTACCCATACCTTTGCCACCGACGAAAAGCATAGCATGTGGGACATTGTCTGGTTTGAGAAGATGAGTGATGCGAGATTTGACTTGAGTGTTGTCGAGTTCTGAGATTGTCTTAGGACGATATGAAAGATAAAACATAGAGTTATTTTACAAGAAATCGTTTGTAATAAAAATTTGTTCGCGGCGTAGCATTAGTTATCATGAATCCTTTCTTGCTTCACAAATTTTCATTACTGCACTTTTCTGAGGCTTTTTATTTAAAAATATTCTGTAAGCCGTGTTCGATCAGTTGTTTCATCGTATCTTCGACTTTTTTTTCACGTTCTGCAGCAAGCAAGATAGCTTGAGGATAGCAGATTATCACTTCGCCAAGTACACCATCTGGCTCTCGGTCTTTATCACTGAGATAACTAAACGATAGTACTGGCAAAGCGACATCTTCATTTTTATATGTATTGGCGATCTCACGCATTTTACGTTTTCCCACAAATACGAGATTAACCCCAGTTGAAGGGTTTACTCTATATTTGCGCAGCACATCTTCAGCAAACGCTTTTAACGTTTTCTTTTGGATGTCATAGCGTGAAGAACCGAATATATTTATCATATGAGGTTATCTACTACGAGTTGGACGGGTGGTACGAGTAACGCGGCGTTTGCCTTTGTTTTTCAATCGTTCTTTTGCGACTTCTTTACGTACTTGTGAAGGTTTTTTGTAAAACAATCGTTCACGTACTTGGGTCATTATTTCTTCGTCGATGAAAGCTCTCGTAAATTTACGGAAAATTGCATCTTTTGTTTCGCCTTTTTTTCTTTTTACTACAACCATGTAAGACACCTCACTTCCAAGAAGATGGAAATATTAATCAAATATTGTATTGTATTATATTTCTTTGAGTATTGCAACGAGCTCCTTGAGAGAAAGCGAAGATGGTACGACATCTGGAGCTTTGCTTGACCCATTCAGTAGCATATTGCCTGAAGCATGCAAAAACCAACTAGCTTTACCGTCTACTTTCATGATTTTTTCATGTAGTTTGGTCAGATCATATTTTTCATTTGGTTGGGTTTTGATACGAATGGTACCATTATTGGGATCACGTCGAGCTACTAGCTCGAAACCAGATTTAAGAGCAAATTTCATCGCACTCTCATTTTTAGTTTCCATGACGAGAGTTTTACCCATCTTTGTTTTGAAAATCATGCCCGCTTTGACATCTTCCTCGGCTTGGATATTATTTTTGACGGTAAATAAGATACCATCAAGCATAAGAAATGTCATCGAAACAAGTTCTTGATCACTTGATAAAAGTCCACGTAGTGGATATAAGAACTCATGCAAGCTAAAGGTATATCGGATATCTGTCGGATCTGGGAAATGTACTTCGCCGAAGTTATCGATCTCGGTGATAAACATCACCATGCGCTCAATTGCTTCCAGATCTTTTTCTTTGACATGACCTTCTTCTGCGAGGTAATCAAAAACTCTTTTGGTCGCAGACAATCGTTCTTTGAATTGATGATGATCAAATTTACCCATGCCTGTATCGACATGGATGATGTCATCGTCTTCGTCTGGTGGTGCGTTGTTTAAAGTCTTTCCTGCTGGTACAAACGCATGATCTGGAGATTCCCAGTCTGGTAGATAGCGGACGATCAACCATGAACTAGCGATTGCATCGAGATCTGGTGACATGTGGGTGACGAGGGTTTTCATATATTTTTCAGTAACTCTTTAATTTTTGTATACGCTTCATCGGTATTTAATAATGAAGATTCTTTTTCAGCTCTGAGTTTGTACTCTACTTGTTCCCCTGTTCGCTTGGAAACTACGAGACGGACTGGGATACCGATCATATCTGCATCGGCAAACTTCTCCCCTGCTCTCGACTCGACACGATCATCATAGAGGACTTCGATTCCTTGTTTAGCAAGTTCTTCATAAATCTTTTCAGCTTTAGCTTTGATCTCATCATCTTGGAGATCAATACCGACGAGATGGACATGATACGGAGCGACTTGGATTGGCCAGATGACACCTTTGTCATCATTGTATTTCTCAGCGAGTACGCCCATGACTCGACTCGTGCCGATGCCATAGCACCCCATGTAAACAGGTTTTGCTGTACCGTCTTCTGCTGTATACATATAGCCGATCGCATCGGAGAATTTAGTATTCAATGGGAAAATATTGCCGACTTCAGCAGCTTTGAACACTTCGTAAGCCTCACCTGACTCTGGATCAAGATCACCATCTTTGGCGACTTTAAGATCATAGAATTTCTCAGGCTTTTCGATATCTCTGCCCCAGTTGGCATTTACGGTATGATAATCAGTTTTGTTCGCACCTGTCTCGAAGTTCACGACGTGCTCAAGTGCTTCGTCGACGAGTAATCTGACTTCAGCTGGTAATCCAAGGATGCCAGCATAGCCGACTTCGGCACCAGTGACTTTTTTGATTGTTTCTGGAGTGGCGAGTGTGAGTGTTTTACATCCCAGTACCTTACGGACTTTTTCTTCATTGACATCATAATCACCGCGCACTGCGACTGCAATGATTTCTTTTTTATCAGTTTCGTAGATCAGGGTTTTGATCGATTTATCTGCGGTGATACCGAGATGTTTTTGCAGATCTTCGACACCGATCACTCCTTCACCATGCACATCTTTGCGATCTTTCATCTCTTCTTTGGTATCTACAAGTGGTGCTTTACTCGGTGTGACTTCGCGATTGTAGTAGATATCTTTTTGCTTACTATAGAAAATCATATCTTCACCAGCTTCACAGCGAGTCTGAAACTCATGTGAGAAATCTTCGGTGAAGTCGCCACCTGAGGCGAGTGCAATCACGGTATCCTCACCAAGTCCGAGACGTTTGAATGTCTCGATATATCCTTGCTTCGCTTCGTCATGATAGTAGCGTTGTAGATCTTCTTCAGATGCGTGAAAACTATAGAGATCTTTCATTCGGAACTCACGGCCACGCAAGATACCTGATTTTGCACGGGGTTCGTTACGAAACTTTGATTGGATCTGATAGAGTCCGAATGGGAGATCTCGATAGCTGACATTAAATTGTTTGGCAAGTGGGGTGACGACTTCTTCATGAGTCGAGTTTAAGATATACTCTGTATCATTTTTGGCAATCGATCCAGCATTCGCACCAGAGGCTTTGAAAAGAACATCGACTTTCTCAAGACGATTGGTATCTTCCCAGAGCTGCTTCGGGACAATTGCTGGCATGAAAATCTCTTGACCGATCTTATCCATCTCTTCGCGGACAATTTTCTCTATTTTATGGAGCACTCTTGTGCCAAGAGGTAGAAACGTATAAGCTCCAGCCATGACTTGGTCGATAAATCCACCATTGATGAGAAAGGTGGCATTTTTGGATTCATAGGTTTTACCTTTTTTGATTGGTTTGGCAAAGAGTTTGGATACGCGCATATATGCGATTATACCATCTTACTGGGGAACTTAAAAACTGGAAGTGAGAAGGAAGAAGTTTGGTTTGAGAAAAATGGAGAGGTTGTGTGATGTACGGCCGAAGCCGGGAGGCAGACACATGTGTCTGCCTCCTTGTGGTCAGGACGTTTCATTGCCCTGCCCACTTTGGTTTTGTCCGAAGAGAAGATAGGAGTTTCCACCAAGTGGTGTTCGCCCTACAAGTCCTTGGTCTTCAGTGACTAATACGTCAGCGGTAATGATTACTGAAATTTTTTGTTCAGCCACTGGCATTAATGCCTCGGCTTGAGCCAATATAGTTTCGACCTCAGCATCACCCATTTGGGCTTTTGCCAGTTCCAGTGTATCATGTGCTTCCTGCTCAAGCCTTGCAGCTGCAGCAGCGAATTCTTCTGCAAGTTTGCGAGCCATAGCTGCTTCAGCTTGTTGGTCTTTGGCTCGGAGTATATCATCGACAGTAATCATAACGTCCTTTTGATGTAGGTAAGAAGCGGGCACTGTGCCCGCTTCTTATGGATTAAAACGATGGTGCCGGTTGTGGCATGACAATGAAACTGTCGCCGTTTTCTACAATACGCAGAAGCGACCTATTGGCAATTTCTTGCGCTTCATCATCTGCCGCTTGTGCTTGCAGCAGCATCTCCTGCGCCAAGCGGCGCAAGACTGCGGCTTCGGTTTTTTTTTGGACGATAGACATTTCGGCTTGTTTTGGTTCCATTTCGGAAACCTCCTATGAAGGACCTTAGTTTTATTTGTTTACATCACTTCCGGGTCCCGTCGGAAAGCTTTCTAAGCATAATGAATATACTCAAAAAGCTTTCCGTGAGAGCCCAGATTTTCAACCTCTCCATTTATTAAAGTACAAAATAGGTTTTAGCCACAAAAAGAGCTTATCTCAGCGGGCTAAAATCCTATAGTATTATAGCAAATGATGGTTTAAACTACAATATCTAACGCGGAAGTAGGAAATAGGAAGTGAGAACCACTAATTTGAAATATGAAAAGTGAGATCCTTCGACTACGCTCAGGATGACTTTTACTTTTTGTAGCCTAGTTTATCGAGGACGATGCCGACGGTTTCCATCGGACCTGAAGAGTATGTATCGATCACGAGATGATAGTACTCAGGACTGAAAAAGTCATAATCACCATAGATCCGACGCCATTCCTTGAAGTTTTCGTTTTCACGCTTACTGATGACTTCTTTTGCTTCAGCGATAGTGATGCGATCTCGGTTGGCGACGCGATCAATACGAAGTCTGTCGTCTTTACATACGAGTAAGATGCGTAACGTATCTTTGAATTCACGAGCGACAAATCCAGCGAGCCATGCTTCGATGACATAATGACCTTCTTTGGTAAGTAAATCCTCTGTGCGTTGTTCGATGTAGCGATTGAACTCTTCTGAGACATTGGCTGCGTGTGGAGAGATATTTTCTTTGGTGAAGTCTCGATTGAGCTGACCACCAGAGGTGAATTTCCAGCCCTCAGGTTGGAGACTGAGTTTGAGATTATCGAGTAACGTATTTTTACCGACAGCGACTCCGCCTGAGATTGTAATGTTGTTAAATTTAAGTTCCATTATTTGTTATGCAAGCAATAGATTCTGTCAGTCGGCTTTACCCGTAAGTGCTCACTATTCGTTGCGCGCTTTCGTGTCCCTTTCCTCCTGACACCTATTGCTAATCAAGTTTCGTAATTAGAAATACTTTTGAATGTCCATGAATGTAATCAGGGCACTCAAACTAAGTAAGGTGATGATACCAAATAAATTCAGATATTGCTCGAGTTTTTCGTTTGGCTTCTTACCCGTGATCCATTCATAGACTACAAACACCATGCGTCCTCCATCAAGTGCTGGAAACGGTAAGATATTGATGACGGCTAAGTTGAGTGATAGTAAGGCTGTGATCTCAAGTAAGGCAAGGATGCCGTATTCACGGGCTTCTCCGACGATCTTGGCGATGCCAATCGGTCCTGAGAACTCAACATCAGTTTTTTGTTTAGATATCAGCTGTGCGGGGATCTTGAGAAGCTCAGTTGCAATCTGCTTGGTCATATCCACAGCTTGTATAAGTCCGTAGTAGGGCGCTTGATACCAAGGATACTTTTTGGTTTCGACAATCTGACTGATCACGATACCAAGTGATCCTTGACCTTTGGGTGGATTAGAGCGTGGCGTTATTGCTACTGTTGATTCCTTGCCTTCACGACTAATCACAACCTTTAGCTCTTTGTCGGCATATTCTTTAGTAGTATTTATCAGATCCAGTGTAGATCTGAGCTCAATTGTTTCACCATTAACCTGAATTCTTGACAATCTATCCCCTTCTCGAAGGCCGACAGCTTGGGCAGGAGATCCTGTTTGGACTTCAGCTACACCGACTCCAGCAGGTGCAGGAGTGCCAGCGATGAATAGGATGGTGATCAAGAGCCAGCCGAGTAAGAAGTTCATCACTACACCAGCCACGATGATAATTGCTTTTTGCCAAGGTTTTTTGTTTACGAAAGCACGATGTTTAGGAATGCTAGCTTTTGTATCTTTATGTTCTTCATGATACTCTTCACCATAAAGCTTCACAAACCCACCCAAAGGTAAAAGGTTGATACTATAAAGCGTCTCTCCTATCTTTTTACCAAACAATCGAGGTGGAAATCCGATACCAAACTCTTCCACGAGCACACCATTCTTTTTCGCTGCAAGAAAATGTCCGAATTCATGAATAAGAATGAGTATAACGAGGATAAAAGCGAAGGTCAGTATAGTGATAATCATGGCTTAATAGTACGGGGAAACTGCTAAAAAGTAAACCGAAAGTGTCGGAAGAAGTAGTTATACCTCCATGATTTCTTGTTCTTTGTTTTCTTTGATGTCTTGCATATCGTTGGTTGCTTGAGTGGTAGCTGTATCGATATCTTTTTCGATGCGGAAACGTTGATCTTCCGTGAGCGTTTTTTCATCAAACATACGCTTCACAGTACGACGAGCATCTTCTCGACCGCGACGCAGCTTATTTTTGGCATCTTCAACCATCTGTGAGACGAGTTTGGTGTATTTGACTCTTTGTTCTTCAGAGAGTGGTGGGATGCGGACAATCATGCGTGAACCTTGGATCTGAGGTGTGAAACCAAGTGGTGAAGCCAGGATACCTTTTTCGATATCAGTGACTGTGGATGGATCAAAAGGAGCCACAACAAGTGCATTACTGCCCTCAGTAATGATCGTAGCAAGTTCCATGAGTTTCATTTTCATACTGCCACCATACGCTTCAATCTGAAGATTTTCGAGCATGCCAGGATTTGGGCGTCCTGTTCGGATAGTTTTAAGCTCTTCTTTGATTTGCTCAATACATTCTTGTGCAGTTTTTTTGAAGTCAGATACGATTGTGTCCATACTGTATTATAACGTGATTTGTACTCAAAGCAACAGGTTTTAATATGGCCTATAGTTGATTGGGATGCGTGATTATGCTAATATACTCGCATGTTTTCTGAAATAAAGAGATTTCCACATGATGATTATGCTTTGGGAGCACCTACTCAGCTGAGTGAAGCTGATACCTTACAAAAAGTATATAAGTTTGAAGACACCATCTATCCGATGGATGGTGAGCTAATACCACTTACTCGTCGGACACTAGACGGTGAACCGCTACATCTCGCCGTACGCTATCTTCCATCTGCTCATCGAGAGAAACACCCAAGACATGCCGCAAATCCAGAACATTTTATGTTGGTTGATATGTACGCAGGTGACGATACTAATATTCACCCGATTGGTTATAGTGATTGGAAGATAGATGGAGACCATGCTATTGCTTCAATTAGTTATCATTCTGTTCCTTTGCCAGCTACTCCACATGAAGAGTTGTTACTTCCTAAATGGAAACAAATAAACTTAAAGGGTCTTCAGGTAGATCCGGATTATCAAGGTCAAGGAATTGGAATGTTTATGCAGTGTGTGTCATTAAGATTGTTTGCTATGCATGATATAACTACTATAACCTTAGTTGATATGCTTGAACCGTCGAAGAGATTATGGCAGAAATTAGGATTAGATGAGGGGTATCACGTTGTAAGGTATCCTGTAGAAGAGTTACCAAACCAACTTTTGATAGATGAAACAATTAAAAGTTTTGTGGGCTAATTATGTCAGAACGAATACAATATGCGGAGTTACTTACACCCCTGCTAACACCTGTTGCTGATATTTTTGATGTAGAAAGTCTCATAAATAATGATTTTGATGGCGTAGTGCAAAATTTACCAGCAGGTTGGAAGTTAGCTAAAGCAGCTCAGGGACGAGCTATTCTTACAAATCCAGATTTATTAGTACCAGAGTTGGGTATAAAAGGTCTAGCGTTGAAGGTTTTTCCTTTTGAGACACATGCTAGAGCGCTTGTGCAAGCATACAAGGATATAAAACCATTTGTTAAACCAGACGAATTTCCCCTTTTATATCCGACTGGTTATGTGCGCAATGCAGTAGTCTTTCCTTTTGTACATGGAATAGTATCAGCTTCTGAAGATACAACTGGGCTTGATCAGATGTGGAAGATATTGGAAGATGCAGGGATCGATCCTTTTGAAACTGCGTTAGATTTAGCAGGTAAGCTGAGTAGATTTGAGTTGGATGATGGTACTCATGTATTTACAGATCCATTTGAAGATACCTTGATGTCTCTAAGTGATGCAGCAGATAAGTACGGATTTACTCAATGACGATTATTCGCCGAGTTCCCAACGAATTAAGCGAGCTACTTTGATATTTTCGCCGAATTTGAGCACTGCGTCTTTGATCAGATCTTCGATAGTCTTACCAGCATCACGGATATATTCTTGTTTTTTAAACTCTTCAACATCTTTGGCTGGCATAGTAGCAGCTTGCATAGCAAGCTCAGCACCGAGTTTTTGAAACTCTTCATTGCCTGAGACGAAATCTGTCTCTGTTTGAAGCTCAAGTAAAGCGGCTACTTTTTTGTTGTGATGCACATATGAGAATACACCACCTTGTGAAGTAGTTCGTTCTGCTTTATCAGCAGCTTTCTTCATACCCCATTCACTAAGTTTCTTTTTGGCGGCTTCAAGATCATTATTTGATTCTTCAAGAGCTTTTTTACAAAGTGAAAAAGATACACCTGTTTCTGCGCGAAGTTGTTTAAGTTTAGAATAGTCCATAGATCTGTTATGAATTAAAAATTGGGAATTACGATTCTGTAATTACGCAGTTGCTGGTACTGGTTCGGCTTCTTTCGTTTCTTCAACGATTTCGACCTTGGCATCTGCATATGTTTCGAGCAGATCAGTCATGATACGTTCGACTACTTGAGCAGCATCATCATTGGCTAGGATAGGATATGTGATGACCTCAGGATTTGAGTTGGTATCAATCAGTCCGATGACTGGGATATTGAATTGTTTTGCTTCTTCAATAGCATTTTTTTCTTTACGAGCATCGACTACGACGACATAATCTGGTAGTTTTTTGAGGAGAACTAATCCTTTATACAGTCTTTCTAAACGTGAGATTTCTTTACCTTTTTTGGTACGTTCATGTTTGACGAACTCATCCCAAGCTCCATTATCACGTTCTTCAACGAGAGTTTTGTACTTATGGACGTTTTTCATCAACATGTCAAAGTTGGTCAGCAACCCTGGCATCCATTTAGAAGTAATATAAGGAATGTTTTTTTCTGAAGCAATTTCAGCAATAAACTTGTTAGCGACTTTTTTAGTAGCAACAACGAGGATTACTTTGCCTTCTGAAGCGGCATGTTTCAAGACATCTTTTGCTTTTTTGATCTGATCTACAGTTACTGTAAGATCGATGATAGAAGTACCGTTAATGATTTTATAGACCTGTTTTTTTGCTTTTGGGTGCATTCGGCTTTTTTGATGACCGAGATGAGCCCCTAATTCGAACAGTTCTTCAATAGTTTGTGTTTGTTTTGCCATGAATATTTATTGTAACAAAGAAATCCTATAATGCAATCACATTAGAGCCTCGCTATTCCTTATTTCAAATCCAATGTTTTCAGATATTCTTTGAAAGAACCATGAATCTCTGGATGTTGTAAGGCAAGGTCGACGACTGTTTTCATATACTCCAGTTTATTGCCGGTATCATAATATTTACCATTTTGGATCTCGATTGCATAGACAGGATGCTCTTTTGCAAGGATATCAATTGCTTCTGGTAAGTAAAATTCGCCACCTTTACCTGGTTTTTGATCACGTAAAATTGGGAAAATATCTGGTGTGAGTACATATCCTGAGACAATTGCTAGGTTGGAAGGGGCTTTTTCTTTACCAGGTTTTTCAATTAATCGATCGACTTTCCAGACACCGTTTCCGAGATTTTGTCCTTCGACATAGGCATATCGTTCAGTATCTTCAGGTTTATCAGTGACAATACCACACAAAATAGTAGCTTGATATTTATCATAGGCATCAAGCAGTTGTTTGGCACGTGGAGGTGTAGCTTTTACGAAATCATCACCCCAAAGTACGAGAAACGGCTCATCATTAAGTACATGTTCGACTGCTTTGATCGGAGTTGCATTACCATAAGGTCCTTTTTGACGGACATACACGAAGTTGGCCATGTCTGCGATTTTACGGACTTCATCAATCATATCGGCTTTACCCCACTCTTCGAGTCTTTTTTCAAGCTCAAAAGGTGTATCAAAATGATCTTCGATAGCACGTTTGTGCCAACCTGTGACCATAATGACGTCTTCGATACCAGCACTCACTGCTTCTTCGACAACATACTGGATGACCGGTTTGTCGACGATAGGAAGCATTTCTTTGGGCATTGCCTTGGTTTGAGGAAGGAAACGTGTACCAAAACCTGCTGCTGGGATAACCGCTTTTGTGATTTTCATAAGTCTTTGAAATTACTAGTAAAAAGGTAAAAAAACCACCTATATCGGTGGTATGTATATATTATACCATTAATCGAACTGAACTGTAACTGTACGATTGAGTGGTTGGTTATTGACTGAAGCTGTGATCGCAGCCACTCCTGGTTGAGCTGAAGAAATATGAAATAATGCTTTGCCTTCGGTATCTGTGACTAGCTGTGATTCAACGACGGTCCCCACGGTTGTCGATAGTGTGACAGTTTGTTCAGGTACTCCTTCACCTTCGGTATTTCTGACAAAAACTGTAACCTCAGTCTCAGCTGCTCCATCGGCTGCTAGCTGTAGTGGCCATGCGAAGATAAGTGATTCTGTGCTGGATGGTTCAGTGCTTTCGCTGGCTCGTGTGAGTCGGCCAATTGGCTCATTGAGAAACATATAGCTGATGAAGCCAATAAAAGCGAGAAGAAATAGTATGAAGAAGCCGGTTAGTTTTTTATCCATAAAACTTATGAAATAATCTCATGTTGTCGCAGTGCAGTAAGCACTTGCTCATGAATTGTTGACTTACTTAGTATTGTACCATGTTCTGTACAGTCGATAGTAATCCAGTTGTCGTTTATTTTTGCTAAATGTTTATACATCTCTTCTGATGCTTGGCGATGGTTCACGTCTTGTTCTTGGATGTCTGTTTTATTACCATTCAAGTAACTCCGATCTTGTTTTTGTTTAGTCAGCTCTGCTGCTACTTGCCAAGGTACATAGAGATACACAACAATATCCTCTTTAGGCAGCTTATTATGTTGGTATTCAAGCTTCGCTAACCAATCTAGATACGCTGTGCGAGCTGTTTCATCAGTGATCTTACTGCCTTGGTGTGCCATGTTTGAGGTGACATACCGGTTGGCGACAATATATTTATTTTCTTGAAGTAACGTATCAATCTCTGTTTTTTTCTCAGCACGATCGAGTGCAAATAACAATCCAGCTAGATATGGTGAAACTTGATCGATAGAACCATATTCACCACGCAAAAACGCTCCAATCATCTGACCATAATGTGATTCATAGTCAGGAAAATCAATATAGGCGTGGCTTAGTTTATTTTCACTAAAGAAATCACGTAACATACTTGATTGGACTGTTTTACCAGATCCATCTCCCCCCTCGAAAACGATAAGTTTGCCTTGTGAGCTTAGCATATGCTTATGATACAATATGAAGTGAAAAAATACTTCAATCATGAAATCTAAACACCTTATATTTGACTTCGATGGCACGCTCGCAGATAGCATGCAAGTGTATGTCAGTATCTTCAATACGTTTGCGATCCGAGATAATTTCCCGTTACTTACTACAGAGAGTATCGCTGAGCTACGCAAAAAAACATATGGTGAGCTATTTAAATACTTGAAGCTGCCGTTTTATAAACTTCCAGGCTATTTGATGGAAGCTCGTAATATGTTGATCGAAAAACGTACAAAGCTTGAAATTTTCCCTGAAATTGCAGAAACCTTAAAAGAGTTATCAAAAAAACATACGTTGTACTTACTTACATCAAATGATTTACCTGTTGTCGAAGCATTTCTCAAACGCCAGAAGCTGACAGTTTTTGAGCATATTGCATCAGAAAAAAACCTGTTTCGCAAAGATAGAGGGTTACTTAAAATCATCAAGCACTATAACTTAGATCCTCAAAATACGTGGTATATCGGGGATGAAATGCGAGATATGAATGCTGCTCGTAAAGTAGGGATTCACTCAGTAGCCGTGACCTGGGGATTTCATGATAAATCAATACTCGAAACAGCAAGTGCAAACCATATTGTTGACACACCTAAGCAACTAGCGGCAGTTATGTTAGACTAATCTTATATGAAAACTTTTAAACAGAAATTAAAAACCTTTTGGTACACGCTTAAAAATAGTCTTTTTTCTACAGCTTATTACGCCGATATCTTGAAAGCTCCTTTTTCATTTTCCGCTAAATACTTGTATGTATTGATATTTTTTACGGTACTTATCAACAGTTTGTTCTTAGCTATTGGAGCACTCAGTGTACTTCCAGAGGTACCGGCAATGCAGCAAAAGATAACTGCACGGCTTAATACGTTATATCCTGAGAATCTTATCGTGAAACTAGAGAATGGATCATTGGCTACCAACTCTCCTGAACCTGTTTTTATCGATATCCCAGAGTTTCAAGAAGATACAGAGTTTCAACATGTGATTACTATCGACACTCAAGCACAGATTGAAGATTATCAATCATACAAAACAGTAGTTTTATTCACAGAAAAAGCGATAGTCTATCCACCAGAACGTGGCGATGATACTGGGATTGAGGGAGCATATACAGTGCGACAGTATGAACCTACAGAAGAACCAATTGTCATCGATGAATCTGTCTACAATCAGTTTGTGACTGCTGTAAAACCGTTTATCAAAGCGATACCAGCTATATTAGTGAGCATGGTACTACTACTTATCTTTATTGTTCCGTTTATCTTTAGTTTTATAGTGTTTATCTGGAAGTTGTTTTATCTCTTGATTGCGACTGTAGTAGTCAAAGGAATTGCAATGATCTTCAAAGTGCCTTACACCTATCAACAGCTTTATCAGCTTGGGATGCATGCACTTACTATACCTATCATGCTGACATTCTTGATGCAGCTATTTGTCATTGTCCCGCCTTTTATGTTATACACAGCTGCTTTCATGTTATGGATGGTGATTGTACTCAATAAACTATCTAAAGAAAGAAGCTAAACATAAGAAGTAACTACAAGAACTGGGAAGTTAGTAGTAGGAAGTGATAAATAAGAAGTTTGGACTTAGATTGTGATCGTATCTCCTGCTTTTACTTGATTGGAAAGGATCTTTGTTGCGATAGTATCTTCTATACTTTGTCGCAGTATGCGTTGTAAGTTGCGTGCACCATGCTGTGAGCTATACCCATCATTCGTAAGTTTGGCAAGTGTTTCATCAGAGATCTCTACTTTGACTTTATAAACTTCATAAATTTGCTCAGTCACAGTGTCCATCATACGACGTGCTATAACTTGCGCACTATCGTTTTCAATTGCATTAAAGGCTATTACACCATCAAAACGATTGAGGAATTCAGGATTGAAGATATTTTGTTCAATCAGATAATCAATCATTGCATTTGAGCTCAGACCTTGTTCTTGCTGATTACTCAATGATTGCTTGATAAGCAATTGATGTACATGATCTGCTCCTGCGTTACTTGTGGCTACGATGACAAGATTTTTACAATCAACACGTTGACCATAACCGTCAGTGAAATAACCTTCATCGAGTAAAGTGAGAAAAATATTGAGGAGATCTTTATTTGCTTTCTCCATTTCATCAATCAATAACACGGCATACGGGTTTTCTCGAATTTCATTGGTAAGCAGTCCAGGATTTAGTTTTTCGACTGAACCTATCAGTTTTTGTATATCTTCTTTGGTTTGATACAAAGACATGTCAAACCGTATAAGCTCTTTATCTGAACCAAAAAAGATTTCCGATATAGCTTTTGCAGTCTCGGTTTTACCGACACCAGTCGGTCCTAAGAAAAGAAATGATGCTAATGGCTTCTTACGTTTACCTAGTAATATGAACGAGCGTCGTAGAGTCGATGAGACGATCTGCATAGCTGCTTCTTGACCTAGTATACGTGCATTTAGTTGTGATTCTAGTGATAATAATTGTTTTTTTAGAGTTTCGTTCAATGTAGTCGGTGTATGCGTTTCTGCAGTGAGTACAGCATCTATGATCTCAGGTTGTATAACATTAGTTTTTAATGTCTGTACGGCATAAACACACGCTTTATCGAGCAGTTGAAGCGCTTTTTCAGGATACGGAATGGTGGTGATATAGTAATTACTTTTATCGATGACTGCGGTTAGCGTTTCATAAGGAATCGTCACTTTGTAGCGATTTTCATAGGTAAAGGTTTCAAGCATCAAGATCTTCATCGCAGTTTGTTGATCTATCTCTTCGACATCAATTTTGGTCGTGATGTTACGAATCTTTTCGTTGGAATAGATGTATGTTTCATATAAGAAAGGTGTGGTGATACCGAGGATCTGGAGATGTGGAGTACCTGCATGTTTTTCGATTGAGGCAGATAGATCAATTCTTCCTGACCCAGATGATACGTAGCGGTCGAAATTTTCGATAACTAGGATCACGCTCTTGGATGTGCTTGCTTCTTTGAAAAGTTGTTCTAAGAAATTCTCTCGTTCTTTAGGATCTTCATGCTCTGCTAATATTTTTTCCATATTAAGCAATAGCAAACGTTTGTATGCGAGTAAGCTATTGGTTTTACCTTCATATAAGCGTCGGGCAAAAGCTTGCAAGATTGTATGTTTGCCTACTCCTTCTTCACCGACTATGATGGCATTGGCTTCATCTGATTCTGACAAAATACGCTCAATTAGCTGTGATTCTTTCTCGCGTCCGATGATCTGGCCTCGGATACTCACCTGAAAAGATGCTTTGGTGAGGTCTTCGACATATTCATCGAGAGTGGGTGTATATCCTACTGCCCAATCGCGTGCAAGTGGTGGATTGGCAAATAAACTTTGTAGTTTCCACCATGGGTTTCGGGTATAGATTGTCGGATAGATGTACTCAAACCACTCCTCTACTTTTTGGTAGTTATCGACGTTGCTGAGATGAGCTGTTATAAAAGATTGTTTGTATTTCGCTTTTTTCTCTGACTCAGTGTCTTGACTGGTGATAAATAGCATGCGCAGTGGTAAGGTGATGAAAAAGCCAAGTATCAACAAAGGAATAATGACTATAAAAGAAACTTGAAGTAGCATATAAAACAGTAAGATACTGCTACGCATCACAAACCCCATCAAGCGTGAAATGAGATTAAATGAAACACTATTACTCCAGTCTGCAAATGAAAATCCACGCTTTGTTTTGGTAGTAGTCAAGTTTTTCCACGGAGCAAACATTGTTTTGACCAATGTTTTGATCGAGAAATAGTAAGGAAGGAAGATAATTACGTTGCCGATTGCTTCGAAAAAATCATTAATATTTTTTTTGTACGGTGAAGGTTCTTGTGCCATGAAAACATTATAGATATAGATAGCTTTAATGTCTATCAAGGAGTAGATTTTTTTTGATAAAAATCAATAGTGAGACATGTAAATAAAATGTTGGCTTTAGGGCTTTATAACAAAGATATATTACTATCTCTATTGACATGTATTTTTATATTCTCTAGCATTAAATTATTATCAAATTTCGCATACGGAAAGGAGATGATCTACATGCCAGCAGCCAAAAAGAAAACAGCCAAAAAAACAGTAAAAAAAGCAGTTAAAAAAGCTCCAGCAAAGAAAAAAGTAGTAGCTAAAAAAGCTCCTAAAAAAGCAATGAAAAAAACTGTTAAGAAAGCTGTTAAAAAAACAGTCAAGAAAGCTCCTAAGAAAACAGCAAAAAAGAAATAACGTTTATTCTTTTCTCAAAATACCCCGCAATCAGTCATCAGGCGGGGTATTTTATCCCCTTTAATCATTTACAAGAAGATCTAAAGAAGAGTTAAAACTGTGGCCACTGAGGGACTCGAACCCCCGACCATTCGGATGTAAGCCGAGCGCTCTACCAACTGAGCTAAGTGGCCTGATGGTACTGGTGGGTGTGGAAGGGATCGAACCTTCGACCTCGTTCTTATCAGGAACGCGCTCTACCACTGAGCCACACACCCAAAACAGATAAGTTTATATTATATCAAACAGCCTTGAATATTAAACTATAGATTATTTAGCTTAGATACTGTATCATTGAAACTTCCTGTCTTTAGATGTATATATATGTATACATCCATTATTATTTTTAAATTTAATTATGTTCGTCACCATCATCAATGATTGCCGTGATGCAAACGAAATGGGTAGACAGACTACACGCGCTTCCATCTTATTTCCACAAGCCAATATTAGCTTCATGGGTATCCATAACTTCAACGAAATTGAAGCTGCAGGAAACTTAGTAGATATTATCGACGCAGCCACTGGTGACGAAGGTATTATCATGGTTAATGCCGCTCCACGTCATGGATCTGGTAAAACCTGGAAAAACGGTACACCGTTTGGATACTTCACACATAAGCGTAAAACTATTGTGACCACAGTCGCAGGACAGACGCTTTCACTCGCAAAGAAATTTAATTTAATTGACAAAATGTATGTCACTGATCTACCAACTGTAATTGATGAATTTATCGAAAGAGGTAAATTTGATAAAACAGCTCGTGATCGTACAGTGCTTACACAGTTCCGAAGCTTCGAGTATATGCCATTTCTCGCTAAATGGTTGCATGCTGGTGAAGAGGTAACTGCCGAAGAGATGCCGCTTTCAGACATCCCTGATGCTCCTAAAACGGTTTGGTGGGTCGATAACTTCGGTAATACCAAGACTACTCTTCTTCCTGAAGAAGTTGATTTCAAAGCTGGTAAAAAAATTAAGACTAAACTTGGTGAATTCACTTGTTATGATCGTCTCAAAGACGTCCCAAATAGTGAAGTTGGTTTGATCATTGGTAGCTCGGGCTACAAAAATCAACGTTTCCTCGAAATCGTCATCCAAGGTAAAAGTGCCGCCAAAGAACTTGGTTTGCACTCTGGTATGGATCTATTTTAAGAAATAGGAAGTAAGAAGTTGGTAGTCAATTTTTCCTATGAAAAAGCTAATTGTTGTCGCCGATTGGGCGAGTGATTCACTTACGTGTCAAGAAGTACGCTCTGCTGTCGAGGGTTATGTCTTAGATCCATCGAATCCCAATATTACCTTTGTTTCGTCTACACCTTCTACGATTCATACATCATATCTTCTCGCTCAGATTGTCGAGATCGAAGAACGTTTCGGCCGTCCACTTGATACGATCATCTTCCAAAATACAGATCCTCGTATCCAAACAGTTGATTCAGTGCAAGAAGCCAAAGGTGCAGAACTGATAATCGTGAGACTTAAATCTGGACTTATTTTACTTGGACCGAATGCAGGTTATGACTTCACCATGATCAAAGATAAAATTGATGTTGTGTTTCATTACCCTGGACTTGATAAAGGTAGTCAGTTTCGCTCACGCGATCTGTACTCACGAGTATCTGCACATCTGATGGATAGTCTTGAAGATGATCTGGATCTTGAAGAGGCTGGAGTAGATCTGATCCCCGAGTTTGATGGGATGTATATCGGACATATCGATAACTATGGTAATATCAAAACCACTATCACAGAAGAATATATGAAAGAAAGCTGGAAATATGGCGATACAGTACAGATCACGATCAATGAGGTAACTCAAGACGTCATGTATGTCGATAATCTCTTTGGTGCCAAACCAGGTGAGCTGGTGATCTATCCAGGATCCTCGGGTGTGAAAGAAAATCATTTTATGGAGATCTCTGTTTGGCGACATTTTACTGAAGCTGAGCCAACTACTGGTATGCATATGTTCAAATCGCCACGAATTGGACAAGAGATTACGTTTTCAGATAAATAAGTATGGCTAAACAGATAGATAACAAGTGGTTTTATACAAATCTGTCTCCTGTCTTCAAAGTCTTCTTAATTTTTGTGAAAGGTGATATTATCTTTCTTTTACCAGCAGTACTAGTTATTTTAGCGGTTGGTTTTTTTTCGTTGAAATGGATGTCGATCTTACTAAGTCTTTACTATAGTGTTCGCTTCGCTGGTGAAGTGATGTACTGGTTTCTACAGCAGTTTGGTAGTCGTAGCTATCGGCCATATGACTTTGGGTTTACGAAAATCGATAATAACGCAGTTTATATTTTGTACCAAACCTTTACTTCGATGGGTTTGGTGGCAAGTTTGGGTATACTAATCTATCTTCTGCTTACTCTTTAAAGCTTCTTTTATTCTTTTAAGCCATGCAAATAGACAGATAATGTGTGTTGGTGTGTGGCGTGCTCTTTGAAGATAGAGCACGAATTTGTAAAACAGCTAACTTAGTTTAAATCCAATAATCGGGTTAGGAACCAAGTTTATCCACGTTGTCCAAGTGTCGTCATGCTAATTGCATGACAGTTTTAAAAAAAGAAAGGAGGTGATCCATCCGCTCCTTCCAGAACGGATACCTTGTTACGACTTAACCCTCATCGCCGACAGTACTCTCCCTCGATATACATCAAGGTTCGAATACCCCCGACTTTGTTGGCTTGACGGGCGGTGTGTGCAAGAGGCAAGAACGTATTCACCGCGGCGTAGCTGATCCGCGATTACTACCAATTCCGAGTTCATGGAGTCGAGTTGCAGACTCCAATCCCAACTGAGAGAAGTTTTATGAGATTCGCTTGCCGTCGCCGGCTTGCTAGACCCATTGTTCTTCCCATTGTAACATGTGTGTAGCCCAAGGCATAAGGACCATGCTGACTTGACGTCTGCCCCTCCTTCCTCCCCGACAAAGTCGAGGCAGTCTCTTATGATACATATAACATAAGATGGGGGTTGCGTTCGTTGTCCCACTTAAGGGCACTCCTCACGGAACGAACTGACGACAGCCATGCAGCACCTGTGCAACACTCTCGAAGAAGTCCTACTTTCATAGGATTTGCAGTTGCATGTCAAGCCTTGGTGAGGTTCTTCGGTTCGTTTCGAATTGAACCACATGTTCCACTGGTTGTGTGCCTCCCCGCCAATTCCTTTGAGTTTTAGCCTTGCGGCCGTACTCCCCAGGCGGTCTGCTTAACGGGTTACCTTCGCCACACCCTTCTAAAAAGAAGAATGCAGCCAGCAGACATTCGTTTAGGGCTAGGACTACGCAGGTCTCTAATCTGCTTCGCTCCCCTAGCTTTCGTGTCTCAGCGTCAGTCTTGTTCCAGAGAGCCGCCTTCGCCACTGGTGTTCCCGAGGGTATCAACGCATTTCACTACTCCTCCCTCAGTTCCGCTCTCCCTTAACAAAACTCTAGCCATATAGTCTTACTTCCAGGGCTGATGTTGAGCATCAGGCTTTAAAAAATAACTTATATAGCCGCCTACACGACCCTTTACGCCCAATTAAACCGGATAACGCTTGAAGCCCACGTATTACCGACGCTTCTGGCACGCAGTTAGCGGCTCCTTTCTAGTATAGTACCGTCAAACCTTGCGGTCTTCTTCCTATACCACAGTAGTTTACACTCTTTCGAGCTTATTCCTACACGCGGTGTCGCGCGGTCAGGCTTTCGCCCATTGCCGACTATTCCTGATTGCTGCCTCCCGTAGGAGTGGGGGCCGTGTCTCAGTCCCCCTCTGGCTGACCACCCTCATGAGGCCAGCTACCCGTCATTGGCTTGGTGAGCCGTTACCTCACCAACTACCTGATAGGACGCAGGTTCATCCCTTGGCGGCCGAAGCCTTTAACCCTGATAAAATCAGGGTACCATAGAGTATTACCCCACCTTTCGGTGAGCTATCCTCTACCTAGGGGAAAATTCCTACGTGTTACTCAGCCGTCCGCCGCTAAAACTAAAAGAGCAAGCTCTCTTAGTTTTCGCTCGACTTGCATATCTCAGGCACACCGCCAGCGTTCATCCTGAGCCAGGATCAAACTCTTAAAAAAAGATAGTAGACATTGAGGTGTCTACTAAACTGGCTGAGAATCTAGATAAATCTAGATCTCAAAAAAAACTGTTGGAAGTCCTACTAAAAACTAGTAGGCACTTTCCTAACCCGGTTATTGGATTAAAAAAAACATTCAACCAAATAAAAATATAAAAAATTAGGCTGTTTTACGAATTGTGAACGTGCTTGGTACTCGCATTCACTGAGGCAGTTTAGTAGTGTGCTACTTACCTCAAAACGAAGTAAAAGATAGTATATCTACATGACTCATGTTTGTCAACACTTTTATACAAAGTTATTGAAAGGTCATACTGAGACAGTGATAACAAAGAAAGTTTAATAAAAAAACATCAGAAATAAGAAGATTATCTGGTAAGTGGAGATAGCTCGTAGACACGATTAGAGTGTGTACCACCGAATGCTACACAATGAGGTAAGTTATTGGGACCAAATTTGTAGTTCTTATAGCCACAGCTATCTGGATCATTCTCATTTTCCAGTCTCGTGGTCAGATCATATGATTGGCCATCTAAGCTCACATTGCCGTATGCATATACGTAATGTGCACTATTGACGTGCCAAGGAGCAATGGGGACTGCTGCAAAGGCTGCAAATAATGTATCAAAGATATTATATGTTTCGTTTCCGCCTTTCACATCTTCTGTAGGAGTGGGAATCTGATCATCACCGCCTCCAATAATACCTATGGTGGGAGTGGCAGTCGGAAAACCTCCAATTGTTTGTGTTGGTGTTGGACTAGGAAGTCCACCTATTGTCTGTGTCGGTGTAGGTGTTGGTTGACCACCGATGATACCTGTAGGTGCTGTGGTTGGATTGGGCAAAGGTTCACCATCATAGCGAACTTCTGCATTATTTATGGGATCTAATGGAAGTGAATCTGCATAATCGGGTACTAAGGCAGGAATCCATGCGTCACCAGCGACACTGGTAACATAACAGGCAGAGTTCCCATAGGCGCAGCCACCTGCCTGAGGATATTTTCCATTTACACTGTAGTATGCATTGAGAGCCGTTGCGATAGCTCGCATATCATCTTTACGGCGCGAATCACGGGCTTTTTCAGTAAGACTAGTATATGAGCTGATCCCTAGTGTAGAGAGAAGCGAGATTATAGAGATAACAATAATAACTTCTATAAGAGTATATCCGTTTCGCATAGATTTATTACGGGGCAACCCATCTTGGCGCCCATCGCCGCGGGCACGGCGTAGCCCATGGTCCCGGCGCCGCCGGAGTTGAGCCACGTGCCGGGGATCTCGTAGTTGATGAACTGCGCTGCCCACATCTGGTGCTGGCCCACGCCCGAGGCGTAGATGGCCTCGGGTCCGGCGATGAGGCCGAGCCGCTCGATGACGTACTGCGGCG
>JBGSBR010000002.1:0-94093 GCA_041730495.1 Weeksellaceae bacterium | reverse complement strand
GATTTAGATACATGAGCGATGTCATAGGTGTAGTAATCGGCTTCAGGTGGTTTACTCAGAGTTGCTAAACCCACAATATCACCATTTGTCTCTGCAAAAACAGCTTGAACTGTACCCCTGCTCAATTCTTCAAGAAACAATGCTCTTGTTTCATCGTATTCGATCACTTCGTAAGCCACTTCATCTGCGAAGTCAGCATACAACTGCATGGCACCTTCTATATAGTAATTGAGTATTGTAGGGTCTAATTCTGTAACAGAATCTCCGTTTATTACTGTAAAGCTTATTTGACTCATAGTATTAATTATACAACATTAATGCATTTATGGTTGCGAAGTAAATATCATATGAACTATAGTTAAACCATGGCCAAAAAATATATCGCGTGGTTTGAAGATGTCGACAAACACGATGTAGGTCTAGTGGGTGGAAAAGGTGCCAATCTCGGTGAGATGACACGAGCACATTTCCCGATCCCATATGGTTTTGTGGTCACATCACATGCATATTTTCACTTCATCAAAGAAGCCAATCTTGCCGAACGCATCTCGCAAATAGTTTCGATCATCAACTTCGAGCATACTACTGAGCTTGAGCAAGCATCTGAGCATATAAAAGATCTCATCATGAAAGCAGATGTGCCGACAGTACTTACGGATCAAATTCTCGAGTACTATCAAGATCTGAACGCCAAAGAAGAAGAGTATATGACGCAAAAGTACTCTTTTCTCAAACACACAGTCAATAAACTAAAAAGTGTTTACACACAACCTTTGGTTGCTGTCCGCTCATCAGCGACTGCCGAAGATCTGCCGGATGCTTCATTTGCAGGTCAACAAGAAACATTTCTCAATGTCCGTGGCGAACATGCACTCTTGAGAAAAGTAAAAGAGTGTTGGGCATCACTGTTCACTCCACGTGCTATCTATTACCGTCATGAGCAAGGCTTTGATCACTTCAAGGTAGGTCTAGCCGCTGTAGTACAGCGCATGGTGCAATCAGACAAATCCGGTATCGCATTTAGTATCGATCCGGTGACCAATGATAAAACGAAGATTGTCATCGAAGCTGTTTATGGACTCGGCGAATATATCGTCCAAGGCAAGGTCACACCTGATCATTATGAGATCGATAAAAACTCAATTGTCCTCACGAAAAAACAAACTGCGTATCAAAATGTGAAATATATCAAGTCTGGTACCTCAAATCGTGAAGTTAAGCTCAATAAAAAAGATGGTGCTATGCAAAAATTGTCTGATAATGAGATCAGAGCTGTCGCTTTGCAAGTAAAAGAGGTCGAAAAACATTACTTTTTCCCACAAGATATCGAATGGGCTATGGAACATGGACAGGTTTATATCGTCCAGTCCCGTCCAATTACTACGATTGATGCGACCAATAAAAAGATTGAAGATCAAGGCGTCACTCATACTCATCTCGAGCCAGTCGTAACTGGTGCTCCTGCATCACCAGGTATTGGTGTCGGACATGTTCGAATCATCAAATCACCCAAAGAGATTCATAAAGTCGAACAAGGAGATATCTTGGTCGCACCACAAACAAATCCTGATTATGTGCCAGCTATGAAGAAAGCCGCTGCAATCGTCACTGATAAAGGTGGGCGTACTTCGCATGCTGCGATCGTTTCACGTGAGCTGGGTATACCAGCTGTCGTAGGTACAGAAACTGCCACTAAGAAGCTCAAAGATGGTGAGCTGGTCTCAGTCGATGGTACCAATGGTAATGTTTACAGAGGAAGTATTATCCGCAAAGAAGATCTGAAAGCGCAGAAAAAGGAAGCAGCGAAGAAACAACCACAGCTGAAAACACTGACAAAAGTCTATGCAAACCTCGCTGAGCCTGAGATTGCAGCCAAAGTCGCAGCTCAAGGAGTCGATGGTATCGGGTTGCTGCGGGCTGAGTTTATGATCGCAGAGATTGGGATTCATCCGAAAGAGTTCATCAAGCAAAAGAAAGAAGCTATCTTCGTGAATAAACTAACAAAAAACTTAGAAACGTTTGTGAAAGCTTTTGATGGGAAACCTGTCGTATACAGAGCTACTGATTTCAAATCCAATGAGTATCGTCATCTAAAAGGTGGAGCGTTGTACGAACCACATGAAGAAAATCCGATGATCGGTTATCGTGGTGCATCTCGCTATATTGCTAATCCTGATGTCTTCGCACTTGAGCTTGCAGCGATCCGTAATATCTGGGAAAAAGGCTACAAAAACCTGCATCTGATGATCCCTTTTATCCGTGTGCCTTGGGAGTTGATCCGTATCAAAGATATTGTGCGTGAGAATGGACTATTTAATCATAAAGAGTTTAAGTTTTGGATAATGGTCGAGGTTCCTGCAGCTGCTATCATGCTGCAAGAGTTTATCGACATCGGTATCGACGGTGTGTCGATTGGTACTAATGATCTGACAATGATGTTACTTGGAGTAGATCGTGACAGCAGTGAGGTCTCACATATCTATGATGAGCGACATCCTGCGGTGACATCGGTACTAGATCATATCGTCGAAACTTGCGCTGCTGCTGGTATTACTTGCTCAATCTGTGGTCAAGCAGCTTCAGACTATCCAGAAATCGTCGAAAGACTCGTCCGCAAAGGGATCACGAGTGTATCTGTAGCTCCAGATGCAGTAAATCGTACTCGCTCACTCATCCATAGCATCGAAAAGAAGGTGCATAACTCCAAGCTTTAACCTACTCTCTATAACCTATGTTCTTCTTGCTATAATGATCCCATGATTGGCAAAATAAAAGGTACTCTCGTCGAACGCGAAGGAAATGTAGCACTGATCGAAACAAGCACTGGCATCTTCTATGAAGCATATGTTACCAATCAATGTATTGCCAGCATCATACCACCAGCTCAGGTTGAGCTGTATACGTTTTTGAATGTCCGCGAAGATGCACTTACTCTGTTTGCTTTTGAAACCAAGCAAGAATACAAAATGTTTAAGATGTTACTTGATGTCCCAGGCGTAGGACCCAAGTCTGCCTTTTCGATCGTTTCTTTCTCCAAAAACGATGAGCTGATTACAGCTGTAAAAAAACAAGATTCAACGTTCCTCACTCGGATCCCTGGACTTGGTAAAAAAACAGCTCTTAAAATCTTATTGGAATTATCTTCGAAGCTCAATACTGAGTTCCATCTTGAGCCTACGGCGCAGTCAGAAGAAGATCAAACGGTGATTGATGCATTGATGTCGCTTGGCTTTAAGTCGACTGATATTACGAAGATCCTTCCTAAAATTGCAGATTTACCAAGTGTCGAAGAGAAGATAACTGAGGGTATTCGTCATCTTTCAAATAGTAGGTAATCTTGTGTCGGAGAGAGGACTTGAACCTCCACGAGTTGCCCCACACGCCCCTCAAGCGTGCGCGTCTACCAGTTCCGCCACTCCGACTCGCACAAGATGCACCATTATAACAAATCAGCTTAGTTCTTACTACTCTTCATTTTCATGTAGTCATATGTTGTTGTCACAGCTTCAATACAGCCTTTCAAAACATCGAGTTGTTGTATCTCTTCAAGGCTAAACCATTGCCACTCTGAAGCTTCTTCATTGAGTTTGATATGTTGTTCTGGCTCAGCTAGCTCGGCATGAAAGACCAAGAATAATCCTTGCCAGGTATCCCTGACTGCGATATCTAGGAACGGTACAAACTCTAGATTATTGACTTTGATATTGAGTTCTTCTCTCAGCTCTCGATGCATAGCTTCGACTGGATGTTCGCCAAACTCAAGTCCACCACCTGGCAGCTGCCATTTATCATGGTGCTCAGGATTGTTATCGATGCGTTTGGTCATGAGATACATGCCATCTTTTTCGATGATTGCGAGGACGACAGGTTGGATACGTTTAGGAGGATACATGTGCGCACCCGACAGGAATCGAACCTGTAACCGCAGACTTAGAAGGTCTGTGCTCTATCCAATTGAGCTACGGGTGCTATCATTCATTCTATCTCTATCCAATTGTCAGCCATAGGCTGATCGTCCTATGGACGAAGCTACGGGTGCTGAAGCTTGAGCCGCTTGTCGGATTCGAACCGACGACCACCGGTTTACAAAACAGGTGCTCTACCACTGAGCTAAAGCGGCTAGGGGTGCCGGAGGAGGGAGTCGAACCCACACGCCAGTGACGGCACTGGATTTTAAGTCCAGCGTGTCTGCCATTCCACCACTCCGGCAACACAACCTAACTGTTAGATTATAACAAATCAGCTCAAATAAAAGAGTGGTTTCGCAGATTGTATATGAAGCTTTGCTTAAAGTAAGGCTTGCTGATCTGTATCAGCTTTACTGAGAGGTATCTGAAGATGCTTCTTGGCTTTTGGAGTCACTACTCTACCTTTGGTAGTTTTTCTTATAAATCCAAGTCTGAGTAGATATGGTTCGATAAACTCTTCGATGGTACGTTTATCTTCTGAAAGCGATGAAGCAAGGGTTTCGAGACCGACCGGAGTGTTTTGAAATCGCTCTGCGATGACGCGGAGATATTGTGTGTCGAGATCTGATAAACCTAGTTCATCAATATCAAGCAATGTAAACAATGATTCAAGTAATGGTAAATCAATCTCTTTACGTTGTTGGACCTGGATCATGTCACGAGCTCGTTTGAGGATACGATTGGCGATGCGTGGAGTGCGTCGAGCTCGTTTAGCGATTTCTACTGCCGCATCATCAGTCACTTTCACCTCAAGTCTTGCTGCAGATGTTTTGATGATGTTGATGAGCTCTTTGTCGGTATAGTAATCAAGTCTGAGGAGTAATCCGAAGCGATCTCGCAGCGGTGCAGATAGCATCGCAAGCTTGGTCGTCGCCCCGACAATCGTGATCTTCGGTACAGGTAAACGAACTGTGCGTGCAGATGGGCCTTTGCCGATGATGATATCGAGATTGTACTCTTCGATCACGGGATACAGCATTTCTTCGACAGCTTTGGGTAGTCGATGGATTTCATCGATAAATAAAACGTCTTTATCTTTTAGATTCGTGAGGATTGCAGCTAAGTCTCCACCTTTGCTGATGGCAGCACCTGAAGTCACTCTAAGCGTACCTTTGAGCTCATGAGCGATGATATATGAAAGTGTGGTTTTACCGATACCTGGTGGACCATAAAACAAGATATGCTCAGTAGCATGACCTCGCTTATTTACAGCGTCTAAGAAGAGTGTCAGGGTTTGAATCGCTTTTTCTTGCCCGACATACTCTTTCAGTGTTTGCGGACGTAGTGCGTGATTTTCTAAAGTAGCCATGTAACCATTATATCCTACCTGAATTTACAGCTTTTGCAAGTGACACTGAGTGTAACGAAGTGTTATCCTGAGCTTGTCGAAGGACCTTTTAATAGTACTGAGATGCTGAAACTTGCTTAGTATGACGACAGTATTTATTTCCGTTTTATCGTATAAATATTCGGATAATACAAGAAGTAGGCAGGCATATCGTCGATCAATGTTTGTTGGAAATCATTATAGATCTCTTTGCGCTCACTGATATTGAGTGTTTCGCGACCTTTTTCGAGCACATTATCGACGCGGACATTGGCATAATTTGTGATATTTCCTTGTTTTTGAGTTGAATGCCAATAGAAATACTGATCTGGATCTTTGGGCAATGTCATCTGAGCGAGGAATAGCTGATAGTTGCTTGGTAAGTTGGCAGCCAAGACCTCGACTTTGGTCGTCACACCAGCTGCTTCAAGATCTTGTTTGATCTCATCTGCGATATCGAGATGATCATAGTAGGTACTGATCCTCAGCTCAAGCGGTTTATCAGTGTTTACGTAATTTTGCATCAGTTTACTACTTAAGTTCGGATTATAACCAAAGCGCTCAGATGTCGGATCATGAGCCCATGAGACGGGTGGAATCGGGCTATAGCCGTTTTCACCGAGTTCCTCAAACTTAGATTTATCGATTGACATGGCGATTGCATGACGGAGATCCTTTTCTTCTTTGATTAAGCCATCACTGAAGTTGTAAAACAAGGTCATGACCTTGGTGTAATCAACTTGTTCTTCGACTACGGTGTTTTTCCATGATTTAAATTGTTCAGCGGTGTTTGCTTTATTGGTCTGCATCTCCGTAATCTCGCCTAGCTTATAGGCTTGAATGAGCTTGGTTTCTGTATCATAAAACTTATAGATCAAGATCGGCAGATCATCTTTGTTGGGTGTCAGCTGCAGCTCACGGATAAAGCCTGCTTCAGCTTTTACTTTATCGACGGTATACAGTCCTGCAACACCGACAAGAGGTTTCTTGATTACAGGTTTGGCCAGGAAGGTTGGGAAGATGGCCAGCGGTTTTTTGAGCTTAAAGACGAGTAAATACTCATTCTGAGCTTCCACATTGACATCAGTGAAGTTGTATTTGATATCTTTTGCAGTAAATGGTTTACCGTCGTTCCAGCTGAGATCTTTTTTAAGATGATAGCGATACTCTTTGCCACCATCGACCTCTTCCCATGACTCGGCAAGCAAGGGGATCAGCTCACCATTGTCACCGACATAGAGCATGCCATTAGAAAATTTCGAGGTAATGTCATCTGGCAATGTTTCTGCTGTATATAGACCTGAGATACCAATTTTGGTCGTTTGTGTAGTAAAAAGGCTGAAAAGATACGGAGAAAATGATACAAAACTGATCACACCGATAATACTGAGCAAAAAACTAAGTAAGATAGCTTGAGCGTTTTTTTTCACAAACGCGCTCACTAGCCAGTAGGTATAGCGAAGTTTTTTTTGTTGAGGATTCATAGTATTTTGCATTGTCATCCTCGCGAATGCGGGGATCCAGTACTAGATTCCCGATCTAGCCGGGAATGACATTCAATAATGAATGTGATTAGCGAACAAAAAGATTGACGAGTGATATGACGAGGAAGCAGATGATCAAAAATATAGTAAGTCTCATCATGATCTTTTCGACGCCACGGCGAGTTTGGTACATCTCTCCTCCGCCACCCCATGCACTGCCTAAGCCTGCACCTTTACCTTGAAACAAGATAAAGACGACCAAAAGCACTGAAACGATGATATTTAAGATTAAAAGTATATTTGACATAACTGTACAACCATTATATCAACATTTTTTTATTACGTAGGTGCACATGATATTTCTTGGCAAAGCGATGCGATTCATCACGGATCGCTTGGACAAGCTTGAGTCCCATATGATGAAGCGGAGGTCGGAGCATAGTAAAGTCATCATTTCCGATCACGAAGCGATCAGGACGTTTGGCTATACCAATAAGTGGTATATCAATCCCCGCTTGTGCCAACACTTGGCGAGCACGTCTGACCTGAGGTTTACCGCCGTCGACGACGAGTAGATCAGGAAGCTGCCAGTTGTTTTTAAATCGTCGCGTCAAGACATTTTCAAACATGTCAAAATCTGATTGCTGTTTGTCTTCGTGGATCTTGAAGCGCTTGTACTCACTGCGATCACTTAAGCCCTCCGTGAAGACGACCATCGAAGCGGTACTGTCTTTGAAACCGGTGGTACTCATGTCATAGCACTCAATGCGCGCAAGCTGTTTGAACTCAAAATACGGTTCAAGTACTTTTTTCAGAGACTCGAGCTGACGTTCAGAAGTATTGTATTCTTGTAGTACTTCAGTATCAAACTTACGTCTGAGTGTGACATTTTCGAGTCTATAAATACGGTTGCGTAATAAGATTGCTTCTTCGAAGTTTTGTTCTGCAGCTGCTGTATGTAGCTCGTCATACAGACCTTTGAGTACCAGCTCGACCTTGCCATCGAGGACTCGCATTACCTGCTTTATATTGTGACGATACTCTTTTTGTTTTTCTTTTTTCAAAGCTGGATCTTCGATTTTCTCGATGTCATTGGGACAAGGATTACATTGTTTGATCTTGGCATAGAAACATTTTTGTTTGGTGATCTTTTTTTGAGTACAAAATGGGAACACTTTACGGATCTCGCGCAAGATATTCGTAGCTACTTTCACTGAAGAAAACGGACCGTAAAATATAGCTTTTTTATCTTCTTCTCGACGAGTCAGGAAAAATTTAGGATATGTGTCTTTGGTAGTGACTTTGATATACAGATAGCTTTTGTCGTCGCGCCAACGCACATTGTACTTGGGCATGTATTTACGGATGAGCTTGGCTTCGAGGATCAGTGCTTTGAACTCTGAGTCGGCGACGATGTACTCGACGCTATCTGAGTCTCTGAATATAGCGGCTTCTTTTTGATCAGTTTTGGCGTTTTGTTTATGTGAGAGCAGTCGAGCTTTTAGATTTACGGCTTTGCCGATGTATGTCGGTTTTTTGCCATGTAAAAAGATATAGACACCGGCTGTGGTGGGTGCTTTGTTTAGACCATCAATTGCAAGTTTTTCAAGCTCTATATCTCGGAGATTCATGTGTCTACTATTATACTTGATTGGTAACTCAAGCACACTTTAAAACCTATAGAAATATGCTATAATATGATAGTGTCATACAAATGACGGCTTGTTATGCTAAGCAAATCTGCTTTGTATAGCTGGCATTCAACAGAGAAAGGAACTCAAAATGCCTGAAGGTCGAATTCGTTTGGTTGCGGGAATAATAGCCGCTATCCTGTTGGTTATCGCGATTGCCTATGGGTGGTCGCTAACTCAACAAAAACCATCGGAACAGGAGTCTGCCGGGACTCCACAACCGACTGTCGAGGGGCAATCGCCCTTTGAAGAGCCGGTTTTGACCGAAAATCCGCCAGAAGTAAGCGACTTTACGTCGCCGACAGCTGGCACGGCATCGCAAGCGCCGCAAGCTTGCGAAAATCAACCGCTAATGGTAACCGCCAGCGATTCGGATGGAGTTTATATCCGATCCGAAGCTGGCGCTACCGCAGAACAAACCGTCGTCGGCGGCCTCGTTCCACCAGAGCGGTTTGGAGTTGCAGGTTGCAAGGTTCTCAATGGAGTGAACTGGTACTACGGTACCAAAGAGCTCGATGGAGTAACTGGATGGGTGCACGGCAGCTTTGTAGTGCCTGCACCCTAAAAATATGAGACGCTCGGACCGGACATCCGGGCGTCTCATCATACTTTTATTGAAAAAGTTGAAAATACTCGCCTTGTACTAGCGAAAGAAGTTGTTGTCTCTGCGTATAATGTTTCAGACCGCCTTGAGCTGTACGAAGTAATTGCTGCTTTTCTTTTCCTAGAGCACCTTCAGCTTTAGATTTTTTATACGCTCTCTCTACTGATGTGCCTGCTCCAGTATTATATTCACTCTGTATCGCAGCTTGCTTTCTTTCTGCATTTGCTAATATTCTCTGAGCTAATGCTTTATATTCAGGATTTTGAGCATAGTTTGGAAGTACATATTCATTGTGTCTCAAAGCTTGACATACCATACGGAGAAGTTGAGCCCATTGATGTGGATGAATACCGTTTCTGGCAAGTTGTAGACGTATTTCATCTGGGAGGTCAGATAAAGGCTTCAAGCGTGAAGATCGATGAGCTATGGGGAGTACTTCCATTAGATCTATCTCTTTTGCCATTTCAAATGGCTTTTTGCGATTATTAAAAACGTTTAACATCCATTGTTGTATTTCTAACTGTGTCATTGATTTAAAAAATGAGATAAACTCAGGTGTTTTATTTTTGAAAAAGTGTAAGTTTCGCATGAAAAACTCAGTAGTTGGTATATTATTTGATTCCATCCACTCTGCTATATGGAAACGAGATGGTTTAGAACGTTCGTATTGCGACCATAAATCTTCTGGAGCAGTAAGCACGCTAATACCCAGCTCATTATTAATGCTATTTATCCAACGAGTATGTAGATCTGTATAAGTTCCACTGGCTGCATATAGAAGTCTTACTTCAAAAGTATCATGAACAGCTCCTGAGACTTGACTTGTAAAGTCAGCATGAATAGTTTGAGCCTCATTTTTGAGTTGACTTGATACTACATCCCATGTACTTAGTAGTTGTGTGACATTATTATCAACAAATGTAGCTAAGCTACTAGATAAGTTTTCAAGTGAGTGTTCATCATCAGGTGAGCCAGGTGTAAAAGTTTGATGATACTTTTGTCGTAGTTCACCAAGCATGAACTCAAGATATGCTTGTCTCAGGTGGCAAGCATTAACTCTTCGTATGGCTGTTTCGTATGCATGTTCTGTAGGCAGTGGTTGGATAGTATTAATATCATCTAATAAGTTATTGACATGTGGTATTGCAGAATGTAACTCTTCAGGTGCATTATTTATAGTATCTTGAATGAGATTTATCCATTGTAGAGGTTCGCAATTTTGATCACGCTCTTCATGATCCAGTGTTTGACTTTTGACTTTTGCATCTAGCTGACGCAGATGAGAGATGATGCTGCCTTGCTTAATAGATGGATCAAGGGCGTGGACAATAGCACCTGACAAATCACCTATTTCAGCATGATAAAGCCTTGGTACAGCCAAATCAGTTACTCTCATGTATCCTGTTTCACCTCTTGGTGCTGCTTCTTGTGATCCTGGTGTTATTGTCATATATTTTAGTTAATTGGTAACCATTGAAGTGGGTCTTCAAACTGACCATATGCAAATGGCTCTGTCCAATCTCCACTGTAAGGAGCTCCGGTGTGTACTTCAAAATGTAAATGTGATCCAAATGAGTAACCTTCATTGCCTTGGCGACCGATTGGTTGGCCAGCTGTGACTGTTTGGCCAATACTCACACTGTGTTCACTGTTATGACTATAGATCGAGTACACATTATTTCCGTGATCAATCACGATTGCATCATCTCCTCTACACAGTCCAGCAACATCACAATAAAGAGGTCCGACATATGTGACGGTACCATCATTTACTGCATATAGTATGGGTTCAGATCCATCGGGTTGTAGATCTGCTGCGACATCGATGCCAGTATGTTTTCCACCAGTTTGATAGTTGATCTCGGCACCGAAACCACGATTAATGCTGCTATCCATAGGTAGCAACGGATTAGCTTGGAAACGACCATCAGTGATTTCTGCTGGATGCTGAGATAGATATTCTGCACTATTTTTAATTTGTGTAAAAAATTGATTCATGATCTGCATTTGTACGGTACGATCACTGAGTGTCTGAGATGTATGACCAGCTAGTAAACCAGATAGTTGGCTCCAAACATCTGCGTTTAGCACTGCCTGACCATTACTACTACGA
Organism: Weeksellaceae bacterium; assembly: GCA_041730495.1. Lineage (GTDB taxonomy): Bacteria > Patescibacteriota > Microgenomatia > UBA1406 > GWC2-37-13 > JBGSBR01. Next base: position 82,906 of record JBGSBR010000002.1, on the reverse strand, counting down.
CCTAACAGTTGATCAAACTGGATGCGTGCACCCAAGAAAAACTGTGCATCAGGTCGAGCATTTAGTACTTGTGCAATAGTGGTTACATTATTTTGATGAGCATCCAGTAAAGATTTTAACTCTGAATAAGGTAAGACATGACCTAGCTGACGAGCTGCATTCATCTGTACTATATATGATTCGTTGTTCCAGATATGTGGCCAAGCTGGTTCCTGTCCGGCTTCTACTGCTGTTTGACCAGCATAGAGATAATCTGAGATAACTTGAGACATCATCTGTTCTGCAGCTTGTGTTGGAGTAATTTTGCCTGCTTCAACATCTGCGTAAAACATACCATAGTCATCTTTCCAATCTTGAAGCTCATTATCCGGTATACGAGTAGCGAAGAAGCTATCAAACTCTTGTATAAATTGTGTATCAACTTGTTGTGCAAGTGTGAGCTCCACTGGAGCGACAGTTTCTACTGTCGTCTCATTCTGTCCAATTGCTGAGACTGCGGTTGCCGCAGCTTCACCGGATTGGCCGATAGATGCAGAAGCGCCATCATGCGTCAGTACCCAAGCCACATAATCACCAGTTGTATTATGATTTTCTGCTGATTGTACGTAATCCATCGCTATCTCATATGGCTTACCGCTGTTGTAGATTGCGATTGCATCACGAGCACTAGTAAAATATGTGAGTGGATCTGTTTCAGCGATATCTACGGTTACTTGTTGCGATACGAAGTGTCTTGCGATAGCAGCGACTGAGTTTTCGAAAATTTGTGGATCTGCATTTGAGTTGTTCAAGATTGCACAAGCTGTACTGTCGCCTGCTTTACAAGCTTGCCATTGATCTCGCATAAACCAATCAAATCCATTGCCACCTTGAGTCATAATAGTATTCATGTTATGACTATGTGCAGTATCGATTGGTCCGTTCCAACCATTCCAAGTTTCAGGTATAAACTGCCCCACACCAGCAGCTGATGCGGTGCTTAAAGCAGGTTGATAGATACGAAGACCAGCATTATTGTTCTCGGCTTGCATGATGCCGATCAGCAGACCTGGTTTGACGTTGAAGTAAGCTGCAATTTGATTTACACGGGAAAGAAAATACTCTCGCAATTCTTCCGGCATAGCATCAACACTTGGATAAAGTTCAGATCCATAACGCTGCATTATGAGTCGGCTTTGTTCGATCTCACTATCACTTGCTATAAACACAGGTTCAGTTTGTACTAAAGCTTCAGGAGCAGATTCAATAACAGGTTCAGCTGTGGCAATTTGAGGTTCGACAAATAATCCATCAACCATCGTTAATATTTCACTACGAGCACGTGCACCAGGTTGTTGCGGTGTGAGGGCTCCAGTACGAGGTTCTACGGTTGGTATTGCTTGAGTATCTGCTTGATGACCAAAAGCAGCGATACCGGCACTTGCAGCAACGACTCCTGCTACGAGAATGCGTCTCCAGTTTATACCTCTTTTTTTATCGTTATAGAATCTATCGATTGATTGCTCAAAATGAATATTTGTTCCAAATTTCAGTACTGTTTCAATATCTTGGGTGTACTGACGTTTGCGTTCAGTTAGCTCAGTTGCGGTAACGTCATTCACTGGTGGGTTATATGTTTTTATCCAATCTTTTGCCAGGAGATACAGTAAGTTTGAGTAACCAAGGGTTTGAGCAAATGCGATTTCTGTACCTTGTCTGAAATCTTGCATTAACTGCTGCCTTTGTGAAGGAGATTCTTTGATTTGTATATCTCTCATACGTCGTGCTGTTGCTTGTACGCTAAGTCGGAGAGATATCAGATCTTTCAGATGAACAATAGCGAGTTGTTTTGCTTGAAGTGTTTGTTCTTCCCATTTGTTTAAAGTTTCATCAAGTTGTGATCCAAATGTTATACCGGCAATTAAAGTACTTGCTTTTGCTGCTGTAGAAGTGATTGGTTCTTTCATAACAAGGTCATTGTAGCTTTGCTTGAAAGCTTCAACTTTATTGTCATGACTACCTCGTCCGGATACTACTGTAATCCAATTTTTATTTTGATTAAAAAATGAGTCAATTTTTTCTTCAGGTTCAAGATTAGTTCCTTCACTGCGGATACGTTGTATACAAGGTATAAAGTCTTTATGAATAATTGTCGGTAGAAAAGTAGGAGAAGAGTCAGTATTGACGAGGAATTTATACACATGATCGAGATCCTGCATAGCAGTATAGTCCACCTCTGGCACTTGCTGCTGAGCTAGAATTCCGCGTGTTAGGTGTGGTATAACTCGTTCGACAATCATATGAGTATTCAATATGTATCAATTAGTATGATACTATATGAAACTCATTTGTCAATACTATAGGTAAATGAAAGGATTTGATCTATTTTAGCTCGCATGATATATTATGGGTCGTGAATAAAAAAGAACAAGGTCTGTTACAGCAGTATGTCCATGACACACAAAACTCACGCCTTGCGACTCATTTTTTTTGGGATAAACCACAACTTCTAGATACGGGTAGTGATTTATTTACCTATAACTCTGGAGAATTACCGGCAGGCATTGATATACAACAACGTCCATTTGTTTTAAGTTTGCGAGTGCAGCAACGCATACTAGAACTAGGTCTGCAAGAAACAGATATTGCTGATTTATACCTTCGCGATCGATTATCACATGTTAACTCACTTTATTTGCAACAATTACTTGAGAATCTAGGAGGACAAGAACAATACTATCTGGAGTCATTACTAAATGGACAGAAAGTTGCTGATATGCAGCGGGGTCAAGAAAGCTTACAAGAAAGATATTATGATATTGATAATTTGGTGGGTTATGCCAATCTTTCGTATGATTTTAATCATGCAATACAATTTATACAATCATTTAACCCTGAGGTACAAAGGTTTATCAAAGCAGCTCATCCTTATGTTATTGATAGATTGAATAGACATGATGTAATCAAAGGTGCAACCTTAGAATATGAGTATCTTAGTAATCAGATCGGAGGTAATCCACAAGGGCTACAAAACTTACATCAACAGATGCAACAGGAGATGCCGTATATAAAACCAAGTACCAACGAAGCAGGTTATAAAATTGCTCCGTATGCAAGAACTCTTATACAACTAGGTGAAGAAAGTAATTTACAATTGAGCTCATTTTTAACTGATAGAGAGATACATATATTAAATTATCTTATACAACATGATGGCTATGATCTTTTACATTCGTTTCATAGCGCTGGAAATCAAGTTGGAGTGGTCCATAAAAGAGTTGAAGCAGCAGTTAGAGAAATGATGATATTATCTCAAGAACTTTCAGCGCGGAAGAAACGCTGGATATCAGTGCATGGAGAACAACTTCGTTCATCAAGTTTTGTTTATCAACTCTACAATTACAAGGAACAATATGATAACGGTACCTTAAGTAGTTTTACATTAGCAGGAATGAGTAAGAGAGAATTTGAGCTCTTTATGAAAATGACTACTGCAAATGCAGATGGACGCTATTTAATCGGATCAGATGTAGGCGGTGATACAAATCGAAGTATCATTATGTATTTACTCAATACTTTAGAAAAAGGCAATGACAATATAGTGTATGAATATTATTCAAATATACAGACATTTTTACCAAAAATAGTTAGTCGTAAGCATAGGAATTTATTTTCTGCTATTAGTTCATTAATTGAAATGGGGAATCCATTAAGTACAGAGTATGGAAGAGTAGCGACATCATCGATTGCTTTATTACTTGAAAAGCACTATGGTATTAAAGTTTCTAATCTAACAATAAGCCAACTCTACAATGAGTATATGGTAGATTCTCAAGCTGAATTAAATACTCTTTCATATGCAGGGCTTGATAATATCTTTCAGCAGATTACTCAACGACTTTACCCTCGTAATTTCGCGCTTAAATACAAGATACCTGTTAAAGATATTTACTGGAGTATGGCATTACACAACAAGCAATGGCCGCATCCTATATTTGATAGAGAAACGGTTAATGAGTGGCTAGTTGAAGCTCAGTCAAGGGAAATTGATATTGCAGATATCGCTCGTAGATACGATATGCCACTTACCATTATCATACAAACACTGTCACAATATGGTCTTGTATGGCCACATTATGACTCATCAAATAAAAATATGGTGGATGCATGGATGCAGGAAAAAGAATTAAATCCAAGATTATTAAGATCTACACTTGAAAAAGTATATGGACAAACAAGAGATAAAATCATTTACGCTATGGAAAAGTATCATTACAAATGGCCTCAATTTACTTTTAAACCTCCTAAAGATGAAGTTGTAAAGTGGATAGAAGAAAAAAGACGTAAACCTGCTTTATCACAAAGTGATATAGCATCAAGATACGGGGTTGATCAAACTCAAATTTCTTATCTGATTATGGAATACGGATTAAAATGGCATTAAACTTATTTAGCTAAATATTTCCCCGTATACGAAGTCTTAGATTCTAAGATCCCTGGAAGTTCTCCTTGATAGACCACTTCTCCGCCTTTGTCTCCTCCCTCAGGACCCATATCGATCACATACTGAGCATTGCGGATGACATCGAGATTGTGCTCAATCACGACTACAGTATTCCCCTGCTCCACGAGTTCGTGTAATGCAGTGAGAAGCTTCTGTGTATCATGGAAATGTAATCCAGTAGTTGGCTCATCGAGGATATACATGGTGTGACCTCGAGTGGCACGTGAGAGTTCATCAGCGAGTTTGATGCGTTGTGCTTCTCCGCCAGAGAATGTGGGTGCGGGTTGTCCGAGTGTGATGTATCCGAGTCCGACCTTTTGCAAGAACTTGAGTTTATTGAAAATCTTGGTGTGATTGGCGAAGAACTCAGCAGCATCATCGACGGTAAGCTCAAGTACATCATAGACTGTTTTATCTTTGTATTTGACCTCAAGCGTCTCACGATTATAGCGCTTGCCTTCACAGACATCACATTTGACGTAGACATCAGACAGGAACTGCATCTCGATCTTGATGACACCAGCGCCCTGACATTTTTCACAGCGGCCACCTTTCACATTAAATGAGAATCGCCCTTTTTGATAACCACGAGCGCGAGCTTCGACGGTACTGGCGAAAATATCACGTACTTCATCCCACATGCCGACATAGGTCGCTGGATTCGAGCGTGGTGTACGACCGATGGGAGATTGATCTACTAGGTAGACGCGATCGATATACTGAAAGCCTTCGATACGATTGTAATCGCCGATTGATTCGTTCCAGACATTATTCAAGTGCATACGTAGTGCCGGATACAGTGTTTCAGTGATCAAGGTCGATTTACCCGAACCAGAGACACCAGTGACGGCGATCAAGTTATTGAGTGGGAATCTCACAGTGACATCTTTTAAGTTAAATTGTTTCGCATTATGAAGCACGATACTGCCCTTTTTCGTCGTAAAATCACGCTCTGATACACTAATTTTCTTACGACCCGAGAGGTACTGACCGGTGATCGAGTTTTCATCATTTTTGATTTCATCGACGGTACCAGTGAAGGTAACCTGCCCACCATGTTTACCTGCTTTTGGACCAAGTTCGACCAGATAATCACCTGACTCCATAGTTTCTTCATCATGTTCGACGACGATCAAGGTGTTTCCGAGATCTTTTAGATTATGCAGTGTCTTAATCAAAGCTGAGACATCACGTGGGTGTAAACCGATTGATGGTTCATCGAGTACATAGAGCACACCAGTAAGTCCTGTCCCGATCTGTGAGGCTAAGCGAATACGTTGTAGCTCTCCACCTGACAAAGTCTTAGCAGCTCGTGAAACATTCAGATACGATAATCCCACATTGTTGAGGAAGCTCAAACGAGTGATAATTTCTTTCAAGACAGGTTTGGCGATCGCATGTTCGTATTCATTCATGTCTTTGTAGATACCTTTTTCGAAAAACTCGATCGAGTTTACAATTGACCAATCAGTACTCTCTGAGATATTGTGACCACCGATTGTGACAGATAAGATCTCTGGTTTGAGGCGTGCACCATGACAGACATCGCATTGTTCTTCACGCATGTACTTTTGGATCTCTGGATTGCCACCTTCACTTTCGAAGTAGCGTTTTTCGAGATCTTTCACGAGTCCTGGAAATTTTTCATGGATGAATGTCGAACGTCCAAAACGATTCATACCTTCGACTTGATACTCTTGATCTGTACCATGCAAGAGGACATTGCGTTGTTTTTCAGTGAGTGTGCTAAGCGGTTTATCGAGATTGATACCAGCTTCTTCAGCTGCGGTTTTGATGACGCGCATATACCAGGTACTTTGGAAAAAGAACTTAGGATACGGGATTAGCCCGCCTTCGTTCATACTGAGATTACTATTCAAAATCAGATCTGGATCTATCTTATACATAGTTCCAATACCTTTACAGGTTGGACAGGCACCGAGTGGTGAGTTGAATGAAAACAATCGTGGTTCAAGCTCTGGAAGTGAAAGATTACAGTTTGGACAAGAAAATTTCTCTGAGAACATATGTTCCTCTTGTTCAAGCTGTAAGATGACAATACCATCTGACAGATTAGTACTTTGTTCGATCCCGGTCGATAAGCGTGAGCGCAGGTTAGCTGCGAAAACCTCATCTTTGAGATCAGCATAGCGCACAGCGATGGTGTCGATATAAACACTGATGTTGTGTTTATTGGTTTTGATTAGATCAATCTCATCATCAAGCGCAAACTCTTTGCCATCGACTTTGGCTTGTTTGTAGCCTTTACCCATGAGATTGGTAAACAGATCTTTGAACTCACCTTTGCGATTGCGGACGACAGGAGCCACGATATGTAGTGAGTGAGGTTTGATTTTATCTGTTAAAACGTGCTTCTCGATCATCTCCATCATACGACCAGCGATCTCATCGACAGTCATTTTGCGGATCTCGATATTACAGTTGGGACAATGTGGGTGGCCAATACGTGCGAAAAGCACACGGAGATAATCATAAATTTCAGTGATTGTACCGACTGTTGAGCGTGGATTATGAGTGACAGTTTTTTGATCAATTGAGATTGATGGTGATAAGCCTTCGATGAGATCGACATCTGGTTTGTCCATGATACCGAGGAACTGTCGTGCATAGGCAGAGAGTGACTCGACATATCTGCGTTGACCTTCGGCATAGATAGTGTCAAAGGCAAGTGATGATTTACCAGAGCCAGAGACGCCAGTGAAGACTACGAACTTATGCTTCGGTATCTCGAGATCGATATTCTTTAGATTGTGTTGGCGCGCACCTTTGATGCGAATCGTGTTTAACATGTGAAGTGTCCAGTAATAACGGGATCTACTAGTGTACTAGGTTTGAGAGCGAATATCAAGATAGTTGCAGTACTGTAATAGATTCTGTCAGTCGGCTTTACCCGTAAGTGCTCACTGTTCGTTGCGCGCTTACGTGTCCCTTTCCTCCTGACACCTATTACAGATCAAGCCATTGTAGCCTTAAGTTCCTTGATCTTATCCCGGACGCGGATCGCAGCTTCGAAGTTCATGTCTTCGACTAGTTGTTTCATTTCTTTTTCGAGCTTCTTGACCATTTTCTTCTTATCATAAGCCGTCATTGACTCTGATTCGATGCTTTCTAGCGCTTCAAGATCAAAGTTGGTATTCATTTTGTCAAACTGCATCAGATCTTCTTCAGGTCGCTCCACGATCTTTTCACGGATTGGTTTGAAGATCGTCATAGGCGTGATATTATGTTCTTTGTTATAAGCAGATTGGAGTGTACGACGACGATCAATCTCTTCCATGGCAGCTTTGATTGATTTGGTGATGACATCGGCATAAAGTATGACTTCACCTGTAGTGTTACGGGCAGCACGTCCCATGGTTTGAATCAGTGATGTGCGTGAACGTAAGAAGCCTTCTTTATCTGCATCGAGGATCGCCACAAGTGTGACTTCTGGGAGATCTAGTCCTTCACGGAGTAAGTTGACGCCGATCAACACATCAAACTCGTTTTTACGTAAGTTATCAAGTACATCAGATCGCTCTAGAGTATGAATATCTGAATGCAGATAAGCTGCTCTGACTTGCTTTTCCTTGAGGAACTCTGTCAGATCCTCAGCTGTTTTCTTAGTAAGAGTGGTTACCAGTATCTTTTCACCTTTGGCGACACGTTTTTCGATTTCTTTAATGAGATCTGGGATTTCGGATGTCGCAGGTCGCACCGTTACCACTGGATCGATGATACCGGTAGGTCGGATGAGCTGCTCTACCCAGCCATCATGTGGCAGTTTATCGCCTTTTTGTTTGCGAGCTTGGACTTCTGCAGTGGATTGATCCATCTCCCATTCATTGGGTGTGGCTGAAACATAGATGAAATGAGGCGGGATTTTATAGAATTCATCAAATTTTAGTGGTCGGTTGTCATATGAAGCTTTGAGGCGGAATCCGAAATCAATCAAGTTTCCTTTGCGACTGAAGTCACCATTAAACATCCCGCGCACTTGTGGCACCGTCATGTGTGACTCATCGATGAAAACGAGGAAGTTATTGCCATAAGCGAGTCTGAAATAATCAAGCAAACTATATGGCGGATCTCCAGGTTTGCGACCATCGAAGTAACGTGAGTAGTTTTCGATACCGTTTACATATCCGACTTCTTTGATCATCTCCAGGTCATAGTTCGTTTTACGCAGCAATCTATCAGCTTCGATCATCTTGCCACGATTCTTGAGATCAGCGACCTCTTTGTCGAGATCAGCACGGATTTGTTCTTCAGCAGACTTGAGGACTGATTGATCCATCAGATACAGCTTGGCTGGATAGATCGAAATCTCTTCTCGTGCATCTGTTGAAAGAAGTACTCCAGTCAGTGGATCGATAATCTCGATTTTGTCGACTCGATTAAGCTTTTCTGTAAGACGAATTGCATAATCTTGATATGGCAGATAAATATCCATGTGATCTCCACGGATACGGAAGGTGCCGCGTTTGAAGTCAAACTCAGATCTTTCATAAAGTAACTCTGTGAGACGGACTGACATTTGTTTCCAATCAATGAAGTCACCTTTTTTGATCTCAATCAAGAACTTACCATACTCTTCAGGTGAGCCGATGTTGTAGATACATGACACTGACGCGACGACGACGGTATCTTTGCGAGTCAGGATATTGGTGGTTGATTGTAGTCTCAGCTTATCGATGAGCTCATTTACTTCAGCTTCTTTTTCAATGTAGGTATCACTTGCTGCAATATAAGCTTCTGGTTGGTAGTAATCGTAGTACGAAACAAAGTATGACACTGCATTTTCTGGGAAAAAGTCACGAAACTCTTGATATAGCTGACCAGCAAGGGTTTTGTTGTGTGAGATGATCAAAGCAGGCATATTCAGATCTTTGATGATGTTGGCCATACTGAAGGTTTTACCTGATCCGGTCACACCGAGCATGACTTGGTTTTTCAGACCAGCTTGGACACCACGAGTCAGACCTTCGATTGCTTTGGGTTGATCACCTGTTGGGACGTATTTAGATTGCAGCTTGAACATGCTTCTATTTTACCACGGATTACTACGTCATTCTAAATAGGTTTGTAAAACAGTAACTGCAATAGATTCTGTCAGTCGGCTTTACCCGTAAGTGCTCATTGTTCATTGCGCGCTTACGTGTCCCTTTCCTCCTGACACCTATTGCAGATATAGATAATCACTCAGGTATAATATCAACATGCTTTACATCGTAGGTACTCCGATCGGAAATCTTGAAGACATCTCTTTGCGTCAAGCTCGTACGCTTTTTGAGTCTGAGGTGATCTTGTCCGAAGATACGCGTAGTACTGGCATTTTGTTTCAACAAATTGCTAAGATGTTTAAGATCGAGCGTAAAACTGATCAAAAGATCATCCACTATGCCAAAGAGCAAGAGTTTGAGCGGCTGCCAGAGATCATCGAGATGCTCGAAGATCAACGGATCATCAGTCTTATCTCACAAGCTGGCATGCCTGTGATCTCAGATCCAGGATTTCTACTCATAACTCATGCAATCAAAAACGATCTGCCTTTCACTGTAATTCCTGGACCCTCCGCAGTGATAAACTCATTGATTCTTTCAGGTTCACCAGCAAGTGTTTTCACATTCATGGGGTTTTTACCGAAACGCACTAATGAAGTGAAAAAAGTTTTCGCCAAACTGCAACAACATAAATCAATCGAAAAAGATATGACCTTCATCTTTTATGAATCACCACATCGGATCAACGAAACCTTAGCTCTTATTGCCGAACATCTACCTGAAATGAATGTATCTGTGACGCGAGAAATGACGAAGCAATTTGAAGAAACTACTCGTGGTCTCGCTTCGGAGATCAAAGATCGTGAGTACAGGGGTGAGATAACACTGGTGATAAGCTAACTACGTTTTTATAGTAAAATACTTCCTTATGAATCCAGAAAGAGAACACGCACAACGAATATTGCATCATGAGAAAGCTCCAAATGTACCGCGCTATCCTGATCTGCCATATGATGAAAGAGTCGCGTTACCTCATGACCAAACTCTTGATCTACATAGATTTACTCGTGAACTACCCAATGGCAGTCGTTTTTCTGGCGTAGATTACCATTTTGGTGTACCCATTGATACTGATGTTCTAGAAAAATTGGTGTTAGAGATTACACCGGATGCTACTCCACTTGGTTATACAGGTTACGATCGACTTTATAGATCTGCAAAAGGCTTGACGACCGAAGAAGCTACAACTCAAGAGATAGATATTGTTACTCGTCTTGCGCTTGAAACTGTTGAACAGCAGGGGTTGAGTTTATCTGATATTTCCGCAATTTACTTAACATCTGGTTCACCAGTCACCCCAGATTATGCATCACTTATAGCAGATAGGATTGGTTTAGGGCATCTAGAGAGTTTTAATAAGCAAAATTTTTATGCTGCCTGCAACTCATTTGGTATGGGTATGCATCATCTTTTTAATAGGAAAGACTTAATGCGTAAAAATGTACTTAATCTCAATGTAGAAGGTCTAACTCGACTTGCACCTGGTGTCTATGATCCGGATCTGATAGATCCCACTGCAGTGCGCATGTTTTCGAATGCAGCAGCAGGTATGATCATACAACCTGACGTAAATATGAGTGTAATGCGAGCTCAGGATGGTCTAGCATTATCTGAGTTTCATGATATCCAGGATAAAGATCAAGTACTTGGCGTAGTATCTCCTTATATTGATATGTGCTCTATCTCAGGACCTCAAGTACAATCACTCGGTGATAATATCCATTTTTTGCGTATGCCATTACCCAAACTTGATCCACAATATCCTGATCGTGTAATAAATATGCAAGCTATGGGCACTACTCGTTTCTTTTTGAAACATGGCAAGCAACTTACAGTAGATTTTCTTAATCGGTATGCTGTTGAGTATCCAGATGATCCATTGCATTTTATTTTGTATCATCCTGCGAGTTTACAGATTGTCAAAGGTCAGCATGAAGGTGTATTAAAAGCAGGACATAATATACCAACTGGTTGGTTTAAGGTAGAAGGTAACTCGAGTGGTGCGTCTATACCAACTGTATTAGTAAGAGCTATACATCAACAAGCTATTCAAGCAGATAAACCGTTTGCACTGAGTATCGCAGGAGCTGGTGCATCATTTACAATGTTGGCTCTTCAGCTAGGCTCATCCCAGGGACATTAAAAACGTGTACCTGGTGAAAGTGGCCAGCGAGCAGCTTTTGGTAGTACATTCTCAAGTAAATATCTTCTAAATACAGGAAGCACGTCTTCTCTAATTTCTATAGGAACAGCACTTGCATAGGGAGCTGTTACTTCTGGTGCGTGATAACCTGGAAGCATAAACATAATACCAGGTGGAGGCAGCTTTGATCCAGTTTCACTTGGATATCTGTACTCTGCTAACATTTCTGGTTTTATCCAACCTTCGCTTGCAAAGATTGCAGCTTTACGTTCAAGTTGTTCTGGGTCTTGATGAGATGTGATATCTACTATATGAGTAACATCCCCATATGTATCAAAAATAAATGCATCTGGAATTGGGAAATGTGGATGATCTCCACTATCCAGTGCAAATGGACGCATGTCGAATGGTGAGAAAGCTGATACAAGTTCAGGATGAAATTGCTTTAGATATACAAGCCTTTCTAAAGGGCTTGAAACTAAGTGAATATTTGGATCTATTCCTTCCGCAGTCATAATTTGGCGTAGTTTCATGATGCCGATATCACGAGTAGTTCTGGCAGATAGATCGTTAAATAAAACGTGGCTAAGTTTCTCTCCGAGGGGTTGACGATATCTGGTAAGTTCTTTTGCTACACTTGCATAACCTTTCGTGCCTAAATAGGAGGTAAGTAGACCAGGAGCTCTAGTGTTGCGGTCCTTGAAGTATTTTTTGACATCAGTTTGTAATGTAGCTAGTTCACCACCTGATATTTTATTTATTTCAATGTTACCCAACATAAAAAATATTATTTATAAGCTGTAGGTATTGTATAGCATAATTTAGATTTTGGTAAGCTATTTCACCCCAAGCTTCTGCGCAAGATTGCTGCTTTTTCGATCAGCTTCGTCGCAGATTTGTCAGATTTTACTGCTTTCAAGATTTTTGTCGAGTAAATCTGATGTTCATCTTGTTCTGGTGTCATAGGTTTTAGCTCATGGCCAAGATAGATCTCGATAGCATGTACATCGTCGAGTATCAGTTTCCAAGCTTCAGACTTTTTCGCAAGTATGCTAAGGTTTGCTTTATTGAGATAAGCGCCTGCTTGCTTGAGATTTGCTTTCAGATTGACGAAGTACTTCTCCACCAGCTTCAAAGATGCGTCGTCGCCCTGAGCCATCAGCTCTCTCAGCCCGCGACCAGTGCCGATCAGTTCTGGTGGAATACCGATTGAGTACATGGCAGCAGTGAAGCCGATAGCTCGAGGCAATTTTACCTTCCCGACACCACGAGAATAACCAAATAGTCCGACATGTTGGACTCGCTCACGACGCTTCGGGATATGTTTGGCCACATCGTTCACAATGGGTGCAATTGTTTCGATTGAATCTGTGTAATGTTTGGCAAAAGCGCTCGCAATCTTACGCAACTGAGTTTCTTCACTAGCATCAATATGTACTGCTTTACGTTTCGGAAGCTCTTCTTCAAGTTGTTTGATCGCTTTTTTCACAAGCGGCAGTGGATAATCATGTCTGAATGCACTTTGAATAGTCGTAGTACGAATACCTTTGTACTCTGCGACGAATTCATCCACTGTTTCAGGTGATAAGCCGCCACGGAATGGTAATGCTGCACAACCAATCACCGGATATGTCGGGATACCTGTTTTCTTGCTCCACTGAGCATATTTAGAGAGTGCGAGCTTGATCGCAAGTACGGTCGGGACGATACCGGCATTCAATGCAGGGTCAGAGCGAGCCACATAGGGTCGCATGTAAGTTGGTTTTTTCTTGAAAAGTTTTGCATATCCTTCGACGTACTCTGTCAAAATCTTATCTGAGTCCATAATTGTATCGATATCTTCAAAGAGCGGGATTAACTCGATATGTTCGATGGTATTGATGTCATGTTTCAGCAGTGGATGTTTGAGCGAGGTAATCTCATGAAAGGCTTCAACAATCGAAAGCATCGTTTTAGATGAATCGGTCATCGGCAAGATCACCTCAAACATCGGGGGTGTATGTAGTTTTACATATTTAGCCAGTCCTGCAGCAGCGATGATATTGATGAAGGCTCGACCAAGGCGAAACTCTGTCTCGACCAGTGGATTAGGCAGACGGAAGGTGAGAAATTTTTCTTTACCAAGAGGATTTTTTTGAAAATATTCATAGTGCTCACTCAGTAAGCGTTCAAGCACAGATTCATCGACAAACTTACCTTCCCAGTCCCACTTGTACTCTGTCGCACCAAGCTCGGAGAAAGCTCTGAAGCACTCTTCTGTCTCTTGCTGGACACTGATGAAGGCTTCGTGGTGCCAGTATGGCACTGACGCATGATCTGGGTGCTGAGTGACCATGGTGGCAGGGATATTACGCATCATTAGATTTTAGCTTATTTTATGGTAAATAAGTATGAAAATTATTCATACTTACCATCTTTAAAAAAGATTCTATCAATATGATATTCACCATTTAATCTATGTAAGATTACGCGGTAACCACCAATACGGATGCGAGCACGGAATAATCGTCTTGTCGTACCTGGTTCAACTATATCTTTTATGGGTGTCAATGGTTTAAAATCGCCTCGTAGCTTGCCAAGTCTATCATTAAAACCTCGGAGCACCTCCAAGATTTTGCCATACTGAGAAATTTCTACACGTGTATTTTCCATGAGTGCTATAGCTTCTTCTTCATTCCAATTGAGAGGAGTTAAATTAACTTTACCTCTTTCATATTTTTTAGGCTGAGATGAAGGTAGCGGTGTGACATTTGAGATCGTTTGATGTCTGAGAGTCTTTCTTTGTTTATAAAACTCAGTTTCTTCCTCTGTCGGAGGTTCACGTTTCGGTCTACTGGTCTCTTCATCCTCTACTTGATTACGTTTTTTCAGCTTATCACGTTCTTCTTTTTCCGCTCTTGCTATGGCATAGGCTCGCTCTAAAGCACTGACAGTCAGTTGCATACAAGCAATCTTTAGATGTTTGTTTGCACTCGTATCAGGTGAATCGATGACAGACCAGTCAAAAATATCTCTGTTTTTTACGGCATCAAAGGCCAGATGAATATCTGTTACATCGTCTATTTCTTGATTTACAAATCTAAAAGAGATGTTGAAACGACGATTATCCATCTGGAGATAACATAGCGCGGGCTTATCAAATCCACCATACGATGTAAACATATCAATTTCCTCAGTGAGTTCGTATTCAGAGATTTTGATAGCATGTGCGCAAGAATCAGCCAAGTATTTCAGTTGTTGCCATAATCCTTCGACCGTCTGTTCATTGTTTTCATCTGTATATATGTCCTCTAAAGCTTCGGCAAATTTGATATTTGATCCACTTTTGTTTTCTACATCCGCAGTCATGGCAAGTGCTTTTTCCGACAGAATAGTGAGTAAGTTTGCATAAAATCCTTTATTAATACCTTTATCCATAAATAATTGGCATTTCCTGTATGCATCATAAATATCCTCTAATGTAGAGATGCCAGCTATCTCAAATGCGCGTTCTTGCATCAGGGTATCTGTATGGAAGTACTGCTGAAATGCTTCAACCGTTTCAACATATCCCTCAGAGTCAGGTGTAAAGAGTTGAGTATGAAAGGCATCTTGAAATTTATGATAACGCTGTCGAAGCTGAGATTCTCTTTGGATGATTTGCCTGCGATAAGCTGGTAAACGTTTAAGATCTAGAGGTGATATTTCCTGATCGGGAGTCGTTATCAATGCTTCAACAGCTTCACCTAGCTCATATAGCTCAGCTCCTACGAGCGTTGGATACTCAGTGAGCATTGGCTGATCGCTAAGTACGTTTGAGCTGATAGCAGCATCGAGGAGCTGGTTAGATCGATGTAGCAGTGAAGTTTCCAGTAGTAGTTTGAAGTATTGGTTGGGTGGACAATTCATATTTATGAGATTGCTTCCCCGCAACCCGTCAGTCAGATACAACATGAGCTGTGGCGCAAAATAAAATTCGCGAATCGGGGATGTTTCATCAAAATACTCAGTTTCAGGATCACTGGAAAGTACACCAAGTAGTTTATGTGATGCATCTGTAAAATGTCCCAATGCTTCTGAAGCAAACGTATTACCTGTAAATCTATCTAATCCATGTAGTGTGCTATTTACATCGTTAAGATAAAATAAATCGTTCGCTCTATCAAGCCAAGATTTGTAATCAGGATGCATTTTGCCATTGCTTCTAAGCCTATTGTACGTTTGATCAAAAAGTCGACTTAAACTATTAGCAGTCTGTCGATATTCATGGTGTAATGTAGTAGATTCCTCAAATACAAAATCTACCTTAGTAAAATCTACAGGTATATCTTCATAGTCGACATTATCAGTATAATTCTCATCCTCTTTTTCCCTCGCAACCGCATAAGCAGTACGTTCTATAAAAGTATGTTTTTTTATTTGATTTGTGCTTGGACGTCGATAGTGTAAATAATATTCTGTTGAGTTCATAAAACCCTCAATTATAACAAAAGAAGGCGCTTTCGTAGTATAATATCTACTATAAGATATTATTTAAGTGAGAAAAGCTCTTGCTTAAAATGTATTTTGTATTTAGCCACCTTAACATACTTGTAAAACTTGGCCTGTCTACTTGAGCTAGATTACTGGAAGATAACTGCTTATCTTTCGTTAATCTAGTTTGAGGGATGGGCTAGATCTATGTATCACATTCCTGAGGAGGAATTCATGCAAGACCCGAATGCATTACCGAAGAAACCACGTGAACTGAAACGTCACGAACTGCTTGCAATTGGAACAATCTTTCAACTCCATGAAGGTCCGGAGAACACCGCCTTCATTGTAAAAAAAGACGGATCGTATGCGTACTGTGTTCACGACCAATTTCCGGCGTGGACGAATGTACCACTGTCAATTACTCCAAGTACAGAAGTAATCGTATTGACAGTTGAAGAAATCGCGGAGCACAACAAACATGATTTACATGTCGCGCCGAGCAATTTGCTCAACTACATTGGGTACGCGCTTATTGCGATACCAGTACTGGGCGGCGTTTGCTACGTAATTCTTTTACTAACGGGAATCGTTCAACCAAATTAGAAAGGACTTCACATGAATCAGGCACATTTTCAAGATATCCGTCCCGGACAATATTTCAAGCGTTCGGAGGGGCAAACGATTTTTTATCTACATTCGTCTGGAAGCATCGTCGTAGCTTGTGATCATGGTGATAGTATCACTGGAACTCCTGAAAAAAATGAAATAGTTACAGTAATCTCAACCTTCGAGTGGGAGTCACATAAAATAGTGTTCCACTCATAGTTTTACAAGTAGTAAGGTGGTCTCTGGTCGGGGTGGGCTTTACGCTCACCCTGACTAGATATCACTGCTATAAGCCTCATTTAGAAATCCTTTTCTTCCCATGATATAATATACGCATTTGATATGTAGCTGCGGAATAGCACTGCAATAAATGTATCTCTTATTTAAATCACCTTAACATACTTGTAAAACACCTTAAGCTAGATTATTGGCAGATAAACATTATCTCTCGCTAATCTAGTTTAAGGTTCGACTAGATAAAACCCATCTTCCCCTTCGAGCATCTATGAGAGTAATAGCAAAACGTGAGTTAACTATCGGCGATCTCTACACAGTTCAGAACGGTCTAACAGTGTTTAGGCTGGAACCTGGAAAAGTCGTTCGTATTATATGTCGACATGGGGAAATTCCATTATCGGCTTATATTTTTTTCGGGGATGCGAAAGCTTATTTGCTCTCTGAAGAAGAGGTTGCTGCTCATATCGGACATGCCGGTATGATTCTAACCTTGGAACAGCTGGAAAACTATATTCCAGTAGAAAATAACAATAAAGATGGTTTCGTCGAAGCTTTCATCGCATTCGTCGTCATCGGAGCATACGCATGTATGTTCCTTTGTATCTAGTTTTACAAGTTGTAAGGTGGCATCCAGCTGAGGTAGGACAACCTACCTCACTGGATATCACACAATCACCTTCCTTTCTTTCTCCACCTAATTTGATATAATATACTACTATAAGATATTTATGAGCTGATATTGCTTCTGCTTTACGGATATTTTATATTTTCAACCACCTTAACATACTTACGGATCGTCTATCACTTGAGCTAGATTACTGGGAGATAAACTTTTATCTCTCGTTAGTC
This sequence comes from Weeksellaceae bacterium, assembly GCA_041730495.1. Taxonomy (GTDB): domain Bacteria; phylum Patescibacteriota; class Microgenomatia; order UBA1406; family GWC2-37-13; genus JBGSBR01. The sequence goes on along the minus strand of JBGSBR010000002.1, from coordinate 65,070 downwards.
TAGTTTGAGGGGTGGACTAGGCCATAGATACGCCCCATTGGAGGAAATTATGCTTAAAAAAGCACGTGACCTAAAACCTGGTGATTATTTCCAAATTGGCAAATTCGGGGCAGTGTATCGGGTAAAACCAAATGGCGAAACTGAACTGTTTTGCCCACACGCGTCATCCGACTTCGAGGCAACTTTGATTTTAGAACCGACGGACCTTGTGTCCGTTTTGTCTGAAGCTGAAGTCCAAGCCCACGCCATTCATCACACGAAGCAATGGGCTACATATAGCCCAAACGCGAGTGACGATGGTGTGCCGGGCGAAGAAGTACAAACGCCTGAGGACAGTCGTGTAGACGCCATTTTGACGACCATTGTTGTCTGTGGCGTAATCGTTGGAACTTTAATGGCTACTGGCCATTGGCCCTTTTAGATCCGTAAGTTAAGGTGGTCTCTGGTCGGGGTGGGCATACGCTCACCCTGACTGGATATCACACATGAAAGTATTAGTCAGTAACGCGCAAGATATTTCTAAAAGATGCATTGAGTGCAAGAGTTTTTTGACCTTCGCTATAACCACTTATTGGTGCTCTCAGACTGACGCTTCGGTAAATGCCATAAAAATCAATAATATGTTCTCGCAGGCCGCGATCCAAAGACATCGCGATCAATGCCTCCTTGTTATCCCACAGACCTTCATCTGCGAGCTGCTGCACTTTACCGCTATCTTCAGTAGTAGCCATTTTCAACAAAAGTGCTTGTTGTAATGTTTCTGGTTCTACATTGGCGTATCTACTTTGGATTTCTGCCATATATGCTAGCACCGGTGATGTAGCTGCATCAATACTTGGCATAGTCTGTAAATATCTAACAAACATTATATTGGCGGCATTACGCCTCACGTGGTGGTCTAGTACACGTTGATTCGGTATCGTATCAACTGAGCCATAAAACGGATATAAGCCTAATTTTTCTGTAACATCATAAAATCGAGGTAAATAATGGTCATTTGGAAAACTTGTAGCAGGTTGAAGTTTAGCTTCAGGATCAATGAGAAGAAACGGCCAGAGTCTACGACTTCTGGTTTCAAAACTTCTCGTAATACGCTCTACTGCTTGTGGAGACATACCCACTAGATCCTCATCGTGGATAGATGGGTCGGAATCACCAAAGTGGTACATAACTAGTTGTTCAGCTACTGAAGGTCTTAGCAACCTATTCATGCTTTCAATCGCTAAACTTGCTTGATCATTGGGAGGTAAGCCGATATAGTGATCCCTAAAACGGCCCATTTTTTCGGTTACAGATTCAAGCCAGCGGGTTTTTGAAGTTACCTCTATTGGAAGTTGGTCTACACGATCTTTATATGTACCTGTTAGCTGTAATACTTCTGCCATCGACTGAAGTATAACCCATATTAAGAGTACAAATTTCTATTTATACATTTCGGGTAAGTAGATTTACTTTTCGTTTCGCTCGACTGTGATGGTACATTCTGTCACAAGAGCTGCGACCGCACCGACTGCTGCAAGTACAGGGGCAAGCAGTACGCCGACGACACCGACACTGAGTGGTACTTCGATCATAGCTTTACCTTCTTTGTTTTTGATGATAAGTCTACGGACATTTCCTTCACGGATAATCTCTTTTACTTTTCCAAGCAAGTGATCTCCGGAGACTTTGAAGTCTTCAGTACGAGCTTCTGTTTTTGGCTCAGCTTGAGGTCTTGGAGCTGCTTTAGCTTTTGTAGAGGTTGTTTTACGACTTGTTGTCGTAGTTTTTTTAGTTGTTACCATATGTATTCATTTTACCACAGCTCATTTTTTGAGGCACGCTATGACATCTTCCATCTCTTCCTGAGTCAGCTCATGTCCGGCGTTATAAACCTCAGCTTCGATTGTTGCTCCTGCGTCATCGAGCACCTTTAGTACATTCTGACTTTCCTCGACGGTCATCAACTGGTCATGTAGTCCGTAGCTGACATATGCTTTCAGATGTTTGAGATCAAGTTTTTGCTTCGGTTCAAATGGCAACATGGGATGCAGCAAGGCGACATTATGGAAAAGTTCAGGATAATAAAACAACGTAGCCAAAATCATATTAGCACCATTGGAGTAGCCGAAGAACACAAATGATTTTGGGTCGACTTGTTGCTCTTTCGCATAAGCTTCAACAAACTCTTTCAGCTTTTTCGTTTCATCTATGATACTCTCTTGATCGAAGACACCGTGCTCAAGTCTTTTAAAGAAGCGTTTCATGCCGGCTTCATCGACATTACCTCTCAGGCTGACGATATTGTATGACTGCTCGAGTTCATCATTTAAGAACAGGAAATCATCTTCGTCTCCGCCTGTGCCATGAAGCAGAAATAAGGTTTTCTCAGCCGGATTCTCAAGCTGTTTGTAGTAGAAGTGCTCGAGTGGATCAGTCATGCTTGGTTGATTGGTGTTAACTCGGCTTCAATCTGTGCTCGGTGATTTTCCAGGAATGGTGGGAGGGCTAAGTGTTTACCAAGCTCTGCCTCTGACTCATCTGCAGTGAAACCTGGCTCGTCAGTCGCGATCTCAAACAAGATCCCAGCAGGAGTACGGAAGTAGACTGATTTGAAATAAAATCGATCAATCACTTCTGTGGCAGCGATACCGAGTTTCAGTACTTTTGCTTTCATCTCAGCTTGCATTGACTCATCTGTGGCTCGGAAGGCAATATGATGTACGGTGCCTGCAGTATTCATACCGAAGTTGGCAGCCATATCATCGATTACCTCCAGATACACTGCTCGTTTACCTGTAGCAAGTTTGAAGAGTGTATTATTAGCATCGTTTGCTTCTTTTTTATAGCCAAAGACTTCTGTCAGTACGAAATCGATCAGTCCTAAGTGATGCACACTAAGTGATGCAGAGTGAAAATGACGAATGGCATGGTCTGCTTTGATTTCATCTGTTGTCCAGATATTTGCTTCTGGATCAAGATCTTGTTTATCGACACCGACGAGCTCAAGCTGTTGATCATCTGAGTCATAGAACACTAATCGTTTGAGTCCAAAGCGTTCTGTGATTACTTCATGTTTTACTTCAAGTGTTTCAAATCGCTTTTTCCAGAACTCAAGTGAGTCAGCAGGTACTGCAAGTGAGATTTTCGTAACGAGTCCATTGCCGCGTTTACCTTGTTGACTGGGGAGGAAGATGAAGAAGGTCAGATCCATGCCAGCATGACCAAGCTTGTCACCGAAGAACAAATGATACGTCTTTGTATCATCTTGATTGACAGTCTTTTTCACCAGTCGCAGACCAAGCGTTTTCGTATAAAAATCGAAGTTCGCTTGAGCGTCTGAAGCAATCGCTGTAATGTGATGGATACCGTGAGTCATGCTTTATTTTACCATGTCAAAATCTTTGACAAAGTTGTCAGTGACAGATCTGAAAAAATCTGATATATTGTTTCTCTATGGAAGAAAAATGCCCCAAATGTGGAGCTCCTCTAGGAGAAATAACCGAAACAAGTACTGGTCGCAAGCTACAACGTTGTAGTACTGGCATCTGGAACAAAGAAACTCGTCAAGCCGAAGGCTGTGATTATGTGAAATGGATCCAAGCAGAACCAGAGACACTCGACGAAGCCTGTCCTAAATGTGGATCACCTTTGGTGATGGCTGAGACTCGCTTTGGCAAGAAAATGAAGAAATGTTCGACCAATACCTGGAATAAAGAGCTCAAAAAAGCAGAAGGTTGTGATTTCATCGAATGGATCAATAATCCTAAAGTCGAGCTAGATGAAGCTTGTCCTCAGTGTGGATCGAAACTTGTCCTCTTCACTACCTCTACTGGTAAGAAGATGAAGAAATGCTCTACTGCTGGTTGGGATCGCGAGAAAAAAGAAGCAACTGGATGTACCTATGTCGAATGGCTCAATAACTCTAAACGTGGAGATGCTGCTCCTCAAGAAGATATCGGGACTGAAGACATGCCACCAGAACCTGCATTCTAATTCTTATCTTAAAGCGTTTCACTGAAGAACTGGATCACATTCTCTTCTGGATCCAAGATTGTGGCTGCGTAATATGTACCATCTGGAGAGACTGATGGTGTGCGGATGAATTCGACATTCTTTTCTTTAAGCTCGTCATATACTTCTTGGACAGAATCTACCCAGAAACCAGGCATGATACGATACTTATCTTTTGCTTTGCCATGCACTTCACTATGCTCACCAATGAAGATCAGTACTTCTCCAAGTTTGAAGACTACGCCGACGTCATCAGGTAGATTGATTCTCTCCTCCACATGCAGACCAAGAATCTTCTCGTAGAACTCAGCGAGTTTATCAGGATTTTCGGACCAGATACAGACAGAGTCAAAGCGTTTGATGTTCATAGGGTGATTATAGCAAGAAATATTATTTAATTAGATTAATATGGTGCATCAACATTATCTATAGATGAAAGATTACCAATTGCACTGCTTAATTCATACACTGTGCTACTATATTGCACATCGCTAATCATGCTATTTGCATAATCAATATTATCATTTGCTTCATTCAACGCAGTTGAGTATTCATCGATTGCATACCTTAAATCATCATTTTCTGCTTGAACCTCATCGTATGCGTTAAACCAATATTCAGCCGTTTCTCCTTCGTATTTACCTCCATTGGTTAAAACCCATATAATGCCAGCAATAAAAATAATTATTACCATTACATTAGAAAGATAATTATCATTCATATATAAAGTTACATAAGGATCTATACATATTTAAATCTCTTGTTCTCGTTTATTACCATCGTTATCTTCAATAGTTAGTACAAATTTAATTTTTTTACTTTTCTTTAAGGGTTCAATAAATGTGTAATAAGTCTTTTCTATAGCATCTTCAATTCTTTTAATAAAAAATTTGGCTTCCTCGATATTTCTTATAGCTTTTTTTGAAGGATGTTGATAAATATCAAAATGCATAATTTCATTTCTACATTCTTGATAAACAGTGTAAATCACAGCAGGTATTGCCTTTTCTCTTGCTGCGTCACTTGTATATTTAACCATACTACCTTCTACAGGGTGGAAATAACTATTGACAGAAAGTGACGGCTTAGATTTTAACTCGTCTTTACTTATAGCACCAACATCAACAAGAATTTTTTTTAAGAAACCTTCATAGGCTTTAGCAAAGGGAGAAACTACAAATGAATAATCTGAAAACACATGTAGGTCATTTTCCAACTTATCTAATAATATTAATGAATCATATCTAAGGTATAAAATATCTTTACCTAAATATTTTGAAAATGGTTTTTCACTCCAGTTAATTATGTTATCTTCTTGCTTTTTTAATTGTTTTTTATGATTTTCTATAGTTTTTTTATCATCTTTATATATTAAGTAGATAATAATCATTACTACAAAATCGAAGATAAAAGTTACAGTTCTTAGGAAAAAATCGCCAAATATATATCCTAGCAGTGAAAAGATAATAATAATGATAATTACATTGCCCATATAAAAAATTATTATACTTTAATATATTAATTGTAGATACTTATCACCTTAAATCCACTATAATATCTCCATCTCATGAAAAATATTTTTAAAATAATCCAGATTTCGAAACCGCTCCATCATCTCGTTTGGGGACTTGCTGCTTTGATCGTCGTATCTTCATCACTCGCTCTTGCTGGTCCGTTGCTGTCCAAGCTTGTCGTAGATGAGATCGTGGGTCAGACTCAGGGAACTGGTGGGGATATGAATCGCCTATTCATGCTTATCGGTATCACGCTTGGCATGAACTTGCTTTCGCTTATCACAACCGTGGTAACTGAGCGTCTGGGTGATCATTTCCAAGGTCGTATCCGTCAATTCCTCACCGAGAAGTTTTATGACAAAGTACTCACGCTTCCACAAGGATACTTCGATGGTGAGATCTCCGGTAAGATCGTTAATCAGCTCAATCGCGGTATCATGACAATCTATGGATTCTTGAATACAGCATCCAACTTCATCTTACCGACCTTTTTACAAAGTATATTTACAGTAGTAGTGCTCGCCTACTATAGCTTGCCTATCGGTTTGCTGACATTCTCTCTGTTCCCGGTCTATATCATCATCAGTCATTACTCGACCGTCGCTTGGGGTAAGCATGAGATGGAGAAAAACAAACTTGAAGATATCAATCGCGGTCGTATCCAAGAAGTAATCGGTAATATCCGACTCGTCAAAAGCTTCATCACCGAGAGAAAAGAGTATGATCTGATTTCAGGTAATCTGACCAACATCAATAAGATTTATGCTAAACAAAGTCAGACTTTTCATATCTATGACTTTTTCCGCGGGCTGTCACTGATCTTGATCCTATTCCTGATCAATGTCCTCGTCTTTTACAATACTTATGTTGGCAACCTCACCATCGGTGAGATGGTGCTCATCTTGCAGCTTGTCGCCCAAGCACGCATCCCGCTTTTTGCCATGTCATATATCCTCGGACAGGTGCAAATGGCTGAAGCAGGCTCGAAAGAGTTCTTCCAGGTCATGGAGCTTGAGTCGACTGAGAACTACAAAAAGAAAACTGATCGTACTCGTATGACCACTCCAACCCTTGAGTTTCAGAATGTGAAGTTCGAGTACGAAGAAGCCAATATGGTGCTTGATGATGTCTCTTTCAAGATAGAGAAAAATGAATCTGTGGCACTCGTCGGACATAGTGGTGCTGGTAAATCAACCATCATCAACTTGCTACTGAAGTTTTACAACCCAACCAGTGGTACGATTATGATGAAAGATCAATCATATGCAGATCTTGATGCGACTGTAGTCCGCAATAATATCGCACTCGTCTTCCAGGAAAATGAGCTCTTCTCCTCGACTATCAGAGATAACGTAGCCTATGGCACAGTCGGTGCGAGTGAAGCTGATGTCGTGAAAGCACTCAAGCAAGCTTACGCATATGATTTCGTGATGAAACTGCCCAAAGGTCTAGACTCAGAGGTCGGTGAACGTGGTGTCAAGCTCTCTGGTGGCCAGAAACAACGTATCCAGATCGCTCGAGCGATCATGAAGAATGCACCAATCCTGATCCTGGATGAAGCTACCAGTAGTCTGGATGCAAAGTCTGAAAAAGAGGTCCAAGATGCGCTTGAGAACTTGATGAAAAATAAACTGGTCATCATCATCGCCCATCGTTTCTCCACAATTCAAAACGTAAAGAAGATCATCGTCCTCAACAGTGGTCGCATCGTCGATTACGGCTCACCTGCTGAGCTTGCAAATAAACCAGGTATCTACAAAGACTTACTCACCTATCAGGTCGACGGCAATAAGAAGCTACTTGAAAGCTACGAGATATATTGATTCTGCATCCCTCATTGATTACTCAATGACTCTCACATCAATAAATTTTTTGACCGCAGACGCCTCATCAACAATGGCGTTACAAGAATCATTGTATCGGCCACCCCTATGACCTACATATATACCAGCAGATCTTTTCAGCATATCTGCAACATCGCATAATTCAGAATCGTCTGATATTTTTATAGCCTCTCCTTCGATAAAAGGTAATGAATATCCCACCTTCTCAACTTCACCTTGGTTATTTTTTCTGGCCCAAATACACACTGGACTATCTATATAATCCGGAGAGATTTGACTTCCTTCAACGTGACCTTTGACCTGGTCCTCGATAAATTCTTGGTCGGGATCATCAGGACTTGAGAAGCCGTAAAACAGAAAATCCATGGGTTTTGCGTTAAAACCGCTAGCTCGAGATAAGGCTGTCAGCTCAGCATATGATCGTGTATTTTCAGCTAAAAATACTTTGATTGTCATATCTGAGTGAATCGAAGTATCTCTTAAACGATATACTAATGCACGTGAACCTGTGCCAGCATACGATACTTGGTATTGTGCGAGATTAGCTATAAGTTGATCGATATCATAGACGGGGATGCCACAGAAACGTTCACACATTTCAACATCCACGCCCACAGGTAACGAGCTGAATAAATCAACAGGTTTGTCTTGTTCTGAAAGAATCATGGGAGAATTATAGCATATTATTATAAGATGTAAAAGCTGCGTGTTTAAGGACCTAGTTGTCATTCATGGGAGGCCAACATGAACTAATATCTATTACAGACTGATATACTGTTTATTAGTTATTCATTGCATTTAATTTATGGGAAAAACTGACAGAGAAAAAGCTATTTACATGACGGGTATGACCTTTGGCACCGGTTTTATGGCGCTATTATTTGCCTATCTTTCTTACGGAGACCATTCACGCATGGCGATAACTGGCACTGGTGTTATCATGGGTATAACACTTCTTCTCATCAGCTTAGTCTGGAGAAATAGAGCAAATAAAGGAAAATAATTATTTACAATTCACTATCTTTACTATGGCTAATCTTGCTACACAAATTTTATTAAAACAACTTAAAGAGGTACATGGCGTGCTTGAACAGACAATGGAAGGCGTCACAGATGAAGTGGCTCATTTCATGCCACCAGCCAAAGCAAATCCAATTGCCGGCACTTATGCTCATTTAGTTTTCTCTGAAGATCTATTTATGCATAACTTCCTCATGAAAACTAAACCACTAGTCGAATCCACGTACAAAGATAATACTGGTGCATCTGAAGAACATCCGATGGAATGGGTCACCGCTTACCCTAAATGGCTCAAAGAAGTGAAACTTGATGTCACTAAGTTCCGTGAGTATGCAACAGCTGTGTATGCCGCTACCGAAGAATATGTAGCTGCTCTGACCGATGAAGACCTGGAAAAAGATGTTGATATGAGTGCCTTTGGTATGGGATCGAAGAAAACACATGACTTTATCGCCAATATAATCAGTGGTCATGCCTACTCTATCACCGGTGAGATCTCAGTACTCAAAGGGATCCAAGGACTTAAGGGATATCCGTTTTAATTACCGGGTTCTCGCTCTCTTCTCACGCTTTTCTTGCAAAGCGACTTTACACTAAGTTTCTATATGAAACAAAACCTACAGTGGGAAAAGATATCTGAGATCAAGCAAGGTAAAGAGATCATCAAAACATTTAAGATGCCTGATGGTACGATCAAAAGCTTCCCTATCCGTGATCAAGGCTTAGGTGCTAGTGTGGTAGCTAAGACTCCGGATAACCAATTCATCCTCGTCAGACAGTATCGTCCAGGACCTGAGCGGATATTGCATGATTTACCAGGAGGAGATGTTGATGAAGGAGAAACTCCACTAGAAGCTGCGAAACGGGAGCTGCTTGAAGAAGCTGGATATACTGGTGACTTCGAAGAATTAGGTTTCGATTATACTTCGGCGTACTCGAATGAAAAGATGTATAGTTTCCTGGCGACGAACTGTAAAAAAGTCCAAGAACCTCAGTTAGACGATGGTGAGTTTGCCGAAGTTGAGCTCGTAAGTCTAGAAAGATTAAAAGAGATCGCTGAAACTGGTGATATCACAAACTCAGCACCTGTATATCGAGCACTTAAAGCTGTCGCACTTCATCAGCACAGTTGATGACCTCTGGTAAGCCTCTTTGTATGACACATTCTGCTCCTAAGATCATTTTACCTACTAATCCGACAGCCATCTGAGCCCAAAGTACAAAGAATAGTACTAAAAGCCCTACAATTACTACTATACGTTGCTTCGTGTTTTTCACTTTAGTAGCTGCGTATGTAACAAGTGACCCAATACCAAAGATCAGAGTACCCATGAGTAGAAAGTCAATCACGCCCCATGGCCATTGGAATACAAACGGAATCATAAGTAATGCTATTGTTATTAGCGCAACGCGTGAAATATTATTTTTCATATGTTTGAAATAAATTTTAATTTTTGTCTTCACTGTATTCCAAGATATCACCTGGCTGACAGTCGAGTGCTTTACAGATCGCTTCAAGTGTCGAGAAACGTATAGCTTTAGCTTTCCCATTCTTCAGAATAGAAAGGTTAGCCATCGTAATCCCCACTTTTTCGGTTAGTTCAGTGACACTCATCTTACGTTTGGCGAGCATGACATCGATATTAATGATTATTGCCATATGATTATTGTTAAACTGTTAAGTCATTTTCTGACTTCATATCAACTGCATTTTGTAATAGTCTCTCAAACACTGCAGCAGCTGTCGCTATGACAAATGCAGCAAATATAATGACGACTCCGAGTAATACAACACCTGGTGCATCGTCATCTTGGCCGTAGATCATGATATTTGGTAATGCTCCAGCACAAAATAAACTAAATGCAATTGCACAGTATTTGATATTTCGCAGAGATTTCACAGCCAGAGCTGTAAAAGTTTTGTTTTGCTCGATGTAGCCGAGTAATTTGATAGCTTGATAAAATCCTGTAAAAAACGGAACTGATGCAAGATAGATGTAAAGAATAAATGGATCACTATAGATACCAATTAAATCTAAGTTCTTTGCTCTTCCTTCAAGTTGAGGAAGCCACAGCAAAGCTGTCATAATCACAGCTGCAATCAGAAAAAGAACGACCTTTAAAAATAGTGTTGATCCTTGTTTCATAAAAGTAAAACAATTAAGTAATAAGATATATTAACACTTCATTTATCGTTTGTCAATATATAAATATTGTTATTCAGTTTATATTTATTGTCCTTTGAGTTTAGCAGAGGGCTCGTAGGTAGCGAATATTACACCATTTGAGGTGATTTTTGAGTAGGTTGGTTTAAATCGTTGAGCTTGCGTGCCTTCTGCAAATAATTTCTTGCCGTTGCCGATAGTAACGGGAAATGTCCAGATGTGCATTCGGTCTATTAGGTTGTGTTTAAGAAGCGTTTGGATAAGATTGCTACTACCGTATATCAACAGGTCAGGACCATCTGAATGTTTAAGCTTTTTTATTTCTGCCACGACGTCTCCTGTAATAAGTACTGAATTATCCCAAGAGAGTGCAAAAGGTTTATGTGAGACAACATACTTTTTCGCTCTGTCAAATGGTTTTCCCCAATGAGGTTCTGTTTTGTGATGCGGCCAGTAACCAGCAAAAATATCATAGGTGAGTCTTCCAAAGAGCAAATCAAAAGGAGCAGCCTGTATCTTTGTGTCCATTATCTTGTCCCCATCTTCACCCCAGTAACCACCTTGCCAACCGCCGTATTTGAACCCTTCAGCGGCATCTTCCTTCGATCCACCTGGAGCTTGCATAACGCCGTCAAGTGTAAGCATTGTGGTTGTGATGATTCTCCTCATTAAAGTAAGTCTAGCAAATACACTGATATAATCAAAGAACATGAAAAAAGTTCTTCTTTTACTTGCCGTCCTTGGACTTGCAACTGTACTTCTACTTGTGTCACTTTTACTTTTTATTAAGAATAAAGCGCATGAAGATACCAAAGTGAAATCAGATGTGATCATGGTCTTAGGTGGACGAGTAATGTCTGGTATGGATTGCTTCGGTCCGATATGTGAGCAAATCAAATTCGTCCCTAAGCTGCGATATAACCCATGTGTACTCTCTCGTGTAGATCAAGCCGTCTTGCTTTACAAAGAAGGTTATGCCCCCAAAATACTTATGTCTGGTGGTACCGATGAAGATAATTACAATGAAGCTGAGATTATGAAAAAAATGGCTATGGAAGCAGGAGTACCAGAGCAAGATATTTTATTAGAAACGAAATCAACCTCCACTTACGAAAACTTCGTATTATCACGAAAAGTAATCACAGATGCTGATCTAGACTCAGTGATCGTAGTTTCAGAGCCATATCATATGGCCAGAGCTGGACTGGTTGCTTCAAAATTGGATTACGATTACACGCTGTCACCAGCTATCAATAGTACGTGCTGGGACAAAGATAACTTTCTCGGTAACTGGAATTTTGTCAAAGGTGAGCTGCTCGCTTTGATTGGATATAAGATTTTAAATAAGATCTAAGAATCATAAAAATCTTCTTTGCTATAATTCATTCATGAACCTACATCTTCATATATTATCTGCCTCAGGTACCCTAGCTCCGTTTATTGATTCAATAACTGAAAACTACAACAGCGCTCTTAAAGTAATTACCGACAAAATACCAGTACGTAATGTAGATATTGTTGTATATGATAATCCAGAAGGCACTTTGGAAGAAGATGGTCTCGGTGGATACACACCGAATGCAAATCAAGTGTTTATATCAGTCAATCCAGCTTTTGATAAGCTCAATGAATCAATCGATAAGCACTTAAAACGAATATTAGCGCATGAACTACATCACACTTTACGTTGGCAAAACCCTGGTTACGGTAAAACTCTCTTTGAGGCACTCATAACTGAAGGGTTAGCTGATCATTTTGACTTAGAACTTTTTAATGAAGAACCTGAACCATGGAGTAATTCTTTTAATAAAGTTGAGCTTGATAAGTTAATGGAAAAGGCAATGAAGGAATTAAATAATAATACTTATAATCACTTTGCGTGGTTTTATGGTGATGAGGATCTTAATATACCTAAGTGGGCAGGATATTCACTCGGATTTAAGTTAGTCAAAGATTATCTAGAAACTCATCCTGAAGAGAAGCCTTCCCAACTCTACTCTATCAATGCAAATGAATTTCTTAAAGAAGTGTGACCCCAAGGGGATTCGAACCCCTGATTCCATGGATGAAAACCATGTGTCCTAGGCCGCTAGACGATGGGGCCGACTAGCAAAGTACAATTTTAACAAATGAAGGAAGAAAAATCCACGTTAATAGCCGTACTGTGTAAGCATTTCGCGAGTTGGCAAGGCACTAATTGCACCTTTCTCAGTAGTAGCAAGTGCTCCAATCACCGCAGCTCGCTTCACATAGCGTATCAGATCTGCTTGTGACATATCCGAATACATACGACCACTATCATAGATACCTGCTAAATATCCCGCGTTAAATGCATCCCCAGCTCCTGTCGTATCAACTGGAGTTACACTAATTGGTACTTCGACATGTATAGCGCCATGCTTAGTCATTACATAACAACCCTGAGGTCCCAACGTGATAAAAAGCGTATCCATATTTGGTTGAAATAATCTTACGGCAGCCTCAGCAATATCATTAGTACCGCTCAATAACTCAGCTTCTGTTTCATTGACTTTCATAATGGAGACATGTTTAGCAGTTTCAAGTACTGTATCTCGTGCTCGTCCCAGATCCCCCCATAATGTTTCTCTGATATTGGGATCGTATGAAGTTAGTACTCCTCGCTTTGCAGCTTGTCGAAGAAGTTTGTTGGTCGTCTCTTGTGCTTCTGGTCGGATTTGCAATAAACTACCGAAATGTAAGATCTTAGCATTGGGTGGTAACTCTACCTCCTCACTACGCAACCTATCATGTGCACCAGGTGCAAACAAGAAATCACGTTCACCATCTTCTTGAAGTGATACAAAGCTCATTGTCGTGGGAAATCTTCGCGTTAATACGAGTCCACTAGTATCAACATTATTATTCTCTAAAGTCTGCTTCATGTAGATACCGAACGGATCTGACCCGACCTTGCCAATCAGCGCTACTGGTACATCTAATCGCCCTAATCCAACAGCAGTATTGGCTGGTGCACCACCAAAGCGCTTTAGAAATGTTTCCACTTCTACTAGACTTCCAGTATCGCCGGCGACCATGTCGACAATTACTTCACCATAATTTACTGCGAAACGTTCTTGCGTTGTCATAATAGGCACAAGTATATCAAATTTTTTAAATATACTTATCAACCTGCACATTTTCATAGTGCTTCAGAGTTAGTACTTCCCTATTACTATCCATCACAACACTGATAACATCGATTCGATGACGATATTTTTCTAGTTTATGCGTCAGAATGTAATATTTGATCGTACGAAGGAGATGACGAAGTTTGAGGTAATGGACTGCTTCGAATGGTTCTCCTTGTCGCGAGCTGATGCGGGTTTTCACTTCGACGAAGACAATTGTTTGTTTTTGCTTGGCGATGATATCGATTTCTCCCCAGCGAGAGTTAGCGTTTTGTTCAATAATATTGTAGTTATGATCGATCAGATACGCTGCTGCTTTTTGCTCGCCTAGTCTACCTACTGCATGATTATGACCATCAAACATGATACTAAAGTACTATAAAGAGGAAAGATATACAATGACACAAAAAAAGAAGTTTATCCTTCGACAAGCTCAGGATATTTATTTCTGTCTGTAGAGTTTTTGACGCATCTTCTTCTGTGAAAGATCACGAATGAAGTATGCACGAGCACGATTGTAGTGTGAAGCTTTGGTTACTTTGATATCTGCGATTGCTGGAGACATGAGTGGGAGGATACGCTCGACACCGACACCACTTTTGGAAATCTTACGTACAGTGATCATACGAGTAGCATCAGAGTTTCCTTTGATCTTGAGGACAATGCCCTCGAAAACCTGGATACGCTCTTTGTTATCTGCTTCTTTGATACGATAATCGACTGCGATTGTATCGCCGATAGATAATTTCGTTTCTTTGTAAGGAATTGTGTGAGACATAAAGAATAATTATACTAGGAATAGTTGAAAATTCAACTGAATTAATTGTCATTCTGCCCTGGATTCCCGATCTAGTCGGGAATGACACTGTAATTATTTACTTCTTACAGGCTTTTAGAAAGGCTACAAAGAGAGCATGAGGTTGAAGCGGACGACTTTTGTACTCAGGATGACCTTGTGTACCCATATAAAATGGATGATCTTTCTCTGGTAGCTCGATGATTTCTGCTAGTTGCTCGACTACGGAGCGACCACTGATGCGCATACCTGCATCTTCAAACTCTTTAGTGAAATCATCATTAAACTCATATCGATGTCGATGACGCTCGCTGGTAAGACCTTTGTCATCGAGTAACCCACCATATTTTTTGTAGTAAGCATATGCTTGGGAATCAGGCTGTACCATAGCTTCCCAACCACCAAGACGCATCGTACCACCATATGCACGACGTTCCATCAGTTCTTTTTGTGATGGGATCAAGTGGATGACGAGATGTTCAGAATCTTTGGTATTTTCTTCAGTGTTAGCATCTTTCCAGCCCAGTACGTGTCGTGCGAAAGCGATGACCGCAAGTTGCATGCCGTAACATAGACCTAAGTATGGTATTTTTTGCTCACGAGCATAGTTGGCAGCAGCAATCATACCCTCTGCTCCACGCTCACCCCAACCAATTGGGACGACTAGACCATCAGGTTTACCGATAGCTTCTGGACCATTTTTCTCGATCTCTTCTGCACTGATCCAACGTGTCTTGACCTCGACTTCGACATCTGGGTGCCATTGTGCATGCTCTATAGCATCAAAGAGTGCAGCATATGAGTCTTTAAGCTGATAATCACCTGTACCGAAGTATTTACCGATGATTGCGATATCGACAGTTGTTGTTTTCTTTTTCTTGATAGTTTCGACAAGTTTTTTCCATTCTTCGAGTTTGGGCTCTTGCACTGGCAGACTCAGCTTTTCAAGGATCTTCTTATCCATATCTTGATCATGTAACGTCAGTGGGATCTCATAGATACTATCGAGATCAGGATTTGAGATGATCTCACCTGTGTGCATATTGCAGAACAAGGCAAATCGATCACGACGACGCTGATCGAGATACTTATCTGAGCGTGCGACGATGAAATCAGGCTGAATACCCATACTGTTGAGTGTTTTTACCGATAGTTGTGTAGGCTTTGTTTTTGGCTCACCTAAGTGATGTGGTGTGGGGACGTAGCTTACATGGATATGAATCACGTCATCTGGTTTTTGCAGTGTCAAGATACGTGAAGCTTCGTAATAAAAGATATTCTGATACTCACCAGCTGTACCACCGAGTTCGATGATGACTATCTGAGCGTCTTTTACTTTGGCTACATTGTGTATCCGTCTTATGATTTCGTCTGTGATGTGTGGGATCGCTTCGACATCTTCACCGTTGTACTCAAATCTACGCTCACGGTCGATGACAGTCTTGTAGATCTGACCCATGGTGACGAAGTTATCACGAGTCATGTCTTCATTCAGAAACTTCTCATATGTACCCATATCCATATCAGCTTCGGTGCCGTCTTCACAAAGGAATGGATCGCCATGTTCGATTGGATTTATGGTGCCTGCGTCGATGTTGAGATAGTTTTCAAATTTGATAGGAGTGACTCTGTAGCCTGCTTGTTTGAGAAGAAGAGCGATGGAGGCGGTCGTAACACCCTTCCCTATACCGGAAATAACTCCACCAGAAACGAAGATATATTTCAAATTATTCACAGAGAATAGTATGCAATATACACTCGTTTTTTGCAATGGTAAAGAATCTTTATCGCCACACCTAGATAAAGATTCCAATGTTATATCGCTGCTAATGCGATATTTGAAATCTCCGTCACATTGGTGTGGCGACGGTTGAGCGTGATAGCTCTAATCCTGTTTTTCCTCTTTGACGAGCTTTGAAATGCACTCGCCGCATAGGTGCTTGGTTTGCCCTGCTGGGACGTTGTACACGTCCAGTGGATCATCCAGTTTAACTTTCGGTTGTACCGGTGCCAGCACACGACTTTTGCCGCAGCCTGAACACGTTCCGGTGAATTCGTTAGTCACTTTTGTTCCTTCCTAGCGCACCCTTTACAGATGCGCTTGGTCCCCTGACGGGCGCTGTTATGTCGGAACTGCGTTTTTGTCGGTTTTTGTGCAGTCAGATGCTGCGGGCAAAATGCTTTACCGCAGTCACAGCACGAAGCCGTCGCTTTCACACGACAGCTAGGATCGCTGCATAAAGTCATAGTAAGCTCCTTCTATTGTGGTAGTCTCCACATGTCTTGTTCTTCAACAAGACATTCATCGAGTTGGAAAACTTTGCCCTCGTAAACGTAAGTGAAAGGGCACGGAATCCTTGGCACGAAGCCGTAACTTGTGCGAAGAACTTCTTGTCTATTTCCAGCGCTGTCAAAGTAGACTGCCTTCCAGTCTACCGGTTGCGCTAGGAACCAGACCGAATGCAAAAACCATGTTGAGAGTAAAAAGACTGTTAGGATTGCCACGGGATGCAGCGATTTACGTTTCATTGTTGTCTCCTTCACCGCGTAATTCGGCGATGTAAGCGATGACGTCCGTGACCATCCAGGTCACGTCACCACCTTGATTGCGGATAACCTTATCTATGCCGTAGTAGAAAAATTCTACTTTCGTGGGCAGGTGCTTTAGGATATCCTTCGCAATCTTTTTTTTCCGACTTGGGCTGATCGAATTCGCATCCAAAAGGGCAAGTTGCCCTTCCAGATGATTGGCGACTTCGAGATCGCTTCGACAAAACCAGTTGATGTATGCTACAGCTTTAGCGAGAAAGTATCCCACTGCTGCACTAACAGCTGCAACCGTTAGTTTGCGTTTCATTTCGAGCTCCTTATTGTGGGGTTAGAAAAGCGATGCTATCCAACCGAGAAACAAAAAAAATACTCCTGCCACAATGGCGATAAGTATTTGCTGTTTTGCGGTCAGCTTACCCTTTTGAAGTCTACGAACGCGTTGTATTTGTGGTTTCATTTTCCTCCTTGGTTCTACTTGGCCACTGCCCTGTACTGATCCATATTACAAATTTTATTATCCATGAGATCAGAGCTAGTAGTCCATATATAACCATAAGAATGACCCAGAGACCTACAAGTATCCCTAAAATTGCATAAAGTACACCTGCAAGCAGTTGTACAAATAACGATTCTTCGGGCTTTAAGGTCACACCAATATACAAGGATACACTCATGAATGCCCCAATGACCCCCAGTGCAAAAATTAATCGCCCTAGGATTCCAATTTTTTGGAAAAACTCGTTAGTTTTCCGCTGAATTAAAGACACGACTACCTCCAGTCTCCTACCCATAAGATAGGAGCAAACAAGTTGTTAAAGCGAACAGCGCACGATGCACTATCCAACTGGAAATTATAGTCTGAAGTAAGCTCAAAGTCAAATATTATGGGTTAAATAAGAAGCGTGTTTAAGAAGGTAGATCAACCGTCGCCATACCCGTTTACAAGAATGCTTATCTTCAGGTTAAACCTAAAGTAATCAGACTTGATAAAGTATGGCGGCGGTTACACTTAGTACACTAAGTGATAATTTAACAACTATAGCTCATCGAGCTCATCACGTAATGACGTAATGTAGCTTTCAACCATGGGGATAGTCCATTCTTCTATGCCACTTAAATGGGAAACTTCAAGACTGGCCAGTCTTAAACTACGGACTTTGCGAGGGAGAATTTCAAGTAACTCTCGCAATGCCACGACTGTGTACTTGTGCAATTCGCCATCAGTTTGTTGATAGGCGATTACTTTTTCTAAAGTTAACTCCAGGTGGTATAGACGAAATTTCATAAATTTCCTATACCCGTCTTTGCCATCCTCGGCAAACTGGATCTGGTCACGTACTAAAGTAAATGTGACGTAGCCGCTTACCGCTAATAGACAATATACGATTATCTCCCAAGGCATTTGTATGCCTGCACTGAATTTTCCCAAATTGTACGCAACACATGTCCAAGCAACTAACATCATTATCGGTAGTCTGTTACGTAAAGCCTGTCGATAGGCTTTTTGGATTTGTTTACGACGACTTTCTTGAGCTGCCATGAGTTTTCTCCTTTCCATGGCTAACGTGTTGTTAAATGTTATGTTGCCACAACAGCTCAATTATAGTCTAATTTATTGAAGATATCAAATATTATGGGTTATAAATTTAGTTAAAGAAGTACGACTGGTAGCTGGGTGACAGACTTGTTATGACCGAGAAAGCTTTTCTCTCAGCTTTCACAAGTGACTCATCCCAGCTACCGAACCTACATAATGCAGGTTCAAAATTAGCAGTACGATGCTAGCGTTTAGACGACTATTAAATTTTAGGTGGCGGATCCTGCCCAGAGTTCGGCGATGTACTGTTCCACCCGCCCAATACCCCAGACTTCGACGTTTCCTCGTTTGCGCGATACGGACATACCGTAAGCTTCGAAGTACTCCACGAATAGTGGAAGTTCCACCAAAATGCTCATTGTGGTACTTTCGCGCCGGTCGTCACTGATTGTTTGGTCAGCGAGCAACTTGAGCAAACACTCAAGCTTACGCGCTTTTTTTGCGTTCTTTGCTTTGATGCGCTTCTGGGTGTAATTGTAGCGGGCGATTGCCCACACGCACACGCAAATCAGCGCTCCGATAAGAACATATAGAATTTTTTTCACTTCTCTCCTCCTGTGTTGTAGACCGGTTGCGGTGTCCCATTTACCTTACAGGTAATGAGAAACCCACCCATGTATGCTGGCGGACATGAACTTAAATTATTCCCTGTATTTACTCGCGAAGTTTCACTGTCGGAATCATAATAGATTCCTTCCCAGTGACTTTCCACTGGCAGCTCGATCTGTTGCGAGTTAACGTTCGTGTTGTTTGTATTTGTACTAAAAACTAATTGGAAACTTAGTAGCACAAGTGCGACAGATAAAAGTAGAAGCATTTGCGCTGAGTTGAGTTTCATTCGTTACTCCTTTCTTTGCAAAAACGGATTGTAGAGTGCGGGGTCAAGTTGAAGTACGCTCAAGATTGGTGAGATGATAAGACTAAATGCTGCCTTAAGCAACAAGTAGACTACTACAAATCCCCAAATAACAACGAGCGGAGTCAGAATAAACCCCGCTAAAATGCCGATGGGTCCCATCTCAACATAAGCAAATGGGACTCCGAAGTACCACGCGACCACCATAACCACTACTACTAGTGGCTTCGTATAGTCGCTGAAGAACTTGGCGATGCGCTCGCCAGGAGTGAGAACTGTCATTATTTACTCCTATTTTGTACTTCGAGTCGTAGGGTACGAACGTACCCTTTGACCGAGTTTGGCGTCCATTCTACTGTGCCGCTTTCACGACTTTCCTGTAAACCTTTCATACGAAAAACGCGTACTTGATCTGGTAGTAATGCCAGAATTTTTCGACATGTACGACGCATTTCAGCTTCCAACTCAATTCCTTTCAAATCCGTTCTAGAATTTTCCAGTTCCTGCAAATAGCTTTCTAAATCACTAGCTTTTTGCAACTTCTGTTTTTTTTCAAAATCTACAATTTGGAAAAAGAATGCAATACCTCCAGCCATAATACACAGGCTAAAGAGACAACTGATAGTGAGTTCTCCCATGGATCCATTCCTTTCTTTAATTCAGCCGTCTAAAATTTAATGTGCCGCAATAATTTTCTTTCACCTCCTTTGGTGTTATTACTCGTATTGCAGCGTAATTATACTTCAAGACATATAAATAGACAAATATTATGGGTTAAATAAAATAAATTTAAAGAAGGTACGACTGGTAGCTGGGAACATGTATTGTGTTAAGTAAAAGAGCTTTTCCTTTACATCATACATCAACTGTTATCCCAGCTACCGACCTACAATGAGGTCAATTGGCTTCTCGCTGCCAAGCGCTCAACTAAGTTGAGATTCTATTTGATTTTAATCAGATCGAATTCTGGATAGAGCTCGTGCATGTACTGCACGACTTGTTCTAAATACCATACTTCCGACCCTGATTTTCTTTTTTCGTAGAGACCCTCGATCTCTACTCGCATTACTTGAGGTGGTAGCTCCTTTAGCAATTTTTTGATCGCCTGTTGCGGCTTCATTCTGGCTGCTTGCTTTGATGTACTTCCTTGAATACAAAGGATGTAGCTAACTATTGCGTAAACTTTGCCAAAAATCTTCCGCTCTTGCGACTCTGTCACTCTGTCCCAGATACGAACACCAATCGCATACAGGATTGCAAAAAAAATCAAGCATGCGGTGGGATCAATTTGTGTCGGCATTACATTACTCCTTGTGCGTGATTCGCCAAACGACAATTGTTACAGTCCGAAATCATTCAATTCTCGGACTTCAATTTCTACGACCGGAATGTCGAGCGGATCTGTCAAGTATGCTTGTACATTTGCCATAGTGATTTTTTGCATTTTCATTATCATTACGGCACTTACAGCGAATATCCCGGCAACTACTATGAATGGCAACGATACAAGAAGACCTGTTAAAACTCCATACATAAAATACTTGATGGAGCCAACATAAACTACTGTATACAATCCCCACGACCAAAAGTAGGCCAACAACAGCTGGATTCTGTTCCGCATAAAAATGCGGTAACTGAATTGCGCTGCACGACGGAAATTTCTCTTCCAAACGACAATGAGTTTCTTGAGTTCCCTCAAAAAAACTTTAAATGCCATGTTTTTTCTCCTTTCCATGGCTGACGAGTTGTTAAGCATTGTGTTGCCACAATAACTCAATTATAGCTTATGAAGCCTTAAGAATCAAATATTATAGGTTTAAAGGAGATTGTACGACTTGGTAGCTGGGAGATCTGTATGAGCTTAGGTCTAGGAGAGCATTTCTCCTAAGTTTTGCTCTGGATCATCCCAGCTACCATGATCTGACATTACGCCAGATCAAATTTGGCTTTATCGCTGCCGGCGTTTTAACTCAAGTGTTATGGTGAAAATCATCCCACAACAGTTGAAAGAAACCAGCCACAATTAGGGCTGTTAGGGTGATAATAAACGCATTAATCAGAGGTGAAAAGTGCGGATTACTCGTTGCAATCCACCAGCCGATCATCCCTCCGATTAAACCACCAGCACCACCTGTAACACTTCTTTTTAACCGTTCTGACATTTTATCCTCCAATTACGTATTAATACGTAATTTTATTAAGGAAGCCCTCTTGAGCTACAATAAATCATTTATTGCACTGTAATTATACTACACGTGCTATAGCTGGCTATAATGCGAGGCTTATATGTATCGGGAGAGGGTATGACTACCGCCGTCATACTCGGATAAACCGTTTGTACCGATATTCGATACTTTCAGTTCATCGTCTGTATGACGACGGTTCGGAAGCTAGACCTGAGGCGGATCCTCAGGCAACTTCCACAGAAACAGTAAACCGATGCCGCCGCCTGCACTTGCAAGTGGCACTATAGTGCACTGTAAATACCACGCCAACCCTGGCGTGGTGAGTGCAATGAAGATCCCTGCAATGAGCCCTGCAAGGGCACCAACTGCAAAAACCTGCAATTGTTCTATTTCATACGGCGTGGCTGGACGACGTTTTTCCGGATCCATGGAACCTCCTTGAAATGCTTGTAATCGTTACAAGCTCGAAGTATTATATCAAATATTATAGGATTACTTGGTAGCAGTTTTCTTTGCAGGTGCTTTCTTAGCTGTTGTTTTTTTCTTTACAGTCTTACGTTTAGTAGTTTTCTTCTTAACTACTTTTTTAGCAGGCTTTTCGACTTTCGGTTTATCGACCATCTGCTTACCTTCTGCATTCAAGGCAAATTTTACATATTTACACTTCGGATAGTTTTCACAACCATAAAAGCGTTTATGAGTTTTAAAGGAATACTTGACCGCGATGCGACCACCACAGTCTGGACAAAGTTGCTCAGGTGTGACAAATTTGAGGTTTTGCTTGATATATTTACAGGTCGGATAGTTGCCACAGGCATAAAACTTGCCAAATTTACCGTAGCGTGCGATCACCTTGCCACCACAGTTTGGACATGGATCTGGATCGACATCTTCGGCGACTTCGATCATGTTTGTTTCTTTTTGTCTTTCGCTAAGCTCTGCTGAGAACGGTTTATAGAAATCTTGCAGTAAGGTAAGAAGCTGTTGATCACCATTAGCGATATCATCAAGTCCGTCTTCCATTTTGGCGGTGAAAGTAAGATTGAAGATATCTGGGAACCCTGCAGATAGATAATCTGAGATTGCAGTACCTAGGAGCGAAGGCTTGAAATAGCGGCGTTCTTTTTCGACATAATGCTTGTCACTGATGAGAGCGATGATACTGGCATAAGTCGATGGTCGGCCGATACCTTTTTCTTCCATGGTACGAATCAATGTAGCTTCGTTGTATCTCCATGGTGGACGTGTATCTTTTTCTTGGAGTTCTACATCTTTCAATGTCATTGTTGTGCCTTGTGTGTACTGGATCGCAGATTTATGCTTCTCTGCAAACTCAGGCATAGCGACTTTCATATAACCATCGAAGAGTACTTGCTGACTGACAGCTTCGAAGTTGTAGCTTTTGGTCGTACTGATAGTCATTGTGATTTGTTTCACTTTGGCTTCTTTCATCTGAGTCGCCAGTGCACGACGGAAGATCAAATCATACAGCTTCTTTTCTTCTGCATTAAGCTTCTTGCCCTCAATATCATTCAAAGCTCGCTCTACACGTGTAGGACGGATAGCTTCGTGTGCTTCTTGTGCGTTTTTGGATTTTGTACGGAAACCACGAGGTTTTTCAAGCGCATATTCTGCTCCATATTTCTTGGCAATATAGTCTTTGGCTGGAAAAACATACTGTGCAGACAAGTTGAAAGAATCAGTACGATGATACGTTATCAAGCCTTTTTCATATAGAGACTGTGCGAGACGCATGGTCAGCTTGGATGGAAATCCAAGTTTTTGAAATGAATCTTGTTGCAACAATGATGTCGTGTATGGTGGTGGTGGATATTTATCGACCACATCTTCTTTGATCTCTTTGATCGTAAAGGTATCACTGCGCAGATCGGCTTCGATCTTTTTGGCTTGCTCGACATCAATAGTAGTTTTCACATATTCATAGGTACCATCAAAAAGCTCGACTTTGGTTTTTACTTCGTAAACGACACCGTCTTTGTCGACGAGCTTGGCTTTTAGCTCTTCGGCTGTCTCAAATAGTCCGAAGATCTGAACATATGGCTCAAGTTTGAATTTCTCGATCTCTTTTTCACGCTCGACGATCAATCGTAACGCTACAGTTTGAACACGTCCTGCAGATAACCAGTTTTTACCCGTCTTCTTCCAAAGAAGTGGTGAAAGCTGATATCCTACCACACGATCGAGGATACGACGTGCTTGCTGGGCTTTTACGAGGTCTGTGCGCAGTTCTTGTGGATGTTCGAGTGCTTCTTGGAGTGCTTTTGGTGTGATTTCATGAAAGACGATGCGTTCGACCTTGCCTTTTTCTGAGAAATCAAAGGTTGGCCAGTCTTCTTTGATGTAGCCCAAGAGCTGTGCCACGTGATATGAGATAGATTCTCCTTCACGATCTAAGTCGGTTGCGAGGATGATACGATCATGATCTTTGGCGAGATCTTGGAGCTTTTCGACCATAGCTTGTTTCTTTTCCATGATTTCATAAGTAGGTTTGAAGTCATGTTCAATATCGACAGACATCTCTTTGGCTGGTAGATCGCGAAAATGACCGACAGTCGCAAAGACATAGTACTCCCCGCCCCAATCTTTGGATTTCAAGATACGGTTAAAGGTACGTGCTTTGGTCGGTGACTCGACGATAATTAATGCCATAAATTTAAGTTACGAGTTAATAGTTATTAGTTCAGAGTAAGATAATCTCAAGGAGATTACCATCGGATAATAAGACAACAGTATATCAAATCAATGAGGCTGTTTGCGGCGACGCACTTTTTGGAGAAGTTTGGTATCCAGAAGTGAGCGTCGGAGTAATGCAGTTGCTTCAGATCGCTCAGTTTTGTCTTTGGCATCTGCAAGCAACTTTTCTGCATCTTCGATAGCTTTTTTAGTTTGATCTTCATCAATCTGTTCTTGATTGTATGCACGTGAGACGAGGATACTTATATGTTTGCCATCAGTTTCCAAGTAGCCTCCACCGATTGCCATGTACTCTTCTTCATCTTTCTCAGTGCGGATCGTGATGATACCTTCTTTGAGCAATGAAAACAGATTAGCATGATTCTTCAAAATCGTAATCTCACCACTTGCGGATGGCACCGTGATTGACACGACTTCTCTTTCCAGCGTTAGTTTACGTGGTGTGATAACTTTGAGATTCATACTTAGGCTGCTTGAGCAACTTCTTCAATGGTGCCTTTCATATAGAAAGCTGTTTCAGGTTTATCATCATGTAAGCCTTCAAGGATCTCTTTGAAGCCTTTGACTGTCTCTGCGATCTTGACATAGCGTCCTGGACGACCAGTAAATGGTTCGGCGACGTTCATAGGTTGTGTCAAGAAACGTTGAATACGACGGGCTCGTGAAACTGTTTTTTTGTCAGCATCTGAGAGCTCTTCCATACCCAAGATTGCAATGATATCTTGTAAGTCTTTGTAGCGCTGTAATGTCTTGATGACACCTTGTGCAACATCATAATGCTCTTGTCCCACGACTCGTGGTGTCAGTGCACGTGATGTGGATGCCAGTGGATCAATAGCTGGGAACAATGCTTGCTCAGCTAGTGCACGCTCAAGTGAGATTGATGCATCTAAGTGTGCGAATGTTGCCACAGGTGCTGGATCGGTATAATCATCAGCTGGGATGTACACAGCTTGGAGTGATGTAATCGATCCTTTTTTGGTGGAAGTAATACGCTCTTGAAGAGCAGCCATCTCTGATGCGAGTGTAGGCTGATATCCTACAGCAGATGGGATACGACCCAAGAGTGCTGATACTTCAGATCCTGCTTGTGCGAAACGGAAGATATTATCGATAAATAAGAGTACATCCATGCCTTTTTCATCACGGAAATGCTCTGCCATGGTGACACCAGTGAGTGCGACACGAAGACGGTTACCTGGTGGTTCATTCATCTGTCCGAAGACCAAGACGGTACTATCAAGTACTTTGGTCTCTTTCATCTCGTTCCAAAGATCATTTCCTTCACGAGTACGTTCACCGACGCCAGCGAAGACCGAGACACCCTCGTGCTCTTTGGCTACGTTGCGGATCAACTCTTGAATGGTGACAGTCTTACCGACACCTGCGCCTCCGAAAATAGCGGCTTTTCCACCCTTGAGAAGTGGGGCGATCAGATCGATGACTTTGATACCTGTTTCGAATACTTCTTCAGTTACAGATTGTTCAGCAAGTGTTGGAGCTTGACGATGAATTGACAGATTGTGTTCAGATTTTACGGGACCACCTTCATCAATTGGCTCACCGAGTACATTGAAGATACGGCCTAAACCAACATCACCCACAGGGACAGTAATTGGTTTACCTGTGTTTTTGACTACTGAGCCTCGTTTGAGACCGAAAACATTGGACATAGCTACGGTGCGGACAAGTCCTGCATCCAAGATAGCTTCGACCTCGAAAACGACTCGTTCTTGACCTTTGCCCTCCATTACGAGTGCATCATAAATATTTGGTGTTTGATCTTCAGGAAACTGGATGTCGACAACGACGCCTCTGATAGATATTACTTTTCCTTGTGTCATAGTATTAAAAACAATTTATAAAAAACTAATTTTTCATTAAAAATGCGAACTCTTCTGTATGTTCTTTCCATGCTTGCTCATATATTCCTTGTAATACATCGGTTCCTTGTTCAGAAAGCGGTATTAATGCACTAATGTATTGCACTGGTAACCAACCTACATTTAATGGTTTCTGTTTCTGAGATCTATGCATGTCAACATCATACTGATCTGTAATTCCAAATGAAACAACTGCTAAAACAGGTCCCATAGTGACAGCACTTTTAGGTAATTTCCTAAACGTTGCATCAATATATGCTTCACCATATGGCTCTTCCAAAGGTAATCTTTGCAAACCTCTTGGCCAAACTCTATAAGGCTTTTTTTTATTAAAATAATCACCAAATTCACCTGTCTTGGCTGCTTGAACTACTTCACTAATATCAAGTCCCATATATCCAAACCCATGTTGTACATTCCAGTCATCACTTTCCAGAGCTCTCGCGATATAACCTCTATAAGATGGTTCATCTCTGCGATCCATGATCCCACCTAATTTACTTAAAGTGGGTGCTCTTTCAACTATTGGTGTTCCTTGTAAACTTTCAACTGACATAATATTAACTTTCGACTGATTCCTTCGCGGTAATCATGTCTAACAGCTCATTCGTAATTTTCTCTTGTCTCAAGCGATTTGAGAGCAGTGTCAAACTGTCAATCAGATCACTTGCATTATCAGTGGCACTTTTCATAGCGATCATACGAGCACTGTGCTCAACTGCTTCACTACTGACAAGCGCTCCTCGGATTTTTTGTTCAAGTGAGCTTTTCAGTAACTCTTCAAGTATAGCTTCTGGTGATGGCTCAATGACGTACTCATTATCAGGTTCTTCTGTTTCTTTGTCTTTTGTATCAATGTCGCGTTTCATATTCAAAGGTAAGATCAGCTCATGCTCAACTTCGGACTTGAGAGTAGTGATGAATTTGTTATAAACGATTGAGATCGTTTTGTATTCACCTGTTTGGAATTTCTCAAGGACAAAATTGAAAATAGCTGACACCTCATTCAACGGATGTGCACTGGAAAAGTTAGCTAAGATCTCTGTCTTTTCGATACGACTCAGAAATTGTGCACCTCGTTGTCCGATCGCTACAAAATCCGTGTTTTCAAACTCGACGTTTGTGTTAAACAGATAACGCAACACATTGACATTGAATGCACCAGCCAGCCCTTTGTTTGCTGTCACAACAATCATTAAATCTTTTTTAGCTTTGGTTGTGTCGACACTCAATAAAGATGATTGAGTGGTATCAATTTTTTTGACCAGTTTTTTAATGAGCTTATTGAGGCCTTCTCGGTATGGACGACTTTCCATCTCAAGCTGTTGAGCTTTACGCATCTTCACAGCTGAGACCATCTGCATAGCTTTTGTGATCTTCTTGAGGTTCTTGGTTGATTTGATTTTTTTTCGTACTATGCGGATGTTCATGATGTGTTAAATTCAACTTGTCATTCCCGAGAAATCGGGAATCCAGGCCTGGATCTCCGATCAGGTCGGAGATGACACTTATTACTCGGCCAAGTTATCTTTGACAAACTGCTCAAGTTTTTTCTCGACATCTTCAGAGACATCTTTATTCTTATTGATATCTTCAAGCACTTTTTTACCTCGAGTACGCAGATCAGCGATGAATTTCTGCTCAAATGCTGGGATTGCATCGAGAGGCACATCATCTAAGTGACCTTTGGTTGCTGCCCAAATGATTGCAATCTGTGATCCAAGATCATACGGTTTACTTTGATCTTGTTTGAGGATCTGAGTGACTTTGGCTCCACGATTGAGGAAACTCTTTGTTTCTGCATCAAGATCTGATTCAAACTGTGAGAAGGCACTCAACTCACGATACTGTGCAAGATCGAGTTTGAGCTTACCAGCTACCTTTTTCATAGCTTTGGTTTGTGCTGCAGATCCGACACGTGAGACTGAGAGTCCGACGTTGACAGCTGGTCTGATACCAGAGTTGAAAAGATCTGTCTCAAGGAAGATCTGACCGTCTGTGATCGAGATCACATTGGTTGGAATGTATGCTGAGACGTCATTTTCGAGTGTTTCGATGATTGGAAGTGAGGTGATTGATCCACCACCGTTTTCTTCATTCAATCGTGCTGATCGTTCAAGCAAACGTGAATGGAGATAGAAAACGTCTCCTGGATAAGCCTCACGACCTGCTGGACGACGTAAGATCAGTGACACCTGACGATATGCCCATGCATGTTTCGAAAGATCATCATAGATTACGAGGACATCTTTACCTTTGTCCATGAAGTATTCACCAATTGCGGTTGCTGTGTAAGGAGCAATATACTGTAGTGTGACTGGATCAGCTGCTGCTGCATTGACGATTACGGTGTAATCGAGTGCACCGTTGGCACGAAGTAACTCAATAGTAGTAGCTACTTTTGAGTTTTTCTGACCGATTGCGCAGTAGATACAGATTACATCTTGTCCTTTTTGATTGAGGATAGTGTCGATAGCAATGGTAGTTTTACCAGTACCACGATCTCCGATGATAAGTTCACGTTGTCCACGACCAATAGGTATCAAAGAATCAATAGCCTTAATACCTGTCTGCAGTGGTACAGATACTGATTTACGTTGGACGATACCTGGAGCAAGTTTCTCAACAGGATAGTATGTTTTAGATTTGATATTCGCACCATTATCAAGCGGTCTCATGATAGGATCGACTGTACGACCGAGGACTTCGTCACTGACAGGTACAGAGAGTGTACGACCAGTACCACGAGCTTTTTGACCCGCACTAATACCTAAGTAATCACCAAGCACGATAGCGCCGACAATATCTTCGACCATATCGATGATCATCGCAGTTTCTCCGTTATCAAACTCTATGAGTTCTCCGTAACCCACATTATGTAATCCGCGCAGTGTGACGACTCCGTCTTTCACTTCCTGCACTGTGCCTACCTCTTGTGGTTGTGCTTTTACACTCGAAGAAGAACTAAGTTCTTTTTCAAGATCTTTTATATATTGGTCAAACTGTTTCATACAATGTTTTTTCTAACTTTTGTAACTGCGATTGAAGGGAAAGATCGATCATGCGAGACCCAAAACGGATAACAACACCAGCTATAAGAGCCGTATCAATTTCCTGAGTAATCTCTGCTTTTGCAAGCATGGGAAATTTTTGTTGTAAAGATTTGACGTCTTCTTTACTCAGTTTATGCGGTGCCACGATCGTGACCTGAGCTTGTTGCTCTGCATCCATCCGAGATTTCAGATATTTACGTAAATCTTGTTTGAGCTCTGGATCAATCTTCATATTGGTAATTAATTAGCAAGTTTTGCATCATCAGGTATATGTTTGATGATATTTTTGGTAACTTTTTCTTGTGCATCACCTGTCAGATACTCTGTGAGGGCTTTTTCAACCACCATCATACTGACCTGAGCGATCTGTTGACGCATATCTTTGTACATAGTTTCTCGTTCTTCAGCCATCTGAGTACGAGTTTTCTTGATTAGATCTTCAGCTTCAGCTTTGGCTTCGGCCATGATCTCTTGTTTTACCACCTGAGCTTCTTTTTTAGCTGCGGCGATAGCTTTATCAAGTTCATCTTTACGTTTTTTGTTAGCTTCTTTGTCTTTGGCTTCTAGTACAGCTTGACGCTCTTCGAGTTCCTGCGCCATTTTAGAACGCATTTCCTCAGTTTCTTTTTGTTCCTTGAGGAATTTCAAAAAAGGTTTTGAAATAAAACGTTGGAAGACAAAAAAGAAAATACCGAAGTTGACAAGTTGAGCAAAAAGCAGTTTCCCGTCAATTCCTAAATTTTCCATAGAGTTTTGTTTCTAACTGATTATGTAAACTTGATGATTAATGCAATAACAAGTGCGAAAATAGCAATTGACTCTGCGAATGCTGCACCAAGAATCATAAGAGTTCGAATAGAACCTTCTGCTTCTGGATTACGACCGAGAGCTTCTAATGCACGGCCTCCGATAAGACCGATAGCGATACCTGGGCCAATAGCACCAAGACCAATTGCAAGTGCTGTTGCGAGCTGTTTCATTGTTTCGACTTCCATATAAAAATATAAATTAATAATTAAAAATAACGACTTAGTGATGTTCGGAAATTGCCATACTGATAAATACTGCGGTCAACATAGAGAATACAAGTGCCTGGACTCCGCCGACAAAGACTTCCATAAAGTACATAGGTGTACTGACAAATGATAGCAACATCGGTAACAAGAACGGTATAATCGAGAGCAAGACCTCTCCTGCGAAAATATTACCGTACAAACGGAATGAGAATGATAAGATACGGGAAAACTCTTGCACGACTTCTAAGATACCCATAAAAGCTGAGATCGGACTAGAAAAGTTGAGATACTTCCCGACATGACTTTTCAAACCAATCATTCGTAGTCCATAAATCTGTGTAGCAATAACAGAAACTAATGCTAATGCTAAGGTGGTATTCAGATCAGCAGTACCTCCACGGAACAACGGAACCGTGTGTTCAACACCATCATGGACAGATTTCAATAACAATGTACCTACACCAGGGATCAAACCTGACCAGTTATTGAGCAAGATGAAAAAGAAAAATGCGCCAAGTAATGGGAAGAAAATATTGATTTTCTTATGTAGCACTGACTCAAATAAATCATAAATACCTTTTACAGCGGTGTTAATAGCATAAAAACCAAGACCACGATCTGTTTTACGAGATTGATCATAATAGTATTTAGCGATAAAGATAAACAGTATTACTACAAGGGATGTAGTGATTACAGAGTTGGTGACATGGATGCCAGCAACTTCAAATACTTCTTCACCTTTGATACTAATATGTGGGCCAGCATGTACCTCAGCTTGAGCTGCTGTCTCTGCATGCACTTCTTGATTTGTTTCAGTTACTACGTCTTTGAGAACTTCAGCTGCCATTTTCTTTAGTTAAACTATATAAATTGTAAAACAGTAATAAGGTACCTATAACGATACCAATGATAGTAAATGTACTATCTAAATGCAACGCCTTATCTGCTGCATATCCGAGACCGAGACCTAAAAGAAGCGGAGTCATCAGGTATCCACCTAGGTTGAGATACTCCATTCGTAAACCAGAGTGTGATTTACGCGTATCGTGCATCTCTACTTTTTCGGTGCTTCCATCAGGTTTGACCTTTGTGATAATCCGTGTTTTCTTTGGTGCCATTCTAGCAATCGTAATTCTTAACGTCAAACATATCTGTGATGTATCACGAGTTAACGTGCGGCTGATTCTGCATCCATCTTGGCTTGCATCTGTGCACGCACATCGAGGTTCACCACCACATCTACCATCATACTCATCTCTCCCTCACGTTCAGTGATCTTGCCTTTGGCAAGCATGACATTATTCATGATCAGCATATCTTTGATTTTGGCATAGGTTTTAGGAAAAGCGACTGCTTCAATTGTCCCGGTATTATCATTGAAAGTCAGAAACGCCATCTCTGCATTATCCTTTTTGGTTTTGACTATCTTTTTGGCTGTCAGTTTGCCACCGATGACATACTCCATATTCTTTTTGGCATCAGCGAGGTTCACCAGCTCAAGAGTACGTTTTTGTGAAAGGATATCTTTATATTTGTCCATCGGATTTCTTGTGATGAGGAACCCAATTACTTCTTGTTCGAAATCTGACAGCTTGTTTTCATCAAACTCTGGCAGCTCGACAAAGGTATCGGTATCAAATCGTTTCTTCTCGCCATGTCCAAATAGTCCAAACTGTCCATCAATTGCAGATGTTTTATGTGCTCCCATCTCTTTCACAGCAGTTGGATAGTATGTGAGTAATGTGGCACGATTGGCAATCTTATCAAATGCGCCGGCTTTAATGAGACTTTCAACGGTTTTCTTGTTCGCTTTACGCAGATCGATACGGAACAAGAAATCTCTGAAGCTACGAAACTCTCCGTCTTGATCACGAGCTTCAAGGATTGAGTCAATGGCAGCCGATCCGACGTTCTTCAGAGCTGACAGGCCAAAACGGATCGAACGATCCTCGATACTAAACTCTGATTTTGATTTATTGATATCTGGCGGCATGACCTTGATCTCCATACGTTTACACTCTTCGAGTGCTTGTGCCATCTTCAGCTCACGCTGAGGACCGGCTACGCCGTTCAACTCTGCAGATAGTAAGGCTGTCATGAACTCGACTGGAAAATTTGCTTTCATATACGCTGTCCAGTATGCAATCAGAGCGTATGACGCAGCATGAGATTTGTTGAAACCGTAGGCAGCGAATTTCTCGACGAACGCAAAGATCTCTTCAAGAGTAGATTGTTTATATCCACGTGCCATCGCACCGATGAGGAATTTTTTCTTGCCTTCCTCCATGAGCTTCTTCTTTTTCTTACCCATAGCCATACGCAAGAGATCGGCCTCACTCTTACTGAAATGTGCGAGCTGGACTGCGATTTCCATGACCTGCTCTTGGTAAACCAAAATACCGTAAGTCTCACCCATGATCGGCTTGAGATCAGGATGAAGGTATTTTACTTTTTTGGGATTACGACGGCCTTCGATGAAGACCGGGATCAGATCCATCGGTCCTGGGCGATAAAGCGAAACCATGGCGGTGATGTCACTCAGTTTGTTGGGTTGCATATCTCGTGCGAGGCGACGCATGCCTGGCGACTCGAGCTGGAAAACACCAATCGTCTCTCCTCGACTCATCAGATCATAGGTTTTCTTATCATCAAGCGGAACTTCATGGATATCGATCTGCGTACCGGTAAACTCAAACACAAATTTCAGCGCTTCTTCGAGTGTTGATAAGTTTTTCAGTCCCAAGATATCAGCTTTAATCACACCAACTGCTTTATTTTCTGAGACGGCATTGAGATCGAGACTGTACATGTCAAACTGGGTGATAATGCGACCTTCTTTGTTATCACGTTGCAGTGGGACATACTCTGTAAGCGGCTTATCCGCGATCACGACTCCAGCGGCGTGGACTGAGAAGTGTCGTGGCAGACTCTCAACTTTGCGTGCGATATCAATTACTTTTTTGACTTCATCTTCGTTGTTGTAAGCTTGCATGAGCAGTGGTGTTTCTTCTAGTGCTTTGGTGAGCGACATATGAAACCCTTGTTTACCAGTCGGGATCATCTTCGAGATACGATCACCAGTAGCGTATGATAGACCGAGTGCACGGGCGACATCACGTACAGCGAGCTTGGCTTCCATCGTACCGAATGTGATGATCTGTGCGACCTTGTCTTCACCATAGCGACGCGAAATATATTTGATAACCTCATCACGACGCTTATCTGAGAAATCGATATCGATATCTGGTGGTGTCGGGCGTTCTGGATTTAAGAATCGCTCAAACGGCAAGTTGTACTCAAGTGGATTAATATCAGTGATTCGTAGTACGTATGAGACTAATGATCCTGCTGCTGATCCACGACCTGGACCGACAGCAATCCCTGTATCTTTAGCCCAGTTTACGACGTCTTGGACGAAAAGAAAGTAATTGGTATACCCTTTTTTCATGATGATATCGAGCTCATAATCCAAGCGCTCTTTGATCACATCATCAGTAAAGCCTTTGGTACGACTGCGTTTCTCATAAACCATATCGCGTAAGAACTGCTCTGTCGTCATACCGGCTGGCACATCGTAGTTTGGGAGAATGAGCTTACCGTATGGGATCTCCACATTACATTGCTCTGCGATACGCAGTGTGTTCTCGATTGCTTCTGGGAAATCTGAGAACGCAGCTTTCATCTCATCTGGTGTTTTCATGTAGTAATCTGGCACGTCATACATACTCATCGGTCGATCTTTTTCGAAGATGGCACGTTGAGTTTGAATACAAAGTAAGATTTCTTGAGCATAGGCATCATCTTTATGCAGATAATGGACATCATTGGTTGCTACTAACGGTACTGCGTGCTTGCGAGCCAGCTTCACCAGCTCTTGATTGATCTGCTCTTGTAGCTCAAGCTGTGGGTGTCGTTGCAGTTCCATGTAGAAACGTCCTTCGAAGATTTCTAGATATTGTTTGAGGACTGATTCAGCTTCTTTGAATTGGTTCTGAATTAACAATTGAGGAATCTCAGCACCCAGACATCCACTGGTGAGAATCAGCCCTTCATTATGCTCTCGCAGCAGCTCCCAATCAACTCGTGGCTTGTAATAAAACCCTTCAAGATTAGATTTAGTGACAAGCTTCATCAGGTTCTTATATCCTGCGAGATTTTGAGCAAGTACAAGTAAGTGAAACTGACCGCGATCAGCTACCTCTTTATCATGACGAGATCCTTTGGCTTTGTATAGTTCACAGCCTATGATCGGTTTAATACCTTCATCTTTGGCTTTGATGAAAAACTTAAACGCACCATAAAGCGCTCCATGATCAGTGATGGCAAGTGCTGGCATCTCAAGCTCTTTGGCTCGTAGAACCATATCATTGATACGCGCCATACCATCGAGCATTGAGTACTCTGAGTGTGTGTGAAGATGGACGAAAGACATAAATTTATTCAGTTGTGTTGTCATCCTCGGACTTGATCCGAGGATCCTGGCCTGGATTCCCGATCTAGTCGGGAATGACTATTGTAATTATTGTTCTAATCTCTTTTCCAATGCTTGTTTGACGACACTTGCGTCTGCTTTTCCTTTCATTTCTCGCATCACCTGTCCAACGAAGAACATGATTGAGTTGGTTTTGCCAGCTTTATAGTCTTCATATACTTTTGGATTAGCTGTTATGGCTTTCTCGATCGCATCAGTCAAAGCGCCTGTGTCAGTTTCTTTCGGTTTCAAAAGCTCTTCTGCTTTATCAGCAGCTTCAGCCACAGATATGTCAGTTGAAATACGATTATTAACAATTGCACTTGCTGTTAGATTTGGATCTAAGCTTTTTCTAACAGAGAATATTTCATCAAAACGATTACCTTTAACTACATTTTGAGTTAATATAATAGCAAAAGCTGGACTAACACCTGAGTTCACTAATCGCGTAAATCTTTGAAATGGCAGCTCTGGCAATGTTTGTTTAATCTTCTCTAATAACTCATCACTGAAAACCATTGGAGGAATATCAGGCTCTGGGAAATAGCGATAATCTTTCGCATTTTCTT
Source organism: Weeksellaceae bacterium (assembly GCA_041730495.1). Classification (GTDB taxonomy): domain Bacteria; phylum Patescibacteriota; class Microgenomatia; order UBA1406; family GWC2-37-13; genus JBGSBR01. Next base: position 29,693 of record JBGSBR010000002.1, on the reverse strand, counting down.
TGGTACGCTGCGAATACGTTTCTTGTTTATCTTCGTTGTACCCACGTGTTTCTTGAGCTGGGATCTCGCCACGATCTAAGATCTCGGCCTGACGGACGAGCTCAAACTCGACAGCTTTTTTAGCGAAATTAAATGAGTTGATATTTTTGACTTCGACTTTGTATGGTGGATAGTCTTTCTGACCGATTGGACGAATCGAGATATTTGGTTCCATGCGCATTGACCCTTTTTCCATATCAGCGTCTGAGACATCCAGATATTCAATCAAGGTGTGCAGCTCTTCAAGGAACTGTTTCACATCATCAGAGTTACGAAACTCTGGCTCTGTTACTATCTCGACGAGTGGGACACTACAACGGTTGAAATCGACCAGGGTATCACCGTCTGCATGAGTCAGCTTACCCGTATCTTCCTCGAGATGTATGCGTTGAATATGAAACGTTTTATATTCATTGGTTTTCTTGTCATAGAAGGTCAGTTCACCGTGTTCTGCAATTGGCTGGTCATACTGACTGATCTGATAGCCTTTGGCCAGATCTGGGTAGAAATAATGTTTCCGATCAAACTTGGAATGCTGATTGATTTTACACTTAAGTGCTTGACCTATCTTGATTGTTGACTCTACCGCTTGACGATTAGGCACTGGCAGTGCTCCTGGCATACCAAGACAGACTGGACAGGTGTTGCTGTTAGGCTCTTTGCCGAAGTAATTAGCACTACACTGACAAAACATCTTCGATTTGGTACTCAGCTCGACATGGATCTCAAGACCGATGACTGGTTCGTATTTATTCATAGTTTTTGACTCCTTTCTCGATCACTCCATCAAACTTGGTTTCTTGTTCAAACTGATAGGCAAGATCGAGTATTTTACCTTCTTCAAAATAGTTTCCCATAATCTGAATACCAACTGGAAGACCTTGTGAATCAAATCCAAACGGGATATTAATAGCTGGTGTGCCAGCTACTGCAGCAGCTTCATCAAGAGCATCCATAGTTTCACCGAAAAAGGCAAACTTATGAAACTCACCCAGTGTCAATGCGGTAACAGGTGTCGATGGTGCAATCAATAAATCTACATCTTGGAAAACACGCTGCATATCTTCGATAATCAGTGTTTTCACTTTCTGTGCTTTGGTATAAAAGGCATCATAGTGTCCATGTGAAAGAGTATAAGCTCCAAGCATGATGCGACGTTTTGCTTCAGAGCCAAAGTGTGTCCGATCTTTACCATAACGGATGCCATCGAAACGAGCGAGATTTGAGGAAACTTCAGCTCTCTGTAAGATGGTATAAACAGATATCGAGTATTTCGGTGGCAGTAATGATACTTCTTTGATCGTATGGCCCATCGATTCCAAGACTTTGAGAGCATCTCTCACTCGCTTTTCGATATCTGCATCCAGACCTTCCATATATTCTTTTGGTAAACCGATGGTAAACTTCTTTTTTTCTTTCATTTGCTTGAGATAGTCAGGTACAGCTTCTGTAGAGCTGGTCGCATCATATGGATCATGTCCAGCAATTAGTTGTAAGAGATATGCTGAATCTTCGACAGTAAGTGTCATCGGTCCTGGGCAATCAAATGATGAACCCATGGCAATTACTCCGAAACGTGACACACGACCGTATGTCGGCTTCAGTCCCACAAGTCCACACCATGCTGCAGGTAATCTGATAGATCCGGCAGTCTCTGAGCCTATGCCTGCAGGAGTCAGATATGCACTTACTGCAGCACCAGTACCTCCAGAGGAGCCACCAGGAGCACGAGTGATATCCCATGGGTTTTTGGATGGACCGAAATCAGATGTCTCTGTCGATGATCCATGTGCCCATGCATCGAGATTTGTTTTACCGAGGATTGTGGCACCGTTATCATACAGTCTTTGTGTGACTGTAGACTCGTACTGTGGTACGAAATCTTCGAGTAGTTTCGCAGATGCAGTAGTACGGACACCTTCAGTACAGAAATTATCTTTGACAGCGAGTGGGATACCAGCCATATCACCATCATGTTTGATAGTTTGCTCATCCACAAGAGTCAGAAACGCATTTAAATCGTTATTATGCTTTTTAGCACGAGCCATGAAGTAGCTATACACTTCAGCACTACTGATCTTCTTAGATGAGATCAGGTCTTGTAGCTGTATGATTGATTTTCCGAGTATATCCATATTATTCCATGATTCGTTTAACGGTAAACATTTTTTTCTTAGGTTGTGTCGGGGCATTTTTTAGAGCTTCATCTGTGGTGAAAAGACGTTTGTTTTCGGTACCATCTTCGAAGTAGATGTTATTTACATTGGTCGAATGAAGCGTTGGTTCTACTTTTGCAGTATCAAGTTCATCTAAGTTTTCGACATAACTAATCGTGTCTTCAAGCTGCTTCTTAAACTTCTCCACTTCGGCTTCTGTCAAGGTAAGATTCGCGAGTTTAGCGATATGAAGTACATCAGCATTGGTAAGTGGAGTATGAAGTGATTTTGACATGCAGACATTATAGCGTAAGCTACTAAATTTGTGCGTGAATTTCAAATAAAGTCTATGGTATACTCGCGAATATGTTTGAACGAAGATTATCAGTACCAGTACCAAAGGTTGATGAAAATCCTATTATTCATCCAGTAGTCCATACATTATTTTCAGCAGAGTTACCTGGTGATGATATGACTCCTCAATATAAAGTAACTTGTGGAAAATATATCACCAATGATCCCAATGCTGTTACCATAAATGGCTACCTATCTATTACACGATCATATAATGACCGAATATTACCAAATGATTTACCTGATGAAGAACTAGCATTGAGAGCAGCTATTCACCTTGATACTCAAGAAAATATTATTGGAATAGGTAAAGATGGAATCGTCGTCTATACACCACAAATACCTCAACAACCTTTTTACATTGCAACTTATAAACTGCAACGCACTTGGAGAAATAGTGCCGCAATTGCTAAACGTAAAAATATTATACAGCGCAGATATAAACCAATTACCGATCAACAAGCATACAATGTGCAAGATCAAAGTGTAAGTCGAGTTGATAGAAGCATGCTAGATGACTATTTTCCAGATCAAATCAATGTTGGTGAAACATTTCTAAATATTTTTGAGGCTGCAAATGACCCAGAAAATGGTGCGTTTCGATTAGAAAATGGTCTATTTATACCTGTCTAACGATCACCACTGGAGTTTGTTCATTCGACTGACCCATCGGATTATCGCGCATTACTTCTTCGAAGAACTTGTCAGGCATATCTGTTGCGTTACCCAGTATATTTCTTCCGATGTCATTGGCATCGATCACAACAGCTCCTGCAAAGTTTGCATCTTTCGTTTGTTTTGCAATCTCTGCTTTAAGCTGCTCTGCTACCTTTTGTGGATCCTTCGGCACGAGTTTTGCTGATACATTTGAAGGATAGAGCGAGTACTCTGTCGGTCCATCGATAGCTGACACATTACTACCGGCGAGATGATAAAAAACACCTTTCATACCCAAGGGCTTCGTGATTGCAGCCACGAAGGCTGCAAAGGCAATTCGTACAACTCCGACTTCCTGGATCGCCAGCTGCATCGTCCATGGACTTCCCAGACCAATACCGTACGGAGTGCGTGTGACGAACTTTGATAGCGTTGTAGCATACCAGCTTGGATTGATATCCCAGATGAAATACGATCTACCTTGTGAGATAGCAATAATCTTTTCTGAGACGACGACATACCATCTTTGGTCCGCCGAAGTTTTTGACGAAGGCGACTTTGTGTCAGTTGATTTTGTTTTAGTTAAGAAACTCATCACATGCTGAGTAATCTTTTTCACATAGTCATCACCTTTTTGAAATAGATCAGTTTTAATCATGTTGCGCTCGTATGTTTTCCCATCAACTTCAATCTCCAGCTTCTTTCCTGGATTAACATTAATTTTTAGGACTTGCCCTTCCGTAGCCTTCGGCGAAGGAGGGTCAATAAACTCTCGCAACCACAGCTCGACATTCAGTACCCGCCAAAATAACATCGTGTCATCTGATTTGCCTTCGATAAAGCGTTGGAAAGCTTTCAGCACCTCTGGTTGATTGAAGTACGGACGATTGGCGAAGGATTCGCTGAGGAAGATATGATAGATTCGATTTTTCATACGGATAAACCATTCATCTTCTGGTGTCGTGAAACCGATTTTGTTGCGACGCTTGTAAATACTTTCTGGCAGATAATCCTTCATCGCTTCACGCAAGATAAATTTATTCCAGCCATGTTTGATAATTGCTTCTTCAGGAAGTGAAAACAAATATCTGAGTAATCGAATATCGAGAAATGGCACACGTCCTTCGATCGAGAATCGCATCGTATTGCGATCTTCATAGCGCAAGAGTGACTGCAGTGAGTTACGGAAGATATCATCGATCAACCGTTTCTTGAGCGCAGCTGCTTTTGTTGGAAACTGTTCTTGCTTATGTTTTGCAGCAAACTTTTTGTCAAGAACTGATGACACCGGTATATTTTTCTTGAGATTTAGTTTTTGTTTGACGAGCGTGACGAAATATTTACTGAGGATATCCCGTGATGACCACAGCTCTGAAATAAGTGTTTTAGCACTACCTTTGAGATAGAGTTGGTTGAGATAGACGAAATAGTACGGCAGATAGCCAGCCATCATCTCATCTGCTCCTTGGCCATCAAGCAATACCGTGACATGCTTGTGTGCTTCACGCATCACCTGATACTGTGCATACGGACCGGTACTGATAGTAGGTTCTTCTTGCGTACGGATGAAGTCTTCGAGATCAGTGAAAAACTCTTCTGGTTTGGGATAGACTTTATGACTCGTGACATTAGTAGTTTTACTGAGTAACTCATCGATATATTTTTCTTCGTCATTGGCAGACCCAGGGAAAACTGCTGAAAAGGTATTTTGTTTTTTACCGACAGATTTAGACTCTGATGTATGATCTTGCAGCAGATGATTCACTATCGCTACCATCGAAGATGAATCAAGTCCTCCAGATAAACAGGTGCCGACAGGCACTTCTGAGATCAGTCGACGATTGACCGAGTCAAATAACAAGTTTTGAAACTCTTTGATCTGGTCTTCAGACACTACTCCATCATGTTTTTCTTCAGAAAGTTTATGGAGATCAGTTTCTAGTGTTGAAAAGGTTTTGATCTCGTATTTACCGGCTTTAATGGTCATATATTCTCCTGGCAATAATCTGTGAATACCAGCGAAGAAGGTCTCACGATTTTCGTCATGGATGCGATATTTGAGATAGCGATACAGTATTTTTTCATTGACTTCAGCTTTGATCTGGCCAGAGTGCAAGATTGGCTTCAGCTCTGATGCGAAGATGATCCCTGACTTAGTATCTGCGAAGTAGATTGGCTTGATCCCGAAATGATCGCGAGCGACAATGAGTTGTTTCTTTTTGGTGTCATAGATGGCAATTCCAAACATGCCGTTTAACTTATCAAATGAAGCCACTCCCCACTCTTCGTAACCATGGATGATAACTTCTGTGTCAGATTGTGTTTTGAATTTGTGACCAAGCTGGATCAGTTCTTCACGCAGTTCTCGATAGTTGTAGATCTCACCGTTGAAGACAACCACCATTGACTTATCTTCGTTGTAAATCGGCTGATCTCCACCTTTGCGGTCGATGATCGCAAGACGACGACTTAGTAGTGAGACATCAGCATGTTCATAAAATCCTTCACCATCAGGACCTCGATGTTGCATTTCGGTCGACATTTGACGTAGGAGCTGGGAGTCTTTTGGTCCGTTGAAGCCTGCTATACCGCACATATAGGGAATTATAACAGCTATTCTAAAGTTTTATTATTGTAGATATAAAATTGTCATTCCCGACTAGATCGGGAATCCAGTACTGGATCTTCGGATCAAGTCCGAAGATGTCATACACTTACATATTACGCAGTATCTTCAGTCTCTCTGCCACGGGTGGATGAGTACTCATGAGATTCGTGACAAAGGAACCCATTGATTTACCTTTAAAAGGATTTGAGATAAACAGATGAGCTGTTGAAGTAGTAGCATGTCGTACAGGTCGTGGATAGTTGGCGATTTTCTCAAGTGCACTGGCCAAGCCCTCAGGATAACGAGTCAGCAGTGCTCCACTAGCATCTGCGAGGAACTCACGTCGTCGTGAGATAGCTAGTTGGATCAGGGTCGCAACAATTGGTGTGATAATGAGTGCTACGATAAGTAAAACAAACATGATCGGATGCTTGCCTTTGTTATCATCATCACCACCACCCCACCACATACTACGCATGATCCAATCAGCCGCCAGACCGATAGTACCGACAAGTACGGCCGCGACTGTGGAAACCAGAATATCAGAGTTTTGGATATGTGACAGCTCATGTGCGATTACGCCTTCAAGCTCTGCTCGATCCATCATCTCAAGTAAACCTGTGGTCGCACAGACGACACCATGTTTGGCATCACGACCCGTGGCGAAGGCATTCGGTGCTGGATCATGCATCACGTACAGTCTTGGCATCGGCATACCTGCTGCGATACTGAGATTTTCCGTCACGGTATAGAAATCGAAGTATTGTTCTTTGGTCGCTGGTTTCGCACCAGTGGTAGCAAGTACGAGTTTATCTGAATAGAAATAACTCCCGACAGTCGAGGCAATTGAGATCGCAAATCCAATGACAGCATAGCTGACACCGGCATCGTAGTATTTACCGACCAGATAAAAAAAGCCAGTAAATAAGGCGATAAAGACCGCAAAGATCAGATATGTTTTATGTTTATTTGCTTGGATTTGGTTATAGATTGTCATAGGTTCAAAACCCGGACACGACTTACATCGTGCCCGGATAATAAATTACATTAGAAAGTCACTTTTACATTCTCACGTTCTGCTTCAGTAGCTTTGAAAAACTCAAATTCCTTGAATCCAAACATACCGGCGATGATGTTCGAAGGGAACATCTGCACCTTAGTATTAAACTCAAGCACATTACTGTTGTAGAACTGACGTGAATAGGCGATCTTGTCTTCTGTATCTTCAAGTTGTTTCTGAAGATCTTGGAAGTTAGTATTCGCTTTTAGATCAGGATAAGCTTCAGCGACTGCAAACAGTGATTTCAGGGCATCTGTCATCATGTTATTAGATGCAGCTTTTTCTTCCATACTGTGAGCACCCATCATAGCACTGCGAGCTTTGGTGACATTTTCAAACACACTTTTTTCGTGTTTGGCATATCCTTTGACTGTTTCGACTAAGTTGGGGATCAGATCAATACGACGTTTCAGCTGGACATCGATACCCGAGAGAGCTTCCTGGATACGTGCACGAAGCGTGACGAGTTGGTTGTAGGTTGCGATCACAAACAGCACGATTGCTGCGATCACCGCTCCTACGATTAGCATTGTATTCATATATTCACCTCCTCTCGTTGAGACATCTTCATAGGTATATTGTATCAAATCAAGATGTCATCCTCGGACTTGATCCGAGGATCCAGTGCATATTGTCTTTACAACAATTTCGATATGGAAATCAAGCTTAGCTCTGCTACAATAGTCTTGATGAAAGACCAACCACAAACAATAGAATATCAAGACTTGATCCAAGAAAAACTCGAAGCACATCGTACTCATATGATTATCGGTAGTCTCGTCCTCGTCCTCTCTATCGCAGGCTTCGCCTACCTCACCCTCCAATCCAAGACAATCTATGCCGATGGCAAGCTCCGTGTGAAAGCTCCACCGATCACAGAAACCGCTCCTATCCAAAAAGCGATTCAAGAAAATGGTCAGATCAGTGCAATCAGCTCTGGTCAAGTGACTTACAAAGAAAAAACCTATACTGTCCAACTCGGTGACAGCTTAGCCAACATCGCACAGCAGGCTTATGGTGATAGTAATGCCTGGGTCAAGATCGCCGAAGCCAATAATCTCCTCGATAATCCAGACGCACTTGAAGCTGGTATGAAGCTTATCATACCTCGATAATAGCGGGATTAGTACACTGGTAGTATGCATCCTTCCCAAGGATGAGAAGCGGGTTCGATTCCCGTATCCCGCTCATCGCCTCGCCCTTTTCAAAGAAAAGAGGCGGGCGTATTAAAACCTATGTACACTGTATATGTTTTAAAAAGTCTAAAAGATCAAAGGTCTTATGTCGGGTGTACGAAAGATTTAAAGAATAGAATTAAAGAACATAATGCAGGAGAAGTTAAATCAACCAAGTATAGAAGACCTTTAGTCATTTGGTATCAAGAAGAGTATCAGGATCAACATACAGCTTTCCAACGGGAACGACATTTTAAAACTGCTTGGGGAAGACGTCAATTAAGGAAAATCTTGGAGAATTTAAAAACTGATCTTAAATAATATGGACCTACAAACCCGTGCGAAAAGCATAATCGAAAAAATAATCTACATTACTATTGCTACTGTATCCCCTGATGGACAACCATGGAACACTCCTGTTTACTCTGCATATGATGAAAATTACAACTTTTATTGGGCATCAGATCAAAACGGTGTTCATTCACAAAATATTAAACAAAACACTAATGTTTTTATCGTAATCTATGACTCAACTGCTCCTGAAGGTACTGGCGAAGGTGTTTACATAAAAGCGAAAGCATATGAGATTTCGGATGAAAAAGAAATTACTCGTGCTTTGAATCATCTCGATAAAAGAGTTCATAAACAAAAAGATTCATCAACAAGAACAGCAGAGTTTCAAAACGATATGCCTAGACGAGTATATAAAGCAGTGCCAGAACAATTTTGGATCAATGATGAAGGCGATGTAAATGGTCACTATATAGATGTAAGGAAAGAAGTTGAATTATTTATAATTTAACGTTCATTATATATGTTAAGCTCACTTTGCAACTGATGATCAAGTATGGGAAAGATAATAGATTCTATAAAATTGAGTTTCATTTCATTACTTGCAGTTATTGTGTCACCTGTCTATGCAGGCGACGGACCAATGTGTGGGATAAGAGTGAACTGGCTAGAAATATCTTTTTCATTATTACTTCTTTTTATTGTCTCCATTTTTATTCTACTTTTGACAAGACAATCAAACTATGTATTACGTCTCGTAATTGTACTAGCAGTAATTTTAGGTAGTTTTATTTTCTTTGTTGAAGCTAGTGAAAGTTTGTTTAGCGAGATAGAATCGTTTTATTACTGGTTCAGTAATGGATGTTGGAGAATGTAATGTTACTTATGTTTAAACAACTTCCAGTAAATGAAGATATTTGAGATCTGGAAGAGTTGAAGTAACAATATCGCTCTGGCTGGACTAAGAATATCTGCTAAAGTCCCGAGGCTGATCGAGATAATGCCAAAGAAAATACTGCCTGCAAATGAATTTAGTGATCCCATGGTCGCTCGCTGATGATCGGTAAACTCTCGCTGCATAAGCGAGCTCTTCGAAACTTCGGCTACTCCATACCATGCAGAACCACTAGACATCAGAGCTGGTGAAAGAATTGTCGGAAAAGCTGTAGCGATTATAGCAGTCATACGATCATAGATATTCTGCGAAATTAAGATATTCACTGCTCCAAAGCGCTTAATCAGTCTACCAGCAAATCTGAAACTCGTCGCGGCAGCAGCATTACCAGCAGCTGTCGCCATACCGATTGCCCAGACTGGCCAGACCGTATTATAAAAAGCTGACTGGAAATAATATGACGACTCACCGAGTCCATAACCTACGATAGATCCAAAACTCAGTAAGCGTAACTTTTTATTCGTAATAAAGTTTGAGTACGCTTCTTTGAGATGTGCATAGATATTTCCACTGCGACGTGAGTGCTCATGTGGCTCCATGATGCGGAAAGACAATACTAAACAGATCGATTGCGAGATGACTGATAACCACATGATCAGTGGATATGAGAAGGTCGCTAAGATGCCACCGATGACAGCTGCTGTGGCTAGAGCAATCTGAAACATCGAGCTAAGTCTACCGTCATACTCTGCAAACTCTTCTTCCTTGCCTTCTTCTTTGAGAGTGTCATACAGTAGCGCATTATTATTTCCACTATAAAAAGATCTCGATAAACCTTCAAATACAGCACCAATTGCCAAAATCCAGTATGACTGCCCGATTGCATAAAACGTAACATATGCCACCGATGCAACTGCTCCCCAGATAAGAGTCTTACGTCGACCCATATGATCTGATAGCACTCCAGTCGGGATCTCGAAGAGCGCACTTGAGATCATGACGATCGAGAAAATACTCATACCCAGTGCAAATGAGCCAGTGACCATCGAAAAGTAAATTACAGCCACAGGAGCATAAAGCTTAAAATCAGTGAAGAAATTAAACCAGGTGAGCACTTTGAGATTATTACGAAGCTTCATACAGATGATTATATCGCAAAAAAACCAGTTATTAGTTAAAGGTAGTTTGTTATAGTTAGCTTATGGAACAACTGGAATACTTTTACACTGTCACGTTAATTGTTCAAATCCTCCATTCACTCGAGGAACTCAGCACAGGATTTCATAAAAAGTGGTATCTCTTCCACATGCCTTTCTGGGTCTTCTTGCTCTTTGAAATTTTATTTACTGCTCTATGGATAAGTGTTTTGCTTTTTCAAGCATTTCCTTATCGCGAAATCTTTCAAGCTTCTTTTATGGTGCTCATGTTTGCTAATGGCATCCAGCATCTTATCTGGGCAAGGATTGAGAAGAAATATGTACCAGGTTTAATTTTGGCACCGATGCATGTAGTTATCTTTTTACTTTATTATTTCAAGATTTAAAACCAGATCATTCTTCCATGTTTAAGTCGTGCGACATGCTTTTCAGCAAGCTCAGCATCTTCACAATGAGTCAAAAACTGTGGTAAATAGCTATCCCACAATGCTTCTCTCGAAACATTCTTGAACACTGAAAATGCTTGTTCTTGTGTCAGATCTTTATGCATAGCATCAAGCCAAGTATGATGTATATCTGCCTGATCACGCCCAAGCCATTCTACTAACGCTAAATTTGTCCAATCGAGTGCAATTGGAGTCTGAGCTATACGTCTAAACACATGATAAAGCTGTGGTGCACCATCATGCCTACTCACGCGAAACTGCAATGGATCTGTCACGATACCTCGGCCATGCATGCGACCGATTATGGATCCTAACTGATGAGACATCTCTGTGCTTAAATAGGTATAGTTTTCTGGAGAATAATCATCTGGATCATACTCTTGCCAGCTCGGCACTGGCCTATCTTGTATCTGCATCAGATCTTGCATTTCTTGCATCAAAATCCCTTGTTGATGTATACCTTGTTGATCAACATCAACGATACGAGTCCCAAACGGGAGTTGTACTTCAGTTTTTTGTAAGCGTTGTCTTAGTTGTAGCAAACCTGTAGGTTCAGATAATAAACTCAAAGGTATATCCGATATTTTAGTATCTTGTCTTGATGGAAATACTTTCAATAGATCGCCATTTGCAGCTTGATATATAAGTGAACGAGGCTGGATAGACCAAGGCTCACTAGCTAGTGCAGATCTTACTAACTCGCTATCAGGAATATGAGTTAGATTGTCGGGATGGGTTGTCATCGAGAGTATTTTAACATATCGCTTATCTGTTAGAATAATCGTATGAAATACTCTATCTGGACTGTACCACCTGCTCCGCTCAGTACCCAACTCCAAGGTATCATCGATGATCTCGGTGCAAAGTATAATGCACCTCACTTTCCACCACATATGACATTGCTTGGGTCTGTCGAAGCAGAGATTGAAGATATGAAACACAAAGTAGAAAAAGTTGCTAAAAAGTTTGTACCTTTTGAAGTAATCTTAGGACCTGTTTCGTTTAGTACGACCTATTATCAATCTGTATTTGTACGAGTCCTCTCCAATGCTTCACTGATGCAACTAAATCTTGATCTGAAATCAGCGTTCAAACTTGAAAATACGGTCTTCATGCCACATATTAGTCTCATGTATGGTGAGCACGACATGGAAACCCGAGAGAAGATCACTCATGATCTGATCGTACCTCAAGCACATTTCATGATCGAAGAAATACAGATCATCCCGGAGACTACGGAGCCAAATACCTGGAAACCTGCAGCGATAATCAGCTTGAAATAATCGCTTTCAACCTGATACTCAAACCCGCTATAATGATAAGATGAGGTTTGGATTTCATGCTTATCATGAAGCACTACGTGATCGCTTTTCTAGCTCAAAAAGAGTCTATTTCGTCGTCTTGAGCTCATTTATCACTGCTATTTTAGCTATTGGCGTATTAAGCTCTGTATCATTTCGTGGCTTGGCATCGACCAATGATACTGTAGAACCAGTGTCTGCCAATTACACAGCCCCATATGCTGCTGATTCGCGTCATAAGGATCGTAAATATGTGGTGGGATTTCTCCCTCATTGGTCTATCGGCCAAAAAGCCAAAGTTTATCCTGAGTATCTTGATGAGATCATTTACTTCGGTATCTGGCTCAATGACGATGGCACGCTCCGCAAAAAAAATGATCAGGGTAAAACACTCACCGAATGGAATTATTTATCTACTGAAGAGTTTGCCCAGCTCAAAGCACAAACTAAAAATACGAACACTAAACTTAGTGTCAGTATCACGAACTTCTCCAATGAAAGTATCGATGAATTGATCAGCAACAAAGCTGCACGTCAACGTGCGATCAATGATATCGATAAACTGATCACCGATAACGACTTTCAAGGTATCAACTTTGACTTCGAGTACTTCGGCGGTAATGAATTTACGACCACCCTCCCCAACCTCAATGTCTTCTTGCAAGAGTCTGTCAAAGAACTTAAAGCCAGACATCCAGGACTGATTGTCTCGATGGATCTGAATGCATCAGTAGTCTATGCTGACAACTCATACGACATGGTGAAAATCGGCGAGATCGTCGATTATATCATGATCATGGCGTACGATTATCGCGTACCGACTTCAACACATGCCGGTGCGGTAGCTCCGATGCAAGCTGATGGCGCAAATATCACCAAAACAGTCGAGTCACTCATGGGACGTGTACCACCTGAAAAAATCATCTTAGGTATACCGTTTTATGGATATGAATGGCAAACTGAAACAGAAGAATATGGAAGTAAAGTCATCCCACATACCGGAGCAACAGCGACATATGCTCGTGTCCGCGACCTGATAGCTGCACGAGATGATGTAAAAGTGACCTATGATGAAACTACTAAATCACCATGGCTGACATATAAACAAAATGGTCTGATCAAACAAATTTATTATGAGGATGAACGATCACTTTATGAAAAAATGGCTTTCGTACACGAACGTAATCTCAAAGGTTTAGGAATCTGGGCACTTGGATACGAAGGCAGTTATGTCGAACCCTGGCAGCTCATCATGACACACCTACGGACTAAATGATATAATCAGAACGTCTCGTCTAGCCGGTGTAGCTCAGTTGGTAGAGCAGTCCCTTCGTAAGGGAAAGGTCGGAGGTTCGACTCCTCTTACCGGCTCATATGACATCACGTTTAGAATCACATCGCAACCGTCAGCTTAACTCACGCACTGTCTTCATCATCATTGGTGCGATTGCTCTTGCGCTCATCTTGTTTCGTGTCGGGCTCGCCATCCTCTCAAGCGGTAGCTTGTTTGTAAATAATCTCGTGACAGGTGAAAAAGTCGAAGAAGAACAAGAAGATATCTTCGTCGGAAGACTCGATGTCAATGAACCTGAGATTGCCACCAACGCAGCACAGATTGAGATCTCCGGCAGTGTCACGGGTTACGACAGTGTCGAGTTTTATATCAATAACGTCAAGGTCAAAGAAAAAAACTTTTCCCGTGATGCAGCTTTTTCGGAAGTGATTGGTACTTTGAAAGATGGAGCAAACAATATTTATCTGAAAGCGAGTAACGAAAAATCAAAACAGCAAAAACAATCCCCGACCTATCAAGTCGATTATGTGAAAGACGAGCTCAAACTCGAGGTCGAATCACCTAAAGAAGGCGAAACATTCGACAAGGCTGATGTCCGTGTCACTGGTACGACAATCAAAGGTGCGACAGTCAGTGTCAATGGCTCACCAGTTGTGGTGAACTTCGAAGGAAAATTCTCCTCAACATATCGACTCAAAGAAGGTGAAAATAAACTCGTTGTCAAAGCCGTCGATATCGCTGGCAATGAAGAGGAAAAAACAATTACTGTAAGATACGAGAAATAGCCATACTTTTATATATGACTAGCATTCAAAAAAAAACGCGCTTCTTAGTCATACTCTTGCTAACTGTATATGTATCTCTTGTATTCTTTTTTGCAAAAACATTGTTGATACCCCTTACATTTGGTTTTGGTGTACTCCTTCAAAGTATTTTCATCCTGCGTAAAGATGTTTTCTCTGGTCTGTATGTATTATGCATATTAGTTAGTCTGACAGGACTACTCCCTGGCCGAAAAGAAGCTGTTTATTCATTGGACTATCACATAGTCATGAGTTTTACTATATTCGCCATGCTTCTGGCCCTCATGTTTAAAGATAAATTAATGGTTTATATAAATGAATTAACATTGTTTCAGATAACCATCATTCTGATCTACATGAATTTTGTGATCGAACTTCCCTTTCTTTCATGGGTACTGCCAGTACTTACCTATTGGTCAGTTATCTTTGTAGCGTTACTCGTCGTCACTAAATCTCTCATGCATCAATACCTCAAAATTGGTTTATATGTCTGGTTCTTGCTCATTTCAACATTTATTCTTCTCATCCAGTTTATACCAGAAATACAAGCCTTTTTAAGTTATCCGGTTACTTTTAGAACAAAAACAGATGATATGATGCATGCCTTTGTCGCGGGGATGTTATTTTTACCACTATCAATTAATTTCTGGTATCTCTGGGAGCTCGTGCCTCTTCCTGGTAAACGTCAAAGTTTTTCAGACAAAATGGCTGAGGTCAAAGAACATGCCAAAGAAATGAAAAAGAAATATTCAGATTATCAACTCACGTGGCAAAATGCAGTATATGTGTTAATGATTCAAGGAGGCATACTGATCATCAATCATCAACTGGATATCATACCCAATGGCGTTGCGATCGGCATATCATTGATACTTGTTGATCTGATGGTTTTTGCACATGTCGATGTATTCAGTTTAGTGAGAAACGGTCTGCTTATGCTTATCGGCCGACAACAAAGCACGAGTTAAAATCACCCAAACCACCATGACAAGTGGTAGCAACAATACATTGTCAAACAAGGAAAACAGCGATAGAAAAATAAGACTCGTCTGTGCGTACTGATGAACTGTACTAAGCTGCCATAGCATATAGATAAATAATCCTAATCCCACGACTCCTGTGGTCACCAAGATCACCATGAAACTTGAATGAAATGACGCACTTGCATGTGATGGATTATATGGCTCGAGCCACTCCGTGGTTTCTTCATATTTATTTTTCTCAGGAGTGATATGGTTATAGCCGATTCCCGTGATTGGACTCTTCTGCCAGATCTCTATCGCCTTTTGGTAATCTTCGATTCGAGTGCGGATGGTAGTTGTACGGAATATATTTAAACTTTCCAATGATTTACCTGGCACTAGATTCCAGATGATAAACAACGTTATCATACCTGCTATCAGATACTTCCAGTTCACTCGTCGAGCAAATACTAAAGTGATTGTCACAACTGCTGAAAGTAATGCACCTCGAGAAACCGTCAGAATAAACATAACAGTTAAAATCGCGAGTAAAATCCATTTAACCTTCGACTGATAAGCTTTCGCATAATATACATATAGTGCAATCAGTGCAAAAACTGAAGCTGCAGTCGGTGGATCAAAGAATAGTCCCACCATCCGATACAGATGCGGATCCCAGCCGAGATAGGCTAAGTTTCCAAGATTTGGATACAAGAGATACTGTACCCAAGCACCAGTTACCACTAAAATCATAAATGCTCGTACTGCTGTCGTGGAAACAAGCTGTTGCTTATGGTCAAAACATAAAAGCATCACCATAAAACCAAAGTACATCATTAAACGCAGTAAATATAGAACTGCAATTACGTGTTCATTTACACTATAAAAAGGGATCGATATAACCAATGAAATTACTGTCCAACCGAGAAACAACCCAACAGCTTTTGTCAGCTTTGTATGTAGATCTAACTGCTTACGTTTCCAGATAAATGCAATGACACTGAAACCGACAATCAGATCATAGAGATAAATATATACTGGTTGATTCAGAAGCCCGATACGAGTCAGCTGACCGAGTGAGAGTGCTAGCAGTAAACCCGTCATCAACCAAGGTAAGATTTTTTTCATACTTCTGTATGAGTAGCTTTGTATTGTGTGACGTATAATTTGGATCTGACGAGGAATGAATGAAAGCTCATGAAAAATGCATAGCTAAAACCAGCTGCACCTTCGACATATCCAGCTTTCAAAATATAGTTGTAGAGAAACTTGAAAAAAGGATAGATAATCAGCTCAAAAATATTCGTTCTCTTACCTTGTTTCGCCAGCTCATCAGCGCGCATGCTTGAGTATTCATTGATATGTTCGAGAAAAGAAGTGACTGTTGGATGCGGACGATGGATGATTTCGTGATCGAGAGTACCGACATTACCATCAGTCTTAAACTCTTCGTGGACCTTGCCTTGCCAGGTACCTTGAGTACGATTTACTAATCTAATGATGCCAGTATGAGCAGCTGTATAGACCTCTCCACGTGTAAGCTTCTGTCCCCACCAGATATCAGCTCGTTTGATGCGATAAGCTATATCATTGCGAGAAGTAATCTCATTTTGTAATTTCGATAGTTCTTTCTGCAATCCTGCACTTAACTCTTCATCTGCATCGACGAAGAGTACCCAATCATATTTGGCAGCTTTCATCGCAGCATTTCTCTGTGCAGCAAAATCTTGATGGGATGCATGTGTGATCACTGTAGCACCATATTTCTTCGCAATAGCAGTAGTTTTATCGGTAGATTCATCGTCATAGACGATTACTTCTTGCAAACCTTGCAAGGAAGCTAGACAACGATCAAGATTCGCTTCTTCATCTTTCGCAAGCACTATGGCTGATATCATACGTAGATTATAGCACTCCAAGTCACTCGGGTAATACAAATGTATTTACCAGCCCTGGATCATTTTGTATTGCTACCTCATCTTCAGTCAGCAGATATTTTTCGACTCTATATCCATCTTTATATTGAGCCATACTATCTGGTGCACGTTTAATATTTACTTGATCAGTTTTCCACCATTTGCCATTATCGTATGGCTTATCTTTGGGAGGTGGCGCGAATATGACATAGGTTACTGGTTTCTTGGTATTAAGTGTTCCTTGTTTTATTTGGTGTTTTTGGGTGTAGTGAAACGCATACTTCACGCCAATTGCATTGAGATCTGGTGTAAAAACATAATAACCAAACTCATCAGGTGCATCTGCATAAACCTGCTCTGCAAGCTGTCGACTGAATGTCCATGAATCATCATCCTGACCGATATATTGCTTGGCATATTGCACTGTGGTGTCATAACCAAAGTGTAATGTAGCTATGTATAGCACGGCAAATACAGTGATGTAAACCAAACGTGGTATATATCTAGCTAACGATACAAATAACATCACGACCATCGGCAAGAACGGCCAATAGTAATAATCAAAAACAAACCCACGATACAAAAGCATGAGTGTCCAGTACCCTGCGTAAAAAAAGAAAAAGAGTTTATAAAGTTTTATATTTTTGATCTTAGCTCTTTGGGTATAGATCAAATATCCACAAGCTATCACTATAATCAGTGCAATAAGAGTCGGCACTGCTGTGAAAATATATAAGCCATCAATCAAAAATTCTTGAGCACGCGCTTGTAATACCGTGAGCAATGATTGTTTAGCAAAATTCTCTTTGCCACTGATGTAATTGATGACTGACGTTGTCTGCAAAAACTTGTATCGCAGCTCAAACAAGATATATGTCGACAATGGGATTGCAAGCACTGCGAATGCTGCTAACTGCTTCCACTGTTTTGTTTGTTTCAGCTTATGTAATACCAGTATTATGGTAAGTAATAAAATCGGTCCACCAAAAGCTATCTGAAACTGGATGACACAACCAACTAAAAATAAAGCAATAATCAGATCTCGTACTTTGGGTGAAAGATGATACTGATAGATGAAATAAAAGAAAATCGGAAACAGTATGACCGCTCCAAATGGATTGGTAAAACCTTTCGTCGCACTGATCAGATATGTCGAGTAAAGTAATGCAGTGAGTACTGCAGTCTGCGTATCAAACAACTTCTTGGCGATATATCCCGTGATTATGACTGATGTGATACTAAGTAAAACCCAAAACCAACCAACTCCGATAGGATTACCTTGCGCTAAGACAAATGCCGGAAGATTGAGATAGATCCAAGCTGGTCCATGGAAGACTCCAGGTATGCCGCCAGAGTGAGCACCAATCAAAGCTATTTTCTTGATAGCTGTTGTTTGCATCAAGAAAAAATCTCTTGCAATATCACCGTTATACCCAAACAAAATATCGCCGTGAAGCACAAACCAAGCAGCTAAGATCAGATGAAGCCCGAATAACGCTGCTACTGCTATCAAAAGTTTCTTGGACATAGTTATATCACTACTATAACAAATTTTGCAGTAATAATAAGATGATCTAGTTTGTTTTATTTAATGAGTATTGTTTTAATAATAATTAAATATATAGTTATATTAATTATTAGTGTTTTTATATTAATCATATGGATAATTATTCTACATCACTTAAAACTTTCCTCGAAATACCTTATGATCAACTTGAAGAAATGAATCTGGCTGCACTCAAAAAAGCCGATACTGTACCAGTCGCTACACTTGAAAAAGAATATCGAGCATATCTCCTCAAAGAAAAACGTATCAAAGCCGTGACACTGAGCTTTACTGATATCGAGGGTCGCTTCCATATGCTTGATTATGATAAAAAATTCCTTCTCGACTCTGCTGATAATCTGACCTTCGACGGCTCATCTGTCAAAGGATTTAGTGCACTTCACGAATCAGATCTCAGGCTTGAAGTTGATTGGACGAGTATTCGTTGGCTTCCATCAGATGTCTTCGGTCCTGGCAAAGTTATCATGTTTGCCTATGTCCAAGATCGTAATCGCAAACCATATGAATCAGATTTCCGTGGCCAACTAAAACTACTCAATGATGAACTGAAAAAATCTCAAGGTCTTGAAGCATTTGCTTCAACAGAGATCGAAGGATTCCTCGTCGACGGTGTAAATGCAGAGCAAGACTACGACGAAGATACTGGATTCACTCTCATTTCAAGTGGCGGATATTATCATTCTCTTCCACTCGATCGTCTCCGTACCTTCATCGACAAAGCTGCCGAAGCGCAGCGTGCGATGGGTTTCAATAATGAAAAAGATCATCCTGAAGTCGCACCTTCACAGTTTGAGTTGAACTTCAGTTATGCCAATGTCCTACGAGCAGCAGACAATATCCAGATCTATAAACTCATCTGTCGTCAGGTAGCCAACAACCTCGGTATGACTGCCACCTTCTTACCCAAGCCACGGATGAATATCAATGGCAGTGGCATGCATCTCAACTTCTCGATGTTTAAGGGCAGCAAGAATATGTTTTATGATAAAAAAGGTGAAGAAGGTATCTCACCACTTGCTTGGGATGTGATCTATCGCATCCTTAATCACGCACCTGAGATCTGTCTAACATTTAACTCTAGCGTGAATGCATATCGTCGATTGGATCCACACTTCGAAGCTCCTAATCAAATCAAAGTCTCACCGATTGATCGCGGCTCGATGATCCGTATACCTGTCGGTAATGAGAAAAGTGCTCGCATCGAAGTCCGCTCTGTCGCACCAGACTCAAATCCATATCTGGTGATGTATACAATCCTGAAAACTGCAATCGAAGGTGAGAAGCTCGTGAAAGCAGCAGATAAGCGTGATCGTCTCCGTTTCTTGCCAAGTAATATCTATGATGCGATCAGACTGTTTAAATCAAGCGACTTTATAACCCAGATCCTCGGTGCGACGAACAAAGAAAAGTATGTCTCATACAAACAAGCGGTAGCCGATCGTAGTCCGAAAGAGCTTGGTACACGAGTGAAAGCGAGTGAGGTGCTGTATCATCATGAAGTCAGTAACCAGATGCTGTGGAATAGGTTTTAAATAGAAATTACTGTACTTTAAATGGATTCTCCATTTCCTCTTTAGTAATTACTCTATTTACAGTTTTGATAAAATTTTTATCTTCTTCAGTTAAAATGTCTTCTCTTTTTTCAATTTCGCTTACTGTAACATTTAAACTATTTAAGTAGTTATTCAACATAGACTCAGATTCTTTAACTCCTCTATATGCAATCGCTATTTCTTTTGCAATCATATCCACTTTACTTCGCATATCCTCAAGAACCATATCTATATAAGTATTCTTATCAAACTTTGCAATAATTGTTTTGTGCAAGTCAATTTTAGTCCGAAAATCTAAAAATATTGTCTCCGACATTGATTCAAGATAGTCTAAATTATTGTATGTTGTTTCTAGCGAGTTAAATAAACTATCTGCTTCATCGACATTTGAGAAATGATTTTGATTTATAGAAACAATCGAACCTGATATTATAAAGCCACTATATATAGTTGATTTTAATTTTTTAATTAAGGATTTTATATTAGAAAAACGTAAAACAACTAATTGAAGTAAATCTTCTTTTGAAAGATCGCCAAGTTCAAAAGTGAACCTATAATTCGTCTTTATTTCTTCTAATCTATTTAAATTAAATCGATGTTCTTGCCATAATAATCCTAAATATAACTTTAACCTTCTCTTTTCTTCGTAAATTTTTGCTTGTTCTGCCAACCAAAAAGCTACATAGACACTTGCGAATGTAAACATTGCTTGCTGTATAGCTTCTTCATAATCACTTGGAAAAATAGGTAATAAAGCTAATATCAACAAAATTAAAGCTAAGACTATGGACTTATCGACAATAAATTTTTTAAA
Source organism: Weeksellaceae bacterium (assembly GCA_041730495.1). Taxonomy (GTDB): domain Bacteria; phylum Patescibacteriota; class Microgenomatia; order UBA1406; family GWC2-37-13; genus JBGSBR01. The sequence continues at coordinate 8,645 of JBGSBR010000002.1, read as the reverse complement.
CTTTTTAAGATTCATGTCTTTAATGAAGAAACCTACTAAATACGCAACTACAAAAGATAAAAAATATAATCCTGGCATAAATTATTCAATACTTTTACCTTTCGCAACGACTTTCACAAACCCTGACTCGCTTCCGTAAAACGTTTCTTTGCCAGAGTCCAGCTTCACGATCTCAAACTTATCTGCAAGTAATGATCTGACATAGGTTTCACTGAAAAAGTGGCGGATGTGACCTTTGTTTTCATACATATCTGGGTCTATCTCTGTCCCCTGTCCATAATGAGGATCGTCAGTTGATTTACAGATGAAGCACAGGTAACCGCCAGGTTTGAGAAGTTTATAAATATCTGCGATGATCCGACGAGTAATAGCATCAGTAAAATAATGCAGCGATAATCTTGCATAGACGACATCAAATTTTTCCGAGAAATCGAATGGTGAACTCATATCAACTACTTTGAAAGATAGATTTTGAGTATCTTTAAAGCGTTCTTTGTTTTTAGCAACAGCAACTTGTGAGAAATCTGTCGCTACGACTGTATGTCCAGCTTGGGCAAAAGCGATCGAGTCATTACCAACACCACAGCCAAGTTCGAGAAGATGTGAATTTGGTGGTATTACAGCTAGTACTTCTTGTGCAAAATCAGTTGGTTTATCTGAGTAATGAGCGATATCACCTTGTGTATGAAGTGCATCCCAGTGAAGTTTTTGATTATTCATAGTTATTCTGTACCAATAATACATTACTACATAGCGAAATATATTATAATCACAGAATGGATGTTTTAGCTGAAGATACCATTGCTCCTATTGAACCAATTGATACTGATAATACTCAGCTTTTAGGCTTATACAAAAAGCTCGCACGACCAACAGATGATCTCACAGACAATCGTGGTGAAGTGCTGGATCAGATAACTGAAACATTTGGCTCTAGCTATGAATCAAGTATCTATGGATTACTCGTCGGCCTGCGAGACGCCGAGTTTATCAAAAACTTACCTGAAGAAGCTCAAGAAAAAGCTGTCGAGACAATCATCAAGTTATCACTCCATGTTTTAGAAAAAGCGAAACAAGAAGGTCATAATAATATTAATATTGAGTCGCTCCCACTCCAATTTGATATATTTCTGGAACCCAAATACCAGCTCTACAATCCTGACGCAGATACTATCTTGCATTTCCTCGATGACTCTGAGCAATTCATGGCGAAGATCACACCAGTACTCCCAGCTGCCGATCTCATCGCTAATGCTCCACCAGTAGCGCTCAGATCTGTTGGCGATCTCTTCCGCTTGCATGAACAAAACTTCGCAACACTTCATGAACTCCTTACCACTGACCCACCGATCAATGAACGAGATGAAAATATCCTAGATTTCATCCGCCCACCAGATGTCGTCAAGAATACACATATGTCACTCCTTGGTGTGAAAGATCATCACAAAAAACAGTCAGAAACAGTAAATACATATGATTTAGCTTTTAAAGAATGGGCACATGTCTTCAGTGAGCCACAAGATGGTGAAGCAGCATTTAAAACTTTTGCACAGATGGTAAAACATATTCATACAAATGGGTACTCAAATAACTATCTTTTTGAGCAGGTAAATCCAGATATGAAATCATATGCCGCTCAACCCGAAGACACATTACAAGCTGAACATGTGAATAGTAAACAAAAGCTGCTGAAAGTCTTGGCACTAACAAATCAATCAAGTATGGCGCCACAGTTTGTGATACGTAACCTCAATACGGTAATTCCAGCATTAACAGATAAAACTGATGTAGCTATTAGCTCACCTGAATCTGTACTTACACCTGAGCTAAAAAGTGAGTACTTTAGTTATCTCGTGCGAGAAAGCAACCAATTTAGTCGTGCGCAATTGATGGATGTATTTACTGAAGCCAAAGCTATTTTTGGTAATGCATGGCCAGATATCATAAAACCATCGACTCAACTTGATGTTTCTTTACGACAACTCTTTATGCGTGATGACCCTCAGTTAGTAGAATTTATTTTTGACACTTTTCCACAGTTTAAGGATAGTTTAGCCCACATTGATGAAAGCTTAGCTCAAAAACCTGGGTATGCTGAAAATGCTTTTATTTGGTATGCACCACAATCTGCTGAAAGCTTGCGCAAACTCTATCCAAAAGTGTATGCCCTAGGTCAAAAATTCTTAAATGAACAATTACGCTTCGAAATCATGCGCACATCGATGACACAAAAACTCCTTGATCAAGCTACTGATAGTGGTTCAATCGCATCTTTGAGAAAAGCAGTGGAATATAAACATGATGATATAGAAAAATACATTCAGCGATTATTTGTGTTTGAGCCACAAGATCGCAACTGGGAGCTAGCTTCATATCTTATAAACGAAGGTTATGCGAAAGAATGGTTTTCAGTACGGAATTTATTTACTTTGCCCAAAGAAGTTGATGGCGATATACGAGTTGCTTGTATTCGTTCAGGCAGTATTGAAGCAGCTTATTATTTCGAATCTCAGCGCACTGGTAAAACAGATAATATCTCCCGCAATTTGGGCTCAGCACGGAAATTATTTGGTGATCGTATAAGCATACAGTTGTACCAAGCAATAGATAATATCTATGAAGGTGTTATCCCAGCAGACTTAACCGCAATTGGTGTGAAAGGCAGTGGTACTGAAGGTATCAGCCAGCTGAAACAAGCTATCACCAAAATAAAAACTGAGCTCGGTCAAAATAAGATCCCTGATGCTTTGGGTGAAAATGCTTTTGTGAATGAGTTTGTCTTCAAATTCTTACGCATCGGTCTCAATAGATATGGTATACAAACAGTACCTGAGCTCGTCGACAAAGTGCGTATAGCTCGAGAAGCAGCTACTCGTCCTACTGATGCTGATTTTGAATCCGATAAGCAATACCAGGTAGCTAAACTGGAAAAAAGTAATCACGAGTACAAAATATCAGACGATCTAAAAGGATCGATCGATCTGTTGAATCAAAATATCAATCAGGCCCGAGAATATAAACGAACAAGTGGTGAACTAACTCTAGTGGCGACAATCCAACAAAAAGTCGCTGAAAAAATAGAATCCAATAAAGCTGCACTAGAGCGAATTGATAAACCTCAAGCTCAAGCAGTACTTAAAACCACTATTGCAGAGTTGTCTGCGATCAATATACAAAACTTGGATAGTGTCATGTCACAACTAGCTCCGCTGCTGAAGCTAAAAGAGCTTACTCCACTGGTGCGCACAGCTATTATCATGAAAGCTCTGAAAAATGATGCTGATCTCACTCAGCTCTTACAGTTTGCTTCAGATGATACTCAAGATGCTAGTGAGAAGTTGGCTTTGCTTTCTGAGACTATCCGCACTGAGATCATCGGTGAAGAGATCATGCAACAGCTCAATGATGAGCCTGATACCGTGACAAAAATTAATACTATCTTTTATCTGAATGCGATCGCAGACGAGCTGAAACGTGCTCGAGCACTGATGCAAAAATCCAATACTGTCTCCATGGATTTCGTGCATAGCCAAGGGATACTGCTTGAGTTCTCTGGTGAGCTCGCTGATTCTTGTTGGGCTCATGGTGGTACAGTACGATCTATAGCTGGACTAAATCCCAATGTCCATGCATTGATACATCGACTTAATCCTGGCACTGATCAGGAAGCTTTGGTCGGCGCTACATTGATTATTGAAACGACCACTGCTGCAGGAGAAAAAATCCTCATCCTCAGAGGTGACAATCCGCAACAAACATTTATTAACTCGATTGATCTGGAAAGCTACCATCAAGCAATTCTAGAGCGAGCCAAAGAAATTGCTCGTAAAAAGCATTGTAAGATCGCTATTGCACTCGGTACCAGTAGTGGCCAAGCCACTACTAATCGTCCAGCATATTTCCAGTATCTGCATGATACCTATGCTAATCACCAAGTCGTAAACTTAAATCAATCAGGAGATAATACATTTAATGGATATGTCATTCATACAAACTACTGTCGTATGATCGATGATTTTGCAGAAAAAAAAGCCGAAGAGTAAATAACCTTATTGGTGGACCTGGAAGGATTCGAACCTTCGACCTTTCGAATGTGAATCGAACGCTCTACCACTGAGCCACAGGTCCTTATCTAGCTATTATACCAGTTGTTTTTGATACAGTACTTCTCTACAATTAAACCTTATGCGTGTATTCAAAGCCATCATGGAGTTCTTCATGGAGATCCTCGAGACAGTCGTTTTCGTAGGCTCTCTTTTCATCGTGGTCTATCTTTTCATCATCCAGCCGAATCAAGTCAAAGGTGCTTCGATGGAGCCTTCATTTCAAAACGGTAACTATATCTTCACCAGTAAAGTGACATATAAGTTGCGTGAACCAAATCGTGGTGATGTAGTTGTTTTCCACTCTCCCAAGAATCCAGATATCGAGTACATCAAACGTATCATTGGGGTTCCTAGTGATGTGGTACTTATAGAAAATAATGAAGTGTATGTCAACGGTGTCCTACTGACTGAAAATTATATCTCTGCCAAAACAACCTTGATTCCCAACGGATTTGTCCAAGAATCTGTTCCTGTGACCGTCCCTGCTGGCTACTACTTCGTACTCGGTGATAATCGACCTCGCTCATCAGATTCACGTGAGTTTGGACCAATTACGAAAGAAAGTATAATCGGTACTGTGGTCTATCGTTACTTCCCAGCAGATAAAATGGGAGTGGTAGAAAATCCGTATTCTGCAGATTTGAAAGAATAATCTTACTTAGCAATTTGCTCTTCGTCAAGAATTCCTTGTTGTAAACAATAATCAATTACTGTTTCCACTCGTGTATTAACACCTGCTGATACATCTCCAGGGATATAACCAGTTACTTCAATCATACGAGGATGTCCCTGAATTACTTCTTGAAAACCTTGATCTACGGGTCCTCTGAATTGAGGTCCAGTACGGAATCCATCATTTTCATAAGGTATTTCTGGTGGTAAATAAACAATTACATCATAATCATCGAGTGTACTTCTCGTTTTATCCTTCCAACCTTCGATAACTGATTGATCATATTGATGTCCATTTTCAGCTAACAGGCCATAATTTTGAAGATACACGGGACAACCAATAGGTGTGGAATCTACAACAGCAATATCTGCATAGCGTGCTGCTAATGTTTGATCTCTATACAACATATGTTCCAACTGGATGAACTCTTCAGGAGTGAGCTCTTGTATACCCTTTTTACCAAATACATTTTTTACATAATGTCTTACATCTTCAGTTACACCACGTGATCCATTTATTCTGCGACTTAATGCATCAGTAAGTGTCGTTTTACCTACACTATATGTTCCAACAATTCCAATTCGTGTCATTTTACGTCGCAAAATTTCTCGAAGTTCAGGGTGTAGTAATGAATGTGGATCTCTAGACATTTGTTTTAACTCGCCAACGGACATTAAGGCTAATCTGCTTACTTCTGGATGCAATGGGTTAAAATTTGCACCATCAGATTCTGAGACAAAAGTTGCAACCTGTTTTGAGCCACCCTTATATCCTGGGTATGAGGGTTTATAGGTAAAATCTGTTCCTAATCTTTGTATATTTAGTTTTTGGGAAGGATCATTTCCAAATACTTCTTCAGAAGCCTCACGAAGTGCAGCTTGCTCAAAAGTCTCAGGGATACCTTGTTCAGTCATACTGACATGACCACTTGCTGCAGTTACTAAATAATTAGGTAAATATGAAACAGTAGATCCTCTTTGTTGGACCCACATTTGTTCTGGTTCCATATCTTGTTCTAATGGCTTGTAGATAAGAGTGTGAACGATCTGATGATCATTTTCAGCATGATACAATGCATCTCTTTCAACAGATCCTAAACATGAACCATTACGATAAACAGGTATATGTTCTGCTGCCATATATTATTGATTTTCAGAATAGTAACCTGTTGAGTATCGTTCATTATTCATTCCATTCAGATCAAGATCCATTTCTTCAGCTACTTGTACAAGCTGATGCAATGGACGAGTACGAATACTATGCGGTAAGTATCTTTTCTGATCACCAGTTGTTACATATGGTATACCTTGTGGACCGAACATCATTACAGTTCCGGCTTTTGCACTTTTTAGACCACCACCAATAGTACAATTAGCAAAACGCTCATCAATTTGTTCTTTTACTCGTTGTACTGTTGCTAAATAATCCGCATCAGATATACGATATTTGTCTTCATTTTGTTTACCACGATTGACAGGTATGAATTGATCAAGACTCCAACGTTGTATTGTTCCTGCATGAGGAGCTAACAACTCGACCATAGCAGGTATATCATGCATATTAGCGGCTGTAACAATCGTATTAATTTTAAGTTTAAAAGCTTGTCCAGCTGACATTTCTATAAGTCTCATCACACGTTCAAAAGAGTTTCTCGTTTCACGGAAACCATCATGCATTTCAGCAGATGAACCATCCAGTGACAACCCAAGTTGATGCAAATGAGGCGCAACTCTTTGAAATAATTCTTCATTTTTACCTAAAATTAATCCATTCGTATCTACTACCACATGTAATCCAAGTGCACTTGCATATTCGATCAAGTCTGGCATATCACGTCGTATAAATGGATCACCACCACCAAGTAAAAACTGAGTAGTACCAAGCTGAGCAGCTTGCTCCATCATTGATTTAACTTCTGCAGTACCAAGCTTACCGTGTGTAGGCATACCTAACGATTCATGAACATTTGCGCCTTCGTGATAATCTGCAAAGCAGAAGCCACAAGGCATGTTACAAACTTCGTTTGTTTCATAATTTACACGATATGGAGGTACGAAATTAGCGGGCACTTCAATGGCTTGTGGGGCGTAATCAAATAGCAACGTATCTTCTGATGATACTGGTTGTTTTGTATCAAAACGTACATTAGAGAGACCTTGGTTTAATTCAGATTTTGACATATTGAATATGTATAAATAATATAATACTATATCATATTCTCATTTAAAAATCAAACTATAGGTCTATAAATAACGGTGAATGAAGTTAATTAGCAGTTTCATCTAAATAAATTAGATGTCGTGACTCATCATAATCCTCTTCTTCTTCCACATCAGCAAGACGTTGTAGTAATGTCCGCAGCACATGTGTTGTCTTTGCTCGTTTACCTTTGATACTAAGGTGGATCGAACCTTGGATGCGTGTTTGCGTGATCTTTACATCCAGATCTGGGATAAATTTCTTGAGCTCAGTGACTAGCTGCTTGATCTCAATATCAGCGAAATAATCTGCGTCTTCGCCCACAAGTGCGTATTTCTTTTCGCGGATTAGCTCTTCTGTTTGTGCAGATGTGTAACCTTTTTCGAGAATTTCTTTGTAAGCTTCCATGACTTCTTCTTTGTTTTGCAGACGAGCAAGTATGAAAAGATGCGAGGCGGATACTTGTTTGGCATAGAACCCGTCAATGACGATCTCGGGTAGGGTAAGGAGTCGTAGATAATGTGACACATAACTAGGATGCACTGAGAGCTTTTCCGCGATCTCACGAGCTGGGACCTCGTACTGCAAGCGTAGATGACGGATAATACGAGACTTTTGGAAAATATCTTTTTCTGATTGAAGAGAAGAGAAGAGTTCTTGGAGTGTTTTCATGACACTCTTATGATACTACTTTTACATACTGTTTGCCTAGTTTCTTGAAAAAGACAACTACGCCTGTAATAGCAGCATGAAGAGTAAAATCACGAGAACGATACACACCATCGCCTGCATGGACTTTACTTCCACGTTGACGGATGATTACATTTCCAGGGATAGCAGTTTGACCACCATATAACTTCACACCAAGTCTCTTGGAGATTGAATCACGATTGCCTTTGACTGCGCGCTGCGCCTTGGTATGTGCCATGGTTAGATACTTAATACTTTAATTTTGGTAAGCTGTGGACGGAAACCGACAGTCTTACGATAACGTACTTTTGACTTAAATTTTGAGATTCTGAGCTTATCACCTTTAACATGATCGACTACCTCAGCTGTTGCTTTGGCTTCAAGCACTGGTGCACCTACATTAAAAGCACCTGATTCTTCGTCGAAAGTCATAAGTAATGGGAGCTCAATTTTCGCTTCTTTTTCATCTTTAAGCAGATCAACGATGATCTCGTCTCCTGGACTGACCATGTATTGTTTTCCTGCCACTTGAATAATGCCAACTTTTTTCATATCTAGTTATTATACCGAATCCGTGTGAAACTGCAAGCTGTAAATTAATTCAAACTGTTATATTGCTAAATTGTGAAATTGCTTTAAAACAATCTAACCATTTAACAGTTTAACAATTTATAAGTTACCAGATTGCCAGACCTAATCCAAAGAATAATGTCAGAAGTGAGCTACCTCCATAGGATATAAACGGCAGCGTAATACCAGCAATAGGCAGCATACCGACATTCATACCGATATTGATACATGTTTGGACGATTAGGATTGTGGTAAAACCAAGTACATAGAAGTAGTGAAAACGACCTGCATCATCTTTTTCTCGGCTCAGATTGATAATTTTTTGAAATAAAAACCAAAATCCGATGGCATAAAGCGCGATCAGTAATACTCCACTCATAAAGCCAAACTGCTCGATAAATGAGGAA
>JBGSBR010000001.1:28814-157393 GCA_041730495.1 Weeksellaceae bacterium | reverse complement strand
GTATCTCGTGTGGTGGGCGGTCTGAGGTCAAAATAACTTGCCCCCCACACGAGATACGCAACCTCGAAGATCGTCTGCGCTCTCGCTTCTCTGGCGGACTGATAGTCGATATCCAAAATCCAGACTTTGAGCTTCGTACCGCAATACTCCTCATCAAAGCAACCGAAAAAAATATCGCCATTGATATTGAAGCTGCCACCGCAATTGCAGAAACCATCCTTGATACACGCTCGCTTGAAGGGATGCTGCTTTCTCTGTATGCACGGACGCTGGGAGTGAAAGATCGAATCGATCTTCTCGTCGTCGAAGACTTTTTCAAGCAGAAAACAACCACGGCAAAAAAACGATTTACTGCTCAGGATGTGATTAAATGTGTTTGTTCTTACTATGATATTAAAGCTGCTCACATCAAAAGCGCAACCCGTAAAAGCTCGGTGGCACACGCTCGACAAGTAATCATGTATTTGCTGCGCAGTGAGCTGGATATAAATCTGGGCGAGATCGCGTATATGGTGAAACGTAAAGATCATACTACTGTAATTCATGCTATAAACAAGATTACAAAAGAGACAATGAAGGACAAAGAGTTCGCGGAAGAGATTGATGTGATAAGGAAAACCATTCACGCATCAACATGATGTACACTGGTTATCAACACGGTTTTTTAAGGGTTTATTCTGTCTTGAAAATCCGCAGCGAATTTTATACACTTATACACGACCCCTACTACTACTAATTTATATATATTAAACAAATGAGAATGCAGATAGAGAAAGATTTATTACTTCAAAGAATTCTGATTGCTTCTCGTTTTACATCAGATAAACTTCATTCTGGTACAGCACTACAAGGAATCTTATTTGATGTAAAAGAAAAAAAGCTCTTTATCTATGCTACAGATTTAAATACGTATTATCATACAAAGATTGATGTTGATACAGAAGATATTGCTTCTTGTGTAGTTGAACCCCAACGAATCATAGAGTTTTTACAATTGTTACAAGCTGGTACTGTGGAAGTTGAGTTCAATGAAAACACAATTACGTTTGTACAAGGTAAGACAAAAGGACAGTTTCCGGTTTTATCAGCTCAAGATTTTCCACTGCCACCAGAAATTACAGAAGCGACAATTCCACTTAAGACATCACTCTTCACAGACACACTGCCCTTTATTTTGTTCACTGCGTCGTCAGACGACTCACGACCAGTACTCACAGGTGTGAACTTCGTAAACACCGACGAAGAGTTTATTATCGTATCTACGGATGGTTTCAGACTCTCGATCTTCAAAGAAAAACAAAAAGGTGAGATTGCATCAATGATCATACCGGCAGATTTCCTAAGAGAACTACTCAAGAACATTCGCTCAGAAAAAGAGATTCAGTTTTGTCACTCAACTAAAGAGCATATGGTACGCTTCGAAACAGCTGAAGGTGTTTTTTACTCTCGCTTGATCGATGGTGAGTTTCCGCCGTTTGAGAAAGTAATTCCCGCAGAAAAGAAAACAACAGTTACGGTGAAAAAAGATGAGCTTATGCGAAACGTAAAACTGATCTCAATTTTTGCTCGGGATTTCTCAAATGTGGTAGTGTGTGAGTTTGAAAAAGGAAACTTAACCATACGTCCTAAAAAAGAAGGCAACAAAGAAAATACGACATCGCAAGACATCGTTTTTGAAGGCGAACCTCAACAAGTAGCCTTTAACTACAAGTATCTAATAGAGTTTTTGAATCACTGTGCAAGTGATAATGTGATTATTGAGATTTTACGAACTGATGCTCCAATTGTTTTCAAAGCCGAAGGTAACGAAACTTTTTTCCATATTATCATGCCGATCAGAATCCAAGAATAAATTAGAAAAGGCAGTATAATTCTCATATATGGCAAAACAAGACAAGCTTACGATCGAAATCTCTCCCCGATCAATCTTTCTGAGTATTCTCATTCCGCTTGGACTTTATTCACTTTGGATGATTAAGGATATTATTTTTTCATTGCTCATTGGATTTATCTTGATGAGTGCGATGCGTCCAGCTGTGAACCTACTTAATCGCAAAGGTTTGTCTCGAACTGTGGCGTGCTTCCTTGTTTATGCCGTATTTCTTGTTTGTTTCATCTTCTTGATCTCTCTTATCATCCCGCCAATCATTATTGAGACTACAAATCTATTACGTAATTTTCCGATGATTATCGACAGGTTGAATCCAAGTTTTGAACAATATATAGATACAAGTAGTATTGTTAGCTACATACCAAACGTTACGAATAACCTTCTTGGTTTAATCGGAATCATTTTTTCGAACACCTTCTTTATTATCTCGACGCTATTTTTCGGACTATACTTCTTGCTTGAAGAAAATAGTATTCAGCGTTTCATCGGACAGTATATGGATGAAAAAAACGCTCAGCGCGTTTCATCGATTTTCACAAAGGCTGAAGAACGCATGTCTTCTTGGTTCTGGGGAGAGATCACACTAATGACGGTCGTTGGTGTCTTGACATATGTAGGTTTAAATATCATCGGTATGAAGTATGCCCTTCCGCTTGCAGTACTCGCTGGAATACTTGAGGTCGTCCCCAATATTGGTCCAACAATCTCGGCAATTCCCGCAGTTATCATCGCCATGAGTAGCTCGTACTTCGCTGGCTTCTCCACCCTTGCTCTTTACATCATTGTCCAACAACTCGAAAACAGTATTATTGTACCGATGATTATGCGCCGTGCTGTAGGTATAAATCCGATTATCACCTTGATTGCTCTCATGGTTGGTGGTCGTATCGGTGGCGTGCTTGGTGTGCTCTTAGCAATCCCCCTTTTCTTGTTTGTCGAGACGATCATTACAGAAATCCTTCACATCAGAGCTTCATCTAAACTCCACGCAAAATAAGCCCTGCGGGTAAACTGCGGAATATATGCGGTAAATAACAACTTGCGGAGAATCTGCGTTTAATTTGCGGGAATCAAGATTTAATAGGTATATGAGTACGGAGTGTATCTTATAGTTAAAGCAACTATGATATAATTTCATTCAAATTAAATGAAAATTGAATCTTTTTATAAACCAGATCTAACTCAAAGCACACCTCAATATAGAGAAGTCCTTCTTAGTGAAAACGGGCCACTTGCTGCATTGCATGCATTTGCTTTAGACGAAACACCCAGATTTAATAATCAAAACAGAGAACAAGCACCCAGTCAGGACGCCATTGATACATACATTATAGAAGTAAACAGGCGAGCGGTATCATTGAAAGGCGCCGATATTGGTGCATTAGAACCGCGCGATTTACTAAAAGTTCATACTGCACTGACACTTGCAATATCGTCGGCAGAGTTTTGGGAAGAGGGAGCTTGTGGAAAGCTAGAACCAGCAATAAACACAGCTTTAGAGATTGGAGACAGATTTACACCAGAGCTCGGACCGTGGCTTACTACTGCAGGATATTACATATATGTTGACCCTGAAAATCCATATACATTTACAGGATCAAAAGACGAAAAAGTGTTTATTCAACTATCACGAGAGGCCGCGTTACGCTATGCTGATGCAGTAACCTTGACACAAGCTTTTGCCTTTGATGGAACAAGAGAAGACGTAGTACGGATAGAACAAACAACAACACTATTAGATGACATTGGTAAGGTGTATAGATCATTTAAAGACCAAGTAAATCCAGAGACATTTTTCCAGTATTTCCGCAAACTATCTTTTGCACACAGCATACATGGCAAATTGTATCCATCAAAAAGCATAGCAACTAATCCTTGGGCGAGGGCGTTTGATACACAGATGTATGGTTTATCTCAACAAGATAGTGTTTATTCTGAAGACACACAAACAAGAATGAAAGGAAAACCTGATATCAATTTAGCATCATCAATGGTGGGATTTGATACCACCATATTACAAGCAAGTCTTGCTGGAACAACGTTACCGCACAAGTTGGGGGAAATACTCGGCATCGCAGTTGAAGATTTACTATTTAGCCAAGCAGATTTCCATGCAGAAATGGCGACCATTAATCCAGATGAGTTTGATTTAAAACGGCTACGTCAAATGGTTTCTCAAAAAGTTGCAGAGAAGATGAGTAAATTACTAGAAAGACGGCCGTTAGAAGACATAAAACATCAAATAGAAAGCACTGGTATGACGGAAACAATCTTGCTCATAAGAGAACTTTATCGAAGAGCGGGTGAAGTTTCAGCAGTTCATAGTGGATTGGTGCACACATATGTCACCGCGCAACGACGCAAATCAACAACTGAAGATGATAAGAAAGGAAGTCAATATGGCACGCATGGCCTGGGTGGCTTACCAATAGCCAGAGTACAACTCTTGTCAGCTATAAGACAACATTCACCACTGCTTAAACTTTTAGAGAAATTATAAGGTTACAAGGACAGCAACTTTTTCGTCTCCATTTTATACAACTCTACTTCTGGCTGGTCAAAGGTATTAACCTCCATCAGCTTGCCTAAGTACATCATTTCGCACATTTTGAACTGTAAAAATGCACCTAGTTCATAGGCAGTCAATTTCTCTAAGACACACTCCATGTAAGGAAGACCAGCTTTTAAGTAAGCTGCTTTCGTACCGCCAATGATGGCATGAGTTATCTGATCAATTGATTTACCCTCAATATTGGGTACTAAGGGATAACGTGAAGAATCTTCAAGCACAAGTGAATTATCTGCTTGGGTATAGACAAAGGTGGTTATTTTATCCTTCGGTCCACCTAGATACAGTTGAGCGACTGAATGCAAGTCGACTGACCCTACTGAAACGGTAGGCGTGATTCCTTTCCCTTCTTTTCCCGCACTTTCCCCGAGCAATTGCCGATACCATTTACCAAGTGACTCTAGTTGAGGTGTAAAAACAAATGTATCATGGATGTTTTTACCTTGTTGATTGTGTAAGAATGCGACAATAGCAGAAATCATTGCGGGATTCTCAGTGTAATCAGCTTGCAGACAACGATTGCGCATATCAGTAGCACCACGTCGCAGCTCTACAACATCGACACCACTTTGCATTAATGCGAGTAGTCCAACTGCTGAAAAGACTGAAAAACGACCGCCTACGGTTTTGGGCATGGTCAAGATATCAATTCCAAGCTCTTCTCCTCTTTTTTGAAAAGCTGAGCCTTCATCTGTGATGATCACCATACGATCATTGACCTCACCAAAACGTTTTTCCAGCATGCTGGTCAACATGGTTAGATTAGCAATCGTTTCAGTGGTACCGCCTGATTTACTGATTGCATGGACAAAGATTTCCTCTTTTGAACTCAAAGTTTCAAGTAATGCGGGAATCTGCGTTAAATATGCGGTTATTTGCGTGTCAAGGAAGATAATCTTAGGAAAATAACCAGGACGCAGGTTATCATAAAAACCCAAAAGAGCATCATAGATTGCTTTTGTGCCGAGATTTGAGCCGCCAATACCAACTACAAAAATATATTTCAAGTTTATTGTATGTTTTTTGTTATATATATCTTTTACCTTTTGTAAAAGAGCAGCATCCGAAGAGAGTAGGAGAGAGGCTTCAAGATCTGTGTACTCAGTCTTGGCTGCGACTTCCGCCATATGTTTTACATATTGAGCTAGAGTTTGAGCTTCTTTTTGAATCGAAGCGTCAGGAATAAGAGCAGAATCTTTATAAATAAATTTCATAAATAGATAGTGAAATTGATAACAACATTAGACATATGTTTTCAAAACGACACTTTCTGGAGTTACTGATATTAACTCATATGTTTTGATTCCTGCTGGAATGAAGCATGAATGACCTTGAGTTAGATGTAACACAGTTTCACCAGCTTTTACATCAATCTCACCATCACGGACATAGAGATGATGGAAAGAGTTTTCCGTGGTGAGTTGTTGGTTTCCTGTTATTGTCACACAATCGAGAGAGTAGTATGGTGTTTTGAGAAGTTTTTCGTTTTCAGCTGTACGTTTGAGGTAATTAATATCATTTTTTTGTTTATCAGTTTCTATGAATGTGAAATAGTCTTCGATATGGATTTCGCGGATACTTCCATCATCTTTCATCTTGCCCTGATCGAAGCTGCGGATCGTGCAATACGGATCCATCACATCAAGCTGGACTTCATAGACAACATTTCCCATTGGATAATTAGCATTTTCTTCCCATGAGTGATGTACGCCACCTTCACTCAGATCGATCAGATCATATTTTTTGACATCAAAAAGATTTATGTACTGCCAAGGATTTTCTAGAGTGATGAAATCCGAAGCTTTTGCACGAGCTTCAGCGATAGTGAGCGTGCCAGCTTGTACCTGCTGACTGAGATCTTTCATCAAAGCCTCGATTGCTAGACAGCATTTTTTATAGTTCTCAACGTTTTTATCAGGATTTACACCACAAGAGATATAACCATCTTCGAGAAAGTACCATGACTCAGGTTTTGGCTGCCAACGCTCGTGTTGTTGTCCAGGTTTCACATGAAGTTGAAATGAGTTTCCTGCAGCTTGATTAAGCTTGATAAGAAGTGGCATGACAGTATGATCTTTGAGGTTTGTACCCAAAATAGTTTCGGGATCTTGTTGGGTTAGTTCAGTCAGATTAAGATAGCTTTCGCTCGTTGTTGGTTTCCCAGAAGCATCGGTGACTTCAGGTTGAAACTCGGAGCTGCGTGTGTCTGTAATATCTTTAGCTAAATTGATATCGCCGGAAAGCTCATAGCTTTGACCGATTTTTTTACCAGTTAAAACAGGGCTGTTTTCCCAGTGTTTCAGACCAGCAATATATGTCCCGCCCCAGGTGGGTTGTTCGATAAAACGAGGTATGATTAAATAGGGTTTTAGCATCACTTTTGAATTATACCTCACGGAAGCCGTTGAGTGCTCAATATAATCAGGTTATAATGAAATAAATGAACAAACGTAAAGGCGAAATTTCGACATTACTTCTGCTCGGTACACTTGCCATCATCGGGGTCGCTACGCTCGTGACTTCGACCCTCAATCAAAACAGACAAACAACTCAAACCAGAGCAGATGAAACCTGGCAATGTCCAGGTGGAAACTGCGACAAATGTGGAGTAGACGGATGGTGGGGATCGGGATGTACGCAGTTCTGTGAAGAACATCCAGGTGACGCTCCAGGTTGTGCAGCGCCTCCGGGAGGTGGTGGCAATCAACCCACAACTCCTCCAGGTGGCGGCAATGAAGGCGATGGTCCTGGTGGTCTGTGTGCGCCCAACAGAGGCGGAGCAGATAGTCGAGGATGTGGAGGTTTTGATGGCTGTCGTGACAACGAAAAATGTGCAGGTACGTGTCTATGGCAAAATGTCCCCGCAAATCAAACCTGTGGTGGCTCAAGTGTGCCGACGCCGACTCTTCGACCTATCACACCAATGGTTACTGTAATCACACCTCCACCGGCTGGCGGTGGTGGGACGCAGCCAACGACACCACCAAGTGGAGGTGGGGGTAATCAACCCCAGCCTACAACTCCGCCACAAACAGCTCAATGTTCTGACCCAAATTATCCATTTCGTTTTACAACAAATGCAGAGGCTATTAGTAGATGCGATAATGCAACATCAATCCCGCTACTTAACTCTAATAGAAGCTGTTATAAGTGTCATCCACGGCCGACCTCAATCCCAGCACCTACGTCTTCACAGTCTTGTCCTGCTGGTTACACTAGCGCAACAAGTTACAATGCAGCAGCAGCTATTTGTGAAGGACAAGGTAAAGAAATTAATGGTGCATTGGGAGCTGATCCGAACTGGTGTTTTACTTGTGGTCCAAGAAGCGGAACAACACCTGAAGCATGTCCAGCTGAGATGCCAAACAGAGCTGACGATATTGAAAGGGCTTCATTGGCCTGTCGAAGTCAAAACAAAGTGATTGATAGGTCACAAAGGGTGTCTGATGGTGTTTGTTATTCTTGTAAATCAAATCAACCCACTCCAGCACCAACATACGGACCTGCAGCAGGAAACTATTGTAATCAAAACAGTGTCTGTGAGTATTATCGACCCGTAAGTGAATGTGAGCCTTGTGCAACTGGAACTCGTTGTGTAGCAAACTCATCACAGAGGACGGCAAGTTGCGTAGAAGAAGGTGTGCGATCGCAGACAGTAGTTGCTCCAGAAACCGCAGTGTTTGAGGCCTGCGAAGATATTAATAATCCCACCGACGGGTGTGTCATTTTACCTATATGAATAACAAAATAAAAACACGAATTAAAGCTGTTTTGGCTATAGTTTTATCATTTGTGGCAGTGAGCTCTGTGACACCAACATTATTCTTAGCGAACACACCACAAGTAAACCCTGGGTTTATTGCGATTGTTCAAGATATCCCAGCCTATCCACAACGTCTTGCAGCTATACTTCGCAATCCGATGAGCCCAGAAAAACAAGATGGTGATGTGTTGTATGGCCAAATTCCTAAAGCAGATCCAACAGACGACACCGAGTTTTTTCCGATAGCAAAAGGCGTGGAAGCATCAGAAGATAGATCATATGTGAAAATAGAAGAAGGTACTAAAATTGAGGTCCAAACAGTGACACTTGAGGATGGACGAACCGTGCGAGTACTAATACCACTGACGGAATAACTTTGACTTTTATATAACAATTTAATTACAATACTTAGTATGTACTTCGGACCATTTTTCTTTGATACAAAAGAAATATTTTTGATCCTTGCTTCACTACTGCTTGGCTTGGCGATCATGTTTAACTGGCCAATCTGGTGGTTTGATAAGCAGGTACTTCTTACCATTGTTGTTTTGATGCTTATTACCAAGGGATTACTTCCAGCGATTCATAACGAAGCCTTTTTTATCTTAGCGATTGTGACGATATTTCTCACATTGTATATTCCTATCTTTCAGGTCGTCCTCTTTTTCTTTATTAGCTTTTTATTCTTCCGTTTGTTGAGAGTTATTTAACAGGCAATAAGTAGTGTATAATCAATCTGAATGAAAACTTCTAGAGCCTACACATACGCTCGCGCACTCCGTATTAATCAATGGATTAAGAACTTCGTTATCTTTGTGGGTTTGCTTTTTGCAGGTAAACTTTTTAACTTAACTCTTTTCACACAAGCAACATACGCGTTTATTATCTTTTGTTTACTTTCGTCTACATCATACGTCCTAAATGATATTATCGATTATCAGTACGATCGCAAGCATCCAATCAAGAAGCACCGCCCGATCGCATCAGGCTTGATTTCCATCCCAGAAGCAACCTTCACAGTGTTTGTGCTGACAATCGTTTCGTTGTTACTGGCGCTTAGTTTTTCGATCCCTTTCTTTTTACTCTCGATTGTTTTCTTACTGCTCCACTTTCTTTATTCGCTCTATCTGAAAAAATATCCAGTTATTGATATTTTCACAATCTCATTTTCATTTGTGCTGCGCACATTTGCTGGAGTGATCGCTACTGGTTATCATGTGCCAGTTTGGCTTTTGTTGACGATATTTTTCATCTCTCTTTTCATGGCATCAGTCAAACGTCACGCAGAATCAGTCACTCAAGCAGGCAATCAAACGCGTGAATCACTGTTTCACTATAAAGATCATTTGTTGTATTTTATGTCCACAACTTTCGCGACACTTACGATTGTCTCTTATGCGCTGTATACCTACACACTGTATATTGACCCATCACAACAAGCTGTTTTCACTGATATGAATGTTCAAACGGTGGTTTGTGATCAAACTCAGCTGACGGCAAAGCAGTTTAAAGAATGTAGTAATCAAGATTTTGTACGCTTCCTCCCTGACCTGTTCCCATCTTTTGAGGTTCGTAAGCTGATGATGTTGACAATTCCCTTTGTTGTATACGGTATCGCTCGTTATGCGCAGCTTTTGTATGAGCGTGATGAGGGAGAGCGACCAGAGAAAATCATTACGACAGATCGACCGCTTATTATGACGATATTGTTGTGGGGAATCTCTATTATTCTGCTTATTTATATCTTCTAAGTTAGTTGAATCCCGGTAGCTTGAGGATCTGTCCTCCAACGAAGTTTACTATCAAAACCGCAGACAACGTAAAGATTAATCCGACGATTGCTCCGACTACCATTCGCTTACCATTACCTATCTGCTCGCGATTTCCTTGGGCTGTCATCAGTTGGAATGAACCATAAATCAGATATAGAAATGCAACAACTCCTACTGTTGGGAAAATAAGACGAGTCAAAATAAAATTCAACACACCTCCAGCAGCACTAGGATCCGTAAAAGATGCTACATTGGTACTCACACAACCAAGTTGCGTGTAGTATTTTCCAGGAGCAGGTTTCATAGCTGGTCGATTTGTTTGTGGGTCGATGAGAAGTGATGTTTTGGCACCATTCACATCATGAGGTAGTGATGGATACAAACAGGCCATACATGCACTTAAGTTTCCGGGAATTTCTTTCCCAATACAGTATCCACATTGATTGCACTCTGCGCAACGCTCTAGGGTACAAATTTCGGTAGCAGACACAGTGGGTGGAGTAAAAAGAGCGGTGAAAACGAGGGCGATAATGAGCAAGTACTTCATATGATTAGTATACAGGAGCAGCTCTGATTCTCAATCTAGCACAGGCTTAAAGTGCGAGCTTAAATTGTGTATAATGATCCCATGAGACGATTTTTATTCGTCTTAATCTGTCTCTTCACTGTCCTTTTTGTCAGTGTACAAGTACAAGCAGATGAACTTGAAGACATCAATAAACAACTTCAAGATCTGAATAATGCGCTTGAATCATCGAAAAAAGCTACCGCCAATAACGAGCAAGAACTAAACAAACTCAACGCACAGCTTGAAGGAATAAAAGTACAAGTAGATCAGATTGAGACCGACATCGCCGAGAAAGAAACTGAAATTACCGAAGGTGAAAAACTTCTTTCTAAACAAAAATTGCTGCTTGATGGTCGCGTGGTCTCTTTTTACAAAAATAAAGGTAAAGAAAAAGATTCTCTCTTACAGATTTTGATGTCAGACAACTTAACCCTGTTTCTTCAACAGTTTACTTATCAGCAATCATTACTCGATGATGATCGACGCAATATTATCCGTATTGCTCTCATGGTGAAAGAGATCGAAGATAAAAAAGATATTTTAGTCGATGAAAAAACGAGACTGACACCGATCAAAAATCAGATTGATAAGCAATCAGCTTTCCTTGCAGGAGAGGTGAACTCTGCCAAGTCCTATCAAGGTGAACTCAATCAAAAGATTGCTGCGCTGAGTGCCAAACAGCAAGAGATCGTGAACTCTCGTAGTGGTAGCTTCACGGCGACAATCGGTGACAGTAATGAAGCTGATGACTACAACGCGTCAATTGCAGGATTTAGAGCTAATGCACCGGCTGGTTATTTTGCGGTATTCTCTTTTGGTGCACACACACATCGTAAAGGGATGAGTCAGTACGGAGCATATGGTCGAGCTATGGATGGACAAAATTTCCGACAGATTCTCCAAAAATATTATGGAAAAGAGCCAGCAAGCAAAGATACTAATGGAAATATAAAAGTCGCAGGACATGGTGAAATAGATTTCGAAACCACATACCTCTATGGTATTGCTGAGATGCCATCAAGCTGGCATCCTGAAGCACTAAAAGCTCAAGCGGTCGCCGCTCGAAGTTATGCATATCGCTACAAAGTACAAGGAACAGAGATCTGTACTACTGAAGCGTGTCAGGTTTTCAATAAAGGTAAATCAGATAACGTCCCCGACTCGTGGAGACAAGCAGTAAACGATACCAAAGGGTTAGTGCTTGAAGATGTGACAACATTCTATTCTTCCACAACAGGTGGTTACCTCACGACTTCTGGCTGGGATACAACCGATAATGGTGGTGGTGCCAACTTCATCGATAAATCATATGAGAAAAAAGCTGGATCACCATGGCTGTATAAAGCCTGGTACACACAAGGCTATAGCATCAGTAGCGATAAATGCGGACGCGCCAATCCATGGCTTTCACCAGAGGAGATGGCGGATATCGTAAACACAGCTGTTGCACTGAGCAACAATATTTCTGGACTTGATACTGGTCGTATTACTCCAGTGACGACAAGTTGTTGGGGTGGCAATCCATACAGCATGGAAGAACTACGTAATCTCACCGCGGGCGCCGGTGGTATCAGTGCTGCCACAAGTGTCTCAGTCTCACTGGGAGATGGGACAACAAGTAGCGTGACAATCAATGGCAAAACCTTTAGTGGAGCAGATTTCAAGAAAGCTTTCAATGTTCGTGCTCCCGGATATATGTCGATTCCACAGTACCAGTTCGCCTTCTTCAATATTGAACGAAAATAATCTGCGTTGCGTTTCCTCGATCTTAAGCATATACTTGCAGCGGCAAAACGGCCGAAAGATTCACCTGCTGTGTCGGTAGGCTCTATGCCATCGCCTTGCACGCGATGAAAGGAAGAAATATGGCTGATATTACAGTTCAAAGGGCGTTAGAATTAGCAGCAAAACGAGGCTTTGATTCTGAACGTCTAAGTATCATCCAACGGCAACGACGTTATGAGCGCACCAGCGAAGGAGGGCTTATTTTTCTAAAACAATCCGGGTGCCAGTGGTTTGAGGTCAAACCAACGGAACAAGTAGTGCATCTGTCTATCCTCCGTAATAGGAGGAGTATTTGGCTCTGAGTCAACAATTCTGCGTGCAAGGACTGAGCGCTCTCGCGTCTGTGATCCAGGCGTAGTCTCCGCGTGGAGATTGATCCATCAGGATCGAGAGCGCTTTTTCTTTTGGTCAAGCGCGAAGGTCAAAGCTTGTTGTATAACTAAGCTAGCTGCAAATACTACTCCAAGACTTGGGATAAATCCCCATTTGTACATCAGGCTCGTTACGACAAGCAAATATACGATCAGGAAGTGGATGAAGAATAGAGAGTAAGAGTTAACACTGAAATAATCAAAGACTTTCTGAGCTGGAGTTTTACCTAGTTGAGATTTCGCATGCACGAGATATGTCAATGCAATTGACCATACTCCGTAAGACATATACAACATGTTTGGTGGATATTTATTGTCAAAAAAGGACAGCGATTTGCCTTGTAGCTGCAAAAGAAACAGTGATAATAGGTGTAATCCTATTCCAGTTACTATCGATTTGATGAGAAAGCTAGTATTTTTTTCGTTCTTCGCAAATAACAACGAATAGATCGTAATCACTGGCCAACTAATCCAAACAATCATGCGTTTATCAAGATTGATCTTCGTGAAAAGAAGTGAAAATGATGCGGTAAAAAAACATCCAGCGACAATCCAAAAAATTTGTTTCTTTTTTTCATACAGCCAGCCTAAGATAGGCATCAAGATAGTAAGTTGGATGAAAAGGACAATCAACCAGTTGAGATCAATGCCACTCGTCATCAGAAGGTTTTTTTTCCAAAAATTGAGATTAAATTCAGTGCCTAGTAAGCTAAAAACAATCGCGTACACAATCAAGAAAATATAATACGGTATGAGTAGGCGGGAGATACGCTTCCAGAGGTAGGAAAGACTAATTATATGCTCTTGAGTACGAGCGAAATAGACATATCCCGCACAGAAAACAAAAAATGGTACAGCCGCTTGGGCATAGTTCCATGAAGTTTTCAGCAATTGATTACTCAGAAAATATGCTGCGACGTGGATGAAGATCATGAAGATCACGGCGAGTCCACGCAGGAAATCGATGCTGGTGTTACGGTTGCTTTTCACAGTCTTCATTATAAGTTAAAATAAGTATACGAGATTACTGTTCAGAGTATTTTCGTATATATGAAACAAGCTAAGACGCAAAATCCGTTTGTCGAACTTCTGCTTTGGCCAATCCGTGGCATTCTTTTTTTACTGAAAGTTGTTTCATTTGCAGTCTTCATCATCGCTGGTTGGTATATCATCCAGCTGACCGGGATCTTACCCGTGCAAGTGCCAGTGACAGGTGCTTCGATGCTCCCCACACTCCCTGAAGATGGCTTTGTATCATTTCAACGCTATGTTCATGTACCCAGTCTCGAAGGTGTGCTTCCGCTTAAGATCCATCGCGGAGATATTGTGGTGTTCGAAAACGCCAAAACTGATGAAGAGCTGCAAAAACAAAACGAAGAAGCTACAGGTTTTGTGAAGAGAGTCGTAGGTGTAGCAGGTGACACAGTCGCGATCCGCAATGGATTCGTTTACGTAAACGATAAATCCGTCGAAGAACCATATATCCTTAAATCTCGCTCTACATTTGGAGGTACAGAGATCCGCGATTGTCAGGCGGTTACTGTACCCACAGATCATGTGTTTGTGATGGGTGATAATCGTAAAGTAAGCCTTGATTCGAGGCATATTGGCCTCGTGTCACTTGATGACATCGATTACTTCATCCCGTATGACAAGCAGACAGAACGCTTCGCCGACAAATGGCGAGATGCGAGTCATGATTCAGAAACTGCTGAGCTGTCACTTTTTAATACTGCGGATTATGTGAGATTGCTCAATAACGAACGAGCGAAGCACAATCTTGCCGCACTGACATTTGAGCCTAAACTTGAGCAAACTGCTCAGATTAGAGCAGAGGTCATGCTGCGCAATGACGATTTCAGTTTCGAAGGCGAGAAAAGCGGATATACGATGGTCGATGCGATGCGAGATGTCGGTTATAACAATATCGCCTATGGCGAGTTCCCGATGATCGGTTACTACGATACCCAAGAGCTGTTTGATGCATTTCTAGAACAACCAAATGCTAAGAAATTTTTATTAAATGAAAACTACGATGAGATAGGCGTCAGCACATTCGTGGGTCAACTGAATGGTTGTCCGACTCAAGTGGTCGTCCAACATCTGGCAGGTTATCTTCCACCTGACTATTCGGCTTCTGAAATAAACAGCTGGCAGCAAGGGCTCACTAAACTACGTGAGATCCAGCCAGGCTGGCAGAAACTCACCACATACGAAGAGTTTTATCGTAACAACAAAACAGATGTGGATCGATTGAATGAAATAATTAACATCCGTATCCAGCGTATGTCAGCGATCGTCAGTCGGATGCAAGACAATGAATGGTTGACTACAGAGGAAAAGCGCTGGATGAGCGAAGACTCAGGTCTCGCTCAGGAACAAAATAGTCTGGCAGATAAGCTAAATGACGCGCAGTAACTTTCTTACCTGATTTTTATACTCCTTTGATATAATTATGGGCTATATCTTTAGCTCATCTTCTTGAGTCAGCATTCTAGTTTGCATGACTAAAGATAGTACCTTCACAAACCGCACTATATCTATAGGTCGTCGTGCACGTCGAGATTGCAATATTTTTTGTGGTTTCAGCGTGCACGATGACTGTTTCCAGAAAGGAGTTTAAAAATAAATTTCAGCGTGCACAGATGACAACAGTTAACCTTTATAGGAGGAAGTTATGCAAGTTGTACGTCGGCCTTCAAGCGGTCAAATCATCATTGTGTTGACGGTAGTGCTCTTTACTGTGGTTATTTTTGCTGGGTGGTTTTTCACTCAGCAGACTACAACACAGCCAGCAAACTCAACTATTGCGTTGCCTACGGCAAACGTGGCGACACCCTTGGCTAATGGTCAACCAGAACTAAATTTACCAGAAGCACATCCACTTCCCAGCCAAGACGCGGAGTTATATTCATACCAAGGGCATTCAGACTGGCTGCATCTGTACCAGGGATATTATGTCGTGGTTCTAACATCGCCAAACGGTGACGAGGTTAAGATTCGCTACTTGGGTTCTGTGGGACCCGCACCGGCAGATTGCGACGATGTTGCAACAACGCGGTATATAATCACAATCAATGGAGATCGTCAGTTTTACGACATCTGTGGCGCAGAGGTTATGGGTATATTTATCTACTCTAATGCCGTTTTCCCGCAAGGGGTAGGATGGAAATACCGATACGAAGTACCACAGTAACGAAAGGAGTTTAAATGGTCGAAATTGCTAAGAAATTGTTTCTCCTCGCCCCTGCGGCGGGAGTAAGTATCCACATGATAGAAAAAGGCGGGAACGCCCATGTCGTTGGGCTTGCTCCGTGGATCGCAGCCATAATGATCGCTGCTTATCTAGCAATCGTTTTAGCAGAAGTATTGCGAGGTAAAAAGGCTGAATAACGAAAGGGTGGGCAACGTGCCCACCTTTTCCAAGATATAGTGCGGTTTAGTTTACTCAAAAGGTTTCTGACACATAGCAATCCAATACAAAGGCCGTTTACCATCTGCTTGTAGTTGTGCTTCTGAGATCGGTTCAAAACATTCCGGGTCCAGCTCATCATATTTACCAGTCTCATCTCGTGTTTCAACGACTGGAATTCCCATATAATATTTATTTCCAATTCTAGGTATGCGAGCTGTCCAGACATGGCCATACCAATCTACTTGGCCAAACAAAGGTTCCAGCATAGGTCGTAAATCTTTTCGATGTAAAGGAACACCTTTATGTGTGCCAAAATTAAACCCTTCACTCAATCGTTGATTAGATTGGCTTTTAAAGGTGAGTGTAAACAAGCCACCAGGCTGTAAAACTCTGTGAACGCCATTGATTACACTTTGTATATGTTCTAATTCATTTGCACGGATCTCATTACCTTCTTGATCTTCAAATCCAGCACCAATAACTTCAATACAAGATGCAGATGTGAAACTATTATCAGGATAAGTAATAGCTCGTGCATCCATTTGATCTAGTGTAAGGCGCTGTGCAAAGACAAGTTGTTGTACAGATGGACGCAAAAGTGCAGTTTGAAGCATAAGTGGATCAATGTCCAGAGTTGTAACATGATCAGCTGCTTGAGCCAGGGTTGGAAGAGCAAAGCCGTTATAGCAGCCAATATCTAAATGATGTCGAGATCTTCCTTGACGAGTTGATACTTGAGTGTTGAACCAGTCGTAGATACTGAGGAGACGCTGTTCGGTAAAGTGAAGTTTTTCTCTTTGTATTCTTTCTGTATGTTCAGCTTTTGCTGTCATTAGTGGTTGAGTTGCCAATTTTTTCGATCTCTGCGTACAGCGTATCCATTTTCTGCAGATCGTCTTCACTGATGTTTTTGAGAAGGTCTTCGTATTTTGTATTATTTGTTTGTTCGATTGCTTCAAACATTTTCACACCTTTGCGAGTGATCTTGACCATCTTGGCTCTTTTATCGACTGGGTGAGTTTGGATCTTGATACATTTGAGAGATTCTAAGTGACTGAGGAGCTCTGTCACAACAGGTGCTTCTACACCAAGCTCTTCTGCGATATCACCATATTTTTTTGGTTCGTCACTTTTGGCGAGGATACCGAGTGTGTTCCAGTCTAGAGCGGATATATCACCAGTGATTGATTCGTTGAGAGTGCTTTTGAGGATACGATGAAGCTTACCATACGTAGAAAATACTTGATGGAAAGTTACTGCATTTTTTGACCCAATTAGTCTTTGGAAAGCGTTACTTAGCATATTTAGTTAAGTTTATAAAGTATATGATACCAAATACCTTGCTGAAAAGCAAATTACCACAAGAAAAGAGTATTAGGCGAAGATGATACAATAGGGTATGCAACAAAAACTAAAACGATTTTTAATCCTTGGTCTTCTGATTCTCCTTGGCATCAGTATTGTATTGTTTATCCGTCAGCGTACAAAGCTAAATACATCACGTGTTGCTGTGATCAAAGAAATGCGAGCACTACAAAGACTTGAGACGGCATCTTTCACTATTGAAAAAATAATTGACGCACGTACCACCGAAGGAAACGCGTTTCAAGAGTTTT
The DNA here is from genome assembly GCA_041730495.1 of Weeksellaceae bacterium. Taxonomy (GTDB): domain Bacteria; phylum Patescibacteriota; class Microgenomatia; order UBA1406; family GWC2-37-13; genus JBGSBR01. The sequence goes on along the minus strand of JBGSBR010000001.1, from coordinate 139,643 downwards.
TATTTGGTGATAAATTACTCCTCATCGCACATGGTGAAATTATTGCTGGATTTGATCTGCGCAAACTTACAGAAAACAATGTGACAGTGAAAGGTGAAACATTACAGATAGCCTTACCAGCTCCAGAGATTCTCGTCGTGCGGATTGATAATGAAAAAACCAGAGTCTATGACCGAAGCTCTGGTATCTTCTCAAAAGGCGAACGAGATCTTGAATCAGATGCGCGACTTCAAGCAGAAGAGCAGATCTTACTGGCTGCATGTGAAGGTGGAATCTTGACTCAAGCTACAGAAAATGCACAAAAGCAGTTTGGTAATTTCTTTAAAACCTTTGGTTTTAAAGATGTAGAGATTACTGCACCTCAGGGTGTCTGTAATAAGCCGACAGTCACGGTCCAATAAGCTGGCTAAACTTGACTTTCAGCTTTAAATACACAACAATTAAAGCATGACTGATCAGCGTCCGATCTTCACATCGGCTACTCCACTTCCTGCAAGTTTAAATCCACAGATTGTATATTCTTGGAAGGCTCCACTGCGAGCATACAAAAAAACAAGTAAACGGGTTATTCGATTTTATCTGGCACTCGCGCTATTGCTTTCTGTAATTGTGTGGTTTTTTGGTGATCTTATCTTGATCGTGCCTATTTGGTCGGTTCTTTTTTTGTTTTATACGCTTACGATCACCCCACCACCAGAAGTAGACAATAAAATAACCAAGTTTGGTATCGAAACTGCAGGCATAACACTTCGTTGGGAAGCCTTAGATCATTTTTATTTTAAGCAGCGATTTGGATTTACTATCCTCACTATTGTGTCGCATGGTCCATATTATTTTCATGCATATTTGATTGTTCCGTCACCCGAGGTTAAAAAAAGTGTTATGAAAATTCTGACAGAACATATTATTTATCAAGACAGGCCGAGACAAACGTTCACAGATCGCATGATTGGATGGTTATCTTACCTTCTTCCCGAAGATGATGAGCAAGACGTACCAATGACCGTACATGTAGGTGGTAAACACAAAGACCACGGAGAAAATAAAGAAGACTTAATTCATGTTAAAGATACTTTAGCATCTTTTTTCCAAAGATCTGAGAATCCATCTCCTTCACCCCACACAACCGACCCCACTGTGTGACACCTTCATCAGAGGTTACTAAGTACGCATTTTTTTGCATTGCTAGTGCGATTAGATCAAAATCAGCCACACTATCCAAGAATTTAGTACGAGTAGCATTGCGGAAACGTTCACGGAATGATTTGATGATGTGACCGACGCTCATCTGAAACTCTTTTTTACCGAGCATCTCACTTCCCATAAACTGAGTACCGGTTTTGGCGATCTCTTCTTCGGCAATCGTCATACCACGATAGGCTCTGAGGCGAGATTCTTCAATATATCTTGCTAGTAATTCTGCTGGAATTTTCAAGTTCAATAAATCTGGAGATTGAACGCTGATACAAGCAAAGAATTCTTGCAAAAAAGGTTGTTCAGGATCTTCGAAAAAGCTTTTGATCTCTTCGACGATACGTGGTGGCATAAGAACTGCGACTTTTTCAGTTTTTTGAGCATGTTGGATGGCAGCGGTTAGCTGACGGATGATTGTTTCTGTGTCATTGCCCATCCCGAGCTTGGCCTCCATATTAAAAAACAAATTTGTGTCGATTACAAAGTATTCCATGCACTGATTATACCTAATCCTCCGACTAAGTGGCAGAGGACGTATTTTAGAGCTCAACAACGCATCGCTAACCGTGAAACGTTTTGTTAGATATTCTGTAATTATTTTGTTATTTTCGATCTCACACTATAGACACATAAATTAGTGTGCAAGAGTTTTGCATAACACTATTGGCAGCTAAACACCCTAGTTCTTGGCAGCAGCTAAAACAAAGGATCCTGTTCAAGAAATATGCTAAAGCAGCAGTGACGAACTACAGGTTTCCCGCAAAAATAGTGCGGAAATTAATGACATGGTTTGATATAATAAGATCTGTTGTAAACCCACAATTAGTGGTATAAAGTTGACATACACCCAACATATGAAGTGCGTTTTTTGCCAACATCCTAACACAGAAGTCATCGAAACCAGAGTCTCTGACAATCGCAGTGCGATCAGGAGAAGACGGTCATGTCCGGATTGCAGCAAACGTTTCACGACGTATGAGCGGGTAGAAGAATCACCATTATTGGTGATCAAGCGTGATCAAAAGCGTGAGCGGTTTGATCGAGAAAAGCTAAAACAAGGGATTTTCAAAGCAGTGGGTAAAACGACAGTCACCGCAGATCAGGTCGATGACATCGTGAGCCAGGTAGAACATGAGCTTACCACACAAGGTAAGACAGAGGTGGAAAGCCAACAGATTGGTGGACTCGTCGCCAAACGACTCAAAGATCTCGATAAAGTAGCGTACATTCGTTTCGCTTCTGTTTTCAGACGCTTTGTGGATGTTGAGGAGTTCCAAAGTGAACTCAAGAAAATATTATAACTATTAGGTATTACATGTTTGTTATTACTAGCGCTGTAATAATCAACAATGTAGTACCTAACAAACACATTATTTATAAGTTTGATCTAATACTATGAAACTTGAAGGGGTCTCAGAAAAGGTCTTTATAGACCGTTACTCATTAAAAGATAAAGCAGGTAATCCGCTTGAAAAAACACCTGAAGAGATGTGGAAGCGTATTGCAGATGCAGTCGCCAAACAAGAAAAGCCAGCAGTCCGTGAAAAATGGGCAAAAGCATTTTACAGTGCGATGGATAATTTCCAATATGTCCCAGGTGGTCGTATCTTGGCAGGTGCAGGTACAGGCTTTGCAGTCACGTTTTACAACTGTTTCGTCATCCCATCACCTCGTGATTCTCGCGAAGGTATATTGAAAACTCTTGGGGAGATGATTGAGATCATGGCTCGCGGAGGCGGTGTCGGCATCAACATCTCATCTCTTCGACCTCGTGGAGCTCGTGTAGAGAAAGTAAACGGATTCTCATCTGGTCCTATCAACTGGGCAGAGATCTTCTCACTTGCTACGAAAGATATCATCCAACAAGGTGGTACTCGTCGTGGAGCGCTCATGCTTATGCTTCATGACTGGCATCCAGATATCGAAGAGTTCATCACCGTGAAACAAGATTTGAGTCGTATCAACGGAGCTAATCTCTCTGTGTGTGTCTCAGATAGTCTCATGGAAGCTGTGAAAAACGATGCAGATTGGCCACTTATCTTCCCAGACAAAAATGATCCAGACTACGATGAAATGTGGGATGGTGATATTGAAGCCTGGAAAGCCAAAGGCAAAAAGATCAATGTTTTCAAAGTTGTCAAAGCTCGCCAGATCTGGGATCTTATCGCAGAAGCAGCTTGGAGATCAGCCGAACCAGGTGTCGTCTTCATGGAGCGTTATAACAAAATGCACAATAATTACTACTGGAATCGCATTATCTGCGTCAATCCATGTGGTGAAGAAGGTTTGCCACAATGGGGTGTTTGTAACCTCGGTTCGATCAATCTGACATCATTTGTCAAAGGTGATGGAATCGATGATGCAGCAGATTTCGATTTTGAAGCATTACGAGCAGTAGTGCAGACGGCAGTTCGTTTCCAAGACAATGTCGTAGATATGGATCCATATGTATTCCCAGGGATAAAGAAAACTCAGCTGAACGGCGAACGTCGTATCGGATTGGGTACCATGGGGCTTGGTGATACATTGATCAAACTGCATATCCGTTATGGATCTGAAGAGTCACTCAAATTTATCGAGAAAGTGTACAAACTCATAGCGCATGAAGCTTATAAAGCTTCTTCAAGTGTAGCGAAAGAAAAAGGTTCATTTCCAAAATTTGAGGCAGATAAATTTATCAAAAGTGGTTTCATGAAAACCATGCCGGCTGAGATTCGTAAGCTCATCAAAGATCAAGGTATCCGCAACTCTGTGATCTTGATGCAAGCGCCTACTGGATCGACCTCACTGATGGCCAACACAACCTCAGGGATCGAGCCTGTATACGAGTTTGAGTACACACGTAAAGATCGACTTGGTGAGCACACGATGCGCCATCATATCTATGATGAATGGTATAGTCGACACAAAGAAGAGATGGAATCTGGCAAGATACAGCGACCTGAATGGTTCGTATCAGCCAATGATCTCAGTCCTGAAGACCATGTGATGGTTCAGGCTGTCATCCAACGTTATGTCGATGCTTCGATCTCTAAAACAGTTAATGCTCCTAACACGCATACTGTTGAAGATGTGAAAAAGCTGTACAACTTAGCGTATGAGCAAGGACTAAAAGGTATAGCTTACATGCGTGAAGGTTCACGTCAAGGCGTACTTGAGCGCAAGACAGAGCCAAAAGCTGAAGAAGCTAAAGCTCCTGCCATGCAAGCTGTCAAGCCGCGCCCAATGGTGGTACACGGTTCAACCTATAAAATTGATACTCCTGTGGGACGTGCGTATATCACAGTCAACACCAATGGTAGTGGAGAGCCACATGAGGTTTTCATGAACATCGGTAAAGCAGGTACTGAGGTTTTCGCCATGGCAGAAGGCTTAGGTCGTATGATTTCACTGTACTTCCGTACTGAGTGTTTGTTGAATCCACAAGACAAAATCAACAATGTCATCCGTGAATTGCAAGGAATCGGTGGAGGACGTGCTCTCGGCTTCGGTAAACAACGCATCCTGAGTGTTCCAGACGCGATGGCCAAAGTGCTGAAGATGCATTTTGATTATCTGTATGGTCAGGATGGCACTGTTGCCAACGGTAATGGCAAGAGTCATGCAGCTCAAGAAGCTGAGCTTGTAAGCGCGACAGAGCAACCAGCATTACTCGAAGAATCGCAGTCATCATCACAGCTCGAAGCTCAACCAGCCAAGAAGCATTTTGATATCTGTCCATCATGCGGACAAGGCTTGCTTGCTCGAGAAGAAGGATGTGCTAAATGTTATGGATGTGGTCATGCAGAGTGCTGATAGCGCTTGCATAGGCTTCATATAAAAGCAGGAAACCCCGCCACTACGGCGGGGTTTCTTGTTAGAACGGGCTATAGTTGACTATATTTAGTCCTATAGTATAATATAGAAATGGGAGATATAGAAATAAGAAATGGTCGAGGAATGTTTGATATACAAGGTGCTCAGTTTTTTGACCCTGAAAAAAGAGCAGAAGATAACTTAATCCTCGAACAATTGCACGCTGATCTACAACAACGAGCTCAACCAGTAGTAGAACGTCTAAGAAACTTTGTATACCAAGTTGATAATCCGATTTCACCTTCAGGAGATGATGATTTAGACACATTACAAGCATTGCCTAAGTCAACAAGAGTTGGATTATGGGGCAATAGACGAACAGTACATCAACTGTTTCAACAACCTCTCGGTTCTATATTTATGGGTTACCATGCAGGTATTACCTACAACCAAGATAAAAGAACAAAAATACCTCAGATTGAACAATTAGCACTAAGAATGCGAAATATGAGCGAAGGTATTCCTTTTTGTGATCTTATATTGGATTTAGATGAAACTGAACAAGCACGTCAACTACAAGTGAAATGGCAGGGTAAAAGCCTTTACTATGAAGGGACTATTGCGAAGCCACAAATTTTGGGTGAATCTGCTGATTATTTGATACGCAGTCATGCACCTATGTCTGAAATAGTTATAGGAGGTCTAAGAGAAGGTGAAACTGGAAAAGGTACTATAACAATGCAACTTACAGGTAATCCGGCTATTCATTTTGAAGATGTATATTATTCAAGAATGGGCTTTGATAAAACTATCTTCGACTTTCCAACACCGGAAACGCGTATTTATAAAGGCTCTCTCGTATATAATCCAGAAAAAAGAGGTTTTGTTCGAACATATCCTGATCAATCACAGATAGAGAAACATAAACTTCTAGAGGATCGACGCTATAAAGGTCTGTTTCATGAAACATTATCGAATGAGTGTTACTTGGGTATAATTGAAGACTTTTTAGCCCTTGTACCGTAATAAAAGATTTTAAATGCCAATCCCTTGCCTGAATCGTTGTATCCACCCCTCCACCGTCATCTCTAGCTGCTGATCGAGTGATTTTACCGCAAGCGCGGTTGTTTTCACAGCTGCGAGAGGTTTATCAGTCGTTTGTTCGATCTTATCTACATTTACTACATTGCGTGCTACGGTCTTCACATCAGGAAGATTCATCGAAGGCGCTTGAAATCCGGTGCCAGAGCTGTCTACTTGAGTATTATCAGGATTTGTTTGTGGGTCGCCAGTATTTGATCCTGATGGCTGTGTCTGACCTTGAGATCCTGTGTTATCCGTGCCATTTGGGAAGTATGGTGAAGTGTAAGTATTTGGCGTGTATGCGGTATTTGGCTTCGGTGTACTTGTCGGTTGTTGAGGGATAAGAGTTTGGATCACGGGTGGTAAGAATGTCGTGACTTGTGGTCTTGTGGTAGGTATTGATGTTGGTTGTTGTGGAGGATTTGTGGGTTGAGGTGCACTCGTGGGCTGAGGAGGAGTAGTGGGTTGTGGAGCTTGACCACCGTTGATTGGTCTCATGGTCTCTGGACTATCACCTATCATACAGCCATATCCGGTTGCACCATTGGTATATCCATCATGATATTTCCACCACCAGCCACAGTTGCGCTGATCACCGCCAGCTGCAGCACACTGTTGAGGAGTACAAGCAGCACGCTCTGGCCAGCAGCAAGCACGTGTGTCGCGGCGAGCTACCATGGCGTCACAACAAGGAGGTCCTACAGTACAGAAAAGTCCATCTTGACCTGTCAGTTCAGCGGCATCATAGACGCTCGGGAGTTCGGCGCAGACATCAGGAGCACGTACTGGGTCACGTGTACAACCATCGGGATAGCATTTGTTTGGATCATCACAGGTACAGCTATTTGTCGTACCAGCAGCTTTAGTTTTGGTCGCAGAGAGCAGTAAATCGCGGGCGAGAAACGATGCGACAGCGATACCAGCGATTACCACAATTAATGATAAGAAGATCCTTTTTGAGACCATCTATCTAGTATAATCTACCTAAAGAAAAGTCGCAAATTGTAGCTCAAATTATGTCAATTTATACAAAAACTGGAGATAAAGGTATGACTGGTGTCTATGGTGGTAAACGTGTCAAAAAATATGATATCCAAGTTGAAGTCACAGGTGCACTTGATGAAGCTAATGCGTTTGTGGGTGTAGCGCGTGATGCTGTGCAAGATGTCGAAACACGAGTGGCACTGAGTAATACTCAGCTGACGCTGTACTCCGTCATGGCATATCTGGCTGGAGCTGAGCTTAATCAGTCGAGAGTCGAAGAGCAAACGGCTGCACTAGAAAAGATGATCGATGCGTTAGATAAAACACTACCTAAATTAACAAAGTTTGTTTTACCTCAAGGTGGCCCGACTGCCACAGCGCTTCATGTCGCACGAGTAACTGTACGCGACGCAGAGCGTCGCTTAGTGCTTTATCTCGATAGCAAAGAGGTATCGGCGCCCGAAGACGCAACGTGTATACAGTACCTCAATCGTCTATCTGATGCCCTTTTCATGCTGGCTCGGAAGTATAGTAAAGAAGAGCAAATAGCTTCAAATAAGTAGTTTCTTCTTGTATATAAGCTGAAGGAATATTCCATGTATGTCTTCCCGAACGCTTTTTCAGCCGTGCCATTAACTCAAAATCATATACTGCGATTTAAACCTGAATTTGATCTATTTTAGTCGCTAAAATCACGTCATTTTCACTTAAACCTTTGATTTTATGGGTAGTGAGCTCAATTTTGACTTTATTCCAGTTGTGTAGGTATATATTTGGATGATGACCTTCTGATTCTGCAAGTGCGCCTACTTTATTGGTGAAATCAAGCGCTTCTTGGAAGTTTTTGAATCCAAATTCGCGCCACAGTAATGTATTTCCGCTGTTTTCCCAACCAGGATCAAGGGTTTTTTTGTATTCTGTGAGCTCATCGAGCGTGAGGACTGGTGTGCCAGATGTGCACGGAACACAGTGTTTAGAGGTAATCATTTGATACAGTATACACCAGTAGTGTCACTTGTAATAGAACACTCTATATAGTAAATTAGGGATAGATTAACATTTCGATTTGGTTTCCGTCATTTCCGCCAGTGGGCGGAGAGAAGGCGGTATTCTGAGCAATCAGAATAAGATTTAGTGCTACTAGAAAAGGGAACTAGGTGTGATTCCTAGACTGTGCCGCAGCGGTATGTTGAGTTTAATCCCAACGAGTCCGAAGACCTACCAAATCCTACCACCCGAGCAGGGACATTTTGTATGGCTATTGCCGCCGAAAGATTTCAATACGGTTATACTGATCCCATTTTATCACCTTTAAAAACTGAGCTGCCTCAGCGTAGCAGTTATCAGATAGAAGGTCAAAACATCCCCGAGCAATCCATCTATGAATCATATGATCCTTTAGTTGAAGCGGGATATCTACAAAAAAACGAACAACTTACTCCTGCACAGCGCAATTATTACATCCATGAAAGTATTCAAAGCTACGTTGAGGAATTTGTGGCAAAAGTGCCATATAAAGAGCTCAGCGGGATCCTTAAAGACGACGGCACATTTGAAGTCATGGGGATGGATGTGGGGCAGATGTATGAAAGCGCTGCTGCACGAGCTGGATATGGCAGTCGAGAGCATGAGGAAAAGATCGGTTATCAAGCAGTTCGAGCGCAGATCGATCAAGGAAACAACCGAGTGTTATGGGTTTCACCGCCAAAAATCGCCGATTATGGCTTTGTCTTCACCTTTACAGTAGGTGAACATGATCCTGAGCTTGGTGGAAGACCTTTGAAAGAGACATTGTTGCGTTATGACGAAGATATGCACACACTGGAAACGAGCAAAGATAAGTACGATTACTTTAGTCAGGAGTTTGGAGATAGTAGCTCGATGCAATCAGCTACATCATACAAACCATTTCTTGAGAGGCCAATTGGGTATCAATATGATGGCCATGATGATATGGATGCAGTTCGTAGATATCTAGGTATTTCTCCTGAAGATATTCAAAAATCACAGTATGTAAAAGATGTCATCATGCCTAAAGTACAACCGTTTGTAACAAAATATCAAACTCTCATGTCTGAGTTACTCGATCTAGATCTGACGTATCCTTCAGCTCGTCGATCAGAGTTGGAAGCAGAGATGAAACTATATATAGGAGCAATCCATAATAGTGCAAAACTGATGATGGGTGAGGCTAATTCACCTCAAAACCGAGAACAACTTGAGGATATGCAGTTGCTACGCCTTACTCAATCTCGAGCTAATTATGATGGTGAATGGCTATATATGGCGGCAGCACAGATGGCTGCACGTGAGTCATTGGTCATACGAGGAGGCTCAAACTGTCCTGTGACAGGTCTGGGAGCGGCGAGTATGCTCAGTAATTTTGTTGGAATGGGTGGTAGTATGGAGTCGGGATTACAGTTATTAGGACTCCCTGAAAAGCAGTTTGATTACAAAGAAGATCCAAATCTATGTCGTTGTAAAAGAGGTTCTGGGCCACATTTTCACTGTCCTGGGAAAAAAGAAGGCAAAAGTTGCAAACATCCTATTGTGGTAGGAAAAGGTATTAAAAGTTGCCCTCAGTGCGGTGAGGGAAAACGCTGTTGAGCTTATGAATCCAATTAACTGTGATATCTGCTTAATCCCGCCTGAAAACATCATCAAACCTGCTGAAATACGCGGAAAACTTTTGTATTGTACCTGTCCCCTCTGTGATAAAAAGGTTGCAGCAGAGATCTATGAAGGTCGGATTACCTGTCCGGCATGCCTTGCTACAGCTTCGTGGACTGATTGACCTTTTGCAATTCATGCCTATCCGTTACACTTAAGGTATGTCCTATACAGATATCTCTCATTTGGTCGATGATCATCAAAAAAAGCAGCAACAAGCTGATCAGCAATCTGTTTCTGTGGGTAAAGAAGGTGAGCCAATGAGGGTGGAGCAGGCTCAAAAGCCTGATACTCAAGAGATACAATACGACGAAACTGAGCCCGATATTGATTCAGAAACACAAAAATACGTCGAAGTACAAAAAGAAGATATTCAGCTTGATCCTAAGCTCAAAAAGGCTGGATTACAAGCTATAGATTCTTCGAAACTAACTGGTTTCCAAAGCGTACAATTGCCTATTTCTGATGAAAAAGTCATGGAAGGCAAGAAGCAGCCAATTACTTCGTCTTGGCGATGGCTCTCTGAGATGTGTATATACTTGCTAAGACAAGCGCATCTGGGCTTAAAAGAGGTCCATGGTCACGTCGTGCGTGTAATCCGTCGATAACTGCTTCAACCCACAAAAAAACCACCCTTCGACATGCTCAGGGTGGCTTAAAAACAGTTAGGCTGCTTTCACGATCTCATTCTTGAAGGTATCTTTACTTTGAGCTCCTACAATCTGATGCTTGACCTGTCCGTCTACGATAACGAGGAAGGTTGGGATAGAAAATACAGAGTATTTACCTGCAACTTCTTGATTTGCATCGACATCGACTTTTACGAACTTAATATCTTTGAGTTCATTGGAAAGATCTTCAATCATTGGCTCCATCGCCTTGCATGGTCCGCACCATTCTGCATGGAAATCAACAACGACCTTACCTTTGTGATCAAGGACTTCTTTTTGGAACGTATCTTGTGTTGCATGTACAGCTGTCATAGAGTATTATCAATTGCTAACCCCGACATTGTACCTGAATGAGACTGTCGGTTGCAAGTCTTAAAAAAAGTAATAATTATTATAATTTATACTCACACAATACGCATAAATAGTTAAAGCCTTGGTGCAATACCATTGCAAACAGGCGCTCCGTGTGATATATTATAGGCTTATATGGAAGAATACTTTTTACCAAAACTATTGGAACGCTTTATTACCTTTCTCGAAGAGCAAGGAAAGTCGAAATTTACTGTCGTGGCTTACAAAAAAGACATCGAGCAGTTTATCGGTTATCTCACTTCTCATGACAAAACTGACATCCGAGAAGTCAAAAAAGAGGATATTGAAGGATTTATCCAAAGTTTAATCAACAAGAAATATACCAAGAAATCAGCTTCACGTAAGCTCAATTCGATCCGCACATTGTTCCGTTTCCTTAAACGTGACTCAGTCATCAATATCAATCCCGCTTTTGATATCTCACATCCGAAATATACGCAAACCCCACCCCGCATCCTCAGTAAACTCGAATATCGAGCACTTCGTGATGTCGCCAAGGAAGATGCACGTACGTATGCGCTTGTTGAAGTACTCCTTCAAACTGGCATCAAGATCGGTGAGCTTGCAGCTCTGAAGATCGAAGATATCAAAGAAGATACGCTTGTTATCCGTATTTACGGTAAAAACATCGAGCGTGAGGTGCCGCTAAACAAAGCAGCCAAGAAATCAGTCGAAAAATACCTCAAAACGCGTGAAAATGCAAAGGCTGATGAATATATCTTCATCACACGTACTGGAAATCCACTTTTGATTCGTAATATCCGTCAGATTATCGATCGTTGTTTCAGTGAAGTCGGTATCGAAGGTGCTACAGTCAATGATCTTCGCAATACATTTATCGCACATCAGCTGACCAATGGCGCCTCTCTTGAGTACATCGCCAAGGTCGTCGGTCATCGTCGAATCTCATCTACTGAGCGCTTCCTCAACCTCGTGAAGCAAGAAGCTGATCGCAAAGAGAAGTTAGGCGAGCTTTAAAACCATGGCACCAGAGGTTTTTGATGGTGCAGCTCAAGCTGAAAACTCACTTACTACAGAAATACCTTTTTATTGGTATGCCTCAAAACAACAAGTATCTAACTATATTGAAGCACGTTGTCGTGGATTGAAAGTAGGTAATAAAGAGTTTTTAACTCAACATGGCGACACAGGATCATTAGTCGGTTCATTTGTCCATGATTTAAGCCATAATGGCCGTGGTATGCGAAATTTTCCTATTGCATTTCCACTTCAATTATCAGGAGTAATAGCACTTGAACAAACTATTACTACAGAACAGCCCACAGGACGATTGTTTGACGCGTTACTTGCACAAATTGAAGCTGCTAAAGCTACGTTTGAATACTACATTACACCTCAAAGTGTCCAAGCAAAAGTAGAAGTTTTACAAGCTATGCAATCATTATTAGCGAAAGATAGTATTAATTTCATAATGGAACAAAGACTGTTAAATGGTCAGTCTATTTATGCAATAACACGGATGAATCATATTCCCTATATTGATCCTGATCTATACGGTAATATATAAGCTATGCAAATTACACTTCATACTGACGGCGGGTCGCTAAATAATCCCGGTAAAGCAGGAATTGGCTTTCTCGTTCATTCAGAGGATAAACTTTTGCACAAACATTCAGAGTATATTGGCATCGCATCCAACAATGTAGCTGAGTACACAGCTCTCATCAAAGCGCTTGAGTATGTCCAAGAACACTTATCACTGGATCCAAAAACCGACAAACTACAAGTGTTTGCTGATTCTGAACTCATGATCCGCCAGATGCTTGGTCAGTACAAAGTCAAAAATGCTGATCTACGACCACTGTACGAGCGAGCGAAAGATATCGAGAATGCACTTCCACTTCCTGTGAAATATACTCATGTTTTACGACATCTCAATGCCGATGCTGACGCGCTGGTAAAAGCCGCGCTTGGACGATAATCTACCTATTTCTTGCTCTACCTACGGAGAGCTAAATCTTGCTATACTGAATACATGGATCAACATCCTATCCCTCGTCAAATCACCACTTTTGAGTTCAAATTAATCGGCTTCATGACTTTGAAGCAGTTTTTATTTATCCTTTTTTTCTTTCCCATCGGATATCTTGTTTATGCGATCACTCCGATCCCATTTGTAAACATTTTTTTAGGTGTAATTGTAGCGGGTATCGGGCTCATTTTTGCGTTTGTCCCGATTCAAGATCGCCCATTTGATGTGTGGTTGAAAAACTTTTTTAAACGGCTCAACTCACCAACACAGTATGGGTATAAAAAATCTAACCCACCAGTATATTTTCTAAAAGATTTATATTTTACGAGTGATCCTCATATGCTTCTTTCTCATGTGGAATCACGGGAAAAGCTTGCAGATTATTTGCGTACACAACAACCTCTTCCCAATGATCCTAAAATGAAACAAAAAGGACACATTCAAGATTTACTGAAGCAACCTGGACTGCTGGCGAAACCTAAAACCACTGCTTCTGCGCAAGCGAGTAAAACCTATCAAGCTCAAGGATCAGGGACGGTCGCCGATATGCAAGGCGATATTCATCAGCCTTTTCTCTCTGGCATCATCAAAAATCGAAAGCAGATTGCGCTTCCTGGAATCTTGGTTTCGATCCAAGACAAAGCTGGTAAGCAGTTGCGTCTCTTGAAAACGAATCCACATGGCGTGTTTGCTACATATAGTCCGCTAGTGGGTGGGGACTACCTGTTTGAGGTCTCGGATCCAAATGGTAACTATTTCTTTGATACAATGAATGTACATTTCGACCCAGATAAAAAGCAACCACTCGTTTTCTATTCCAAAGAATTGTTATAACTAATTTCCTTATTGTGGCAACCAAAACACACGCAACATCACCAAAAAAAGCAACAACTCAAGCGTTTATCGAGATTGAAGATATCCGCGATGACATCATGCTGATGAAAGATTACTCAGCATCAGTCGCCATTGAGGTTGGTGCAGTAAACTTCTGGCTGCTTTCGGCTGAAGAGCAAACCTCGATGATTTATACCTATGGCAGTTTATTGAACTCATTATCTTTTCCCGTACAAATCGTGATTATTTCCCGCATGATGAATATCTCAGAGTATCTCGATTACCTAAACGCGAAGTTGGCAGAACAAAAACAAGAGTTAATTAAGCAACGACTGCAAAGTTATCAAGAGTTTATTAAAACGATTGTCAAAAAAAACACAGTGCTTGAAAAACGCTTCTTTTTCGTGATTCCGTTCAATCCTCTTGAGCTTGGTGCAGCAGGCACACAAGCGCACCGTTACGGCAAAGAATATATCATCAGTCGTGCCAAGACTTCGTTGTATCCCAAGCGAGATCATCTGCTCAGATTACTTGCCAAAGTCGGACTTAAGCCGACAGTGCTGCAAAAACAAGAACTAACAGAGTTGTATTACAATCTTTATAACCCTTCGTCTGTAGGTAAACAGCTTGCTCCTGTTGATAGTTACACCGATGTTGTGGTGACCAGTGGTTAATATGTTTGGACTCGGAAAAAAGAAAAAACAAGCCTCAGTACCTGCTCAAGCGAAGCCGGTAGCTGATGAGTTGGCCAAAGGCAATTTCAGCATCCAAGATGCGGTGGCACCTTCATACATCGAAGTTGATTTTAATCACATCAAAATTGATTCCAAGTTTTATCGCACGTTGTTTGTGGTCGGCTATCCACGTTACGTGTCAGCCAATTGGCTGTACTCACTGATTACCTTTGATCATCCATTGTATATCTCGATGTTTATCTATCCAGAAGAATCCAAAGCTATCCTGGATGAGCTGAAACGTAAGATTGCAGAGATGGAAGCTACGATCGAAACCGATATGAAAGCGGGTAAAGTGGTAGACCCAGTGGTGCAAGTGGCCCTTGACGACGCGCTTTCTCTGCAAGCAGAGCTTGCCAAAGGAGCAGAGCGTTTCTTCCAGTTTGGACTGTATATCACCATTCCCGCAGATTCCAAAGAAGAGCTAGATAATGTCACCAAAGAGATTGATTCCTCACTGTCATCACTGCTCATCATCGCTAAACAAGCTACACTTGAGCAAGAAGAAGGTTTTAAATCTTCACTTCCAATGTTTACAGACAAACTCGCAGTTTGGAGAAATATGGACACGACCTCACTTGCGATGACATTCCCGTTCTCGACAGCATCGCTCACTCGCAACGAGGGGGTGCTATACGGAGTAAACGGTCACGATGGTAGCTTGATTATCTTTGATCGCTTCACCCTTGAAAACGCAAACGCTGTAATACTGGGTAAATCTGGAGGCGGAAAAAGTTTCATGGTGAAGCTTGAAGCCTTGCGACTACTTATGATGGGTGTTGATGTGATCATCATTGATCCTGAGAACGAGTATAAAAAATTATCAGAAAACTTAAACGGAGAGTTTGTCGACTTTTCGGCCACCTCGAAATATAAACTGAATCCATTTGATCTCAATGCGGACAATCCAGAACCAGATGAGCTTTCCAATAAAATTTTGGATCTCCACTCTTTGATGCGGGTCATCATGGGAGAGCTCACACCATCGCAAGATGCGCTGCTCGATCGTGCTCTTGTCATGACCTATCGTGAACGCGGAATCACTCAAGATCCAGAGACTTTTAAGCTCGAACCACCACTACTGGAAGATCTCTACAAAATCTTGATCGGTATGGAGGCAGTTGAAGCCAGAGAGCTTGCAGACAGGCTAGAGAAGTTTGTCAAAGGATCAGCCACCGGTATCTTCAATAGTCAATCAAACTTCGATATCACTAACCCGTTCACGGTTTTCGGCATCCGTGATCTCGAAGAAAACCTTCGACCTGTCGCGATGTATATCGTGATGGATTATATCTGGCACCGCGTCCGCAGAGGTGAGCTCAAGCAGCGCGTACTCATCGTCGATGAGGCATGGTATTTGATCAAAAATAAAGACTCTGGTGCGTATTTACATAACTTTGCAAAACGCGCCCGCAAATATAAGCTTGGTCTGACGACGATTACGCAAGACGTCGAGGACTTCCTCGCCACTGATGAAGGGACTGCGATCATCACCAACTCGAGTTTACAGATCATCCTCAAACAATCTACTGCGGCAGTTGAAAAAATCACCAAAACCTTTTATCTTACTGGTGGAGAAAAACACTTCTTACTTTCTGCAGGGGTCGGTGAAGGCTTGTTCTTCGCGGGACAATCCCATGTCGGGTTTCAGGTCATTGCCTCTGAAGAAGAAAAGCGTTTGATAGAGTGAGCTGCAACTTCATCTTTCTTGAAATTGGGGTATAATGAGCCTACTACTTGAGCTTATGAACACTAAACTACCCTTTATCGAAAAAGGACACACCGGATCAATGAAGTTTAATCGTCAAAGCACCGTCTCATCACGAGGTGTCGTCGTTTTCTATGCGCTTGGTATTTTTATATTTTTAGGATTGCTTATCGTGCGGTTATTTCATCTCACGATTGTCAAAGGTAATTACTATGCCAAACTGGCAGACAATAATCGTGTCAAAGAAATTTTGATCGAACCAAAGCGGGGCACGATTACCGATCGTAAAGGGCTTGTAATTGCTGAGAACAGTACTCCCAACCTTGATCAGCAAGATGAGCGGGTGCTTTCGAAACGACTGTATAACTTCGGGCAATCAATGAGTCATATCATCGGGTATCGGCAGACTGCATCTGCTGAAGATCTGGCTGAGGATCCGTGTGTAAATAAGCTTCGACTTGGAGCCAAAACGGGTAAAAAAGGTGTAGAACAGCTGTATGAATGTGATCTGCGGGGTGTGTCAGGTAAAAAACTAATGGAAGTCGATGCTCATGGTGTCGAAGTGCGTACACTCGGAGTGCTGCCACCACAAGATGGTAAAGATATTCAGCTCGCCGTCGACGCAGTATTGCAACAACAAGCCTATGACCTTCTCAAAGGACAAAAAGGTGCCGTGGTGGGGTTAAAACCGCAGACAGGCGAGGTTTTAGTACTTGCGTCAGCCCCTGGATTTGATCCACAAGTCTTTGAAGATGCAGATACGAAAACGACGGCTACATATATCGAAGATAAAGAAGAGCCACTTTTCAATCGTGCTACGGAAGGTGTGTATCCACCAGGGTCGACCTTCAAGCTTTTTGTGGCGGCAGCTGGACTTGAAGAAAAAGTTGTTACACCAGAAAGCACCATTGAAGACAAAGGTGTGCTGAAAGCAGGTCCGCTTGAGTTTCATAACTGGTACTTTTTAGAGTATGGCAAGACAGACGGAATTGTCGATATCTACAAATCACTACAGCGCTCAAATGATATTTATTACTACGAACTGGGAGGAAAACTTGGCCCAGAGAAAATACGCAAATGGGCGGAGTATTTCGGGTTCCAGAATAAAAGCCGGATTGGATTACCTGAATCTGTCGGAATCATTCCTTCTTCTTTTTGGAAACAAGACGTGCTTAAAGAACAATGGTATCTTGGTGATACATACAATCTTTCCATTGGGCAGGGCTATGTGACAAGTACACCGCTGCAAGTAGCTGTTGGTACGGCAGCGTTTGCCAACGGTGGCAAGATCTGTAAACCTCAGTTACAAAAAAATGGTAGCGATCCAAATGCCAAGCCTGAGTGTGAGAAAGTCCCAATGAAAGAATCGACTTATACTGTAATTCGAGAAGGTATGCGTCAAGCCTGCGCTGCAGGCGGCACGGCATATCCGTTTTTTGACTTCACAGTCAACGCTACTCCTTCCGCAAGCTTATCACCGACTCCTACACCAGAGGGTGCGACAGAGTCTGCACAGCTGATTGGCAAGAAACGAATCGAGGTTGGATGTAAAACTGGTACAGCTGAGTCGCATGGGTTCCAAAGTAATCCGCATGCATGGTTTACGATATTTGCACCGTTTGATAAGCCAGAGATCGTGCTTACTGTGTTGGTAGAGAAAAGCGGACAAGGGTCTGACGTTGCTGCTCCGATAGCACATGACATACTGAAAACCTATTTCGAGCGTGAAGAGTAGCTTTCAAGGGTAAATTTTGATATAATATGATCTAGTTATAGATAAATTATTTGATGGACGCAGTTCCTTTTTCAACAAAGATAACGCTTCAAACATACAGATCCCTTCAACAGGCAACTGATCATCTTCTAGGCCAATATCCAGATTCGCGAGCATTTTTTGATCTTACGCGTTCAGCGAAAGCAAAAGAAGCATATAGCCAGTGGCAAGAACACAAAACCGTAACTCCAGATGCATCTTCATATTATCTAACCAATGCCATAAATCCTGTAGGATATGATGAACTGAGTCAAAATGATATAACTAAACTTAATGCACTGTATGGTGATGGAAGTTTGAAAGTCCGTTTACTTGATCAAAATTTTTATAAGTGGTTAAACTCATCGCATGATCCTCGAACTGCTATCTCAGCTGGTGGTGCTTGTGCTCTTGAAACTATTGATGTCCGCACATTACAGTATCTCAAAAAACGTAAAAATTCAAAGAAATTAATCAATGATTATTTAGAGTATGCTTTACATCATTTTCCTTCATGGACACAGATTACTGGCGCATTAATACCTTCACAAGGTGTGAGTATTTTTTATGATGAAACATTTCCTTGGTATCTTAACATCGAGCAACACGGGATCTCTGATGCAAAATTGAAGACGCAGACTGTATATGACAATATCTTTGCATGTGTCTCTCGCTATGCCAAGCTTCATAATCCTCAGAATGTTTTAGTACGTGTACCTTTTTCACAACTTAAATTAGATCAAAATAATTATCTTTTAGAGTGGTTTGATGAATTTAAAATATATCTACGTGAGTTAGAGCAAGATTTCAATGTCACACCAGATACGTATGATCCAAATACCTATCTAAAATTGTGGATAGAGTATACGTATTCAGGACCACGTATCCATGAGCTTAATCTAGATTATATTAAGCGTTTTCATAAGGATATTTATTATGACTATCAGCTGGAAACATCAACGATACATATTCGAGCTAAGCAAATTGATCATCTGGATGTAGAGCGTCCGAATAAATGGATGCACTCAATAGTTCTGAATACTGCAGAAAAACAAAATGCTCGGATACAAACATTAATGCAAAATCCTAGAAACAGAATGGGTGCTGCAGCTTTTATGTGGATGCGTGATCACTCATATGAGCACCCACATGTTGGATTAGCTGGATTTTTAGATTTTACAAATAAAGGAAAGTTACTACATGAAGAGTCGTTACAGAGCTTAAATAATCTAGATAAATTAGATGACGCAGCTCTTCTCAATGAACTATTCAACTCACCTCTGCGCTTACATAGCGATAATATCGCACAAGTAGAAGAGTTCTTGGGAAGATTTAGAGCTCCTTATTCTGTCTCATTTTCCAAATCTTTGTTAGTTGAGATTGAAACACTCCGCAAAAAAATTATTCACTTAGAGAAAAAAATAGATAAAATCGAGCAATTTATGGATCAAGAGCAAAAGTTTCTTAATCATCTAAGGAAATCTACCACGTTAACAGAAAATGATATCAGTCTATTGAACAAAAGATTAAGTGATCATATTTTCAAAAAAAACACCACTCCCACTGAGCAAAGCCTGCTGCCAATAGACAAAACAAATAGTAAATTCATTCTGTTATTGAAAGCTCTTTTAAAAGATATGTATAACAAAGATAAAAAAAGACGTACTGAACTTAATTCTTTAAAGCTGGGTTTAATAAAGCAAGTCAAGCTGATCTGGGGTGAAGTATCAAACAAGATGGCGGATGTTCAGTCAGACAATTTGACGCAACATATAGCTATATTGCCCTTAGTTGATAATATGTTTGTTTCTTACATGCAGCAGTTACTGTTTATACCTGTCATAAGAGATGCGTATTTAGACATGGTGCGTATAGAAAAAGAAGATAAATTTAGCCTCGAAACTAAAGAAAATCATATTATTGACATTATTAGTCAAATATATCCGTATATAATTAGTTGTATCAGATATATCTATGGAAAAACGGATTATCCATGGGCAGTTCGCTACGAAGCTCAATATAAAAGTCCGTATTGAAAATTTGAACTAGATAATGTAAAGTACAACTAGTCATAATTTATCACTCTATGAAGATATTCTACACAGCCACATACCAAGGAAAAGATCAATTTGGCGCCTACTACAGACAGATCTACGATGAAATTAAAAAACTCGGATACACACATTTAGACGATGAAGTTGTGCGTATTACTTACGATGAGTATGTAAATAAAATGAACCAAGGTCGTGCTATTCAGGTCAAGAACTATCAAGAAACTATTGATTTCATCAAAAACGCAGATATTTGCGTATTAGAAACAAGTGCTCACAGTTTAGGTCTTGGCTTCATCGTCCAGAAATCACTCGAGATGGGTAAGCCAACCATAGTTTTACATTACGATGAATATCCCCCTTACTTTTTACAAGGTATAGAAGACGAAAAACTTATCATAAAATCCTATGATGAAAAGACGCTTAAAAAAGCAGTAAAAGATGTACTCCAAGAGGCTCGTGAGAAAAGAGATAAGCGTTTCAATTTCTTCCTCAGTCCAAAACTCTTAGATTACTTGGATAAAGCTTCCAAGGTCGAAGGTGTCACAAAATCTAAGCTTTTGCGTGATATGATCCTCCGTCACATGCGTGAGAATAACGAAACTGCTAGTGAGTAAGATTTTCTTCCGTTCCTTCGATTTTATATTTGGTTTTGTTGTAGTAGTCTAACATGCTTGATAGCCACTCTATATGGCCACTTGGATCGTGACGCAGATGCCATTGCAGCTCAAAAGCGTGGTAGCAGAGTTGTTCAATAATTGTTTGTTTGGATAGTTGAAACTTCTCACCATCACAGATCCAGATGATACCCAAGACCGAGCTCATAAGGTCAAAATCGATAGTGTAGTCGATGAAATCTCGCATACAAGCTAGAAAGATAATTTCTTTTTTGCTCTGCTCGTCATTATCTGTGATTTCTGCAACTGATTTGATCTTGAACTCATCTAAGTAAGCTTGGACACGACTTTTAAGCACATGCCGGTTGTAGATAGAATAGTTTTGTTTTTTCATACGCTGAGTTTATAGCTGCTTTATAAGAAACAGAATGACAGAATTGTCAAGAAAGCTGACAAGAGCGTGCTGTATAATAGCGTCACATATGACCAAGCTCTCAACGGGGACAAGTCATTCATCTAGGATGACAAGCTTTGGAACACTATTCAAGAAATATCGTCTGCGTTCGGAAATCGAAACTCTATCAGAGTTCGGTGATCTACTGGCTGATGAGGGTATTATCTACGAAAACTCTTTATTTACTCGATGGCAGAATGGGGAGAGGGTGCCTAAACAGCGTACTATTCTAATAGCAATCGTTACTGTTTTTATTAAACGAAAAAGTATTCAAAATATATCTGAAATAAATGAAATTTTAAACTCAGTAAATCAGGCAGATATTAAGCAGGAAGAGCTATTGAATATAGAAAAGTATTTACCATCGGGAAAAGTAAGTACTTTGCCTGAGATGAATGAAATTCTTATTGATAGAGAAGATTATATTAAAGATATAAGTTGGAATTTATTGAATAAGCGTAAAGTTCATTTATATGGCATTCCAGGAGTAGGAAAAACATCATTAGCTCTTTATACTGCACATAAACTAACAAATGTGTTTACAGATGGTATTTTCTGGTTTCGTAGTGATATTAAAACTAGTAATGATATTTTTAAAGAGATTTTTAGTATTTTAGGAGTTTCTAATTTTAAATCTAATCTAAAAGAGAATAATATACTAAATCTTAAATTATTATTAAAAGATAGAAAGGTACTTTTAATATTTGATAATCTTAATGAAAATGTGTTTAAGAATGAATTGAGTATATTTTTCGATCTAGAGATATCAATTTTAAGCACATCAATTACTTCCTTTAATAATAATTCATATAACCTCCGAATAGAGCCTTTCAATGAACAAGAGTTTTTTAAATTCGCAGAAAAAATACTAAGTAAACCTTTTTTTCAATTACATATTGTAGGTATTAAGAGGATTGGTGAAGCACTAGGTTATTTACCTATTACTGTTAGTATTTGTTTAAAACAGATATACGATAATCCCAGTTTATTTAAGAAATATGCAAACTCATCAACTAATGAATTCTTTAGTTTAAAAGAAGCTTCTTACGATAGGAAGAATCTGGAAGAGGTTTTGCAGCTTAACTTTGACTCACTTTCAATGATGGAGAAGAAAACTTTACTTGGTTGTGCTAGTTTTGACGGAGGGGATTTCAGTTTAAGTACTTTGGCAAACCTAATTAATATAAAAAAAGAAATAACAAAAAAACATATTAAAGGCTTAGTGAAAGTCTCTTTTCTACAAAGCTCTATTAGAAATAGATATAAATTACATCCAGCTATTAAGGCTTTTTTAATACAAAAGGTGGAGGAAAATATGTATGAAGATTTAAGTCAAATATATATAGAAAGTTTAAAAAAACATCCTCCAGGAAGTTCACAATATTTAGTTTATGTAGCAAATGAGTATGAGAACATTAAAAATTTATTAAAGAAAAATTATTTTAATAATAACTTTAATTTTGTCGTTAATATATGGTCATTAATAAGCACATATATTTTTTATAGTGGGAAATGGGAAGATTTAATAGTTTTAGATAAATGGATTCAAAGATCATATTTAAAATTAGATGATATTGAAGGTTTGGGTTTATATTTATGTGAAGATTTAGGCAGGATTTATTTTTATCAAAATAGAATAGAAATGGCTATAAAAGTTCTTGCAGAAGCAGAGCAGTTGGCAAATTTGAATAACAATTTTTTCTTAAAGGCTCTTGTAATACAGAAGTACGGGATCGTTAACAGTTTAAATGAAAATTATCTTCAAGCAGAAGAACAGTTAACAAAGAGTTTAAAGAATTTGAATAAAAAAAAATATATGCAAGTATGGGTAATGTCTAAGGTTTATTTAGGAATGATTTATATAAAAACTAATAGATATAAAAAAGGTATTTCTTATCTAAATATGTCATTGAGTAAGAGCAACATTTTATCAGATATTAATATTGTCACATTTTCTCAAATTTACTTAGCACAAGGATATCTATATTTGAATAATTATAGAAAGGCAAAAAAACTTTTTGAGAATGCTTATAAAGATTCAACAAAGATAAATAATAAGATTGGACAATTACTTTCACTAAAGGGTTTAGGTGTAATCTATTTAAATAGTTCTAATAATGCTTTAGCTGAAAAAGTACTATTAAAAGCTTTAAATTTGGCAACAGATTTAAATATGCATAAGGATATCTCCTTAATCAAGAAGAATCTAAAAGAGTGTCAAGTTAATTTTCAAGCACATTAACTGCTACTTGAGCGCATTGTACATCTTGATTTACATCCGTTGATCCACCTACACCTACACCGCCCACAATATTTTCTTCTACCTTTACTGGTAAACCGCCAGCAATAATATTAAATTGTCCATTGGACATTTGCGATAATCCAAAATAAGGTTTACCTTCAATAGCATAGTGAGATAAAGTTTCTGTTGGTATACGTAGAGTAGCAGAAGTATATGCTTTAGCAAGAGCAAAGTCGGGACTTACTGTTAGTGCATTATCCATTCTTTCTAATGCAATTATTTTGCCATGCTCATCAACTATCGCGATTGTAATTAGTATATTTAATTCAATTGCTTTTTGTTTTGCAGCAGTTATTGCTTGTCTTGCTTTTTCTAAAGTAATCATTTTTAGTTAAACTAATAAAATATAAGTATAATGAAAAGCTCAGTTTAAAGCAAAAACTTTATCATAATCACTTCCTTCATAAACCTCATTGCATCGGCCACTATCATATTGATAAGCTTCTAATATATTATTTTCAGGATCAATAATATATGTTCTATAAGCTCCTTTTTTACCCCAATCTGTTGTGTAATGCCATTCACCATTTGTATATTCAGCAAAGTCTTGAATAATAATAATTCCCTTTGATGACAATAAGGACCTAGCTTTAGATAAAGCAATGTTTCTTTCTTCAGGTTCTAATTGGTATAACATAGTACTAAAAACAATAACATCAGCAGGCGTTCCATGTACAAACTTTAATGGAGTAGTAACTATATTTGCTTGAACAAAGGTAATCTTTTCATTGCAGTTGTCATCGATTAAATGTGTCCACTCCCTACTTAGGTTATCAGTATTTATTTCTCGAGGATATCTACATGCCATTTGCCACATTTTATTTTCAATAAGATGAGGATCTGTTAAATCAACCCCTATACCAGCGTGGATGTTCATGTCAGCAGGAGAGTATTTATTAATGCGTTGATCATTTGTTTGATCTTGTACAGGAAGGAAGGCTGTTTTATCAGCTAAACCACATAATAAGGCATTAGTACTACAACCAATGTCGATTATGGTTATGGCATCAGAGTGGAAATATTGATTAATAATACTTGGAATTGCTATTCCTCGTTGATAAATATTAGTTTGAGTGTCTTTTTCTTCTAGTAATCTAAAAAAAGTATCACAATTATCATTATCCATACTGACCATAGCATTTCTGATAGCTGTTATCCATAAATTTAAAGACTCTTCTTCATCAACAGAATCCAACAGTCTAGGATAATCCCACTGTTGATTATTCCATATTTGAACGTAGTTAAATACTCTTAGAAGTAAATTTGCAATATGTCTAGCTTTAATTGATTTTCTACTTAGCGAACGAGCTTCTAAGGCAGTACTCACTCGAGTGGCTACGTTAGTGTCATTAAGTAAAATTTCTGATAAGGCTAAGTTAAATTTAGTAATTCCTAAATCCCCACCAGGCGGCGCTATAGACTGTTCTCTTAAGATTTCAACGATTCTATAAATGGGTTCGCTGATAGTAGTATTGGAATCTATGAATTGTCGATGATTTTTTTCAATATGAGTCATTATGTATTATATCAATTATTTATCCTATAATAAACCATTTGAGCTTAATTTGCCTTTATTTTAATAATATAGTTTATACTTAAATAGATTTATGGAAGCAGTATTCTTACATCAAGATCAATCTAGCGGATTAACAGCGATGGATATCGCTGCTATTGAAAGAAATAGTACTAATGACTTTGACTGCGGAAGTATTTCTTCAAAAGAGGTTCGTCATAGAGCTGTTGAACATATGTTAAATGGTGGTGTTATTACTGGGGCCAATTTAGGTGTCGGCTATATGCTGATAAATGGCTGGGATGATAATGCTCAAAGAGAAATAGCAAGGATCAAAGGTGATGAAAGATCTGCTATGACAATGGGAGTATGTCTACCTGCGAAGGAATTTGCAAGGTATATAGATTTAACACGAATTCACCCAGATTTAACTGCGTTATTTTCAAACCCACGTTTACTTGAAAGATGTTTTGGTAGTGGACCGTTTTTAAGGGTGCCAGCAAATAATACTGCAATAAATCCAGATACTGGTATGGCGTTACCAGGTGTAGTACTTTCGAATGAAGATAATCCATATATTCAAAATTGGATTCCAAAAGGAAATATTCCGTTTAGTCATTTGGTTTATGAAATGTTACATCATGGAATGATTCCTGCAATAACATCAGCGAATAAACATGGAAATCCTGAAATTGTTGTTCAAACTGAAGTTGCTGCGTTTTCAGAAGCAAATGAAATAGAACTTTTTATGTACGATGAAAATTATGTGAATGATCCCAGAGCAGAATTATTACCTCACGGGTCTTTTCCAATATTAAAAGTAGATAGAATTGGTGCTCATTTGGTTAGAAGTGGTAGAGTTCAAGATGATGTTGTAATGAGATTGGTACCGAGTGAATTAATAGATTTAGCTAACTCCGATAGGATTCCTAATTATCGAAATGACGTACTTCCAGGTCTATTATTAAACTATTTAAAAAATAAAGGCGCTGAGTTAAATAGATTAGCTGTATTGATGTATACATTGGGTAAAACTCCTGAACAAATTATATCTAGGTTCGATTCTATAGTTAATCAATCTTAATGGATAATACTGTTGTAACAAAAAAATCTATACTTCAAAGTTTATGGAGAATTCAGAAAATAATTCTAGAGTCATTAGATTTTAATACTGTTGTAGAAAATGTTGTAAATGGTTTATTGGAAGAGTTAGGATATATGGATCTTGGTTATAGAATAATTGTTTTAACTTTAGTCAACGAAAGGAAAAAAGTATTAGAAAGGATATCTTTATCTTCAACGGAAGAGGCAAAACAAGCCATGGCTGCTTCAGCGATACCATTTCATGATATAGATATTCCTTTAAGTGCGCAAAAAAATCTATTAATTAAAACTTTTAAAAATAATAAATCATATTCAACGCATTATTGGCCAGAATTATTTCATCCAGTTTTGACTGATGAACAAGCAATCAAAAATCAGAAAGCTGCGGGGATTAAAACCAGTATGACATTTCCTTTAACTGTGCGGGAGAAAACTATTGGAGTAATGATATTTAGTTTAGTTAAGGATTTAAAAGATGTTTCAAAAGAGGAAAGAGAGCTTATAGAAGGATTTACAGATATTGTTGCCTTAGCTGTGGAAAATGCAAAATTATATTCGTCACTTGCTAGTACAACTGAAAGACTGAAAGATGCCAATCACCGGCTCAAAGAGCTTGATGTACTCAAAGATGAGTTCGTCTCTATCGCATCCCACGAGCTACGTACTCCGATGACGGCGATCAAAAGCTACCTTTGGATGGCGATGAATCAGCCAGACCAAAAGCTCACAGAGCAGACAAAGAAGTACTTAGGTATATCGTATCAATCGACTGAGCGCTTGATCCATCTCGTAAACGACATGTTGACAGTCTCACGTATCGAACGCGATAAGATTGAGCTAAAAGTAGAGAAATTTGATCTCTATGAGACAGCTAAACTGGTGTATGACGAACTCAAGATAACCGCTGATGAGAAAAAGGTAGCTTTCACGCTCGGCAGTGAAGATAAACCACCTTTTATGGTGAAAGGTGATAAAGAAAAGCTGCGTGAAGTAATCCAAAATATCGTCGGCAACTCACTTAAGTTCACGCCACCTAATGGCAAGATCATGATCAATTTCCGACATGATAAATCACATATTAAAATCGACGTTTCAGACACCGGTGCTGGTATTCCGAAAGAATCATTATCCAAGCTATTTCAAAAATTTAGCAAAATTGATTATTCATATTCGAAGCATAGTAGTCAACCAGGATCAGGTTTGGGATTGTATATCAGCAAGCAGATCGTTTCTTTACATCATGGTGATATTACAGTACAATCTGAAGTGGACGTAGGGACGACGTTTACCGTCTCATTACCTGCAGCCTCTCAGAAGGGAGGTGCTGAATAACTATATGTCAGCCCAAACAACTAAAAAACACATTCTAGTCGTCGAAGATGAAGATCAACTCCGAGATCTATACGTGCGTGTATTGAATGACGAAGGCTATGAAGTCGATCAAGCCAAAGACGGACAAGAAGCTTACGATAAGATGTCCCAAAATACATACAATCTTGTACTCCTTGACGTTATTATGGCAAAACTTGATGGTATGCAAGTGCTTGAGTCATTGCAAAAAGCGGAAAAACTGAAACAAAGTCCAGTCGTACTCTTGAGTAGTCTTGGACAAGATTTAGTCATCGCCAAAGCACTTGAATACGGAGTTCGAGGATACATGGTTAAAAGTGATTACACACCGCAAGAGCTGGTCAAAGAAGTAAAAGGATATGTCGAAGATGGTGAAGTCCGCTCTGCATTACAAGCATAATCACGATATGATAGGTCATAGATATAACGATACAAGATCAGGGCAAGCACTACTCATGCTTGTGCTCGTCATAGCCATGGTACTTACTGTGGTGGTAGCTACTTCGTTTAGACTCTCTACAGATACACAGCAAACTCGTCAACAAGAAGAGTCAGTTCGCGTCTTGGCAGCTGCTGATTCAGGAATTGAAAAAGGGATTCAAGAAGCGAATGCAGGTTCGACTGGTGTCAAAACGTTTGAAGAGCTTGATCTCACTCTTGCCGGTATTGATGCTGAAAACAGTAAAGTCTATATCACACAAAATACCAGCACCCAGTTTGTCAGTCCGATTGTTCAGCGAGACGATCAATACATATTTTATCTTTCAAATTATCCTACAAACTCAACGTACTTTACGGGATCTATCAACTTGTATTTTGGTTCATCAGGTGGAGCAAGTTGTGGAAGCGGTCCTTCACCACGGAACATTCCCGCCCTTGAAGTCACCTTAGTTCAAGGCGACGCAAATACTGATGTGCGACGTTGGTTGATAGACAGCTGTACTACTGGCCAATACATTGCTGCAGATAGCAATAAGATTGCTCCAGCGCTTCATTCACCTCCTGTCACACTGACTGTAGACGAATCAGATTATTCATTTACTCATGATGTGAGTGCGAATACTATCGATATAGTCGGTGGTAATAAGCCAAAGATGTTGATTGTGCGAACATTATATGAAAATACACGTTTAGGCTTTGTTTCATCGAGCTCTGGATTTGGTTCAAGTGCGAATTTCTTACCACAAGGCAAGGAAATCCGTGCAGAAGCACGTTCAATTAGTGGTACTTCAAAAGTAGTATCATTATTTCAATCATTACCTCAGATACCTGCAGATTTCTTCGTAACGACGTTTTAAGTAGTAAATTTCTCGAAGTGTACTTGTTCTTTGGGTACTTGTTTCTCCTCAAGATATGTTTTGAGTGAATCAATTACATTTTTCCCACCACAGACATAATAATCATATGCTTGCGGTTGAGTGGTTTTCAGCTTAAGCAACGCTTCAAAGCCGACTGTCACTCTGCCACTCATACAATACACTGCCATCTCTTTCATTGTTTCAGTTATCTGAGCTTCTTGTGATAGACAAAGACTCAGGTGAAAGTTGGGATGCTGATCTACAAGTGCTTTGAGCTCTGGTAAATAATATGCATCTTGGCTGTATTTCAGTCCCCAGAACAAGCTAAACTGTTTCTCTGGAAACTCTGCCAGATGGGTCTCAAGCATACTATAGATCGGTGCGACACCAGTACCTGTGGCGAGGCAGATAGCATCACGATCCGTGGGTTTATAGAAAAATAATCCAGCTGGACCTTGAAGAGTTTGGGAATCGCCTATATTCATATTCACCAGATGTTGACTGCCGATGCCATTAGGTAAGATCTCAATGATGAAATCAAGCGTGTTTTTTTGATGTGGTGAAGATGCGATTGAGTACAATCTACGAGCTGCGTGGCCATCTGCTTGTGGGATATGGAAGATCATGTACTGACCAGCTTTAAAATCCCAGCCTGGTTCGGTTGGAAAAGTGAAAGAAAATAGATAGACATCATGTGTCAAAGCTTCTTTTTTAACAAGCTGAGCTTCGTAAGTAATGAGCATTATGGGCTTTGAATTTTAATAAAATAGAAAACTGCAAACATCAATATGATTGATACTAAAAATATAATGTATGCAGTTATAACATTTTTCTTATATTTATTTAATTTTTTAAAAAAGTAAACAAACAATAATGGCAAGAAAAATAGTAACACACCATATGGCATATAGATAGTGTTCAAAATATCTGCGAATTGTGAGACACCGGTATCAAAGAATGGAATTAACGCGATATATGATATATATATGATTGTGAGTGCTGTAATAGCAAAAGGAATCATTATGTTGTAGTTGTTATAATCTTGCACGTTGCTGGATCTCAGCCTCGATGAGTTCTCGTGGGCGACCGAACTTGAGGCGTGATAGCTGAATGATCGCCTGAGCAATCTTTTCGTTTGCTTCTGCTTTCATCTTATCGATATCTTTGGTCATATCAATTGAGAAAGGATCGACCGGTTCATTGTTCACAATTGTTTTCATATAAGCATGAAAACGTTCCACATTAATCAAATCTGATTCACCGAAACGTGGTTGGAACTCGCGTGCCAGGTATGACGCATCGGTCACACCGACGCGGAAGCCGATCATGGTACCGACGTTACCGAAGACAGCGTTTTTCACTTCTTCATCCATCTGACCGATAAACTGATTAGCCACTGTCAGTCCGAGATGGTATTTACGAGCTTCTGACAAGATGACTGCGAAATCAGGTGTGGCGAAGTTTTGGAACTCATCGACGTATAAGAAGAAATCACGACGTTGATCTTCGGGTTGATTCACACGACTCATGGCAGCTGCCAAGATTTTTGGAATAATCAGCAGGCCGAGGAAGGTCGAGTTTTCTTCACCGAGTTTACCTTTTGACAAATTGATGAGCAAGATTTTACCGTTATCCATCACATCTCTGAAATCAAAGGAAGACTTGGATTGACCGATGATGTTACGCATCATTTTATTGGTCACGAAACGGCCGAATTTAGATACGATGTAATCTAAGACCTCTGATTTGTGAAAGTCTGATGTCTGGGCGATTTGATCGGTCCAGTAACGTCTGACGATCGGATCCTGGACTTTAGGCAATAACTCTTGGACATATTTTTGATCAGTCATCACACGTACGATTTCGATGAAGGTACTACCTGGTTCTGACATGATGGTCAGCATTGCGTTACGGACGGCATGCTCGAAACGAGGTCCGATGATACCAGTGCGCTGTGGATCATAGAGCTTGTACATCAAGTTGATGATTGAGCTGGTGATGAAATGTTTTTGTTCTTCTGTATCAGCTTCAAGCAAGTTGAGTGCCATAGGACGCTCTGTATCTGACGGATCAAATAGGATTACATCTTCAGCTCTCTCTGGTGGTATATATCTCAGTGTGTCTTCGATCAGATCGCCGTGGGGATCGATTACACAAACACCTCGACCCGCTTGCACATCTTGTTTGATCATCTCTTTAAGAAGCTCAGATTTACCGACACCGGTTTTACCGATGATGTAAGTGTGGCGCATGCGGTCTTTGAGATGGACGTGTACTGGTCTTCGTATACCACGATAATAGGCAAAACCCATCATGGTACCTCCATCAATTGGCACTTCTGCGGATACTGGTGCAGATTTTGCTTTCATCCATTGGATGTGTGGTGTCTCGATTGTTTTGTTGGGAAAGTGGTAGATACCGGCAAGTTCATCGACGCTGAGGATAGAGGTTACCTTGGCAAACGGAAACTGTACAACAGGGAAGAATTTATAGATGAAATTCATCATAAACCCACCTTTAAACCAGATTTTTGGTTCACCAAGCTCGTTATGATCACCTTCAAACTGACCAAACGCATTACGAATATTACGCAGATGAGCATCAGCTATATCTTGATCTGGAGCTGATACGACCAAACGAATTGCAGTTTCAAATCCAGGTTTAGAGGTTTTCTCATCAATTTTTTCCAGAGTTTTAGTATCTGTTTCAAACGTTGCTTTCGTCGGATCTGCTTCACTTTTTTTAGTTGATGACACATATGATTTGCCCTCAGTTTTCCACTTGGGATCTGCAGATCGGATAAGAAGCTGAATTACAGCTCCTTCGTGATCATCCATCTTGGAAAGTGCTGATGTGATAGGTGAGATGGTATCTGTTGGTATATCACGATATGTTTTAAGTGGCATGTAGGTATCTTTACTTGCAGTGAGTGCGGTGAATGCTACTTTACCATTTTCGGTAAAAATATTGGGCTCATCGACTTTTTTGATATCAGCAGTAGGATAGTAACTATAGATTGTTTTTTCGATTAAATCTACGATCTTACTTGGTGCAGAGACATAAAAACGAATATCAGATTTTCTGGCAATAATCTCAAAAGCTAGTACATCACCAACCTCTAAGAACTGAGTGCGGGATGGTCTTTTAAGTGATGTAAACGAAGCAAACATCTGTTCAGCAGCATCGATCTTTATCTCATTTTCTTTGGCAACTTGCACTTCAAGAGTGACCATATCAAGCCCCACACTTTCACGTTTTTTCAGGCGAGTGATTACGATTATGAGATACAAAAGCCCAAGAGTTGCGAGCACGGCAAAAAGCAGACCGAGCATAAGCACGCCGGCAATCATGAGACGCATTAAGAGTTCGTTTAGGATGTCACCTTCCATATAATCATTATACTAACAATTAAAGATCAGTTGTTGACTGGGATTAGTTACAGCTTGCTGTGAAGATAATCATTACCCGATCATGGATTGGACTTTTGCTACAAAATCAGGTGGGGATAACTCGCTTTTGGTCCAATACGCATCAGCTTCTTCAAGTTTCTTTTTATCATCATCAGTACTATCAAGATTGGTCATAAAAATCACCGGGAATGAAAGTTTCTTCTGGTGTGTTTTGACTGCATCAAGAATTTCGAAACCTGTCATATTCGGCAACATTACGTCAAGTAAGACTAAATCCCAACCACCTTTAACCATAAGATTTAATGCTTCTTTACCATCTGTAGCTGTAGTAACAGTATATTTTTCGGCAGTGAGTAAATCACTATACAGCTGTTTGAGGAACTCATCATCTTCGACAAGTAGGATCTTTTTCATACGCATAATTATACTCTTTAGCTCAAAAAAAACCACCCTTCGACGAGCTCAGGGTGGTTTTTATTGTAACGGAAATTAGCGAGTGATAGTGATTGTTCCATTTTGTGCATTTGGAGCATTCACAGTTACACGACCGCCTGCGGCTGATACAGTGTAACCAGTTGCGTATGCAGCATCACAATCGGTGACATCTGCGCCATCTGCGACGGTAGGATCACGTGGTAATGCGGCGATATATTCAGGTACGACTGCGCCACAGATATCTGCACCAGTGTCTGCGATAGGAGCAGGAGTGGTGTTGATGCCTGCAGGATATGTGCCGTTGTTATCAACAGAAAACTGACTCAGAGCATTCAAGATAGCATTTGCATCACTACGACGTTTTGTATCTTCTGCTTGTTGAAGTTGTTCTGCAGGGTTGATGGCAATTAATGTAA
Organism: Weeksellaceae bacterium; assembly: GCA_041730495.1. Lineage (GTDB taxonomy): Bacteria > Patescibacteriota > Microgenomatia > UBA1406 > GWC2-37-13 > JBGSBR01. The sequence goes on along the minus strand of JBGSBR010000001.1, from coordinate 106,902 downwards.
TAGCCAAAAGAACCGCCAAGATTCCGATGACAACGAGTAACTCGATAAGGGTAAAACCCTTGCGGTTCATATGATTTTTGATTGTTTGCATATGATTAAAAATATAAAAATTAAGTAATAGTTTGGTACAACTTTCAGCATAGATAAAATTTCAATACGTGTCAAGATCGAAATAAAGAAGTTTTGACGGTTTAAACTCATGTAAAGCCCTAAAGTCTCATGCATATGTGGCTTAATATATGAGCATTAATTTTCAGCCGAAGTAGCAGTTGTAATCGATATATCGACGTTAATATCAGTATTTTCTCGCGTACTTATTTCGCCAAAAGATGCTTCAAGTGAGGCGACTATTTCTTCACGGAAAAAAGCGGCAACTGAAGGTTTAAATACGATCAGTGTCTGTGGACTGTCGACGCCAGTGGCATTACCTGTTTCAATCTGTTCATAGCCTAAGTCTCTTAGGATCGCTGCCACTTCATCAGCTTGGCCAGAGATACCTGAACCATTCAAGATCTGGACTTCAAGAGTTTCTCGAAGTGCAGGATCGACTGTTGGCTCTGTCGTAACAATTGGACTTGGTGGCGTATTTGCAGTGCCAAGCGGTGCGAGTGTAGGTGTTGGTTCCACTCCTTTGTTTGCCTTTGACTGACGTTGCAACATGATGACGATGATGAGCACACCGACTAAGATGCCAAATAATCCAAGCATGATAAAAAGTCGGTTATTACTTTTTTCATGAGTTTCGAAGAGTTGTTCTTCAGGTCTAACAATTTCTTCATTTACATCTTTTAGGGTAAACGATGCTTGTTTAAGTGAGGTGAATTGTTTGAGTGCTTGCTGAGCCAGTGCAGTCGAAAATCCGGTGGCATTTGTACCCGCAAGTGTAAAAGCCGGTACGACAGCTGTGACTGTGAATTTATGCTTTTGTAGCAAATCTGAGATTGTTAGATACAGCTCTTGATTTGTGGCGACAACAGTTGTTTTTTTAAGTACTGTATATTCGCGTGATGCAAGTTCTGACACTGGGACATTTTCTAAAAATAACGTTTTTTCAGCTTGCTGCTCTTCTGGTTTTTTTTCAACGGTGAGTTCTTTCGTGAAATAGATCGTCGGAGCTAAGATCATTACTGTTTCTGCAGGTTCAAGTTTATTTGTAGTTACGAACTCTGTCAGTTGTTTTTCGACTTCATCAATATCTACAACTTCCATATCGTGGACTGCAGTTGGTAAAAAAGCCAACACAACAGGTGCGGTTGCTTTACCGCCGAAGTACTGGAGATTATTGCTGTCTAAGTAAAAAACGCCGCGCATATTAATGCAGTTCCTGCCATGAGGAAATTGTCATAATATTATTAGTATACGTAATTATGACCTGAATTGTCTTGACTGTATTCACCACTCGTCCCACAGATGTAATCGTTTTTGGATCTGTTCCGGTGACGGTCACTGTAGCTGTGCCATTACCCACAGCTAAGCTTTCGCCAGCGTATGTAGGATCTCGCAATAAGCGAAATAGTGCATTTTCTGCACCACTTTCGGCAATTTGATTAGCTTCTATACCACGACTGACATCTGATGATCCTTGTGAGTTGTTGATTGTCACAACAACAGCAGTCGAGGTGACAGAGATTGCCACCACCATAAATACGAGTAACGTAATCATGGTTTGACCAGTTTGATCTTTTAGTACATTTAAATGCTTAAACATGTTATTTACAGAATATATACATTAATAGCGGATGCCCACAGTGGTTAGAATATCGGTTGTCTCTGCTGGACCTGGTTGACTTATCGTCGTTGTGATTGTTGCGGTAATCTGCAGACTATGTCTACCACTCGTGTTTCCTATGCGACGAAACAGTAGATTACTGATCGTTGTCCGCGGACTATGGGTGCGTACTGTGCCAGTGGGCGTGGTGAGACTTAACACACCGTTTGAGACTGAATATGTTTGCGTTTGACCACCGATCACAAGTACAAGCGATGTAGCAGTTGTTCCCGCACTCGCTGGCGTCGTAATACTATCAGCGCGAGAGATATCGTAGTGTAAACGATTAACCAGATACTGACTATCTGATTGGACTGCAGAGTAAGCTTGTGTTTCGATCTGTGCAGAGGTAAGTGCAGTAAACATACTGGTCAGCGCGAGTAGTAATATCGAAAATAATCCCATGAAAATCACGAGCTCGATCAGTGTAAATCCGTTTTTAGATTGATATTTTTTCATGGTGAATAGTTGACAACTGTTTGTTCAAATATCGGTGTTGAGTTGGTATTTGTGGTTGATAAAATCGCTTGATAACGGAAGCAACGAGCTGGATTTTCGTATCCCACACTATCATTATGAAACGTGATCGGTGAGGTCGTGGTATACGAAGTATTTGTAGTACCATCAGGACCCGTGAAAACATAGTTTGCCCCACTACAGCTGCCGTTCACAGGATCAGCAATGGCAATTTTGTATGCAATTGAGGTGTTAGCTGGTGCTGTTTGTGTCGGGATAAAACGATTGAAGCTTGAGGCAAATCCAGGATCAAAAGTAGCCGATTGATAGGTGCCAGTTTCGACATACGTGCCATCAAGTCCACCTTGGATAATCTTAAGTTCGTTTGCGGTGTCGCCTGTGATGATATAAGCATAGGTATCACCATCTGTTTCAGTTACACCCGCAACACCAAAGATACCTTGGTCGATATTTAAGCCGCCACATTTGCTGGGATTGGCTTCGTTACTGAGATCGAGCACTTGATACTCTTCTGAGTTGTTGCCATCACTGGGATCATCGACGCCGACTAGTACAACGCGGTTTTCTTGAGAGCTTACGACAATTGATTGTTGAGGATTCATACCGCCCGCTTCGTAGCCGCCACCATTTGTACAAGGAGGGTTAGTTGCAAATCCACCTACGACACTGAGGCTAGTTTTATTTGAAGTATTAATCGTGTAAAACTCACGCGAGTTTTGATCATTGACCGATGAAAGATACGCTCTTGAGCCATCAGGTTTGACATAGATCGCTTTTCCTGACTCAAGTGAGCTACAGTTATTTGGCTCGATATTCAAACCACTGGTTACTCTCCATTGTGAAGATATATTATGATTCGTCACATTAATAATCTTCATCTCATCCACAGTACTTCCTTCGACAGCGACAAAGGCATAGGTTGTAGTGCCAATCTGTCTGACATAGATCTCATTGGCGATATCTCCACTATCTGCGAAGCTAATACGTGTACCAATCTGTGGCCTGGATCCTGATTTACTTGCGAGGTCAAAGACATACAAGTAGTTACTGATCGTGACATAGCCACGATTGTTATACACAAATATTGCATCAGCATCTACTGATCCACTTGGATTAAAATATCCTTCTTGCTGATAGATTTTGTTAGGAATGTCAGTAAATGTATTGAGATTGATGATGACAACTTCACGAGTGTCAGTGGTGGTAGTGATATATCCCCAGTTTGGCTCACCGAATACTGCGTTTGTACGATATCCCTGGATCTTGCCATGTAAGGTCGATGACGGTGGATCAGTATTGGCAACAAGTACATGAGCAAAGGAATCTTGAGTAGGCACTGCATTTTGGCCGGTTGCGACATATACATGGCCTTCCGTCGCCCAGACTGCATTGGGTACACCAGGTAAATCAAGGACGGCACTGGATAGCTGAGGTTCGCACCATTTAGCTTTGGTGTTGAACGCAAGACGTATGTCTCCACCATTGGTGTTGGTCGATGTGACATTAGTTTTTGTACCAGTATCAAACTGAGCTTGTGTAGTTTGGGTGTATGTTGCGTTATCAAGATATCTTGTGATATACAGCGTTGAGTTCAGTGATCCAGGTTGCGGAGTAGTCCAAGAGATTGTGATGACTGCTCGTTTAGACGATGGATCTAAGCTGCCACCATTAGTAACAATCTGAAAACTACTATCACGATATACATCAAACAACTCTATCTGTCGCGTGATGCCGTTGATGGTTTCCGAGCCTGATGCTAGTGTCCAAGTAGAACCAGTGATCACCGGATGATATACACCGTTGGTTGTCACATTTGACCAGTTGCTTTCGCGTACGATGCGCACTGCTTCTTGCGTTTCTTTGAGCATTTCGGCCGCAGTGATACGTTTTTCTGTTTGTACTTTACCTTGTCGAGATGAAATAATGCCAGTCGACATAGCAGGAAGCACGATAGCAAGTAGTGCCATCGTGATAAGTAGCTCGATGATTGATTGGCCGTTTTTTTTCATTAATCTATAGTTTCAAAAACTCCTAAGCGATTAAATACAATTGATTTTTGTTCATTGGTGGTAGTATCTTCGATCGTGATTGTGCGATTATTTGCATCATATCCAGTGATTTCGCCACTGCCTTTGGTAAACACTACTTGTGACTGCGGTACTGTTGTTACAATGCGTGTACTACCTTTGAGGGTAAATGTAAAATTTGTTGGATCACTGGCATTATAGGTACTGCCTTGAAACAATGTGTAATTATTATTAGAAAACCTAATACCAAAAGCGAGGCTACTGCTACCACCACCGGTATTGCCAGTCATGGCCTTTAGTTGTTGGCTTTTGAAATCAGAGAGCAGTGATTCTCGGTTTTCATCGAGATAAGCTTGGTGTTGGACTGTAGTTAGGCTTAACATTGAAAGACTCATTAAGATAGCCGTAATCGCCATCACGAGTAGAAGTTCCAGAAGAGTAAAACCCTTATTAAAAGATGAAGTAGGAAATAAGAAGTTGGAAGTAAGACTATTCTTACGTTTTTTAGATAGATCGAAATTCATGTGACTTCAACTTTTAACTATTAACTTTTTACTTGATTTAGTTTCCCCCAACTTGTCCGATAATGCTGTAGATTGGTGCGATGATCGATAGCATCATTCCACCGACGATGATGCCGATGAAGATCAACATAATTGGTTCGATCAACGTCGTGAGTGCGTCAAGGCTTTTAGAAACTTGATAGTCCAAGTACTCAGACATATCTTGCATCGATTTATCAAGTGTACCGGTTTTTTCTCCAGCTTCGATTATTTTGATCATCAGCATCGGGATGAGTCCTTTACCATCACGCAGTCCTTCTGCGAGATGTTTGCCGCCAAGCACAGTATTGTGAGTATGTTCTATCAATCGTGAAACATCGCGACGCATGACGACATTTTGAGTCAGTTCTAGTGCATTTGTTACAGTCAATCCTGATGAAAGCAGTAGGGACATACTACGAGTAAAACGAGTCAGGTCGATATTTAAAACAAGTCCGGAAACAACGGGTAAAGAAAACAAGATATTAAGTATCCAACGACGTTTATATTTATAAATTAGTATCAATGCCGTAATAATTGAAGCTATCCCGAGGACTAGCGCAACTGTGTTGTTTACCACAATATCTGAGATGAAAATAAGCACTTTGGTTGGGAGTGGCAGCTCTGCTTTCATACGAGTGAAGACTGAAGCCATACGTGGGATCACGAAGATCAAGATCATCAACATTACCAAAATAAAGACACCAAAGATCAAGATTGGATACGTCATGGCGGATTTCACTTTATCCATAAACTCCATCTCTTTTTGGATGTGCGATTTGATATCTTTCAAGCTGACATCAAGTGTGCCTGCTTCTTCGGCAGCTTTAATGATATTGACGGTTACCTTATCGAATATTTTCGGGAATTTAGCAAACGAAACATTGATGTGTTTGCCTTGCATCAGATCTTCATGGATGATCTCTAATAATTTTTTTTGATTACCTTTTGAGTCTTCGAGCAGTGAATCGACTGTTTCAAGAATCGAAATACCAGCTGCGAGCATGGTCGCTAGATTACTAATGAGGGCGATTTTATCTTTACCAGATAAGGTAAGGTTTTGTTCTTTCATAGTTTGATATATTTATAGATCCTTCGGCACGCTCAGGATGACCAAGCAGTGCTTGGTCACATCGCTTCGACTTTGGTGACTCGGAGTACTTCCTCAAGTGTGGTCACGCCTTGGGCGACTTTTTCGACACCATCTTGAAGCATGGTCGTCATACCTTCTTTTTGAGCTTGTTTGATGATCAAATCTGAATCAGATTTCTGCAAGATGAGCTTCCGTACTTCAGGCGTGACTTCGAGCACTTCGAAAAGAGCGACACGACCTGTGTAGCCCGTGCCATGACAGATCTTACAACCTGCGCCTTTATAGATGCGGATCGTTTTTTTATCACCGAAGTATTTTTTTGTATCAGCTTCAGAGATATTTTTGATCATTTCGTCATAGGTGATGTCGAGTGAGTTTTTACACATATCGCAGATCTTACGAATCAAGCGCTGTGCCATGATGACATTGACTGTGGAGGCGACGAGAAACGGCTCAATTTTCATATCGACGAGGCGAGGGAGAGCTGTGGCTGAGTCATTGGTATGCAATGTCGATACGACTAAATGGCCTGTCAAAGCAGCGTTTACTGCAATTGCAGCAGTTTCTGAATCGCGGATCTCACCGACCAAGATGATATTTGGATCTTGGCGTAAGATCGAGCGTAAGCCACTGGCAAAAGTGAGGTTTGTTTTTGCATTGACCTGGATCTGATTGACACCTTTGATACGATACTCGACAGGGTCTTCGATGGTGGTGATGTTTTTTGCTCTCGTATTGAGCACTTTCAAAATCGAGTAGATACTGGTGGATTTACCTGATCCTGTTGGACCAGTCGACAAGATCATGCCATATGATTTGGTGTACGCTTTACTGACTTTTTCAAGATCGGCTTTGGTCATACCAAGATCAGTAAGGGTGATTTGTTTATTGTGTGAGGAAAGTAGACGTAGCACTGATTTTTCGCCTTCGACAATTGGAATTATCGAAAGACGTAGATCTAGGTACTCGTCATCAGTCACTTCGAAGCGAAGCTTGCCGTCTTGTGGTGCCATATGTTCATCAGTGCGTAGACGAGAGAGCACTTTGAGTCTCGTCATGATGCGATCATGGAGTACTTTGTTGTACGACAATACATCATGTAGCATACCGTCCATGCGATAACGCACGAGACACGATTCTTCTTGTGGCTCGATATGAATATCTGAAACTTTTTCGTAATATGCAGTTTCGATAATCAGATCTACGATCCGTCCGACTGGGACATCTTTGAGATTTGTCGTACTGCCATGAGTTGATTTTTCAATCAGTGAATCAAAAGCTTTTTGAAGATCTTTTTTGAAAATATAAAACGCACTCGCAATATCACGTTCTGTAGCCAGATGGGGCAGGATTTTTTGTTGGGTTTTGTGTTCGAGAAGAGAGATTATTTCTTGGTTACTCGGGTCAGCCATGGCGACTTTTATACCTTCTGGACTGCGTTCAAATGCGATTACTTTCTTTGCACGAGCAGTGCGCTCAGGGACGATATGAAACACATCGTCAGAGATGGAGACTTTGGCGAGACTGACAAACGGGATCTTGAGTTCATTGGCAATCGTAATACCGAGATCCTCATCAGACATGATATTGAGCTCTACCAAGCCTGTGGTGAAATCACTATTGTTATTTTTCATGAACTCTTCGACCTCTTTGACTTTTTTGTCATTGATGATCTCCATCTTAAGCAAGAGTTCTTTGAGTTTATCGTCTGAGATGATCATATTATGATGCGTGAGCTACCTCTTCAATCTTTTTTAGCAGCACATCAAGATCAAAGAAACTTTTATTAACATAACCTTTGGCTCCCAGCTCCATGGCACGTTTGATATCTGCTTCTTGTCCAAGGGTTGAAAAGATGAGGATCGGTACTTTTAAACTTGGATCTTGGCTGATCGCGGTAAGCACTTCAAACCCATCTTTGTTGGGCATGATGATATCGAGAAGCAGTAGATCAGGTTTTGAGACTTTAAGTTTATCTAGTGCTTCATTACCATCAGATGTTACCTCGACTTCATGACCGTGTTCTACCAACTGAGATTTATAGAATTTTTGGAAAAATTTATCGTCTTCAGCGACAAGAATTTTCATAATGGTTAATTGCAAATATTAATCGATCTGGGTTTTCTCAAAAACTTTGAAAGCAGCTATAGCAGTATCTAAGTTTTCTTCGTGTTCACCATCTTTAATGAGTCCAATATTTTTCTTTAGTTTTTCAGTGGTTGAAGAGATAAGTATGAGTAGCTCTTTTTCAGGTTGAGTAGACGTATCTTTGTATTGCCTGAGCGTGACTTCGATATGTTTGGCTAGTCGACCAGTATGAGGATAACCCATGACTAAGCTTTGACTTTTCAGTGAATGAGCAGCTCGATGGAGCTCAGACAACGCATGCTCATCTGCAGGATTTGTTTGAAGTGCTTCTGTGAAAGTCTCGATAGCGATGACGAGCTCAAGCGCAGTCCGGATATATAGTTCTTTATAAGCTTGAACATCGATAGTCATGAATTCAGTATAGCAAAACAACCATCATGCAACATCAAGCAAACAGAATTTAGATATAATACACATATGGCTCCTGCAAAGAAAAAAAATGATACTCCAACAGAAAAAAAACCATTTGTAATCCCAGGTTTCAAACAATCACTGTGGTTGCTTGTAGCGATAGCATTTATTACGCTTGTCGCGAATATTTACGCGTCACAGTTTATGCCAGATTTTTATTATCAGATGGTGGCGGGCAATCGGAAAGGTGCGGTTGAGTTTTATCGACAAGCTCGAAGCTTACAAAGCTTTCAGTTTATACAACCAGAGACTACTCAGACAATCGCGGGATATACAGATGAGATCGAGGTCGAAAATCGTCGTCGTGATGAGCTGATTGTAGAGTTAGAAGAACTACTAAGTGTAAATCCGAAATCACGTGATGTCTTACAGTCACTCGTGATCTTATATGAACAGCGAGGTGATGAAGTTAAAGCGCAAGAGTATAAACAGAAACTTTTTGAGGTAGATCCGACTAGTTTGCAGGGATTGTAAAGGCGTCATGATTACCTAGCATCATTCCGTTTACTGTTCGATAATAGAGTTGGAAGAATATACATTTTTTAATATGTTCTTCCAAGAATTCAAATGTGACGGGACTTCTTTGTACACCTTTAGCTGCGAAATGTTGCTCTATGCTTTGAGCTTTAATACTTGATAAGCTTCGGATGTCGGCTTGCTGAGCAGGTGTAAATTTATAAAAATCTTGCAAATAAAATGTTCTTGTAAACCATGGCGGAATAGTTGCTGAGTTGGTATTTGCTTGTTCGCGTTGCACACTTTGTCGCAGTGGTTGCAATCGTTTTTGTTCGTAAGGATTTCTGATGATTTGGCCGGCAGTATATTCTGTGACAGAGGTATATGCATCAAGTATTTTTGCGATGGGTGATTTTGGTTGGCGGCGAGCTAAGTTTTGCATTTCAGCATAGAATCGTTGTCCGTATTCAGCTTCAAGAATTTGTGCTTCGGTGATTGCGATAGCCGGAAGCGCCGCCAGCATATAATCGAGTGAGTTATGCTGGATTGCATTGGTAAGTTTGCTCATCTGTTCCACAAAGGATCCTCCATGGAAAAACCCAGTGGCTTCTTCGTGTATGAAACCACCGACACTCACTGTTTCAAATAGCTTACCCAACACATCTGTGTAGTTGCCGGTGTTGCGCATAGTAAGTAGATTCATTAATCGATCTGTTAGTTTGAGTCTTGCACTTACTTCTGCTAGTTGAGGATTTTGTTTGGTAATTTGCCTTAACCAGTCTGGTTGGTCTACCTTTTTTGTCAAGCTATCGAGGATCAGAAACTCGTCATGTTGTACTGTTACTTTTTCAGGTCCAAGATAGAGGGTTTGTTCATCATGATTATATTCGGCGGGAGTATCTTCTAGCACATCGTGGAGGAGGAAGCATACCGTATCACTTGTTGCTTGCTCAGGTGTCAAAAGCCCAGATTTAATCTTACTTTCAATAGATGTGAGGTGGATCCAAGCACCACCCAACGGATGACAGTAATATGCTTCACCAGTTTTTCGTCGGCCGCATAGTGCGGAATCTTTTTTCCCTTCGCTGAGCTCTTTTTTGCGTCTATACTCATCTGATATTTTAGAAAATGTCATCGCATCCAACACCCGCTCAACATTCAGACCTAACTCTTGTGCTTTCATCAATAAAGAGTTTTCAGTTGTAGTCGTAAAACTTTCTTCATCATCCATACCCAGGAAGCAGATTCGTCGTAATGTTTCAGCTGAGGGTGCATATGGTTTTTCATTTTGAGCAAGATTGGTCGCAATTGCCCGAGCTTCTGTAGTATCTATCGGTGGATTTGGATAGATGTGTCTTTGAAACCACCAATCAAACCCACCACCACCTGGAATTTTAAGATTTTCCCATGCAGTATGTGTCAGTAGATCTAGGTCACTGGTGGGGATGCCGTACAGCTGTGGCATGAAATCATACTGAGTTTCTTCCCCCAAATTTCGGACTTTATTACCTGGATACTGTACGGCATGGGGAGTGTGTCGTTCCAGTAAACCAATATTTGTTACTGCCTCAAGTCTTCGTCTTGCTAAGTCACGGCGTTTTTCTTTAGAAGGCACATTTTTACGGGTTTCAGTGGCAAGCTGCATCGTCAAGCGATCTACAGGTGGAGTAGCTAAGAGGATAGCTCGTTTTTGTACATCATTCGGATAGGCGTTAAGTTTACCTTCGAAAAAATCTGTAACAAACTCTGGTAAAGGAAGATATTTCCGAGCAAGATCATAGGCTTGAAAAAGCTTAATGAGAGCCATCGCAGCTGCTTCACGATCTACAAGCGCATAAAATTCTTCCTGCGGCATATTCCACAGATCTTTTGGCTCAGGCTCATACATATAATGGAAGTATTATATACCACAATTGCTTTTGCAGCAGGCAAATCTTATTTATATAGTTCGATTATACTACCGTTTATGTAAGAGGTTTGTAAGAGGAGTTGGTTCACTCGAATTGCTATATCTTCAGGTTTCAAACATTCGTCTACTCTCGCATATTGTGGGAAATATGTTTTATAACTCTCAGTGAGTGTGTCTGATGGCGATAGAGCAAATGCTTGTATTTGTTTATCAGCCAGCTCTTCTGTGAGCCCGATGATAAGTTGTTCAAGTGCTTTTTTTGCAGCGAAATACGGAAGCCATCCTTTCGCACCGTTTTCAAATGTGCCTGTGATTGCGATAATAGAGCTATTTTTTTTCATGAGCGTCAGTAAGGCATTGACTAGTAAAGCCAAGCTGACGGTTGTCACCATGTAGTTCGCTATTATTTCTTCAGATGAGAAATCAGCAAACGAAATATCATCATACGCGCGTTTTGCGTAGTGGTAGATCCCAGCTGTATGGATGATACCGTCTAAAGAATCGGTGATCTGTTCGACTTTTTTTATAAGCTGAGTGATATCTTTTTCTTTACGTAGATCTGCAGGACAAACGTGTATTACAGTTTGTTTTTGTTGTAGCTCAATTTCTAGCTGCTTAAGTTTTGCTTTGTTTCGACCAGTTAAAATTAAAGTAGTGTTTGGTCTGGCTAGTGCTCGAGCAATTGCAGCACCAATATCAGAGCTCGCACCAGTGATGAGATAGGTTTTTTGTGATGTTTTTTTTGCTTGTCGAGGTAGGAAGTTTAGATTATACTTCCTATACCCTGACATGAGCATATAAGTTGTTATAGAGTTGAACATATATGACTTATAGTTTATTATGAAGCTTAATAATTGTTAAATTGTTGTCCAAAATATGAACAAAAACTCTTCTGACAATCTTTCCGCACTTGACACCTTCCTCACGCAGCTTGGTTTTACAGTTGAAGAAAAATCTATTTATACGGCTCTTGTCACTCGAGGAAGTATGACGATCCTTGAGTTATCCAAAGCTGCTGGTGTCAATAGAACCAAAATCTATCGACTTCTCGATGAGCTGAAAAAGCGAGGAATTATCCTTGAGGTAGTCGAGGAATATAAAACGGTGCTTAAGGCCGCGGAGATCCATAACTTAGAGCAGCTGGTGAAAGAGCAAGAAGCCAAAGCGGCGCTACTGCGAGAGTCGTTTCCTCATGTGGTCTCGATGCTGCATCCGATGATGAATCTGCAACAACCAGGCACAGAAGTGATTATGTATCGTGGTGTTGAAGGCATCAAGCAAATGATCTGGAATACACTTGAAGCAAAATCTGAGATTGTCGGTTATACCTATCGTGAGATGGATGAGTTAGTGGGCGAAACCTATGATCAAAGTTGGCGTGAAGAGTTTAAAGCGCGTGACTTATCGATGCGTGATATTTACTCTGATGTCTATCTAGAAAGTATTAAGGGAAAAAAAGACAATCAGCTGGTGAGTGATCTGAAATTTGAGTCGCGTTACATAGCTGAAAAGCATCTTACAATAAATCATCAGATCGACATCTATAACGATATTGTCGCTTTTTATAGTTGGCAAGGTGAAGAAATCTATGGAGTAGAGATCCATAATGCTAAGCTTGCCCAGATGCAGCGACAGATGTTTGAGATTGTCTGGAATATTTCAAAAAGAAGTAAGTTGTAGGTTGTGTGAAGTAAGTTATGCGGTATAATATCTTGATGCATGGGCCTGTGGCGCAATTGGCTAGCGCGCTTCGCTGGCAGTGAAGAGGTTACGGGTTCGAGTCCCGTCAGGTCCACACTACTTTTCAATCACTAGGAACGGCTCGGTTTTGTCAGAAAGCATCAGATCTTCGATCACCATTTCTACGTCTTTTAGCTGTGTTTTATGTTCGTATACCGCTTTGATACGCGTTTCCCAGACAGATGAGACATCGACGAAGAGATCTACTTGATCTTTCGTATAGCCTGGTGGAACATACACGAAATAATCATCCCAGCCATCAGTTTGTTCTTTGAGCAAACAAAACGCTAGCAGTTTTTTCACATAATCTACTTGCTGAAAAACATAATGGGTGATCATTGAGATCGCAACATGATCCAAGTGTCCTGAAGCTCCATTATTGGCATACGTCATGAGGATCTCTGGCTTGAGTGGATCGATGATTTTACGGATGTCGGCTGCGACCTCATGATAGATTGAGTTACTGAGTGTGCCATCCATATAATCGAGGAAGATTACTTGCTTTACACCGAGGATATTTGATGCCGTGATGAGCTCTTGTTCACGGATAGTTGCGAGGTTGGTCATATCACCATCAATACGATTTTCGCCTGCTTGACCACGAGTGGCACAGATGACATAGACATCATGAGTTTGAGCGTAGACAGCGATACTGCCTCCAGGACCAAAGGTTTCATCATCAGGGTGAGCGAAGATTGCGACAAGTACAGGTTTCATTGAGCCCATTATAGCGAAAAGAGTATAATTTTGATAGAATGGCGCAACTACGGGACGTAGTTCAGATGGCTAGAACGTTGGGCTGGGGGTCCAAAGGTCGCTGGTTCAAGTCCAGTCGTCCCGACTCGAATAGTAGGTTTAGAGCATTATAGTATACTATTCATATGAAAATCCAAAATCTTACTCTTCCGCTACTCACAGACTATCAACTTCTTGACGCAGGTCATGAGGAAAAACTGGAAACAATTGCAGGATATACGGTCATCCGCGGAGAGCCGCAAGCGATCTGGCACCCGTATCTGCCACAATCTGAGTGGCAAAAGGCTAGTGCTACACATCTTGCAGGTCAAAGAAATGATGCATGGAGGATCAAGCAACAGTCACCGGCTAACTGGAAATTTCGTTGGAATGAACTCACTTTTTTGCTTAGGCTGACACAGTTTAAACATGTCGGTGTTTTCCCAGAAAATGCGATCCACTGGGAGTGGATGCAAACTAAGATCAAAGCGGCAAATCGTCCAATCAATGTCTTAAATCTTTTCGCATATACTGGTGGTGGTACGCTTGCTGCGCTTTCGGCTGGAGCCTCGGTCACACATGTCGATGCTTCCAAAGGCACCGTCACTTGGGCACGCGAAAACGCAGAAGCATCGAAGCTTGCCGATAAACCAGTCAGATGGATCGTCGACGATGTGCTGACATATGTGAGACGTGAGATCAAACGAGGTAAAAAATATGATGGTATTATCATCGATCCACCTAAATTTGGTCACGGTAGTAGCGGTCAACTGTGGAAGTTTGAGCAAGACTTCGCGAAATTATTACAGATGTGCCAAGAACTACTGAGTGAGCAACCATTATTTGTACTCGTGAATGCGTATGCTGTGCCATACTCACCAGTGACAGTCGGTCAAGTAGTACAACAACAGCTGAAGCTTGATTCAACAGTCGAATGTGGAGAAGTATTTATACCATTTGGATCAGAGAAGAATCTTGCGATTGCGATGTATGCTCGCTGGGCAAACAATGCTATAGGATGATATAATACTGCATGAATTCTGAGCGTTTGCATCATCCAGAAAGGCCTTTTCCTCATAACAGGCCAATACTATTACCTTACTCCAATGGCGGTATGCAGTTTCATACTGTTGCTCTTAGTTGTTTCGATCTACAACGCTGTTTACATAATATTGATGTTGTTAATCGTGTCGCAGAAAGCAAGTACGATTATGCTATTTTGAAACGACTCTATCAGCTTCAACAAGTGTCTGAGAAACTTGAGCTCCAATATTTGCACAATTGGAATGATGTCCGTACCAGCTTAGTCAGATCACTTGACGCTACACCTGCTGGTCTGGAGACACCATTACAGCCTGATGATCTTTATCTTCAGACGCAAGAGCAATTTATGCAGTCAGCACGTGATATTACAACGATTTCTTGGGAACACGGGCAACATTATATAGACTGTTTTGTCGCCCATGAGCTTAACCCAGATGCAAAAATTGGTTTACTTGTGTATGACAATCATCATGATCTTTATCAGTTTGATGACGAACCGACTCTTGAACAAAAAAACGCATTTACAGCCGCAAATGTGCAGCGGAAACTGCTTGAACATGGTGTGATAGATGCAGTTGCCGTCGTAGGTGTGAGCGATAGTGCACATGACACCATAACGTCACGATATAGACCAGAGACAGAAGAGTGGATTAAGCGAACAAAAGGTTTTTATCAACGCTCTCAATCAAAAATTAAATTTCTTCCGCAACGTAGCTTTCTGAACAAAAAGGGATTTAATGAGAAACGATATGTAGAGTCAATGGATAAGATAGCAAGTTTTTTCCAACAACGAGGCGTTACACATCTGATCACCGCAGTAGATATGGATGTTTTCACAGAAACAGAGCAGCTTACTGCTGTTCCATACGGTGTACTTAGTCAGCTTTTGCATTTTGGGATCCAACATCTGAGTCTAAGCCATATGAACTCAGAGCAAATATATGCAGCTTTAGATACTGCAAAACTTGTTCCAGAGTCATTTATTGAGATGTTGAATATAGCACATCAAACTCAGGATTTTTCATATAATCCCAATAGAGTAAGACAAAGATATCGTTCGATGATGTCACAGCCAAGAACAGAACAAACGATTTCGTTAGGATCAGGACTGCCATATCTCGCAAGACAAGGGAGAGGTCTTACTGTTGATCAAGTTATCACAGGTCATGAAGTGCTTTCGCAACGTGTGGTAGATAAAGGGATAGAGTTGGGCATTCCAATCAATGGAGATGTTCGATACATGGGTACTGTGACAGAAGTATATGGACGAGATTATCAAGATAGAACAGCACAAGCCGCGCTAAAACTTACTCAGATGATGAAGCGTTCTTAAAGCGTTTTTTTGACTATCACTTCGTATTTGTGGAAACCGTTTCTTAAGTATTCATTGATACCTTCAAGATGCTTTTCAAGCACTGCAGACTGGATAGCCGTCGCACCGTGTTTGCGTGCGTATTCTTCAGCTTGTTCGAGCAGTTCTTTCGCAATTCCACGATCTTTGTACTCAGGTAAGATCATCAGATCTGAGATATAAGCAAATTTATGAGATTTGCGGAAATGCTTCTTGCTGTCTTCGATGTAGACTGAGATCATTCCAATGATCTCTTCTTGCATTTCTACTACATAAATTTTACCTTTTCCCGTTTCACAGATCTGCAGTAAGTGTGCTAGATATTCATGAGCGACTTTGATACCTTCAAGTCTCTGCGGATCAAGCATGCGTTCAAATTCTTGCAGATCAATCAAACATTTTTTGATACCGTCGACATCTGCATGTGTATATTCGCGGATTATATGTGCCATAGATTTATTTTAGCAGGGTCTTTCCTCGTTGTACATGACTGTCAGGACTGCTATAGTAATCATATGTCTACACGTGGTGCAGTCTCGATTATTGTTGCACTTTTTGTTGGTACTGCAGTACTTTTACTCTTATTATTGATGCGCAATAGTCCCCAGTTTGCGCCATGTCGTCTTGATGCTGAAGCAGTTTGTAAACTCGTTGCGAATGTCAAAAGAACGAAGAATTACTCAGGCACGTACGCTATAACTAAAAACCGCAAAAAACTTGATTATACGTGGGCAGTGCACAACGGTAATGAACAAATTACAGGGGTGAGTGACAAGCAAGAAATTCTTGATTTTCGCATCGTGGATGATACGCTTTATCTGAAAGATCCTGCAGGAGAAGCTTGGTGGGAAGTGCTTAAAACGCAGATTGAAGGTTACTCTACATATCTACCATTTCAGCCAGATACCTGGGTGCCGGGATTCTTACAGCTGGTTGATTCAGGTCAAGCGAAGTTTACTTATCTCGGTGAAGAGCGCTGTCTCGATTATATCTGTGAGAAATACAGTATGGTCTTGCCAGGTGATTCGGAAAAGCAGCAACACATGCTCTATATCGATAACAAGGAATACCATCTGAGACGTTACTATGGCACTGATGGTGTGAGCTTTCAAGAGATGACTTTTGTACCAACTGCCGAAGAAATCGTAAAACCTCAACCACGCAAAGCAGCTCCACTTGGCGTCAATATCTTCCTCGAACACAACAAAAAACTTGATAGCATGAAGAAAAATCAGCTGCAGTATCTGCAACAGTTTGAAGAAGATCGAGAACAAGCTGAAGGTTCATCTCCACGGCCTACATCGTCCGATGAATCGCCATAAGCATCCCTTTTTTTAGTTCTACAGTTACTTCCTCAGTTTCAAAGACATTGCTCACACCGCGTGTAGTGCCGTACGGTAAGAGTTCATTATCAAGTTTGTATTGCAAACCTGTTGTGGTGATGTCAGTACAATCTTCATGCAACGGGATAAGTGAAAGCTCATCGCCTTTTTTACCGTGAAATGTTTTTGTAGAGAAAATGAAACTCAGTTGTTGGTTTTTTTCGTAGATTATTAGATCAACCTCAGCGGGGATCTGCGTGGCGAGATGGGCGATATTTGCCCACATATGATCAAGTCTGTCGCCAAGAAAACCGATGACCTTGATCGAAGTACAGCCTATGGCAAGTGCATATTTCAGCGCCAGCTCAGTATCTGTGTAATCTTTTTCTCGTGGATATTGCTGGATGTTTGCTTCTGTTTGGTGAAGCTCTCTGAGAGTGGTTGCCGAAAGTGAGTCCATGTCTCCGATTACTACATTTGGTGTGATGTCTGCGTCAAGCAGATGCTGCGCTCCACCATCAGCTGCAATGACGATAGTTTGCTCATCGATAAGGCTAGCAAGTTTAGGAAGGTGACTGAGATTGCCATTGACTGCGATCAAAGCTGTTTTCATTATTTTCCAGCAGATAACAAAAGGTAAAATCCGATCATTGCCAGTGCAAAGCCTAACAAATATTTAGCGGCGTTTACTTGATCTTTCAAGATAAAGATACCAATTAAGCTTGCGATGACGACGATCCCGATACGTACAAACGGAACAGCAACAGCATAATTAGGGTTAGCTTCAAACATTTTGAGAAAGCAGATTGAGGTTAATCCAATAACAATTCCACCTATTACGGCGTACATATATCCACCACTTTTTACTTCAAATATTTTTGCCCCTTGCGCGCGAGCGATAAACATATATATGAGCAAAAGAAGTGCCGCAGTAGAGTTTATGATGAATCCAGCAAAGCTACTGTGCATTTTGCCCGATGTGAGTTTGACAAATAAATCAAAGATGCCGTAGCCGGCGATGGTGAGAAGGGCAAAGTGGATCCAGGTCATATTATGATTTATTATACTCTGTGAGTGCGTCTGCGAGGATCTCAAGTGACGCTTTCAGATCAGTACCATTGAGCACATATGCTATTCGGACTTCCTGAGTGCCTTTGCCAGGTGTTGCATAAAATCCGGCTCCAGGTGCAAACATGACTGTCGCATTATTTTTACGATATTCTTCAAGCAGCCAGATGCAAAATTTTTCACTGTCATCGACAGGCAGTTTTGCCATGATATAAAAGGCACCTTCTGGGATCTGGACTTCGACGCCAGGGATTTTCTTCAGTCCGTGGTACATAATATCTCGACGCGACTCATATTCGAGGCGGACTTGCTTGAAATAGCCCTCAGGAACCTGTGTAAGTTGTGCACCGACATGTTGGTCGACTGTGCCTGCAGACAGGCGTCCAATGGCGTATTTTGTCACACCTGCATAAATAGCTTGATTTAACGTGATAAACACACCAAGTCTACTGCCGCACAAGCTATAACGCTTAGATAAACTATCCAGAACGATAATCCGATCTGGCAAATCTTGGATATAGTCGAGTAATGAGATGACGGGTCGGTCTGTGAAGTTGTATTCACGATATACCTCATCTGAGATAAGGTATAAATCATGTTCACGAGCGATCTGGACGAGCATCTCGATTTCAGCTTTTGTATAGATAGTGCCAGTTGGATTGCAGGGATTGGAAAATAAGATAGCTTTGGTTTTAGGGCTTATGGAAGAGATTATCGTTTCTTTGTTTGGTAAGTGGAAGCCGTCTGCAAGCTCTGTGGCTACTGGCTTAATTTTGATTCCTGTTACGATCGCAGAGGTGCTATAGCTACTATAAAACGGCTCAAATATAAGTACTTCATCATCTGGTTCACAAGCTGTGAAAAGTGCCATGTTTATACCTTCAGAGCCTCCAATAGTACTAATAATATGCTCATTTGTTAAAAATGCATAGCCTAACTTGTGGTAATACCACATAAGACTTTCAATAAACTCTGGAGTTCCAGTAGAAGGTGCATATGAGATGGGATTCTTATCCCACTGTTGCAGAGCTCTGATCATCACCTCAGGTGTTTTGACATCGGGATCCCCGATATTGAGGTGATAGACGTGTACGCCTTGCTCTTTTGCCTTATTCGCATAGGGGACGAGGCGACGGATCGAAGATACCGGTAAGGATTGAAGGCGTGCAGAAGGTTGAATACTCATGTTACCTGCATTGTAATAAATTGCTGTCAAAAAACAAGTGAGGATCGTGATTGTCAGTTATGTATGTATAACTGCCAATAATTGGATTAACTATTACTTCAAATAAAATGCGGCAAAATGTAAAGCTTTGAGGCTCAGTGACAATATTAAGTTAATTTCATCATTGTGGGAATGCTATTTGTTGTAAATTTGAAGTAAAATAGCATTATGGATTACTATGATAATCTAAAGCCCAATATATTTTTATGAATAAATTGAGTATCTATATAAAAATATTGTAAATAATGAAAATTATTTTTAAAGCAAAAGTTGTTGTTGTAAAAAACTCATCAGTCAGATGTTGATAAAATGAGCTATTTATGCAATAATACTTAGATTGTTAATACAGTTTGTATTTATATAAATGTTCAATTAAATTTAGTTATAGCCAAATTAGCACTATAGGTTTTTACATGATTCTTACATAAGTAAAATGTCTGTTTTATAGGAGTTTTTATTGTGCATATTTCGCCTCTATTGGTATAATAAGAGTCTTATGTCTATACAACCTGATAAATGGATCAAACGCATGGTCAAGGAACACGGAATGATTGAACCTTTTGAGGAAAAGCTTGTCAGAGGAGGCAAAGTCTCATATGGTTTGTCATCATATGGATATGATCTCCGAGTAGCTGATGAGTTCAAAATCTTCACCAATGTCCACTCAGCTGTGGTCGACCCCAAGAAATTTGACGATAAATCGTTTGTAGACGTCTCAGGACAGGGGTATATCCTTATCCCACCCAACTCATTTGCTTTGACTCGAAGTCTTGAATACCTGCGTATCCCACGTAACGTTTTAGGGCTATGTATCGGGAAGTCTACCTACGCTCGCTGTGGCATAATCGTGAATGTTACACCGCTTCAACCAGAGTGGGAAGGCTCACTTATCATCGAAATCTCTAATACAACACCGCTTCCTGCCAAGATCTATGCGGGCGAAGGTATTGCTGAGATACTGTTCTTCCAAGCAGACGAAGAATGCGAGATTTCGTACAAAGACTCGTCAGGACAATACTCTCATCAAAAAAGTATTGTTCTTCCCAAGGTATAATTAAGGCTTCTTATGAATAAACTCTTGGTTTTTGTATTGTTTAGCATCGTGCTTCTGCTATGTCATGTGCCTGCTGTATCAGCCCAAAACAACAAGTATGGTATTCATGTGGCTACAGTAGATGACCTAGATCTACAAAAAGCCGATGAGCTGGTGAACTCAAACGGTGGTAGCTGGGGGTATATTACCGTCGTCATTCAGGAAAATGATCGAGATCTCAATAAATGGCAAGGAGTCTTCGAAAAACTGCGTGAAAAGCGACTTATACCGATCGTCAGACTGGCTACCAAGCCCGCCGGCAGTAATTGGGAGCGTCCTGATAGTACAGATGTCCAAGATTGGGTACAATTCCTGAACAAGCTCAAGTGGGTGGTCAAGGATCGTTACATTATTTTGTTCAATGAACCAAATCATGCCACCGAATGGGGAGGCAGTGTCGATAGCAAAAGTTTTGCAGAGATCAATGAAGCATTTGCCCGCGGACTGAAAGATGCGAATGGTGATTTTTATATAATGCTCGGTGGCATGGATGCATCGGCACCATCTGCCTTACCACGTTACCAGGATGCTGGCATCTACTTGAGACAAGTAGTAGAGATAATTGGAGTTGAAGATTTCAATAAATACTTTGATGGTCTCTCCTCTCATTCATATCCTAATCCTGCTTTTCGTGGTTCACCGCTAGGTACTGGTAAAGGTAGTGTTCGCACTTACGAATGGGAGTTATCATTACTAAATGAACTGGGTGTGAAGGAACTACCTGTATTTATCACGGAGACTGGCTGGGATGGAGACGCACTGAGCCGTGAAGAAGTAGCCGAAAACTTCAGGATTGCCTATCAAACATTGTGGTTGCCAGATAATCGGGTAAAAGCCGTGACACCATTCATCCTTAATTACCAGGTCGAGCCGTTTCTCAAGTTTTCCTGGGTCAAGCCAGGCGGTTCTGAGGTTTTTCCTGAGTACGAACTAGTCAAAAATCTGCCCAAGGAGGCGGGTCGTCCAGCAATCCGGCAGTCTGGTAGCTTCACCTATGATCTGCCCCGAGAGATTGTGGCAGAATCGACCTATCACTTCGAGTTGAAGCTGCAAAATACAGGCCAAGCGATCTGGAGTGTCGAAGATGATTATCAGATCAAGCTTACGGGCATCCCAGAAACACGGTATCTGACTTCACCTCTCGGTCACGTCAAACCATCACAGACTCGTACGATAGATATTTACATTACGACGCTTGATGAGATCGGTCCGACAGAGCTGAAGTTTTATCTGTATCGAGGTGAGGAAGCAGTCTTGGCGAGTCAACCGTGGAAGATTACTGTTGTTCCGCTTCCTGCGCTTGACGTCCAAGCTTCGTTGTTTCCGAAGTTTACAACTACTGATGATGGCTTTGAGCTCCAGTTATTTGATGAGTATGATGAGCTTGTGTATAAAAATGCGGGGATACGTTTAGAACGTGGTATTGCCACAATTGATAAAGTTGAAAATATTGCTCTTGGCAAAAAATATCGAGCAGTACTCTTGAAAGATCATTATCTGCCTAGACAGACCCATATAACCTTCACCAAGGGTACTAATACAATAATTTTTGAGTCTATGCTTCCGTTTGATTTCAATAGTGACGGTAAACTTGGATGGGAAGATATCAGTGGGATGTTTAGCGATGCGGGGAATCTGCGGAGATTGTTTCCTTAACAATAATGATTTACTCTTCAGGTTGAATATCGTCTTCGTACTTAAACTCAAGGGCAGCGATAATCAATGAATAGTCTTGGGTATCAACGATACCATCTAAGTTGAGATCAGCACGATCTAGTCGATCTTCACCTGTTGTTCCTAAGTTGTTACGCACAAACGATATATCATACGAATCAATCAAGCCATTTTGTACAGGGATGTCACCGGTAAGCAACAGTACTCCTGTGAAATCAAGCGTTTGATTCCCTTGTCGTAAACTAATCTTTGGCTCGTCACAGGCATATGTACCCGAAAGATTTTCACTAGGCGTGTTATCACAGATTTTCTTTTGTAGATGTTTAGGTCCTTTGATGAAGATTGCATAGTCTCCAGCTGGTGTAGCATCGAATCCTGTATCAGTGACCCAGTCACCATTGTCTTGGACAGTAAATCGAGCTGTTTTAGTACCGATGACTGTTTGTTCATCTTGAGCACCTTTGACGAGAGTAACTTGCATATCAAGTGGTTGAGGTCGTCGGGGCCGAGCCACTATACCTTGCAGTTTAACACGCACATTGAGTCGTGCGCTTCCTGTTGCTGTTGGATCTGTAGTTGGAGTGGGACCGCCAGTGCCACCACCGGGAGTGCCTCCTCCAGTACCATCTTCAGTTACGATGATATCGATAAAGTTTGGTGTTTCAAATCTTGGGCTAAATGAGGTGCTTGGTGAGATGATTTCCCAGTTGTTTTCATCATTTGGATTAGTTTGAAAGAACTCAACTTTGCCAGTACCGATGACACCTTTAGCTTTAAACTTAAGTGCAGCGATACAAAATAAATCTATCGGAAGCTCAGCGCGTGGACCCACTGTATTACGAGTAATTCGAAGTACTCCAAGATTTCCTTGCATCGATTCATCTACCACTACCGTTGTCATCTCTGCACATTCACTATCACTGACACCATCGAAATCGACAATGCTTTTGGGATACGTCACGGTCATACGTACAAATGAGATAGGGTGATTTGGACTGGGTGATTGGCCAAAGAGTTTACCACTACCAGTTCCACCATCTTTGGCAAGTCGGATAGCTTCTGTTTGGAAACGTAATGGAAAATAATCAATTACTGCACGTGAACGTTCACTATATTCATAGAAAAAGAGAATTCCAGCAGCTATAGCGACTAACGCAATAATAGCTAGAAATACTATTCTCGTTTTGTGTGCGGATAAAGATTCAGTATTGATGCTCATATAGTTATATTAGATTCACTCATTGGTGGTTTACTTTGTGTTCCTGTGCCAGTACCATTTCCACTTATTCCAATATCAAATCGATGGACTCTCCAGATCTCAAAATCTACACCATTTACTTTGTTATCTCGATTGAAGTCAGCGCGTAGACCGTTGACATCACCGACATACTCATCTTTCCAGATAGCGTAATCTTTTTCATCGATTAGATCATCGCAGTTTGCGTCGCCTATTGAGTGCAAAGGGCAGTATGTAGTTGAGATATCATTCGCACTTTTACCGAAGTAGTAGCCGACATTACTTGGGCCTGCTGTCCAGATTGTTGGTTCGTTTGGTCGGTATTGTGTTTCTGTGATCTGATCAAAACTTGGATTAGCATTGACCGTTTCTCCTTCGGCATTTTTCAATATTACACTATCAAACATTGCTTCAGATCCATCGTTAACAAAAATTCTCAAGAAATAAGTGCCGTTATCAGGTACGGTGATCGTAGTATTGGTTGTGGCAAATGTAGTCCCTTGTGATAATCTCAGCTGTGGTTCATAGACTTCGTTGACAGCTTTTCCACCTGGGCAGCCTTGATCCATACCACAGGCAAGAGCTACCGAAATGCCACGATCTTTGATAATCGCGGCCCAGGCCGTGACTTCTAGTGTATATGTGCCTCCCCCTTGGATAGATTGTTCATAGCGAGACCAAAGAGGTCCGCCATTAAAATCACGTTTGATACGACTACTTGAGTTAAAAGATAAGACTGTCTTTCCTTGGTAGTTCGTATTTACTCCAGCAAGATCATAACCCCAGTTTCCAGTACCTGCACCCCAACCATTTGGTTGATTTCTAAGCAGTGAGGGAATAGGATTTAAAACTTCATCGAAGCTTCCATTGCTACTGGCCATGTAATCAATAGTTTGTGGTCCGGCTGCTCCTTGAACCATTAATTTGACGTTATCGATATCAGCTTCTGTGCCATCGTATCCATAGATACGGATTCCATATGTTCCTTGACCAGGGATAGCAATTTGTACTGTTTTAGTACGAAAATCGACAGTATTTTGATTGAAGATAATTACTGGTTCATATTTTTGACCATTTACTTTGCCACCTGGGCAACTAGCTGCAGCACAGAACAAAGAAGCTTCCAAGCCGCGGACCCCTGCATAATACACGAGCGCATCTACAGAAAGTTTTACGGTTTGTGGAGGTAAGGTAATACCAGTTTTTTCATAATACGTATCAGCTGTGGATGATTTCGTACTATTAAGATATAAGATCCGTTCCCGAGTCGAAGGAGGTGGGTTGGTGGGATCAAGTGTCGGACTGACGCCTGGACTAAGTTCTTCAACTGGTTTGTCACTACCCAAAGTAGGTGACGGTGGATTGCCTGGACTTGATGTTACTTGTGGATCTCTGCCTATGGTCGGCTCAGCTGTGAAATCTTGAGCATATGTCAAAATACTAAAGGAAGATCCAATGAGGAGGAAACTAAGAATTGTAATAATAAAATAAGCGCGTACTTTCATGGTAAGTATGACATAATCGTAGCAGGTTCTGCACATGTGGTCAATACGAACTGACGTTTTTAAAACTATAACAAGTTGGTATACTATACAACCTATGTTTGAATTCAAATTAAACACTCAAGACAATCAATCTCGTGCTCGGTCAGGTGTCTTTAGTACACCTCATCTTGAGCTGCAAACGCCGGAGCTTGCAATTGTTGCGACGGAAGGAGAGATCAAAGCGATACCGAAAGAGTTATGGCCGGAGCTGCCATGTCAGTATCTGATTGTGAATACGTTTCATATCTACACTAAAAAAATCTTAGCCCAAATTGAATCTGAGAAAGAAATCCATAATTTCATGAATCTATCAGATCGCACCTATGCCTCAGATAGTGGCGGTTTTCAGGTTTTCTCGCTTGGTTTTGGTAAGTCTCATCAAGTCGGTAAAATTGGCGGTTTTTTCCCAGGAGCTGAGCATGCAGTTCAAGATACCGAAAACCCCGTCACGATTACTGAAAATGATGTAACCTTCCGATGGGATGGTGAAGATATCACGCTTAATCCAGAGATTTCAATGGACATACAGCACAAGATAGGTGCAGATATCATTTTTGCGTTTGATGAGTGCACTTCACCACTGAACTCAAAAGAGTACACAGCCCAAGCACAGCAGCGGACATTTAACTGGCTTGACCGGTGTATCGAGGCTCATAAACCATATGCTGCTAAACAAGCATTGTTTGGTATCGTCCAAGGTGGAGCATATCATGATCTACGCATACAAGCTGCGGAGTTTCTCGCTCAAGCGGATGTACCGGGGTATGGTATCGGCGGTAGTCTCGGTAAAACTAAAGCAGAGATGCATGCGATTTTAGATTGGATACTGCCAATTTTACCCGTTGCAAAGCCTCGACATCTGCTGGGAATCGGTCAGGTACGTGATATCTTCGAAGGTGTTGAGCGCGGTGTAGATTTATTTGATTGTGTGATACCGACTCGTGAAGCTCGGCATCGAGTTTTGTATACCCATGAAGGACGCATTTCGATGCGTCATCGCAAAGCTGATACATCAATTGTTTCTACTACTTGTGGCTGTTTCGGTTGTCGAGAAGGCGTGACCTGGGAGCAGCTTTGGCAGATGTTTGTCGAGCGTGATCCACGCGGGATGATGTATACCACTTCACATAACATTTGGTTTTTCAGTGAACTCATGGCCAAGATTCGTGCATCAATTCAAGAAAATAAGTTCGCACAGCTCAAAGAAGAGTATCTAGCGAAGTATCCAGCACCTGCTTCATCACTCTAATTTTTTCAGTTCTTCGATACGTGTTTCGAGATCAGCTCCTGCTTTGGTGAGATAGCTACCGATACAGATATAATCTGGTTTATGTTCTTTAGAACTAATTGTTGGTATGGTATTTCCATTTACACCGCCATCAATCATGATGGAGCCTGCATAGTTTTGTTTACGTAACTCTTTGATCTTCAGCAACATCTCAGGTAAGAAAGGTGAACCCTGAAAACCAGGATTGACGGTCATGATCTGGATGGTTTCAATTTGTGAGAGATCATACTGTGTGGTGATCTGTGGGATGGTAACTTCTGGGAAAACATCAAGTCCCAGTTTAAACTCATACTGAGTTTGCAATCTGTCGATCTGCGGTTTAAGTCCAGCATTGATGAGTGCAGTATCAACTTGCATGCCTATCTTTTGCAGTTCTCTAATTTCCTCAAGTGCACCAGCATAATCTTGAACCATGAGATGAAAATCAAAGGTTGAAGTAAGTGATACTTCATTGTTTTCGAGCATAGATTTTATATCACTAATCTGCGTGGTAGTGTTAGGTACGAGTTGTCCGTCACCGATATCAAGTTGAATACGTGCATAATGAGGCTGGAATAACTGCATCTGCTCTATAAACTCTGCTTGCGTGGTGGTAAGAAGGGTAGGAATTGTTTTCATACGCTTAGTATAATGCAGCTATGGACAAAACGAAAATTCTAAAAGAACTGACTGATTTCATCGCGATTGAATCTGTATCTGCAGATCCTGCACGTCGAGATGAGATGCAAACTGCGATTTCTTTTTTGACGAAAAAGCTTGAAAGTCTCGATTTTACCGTCAAAACAGTTGTAAAAGGAGAAGGTCATCCACTGCTTATCGCAGAAAGAAAAGTTGAAGGCGCTAAAAAAACAATTGGAATCTATGGACATTATGATGTCCAGCCAGAAGATCCAGTCGCAGAGTGGAAATCGAAGCCTTTTGTCCTCACTGAACGTGGCGATAAGCTGTATGGTCGTGGTGTCGCAGATGATAAAGGTCATGTCATGCAAAACATTGCTGCCATTGAACAGTTGATTCAGTCAGATAGCTTAACGAACAATATTGTGTTTATCCTTGAGGGTGAAGAAGAGACTGGAAGTATCTATCTCGAACAATACCTGCAAGATTTGCGGGAATTATTGCAAAAGGTAGATATCTTTTTCATCACCGATGTTGGCATGTATGCCAAAGGTGTACCTCAATTATTCTATGCACTCAGAGGACTGATCTACTATGAAATTGAGCTTACTATCGGTGAAAGTGATCTGCATTCAGGTGTCTATGGTAATCGTGTATATAACCCATTAAATGTTTTGTCAGATTTGTTTGCCAAGATGAAAGATATACAAACCGGTGAGATCTTGATTCCAAATTTTTATAAAGATGTTAGAGTGGTGCCAGATACAGAGCTAAAGCTCTTAGAAAATGTACAGAAGTCAGATGATGAGCTAAAATCTGAGGCAAATGTCTATGGTTTGACTACTGTTCGTGGTGTACCGAGTTATCTGGCATCCAAGATTTTCCCATCGATGGATGTGCATGGTATCACAGGTGGATTTAGTGGTGAAGGACCAAAGACAGTTATTCCTCGTACGGCCAAAGCGAAGTTTTCTTTCCGCCTCGTCGATAATCAAGTACCAGAAACAGTGGATGCATTAGTCAAAGATTTTATTAAAAATACAATCCCTTCAGAGATAAAATACACATTAACTGAGCTTGGTATAGATCGACCGTTCTATACCTCACTTGAAAATCCGTTAGTGCAACAGGTTTCCGAGATACTAAGTGAGCATTTCGGGAATAATGCGGTAATTAACCGAAGTGGAGGAAGTATACCGGTAGCAGAGAGTTTCACTCGTTTATTTGGTAAGCCAGTCGTACTGACAGGATTTACACTTTCAGATGATAATCTGCATGCTCCCAATGAAAACTTTGATACCGAGATGTTTTGGGAGGGGATTGAAGCCTTGAAGAAAATCTATCACAAGCTTTAAACGTTGTGTTTAGCTTCATTCGTCGCACGAATTTCTTTATCTGTGACATTGCCTTGCTCGTCAATGGTATAGATATAGACCTCACCAGTGCCCACTTCAAGACTCGTAATCAGATCCTCAGATATTTTTTCGAGATGTTTGATGAATGCACGCAAACTATTACCGTGTGCAGAAACGAGGATATTTTTACCGGCTTTGAGCTCAGGTAAAATCTCTTTTTCGAAGTAAGGTACGACTCGTTCATAGACATTTTTCAGAGTTTCTCCATTGGGAATAGGGTAATCCCAGCTACGACGCCATTTGAGAAACTGATCATCGCCAAACTCTTCTTTGACTTTCCATTTATTTTTCCCAGCCAGATCACCGTAGCTTCGTTCTTTGATTGCTGGACTGACAACTGTTGGGATATTAGTTAAGTTGAGCTCTTTTTTTATAATCTCAAGTGTTTCTTGAGCACGGCTGAGATCAGAGACATAGGCTTTATCGATCTGGATATCACGCATTTCAGTAGCTGCACGACGTGCTTCAGCACGGCCAGTATCATTGAGAGGGATATCATTCCAACCAGTCCAAAGCCCTAAATCATTCCATTCAGACCTACCATGTCGGATGAGAATTAGTTTTGCCATAATTCATTATACCGATAATTTAAGCTCAAGTCAGCTGTATTTACGGTGTTGGTGTAGGTGTGGGAGTATTAGTTGCTGTTGGAGTGGGTGTCGAGGTCGGTGTGCTGGTCGGGCAGCGAGCTGGACCACCATATGTCCAAGCAGTAGCATGAGCTGCACCGCCTACTTCGTCTTCCGCACGTACTCGGCAGAACACAGATTGCAATGGATTTGGTGTTGGTTCTGTACTACAAGGTACCGTTGCTGTATTACTCGTTTTGATGTCATTACAGTACCAAATCGCTGGATCAGTTGATTCCCAGCTCGTACTTTTACATTGGATGAAGTAGCGTGTGAAAACTTCGCGACAAGCTTCAACTTTGGTTTCGATATCATCCCAGATCCATGAGCCACAGCTATTTGGCTGCATGAATGTCAGCATACAGAGCTCTTTAAGTGCTGGATCAAGGGCATTGCCTGTCGGTGTTGGTGCTGACGTTGCAGGTACTGCTGTTGGTACTGGTGTAGTGGATGTCGGTGTGTACAAACATCTGACATAATCTTGTGTAGTACATGATGTCCCCAGATTAGCTTTGATCGTCGTACAGTTGGTTGACTGACAAACTCCGATAGTACTTGTAGGTGTAACGTTCGGATTTGTTGTTGGTGTTGGACCTGTTGGAGTAGGAACTGCTGTCAGACCGGCAGAAGGGGAAGCTGTTGTGGGGACCGGAATGATAGTTCCTTCTGCTGTCGCTTCTGGTTCGCCTTCGCCACTAATTTCGATAGATGGTGTGGGTGATGGGGAAATCGTATCACCACCAGGAGTGGTGAATGACCACAGTTGACCTTCGTTGTCATAGACATTATCTCCTACACGCACGCGGAAGTAATAGGTTGTACCCGGAGTCAGCTTATCGATCTGTAAATTATGATTTGTGGTCGGGGTATCTGAGAACGCAAACTTTACAAATGAATCAGGATTAGGCTCAGTGCCATACTCTACAGTAGCGAGAGTGTCTGTTCCCGTATTCCAACTGACAGTGGCGGTTTGACCATCGACCGGCACGATATTGAGGCCTTGTGGAGCTTCATCATTGGCTTTTGTTTCAGTTTGTACCGTCATAAAGGCAAAGATGAGAAAGCCGATGACTATTGGTACAGCGACTGCAACAGCCAAGATACCGATCTGTCTTTTGGTCAGTCCTTGTTTCAGAAGTGTGTAGGCTTTCATGCTGATCTATGGTGAGTACGAATGTACGAAATTATGAAAAAAGCACATAGAACAAATATGATTGACCCGCCGACGGTATAGGTCAACGGTGATTTAGCTTCATCACTTACCCCAAGTACGCTACCATCATTGATTGCCACTGCGGCAGTGTGAGCTTGGGTAAGCTCACAGTTGATGATATTCGTAAACGCAGCATCATTTCTGATGATCTGTGAAGACATCGAAGTTGATGGATCACAGATAAATCTAAACTCTGCATTCCCCGCAGTTTTTGTCATAAAAGTGAGGGTCGCGATTGTGCCATTGGTCGGTTTGGTTGCCAACGGATTGGTTTGGATACCATAGAGATAAATAAAGTCATCCATTACTTTGGCATCAACACTGGTAAACAATGATCCAGGCTTGGTTTCAGATTTTTTGAACTCTAGCAAACGAGTTGGGTATTGTAACCAGATATCTGATGAAGCTATTTCTTGATTATCAGAGTGGATATTGATATCAATAGTGATTTCTTGCCCAGCTTGAGCAGATTGAGTTACGGGTTCGAACGAGAGAGTGCTCTCAAGAGCATATGTCGTGGCGGGCATTAGATATATAAATATCAAAAACATGACGAAGAATCGTCTCATATCATTTCATTGTAATACGCAGATAACTGAGTAGCAAGTAGTTACATACCAGCTTCGATTTCCAGAAGGCGATTATATTTGGCGAGACGTTCACTTCGAGACATTGAGCCTGTTTTGATGAAATCTGCACCGCTGCCATAGGCGAGGTCTGCGATGAAGCTATCCTCAGTTTCACCTGATCGATGTGATACAGCAATTTTCCAACCAGCATCTTTGGCCATATTGATTGCTTGTGCAGATTCTGAGATTGTGCCGATCTGATTTGGCTTGATGATAATTGCGTTGGCGGCTTGTTCCTTAATTGCTTTTTCGAGTCTTTCAGGATTAGTGACGGTGAAATCATCACCGACAACCTGAAAATGGAATTGCTTAGCCATCTGGGTGAACTGAGTGAATGATGCCCAGTCGTCTTGTTCAAAAGGATCTTCGAATGATTGGATATGATATTTTTGTCCAAGCTCAGAGTAGTACTTGATCAGATCTTGCGGTGAAACTTTTCGATTATCACGCTTCAGAACATATTCACCATTTTCATAAAACTCTGATGCCGCAGCATCCATCGCTAGTTCATAATCTTTAGTGTTTTCATAACCTGCAGCTTTGGCTGCATCAATAATTGCTTCATATGCTTGCTCGTTTGAGCTGAAAGCAGGCGAGTATCCACCTTCGTCACCTACAAGTGTGGCAAAACCTTGTTTTTTGAGAGTTTGGCCAAGTTGGGTGAAAATTTCAGCAGCAACTCGAGTAGAAAATGAAGGTTCGGTCGAGGTCGTGATGATGATAAACTCTTGGAGATCGAAGTTCCAGTTGGCATGTTTACCACCGTTGATGAGATTGACCATCAAACGAGGAAATCCTGGTGTCATTTTTTGAAAGTAGTAGTCATGAAGGAATCTCCAAAGTGGACGATTGCTTGCATATGCAGCTGCTCGTGCTGCAGCCATACTGACACTGAGGATTGCGTTAGCTCCAAGTTTCGATTTATTATCTGTTCCATCAAGATCGATCATCATCCGATCAATTCCTTTTAAATCATCGACATCTTTATCGATCAGTATTTGCTTGATGACGGTATTGACATAGTTGATAGCTTTTGTGACGCCTTGACCCGCAAAAGTAAGTGCATCGCCATCGCGTAGCTCAAGAGCTTCGTGTTTACCAGTTGAGGCTCCAGATGGGACAGAGGCTTGATGGATTGATCCATCTTCAAGGGTAATAAATGTACGTAAGGTAGGTTTACCTCGTGAATCTAAGATTTGGATTGCTCGTACTGAGGAGATTCTCATAATTACATCATAGCACAAATCACACTTAGATTATATTCATATCAAGTATGAATGTGACTCCGGAGTTGCGATGTGGATATATTTTTGTCATAATAATTATGTGAAATACTTTTCAAGCTTCATATTCGCTATTATCTTCTGTCTCGGTATTACTCCTCATGCACTGGCTCAAGAAAGAATGATCTATCCGCCGGATGTGGCATCAATGGGTAGTATATTAGGCCAAGATCAAGCATATACAGTTTATTTGCGCGGCAATGGTGAGGCTGTGGTAAATTTCCGTGCTGTTTTCACTAATGATTCAGACGTAGATCAAAAAGAATATGTCTTGACCTTCCCAGAAGGAGCACCTGTTACTGAAGATCTGATCGCATACCAGGTCATCAAGGAGCCGATGTGTGTCCAGTATGAAACATTTGCAGTCACAGCAGGGACAACCGTCGGTGGAAGTGACCCAGCATGTCTGAAGTATGAAGATTCATCTTATTACAACATTTATGGACAGAATCGCTATATTCGAGTTAATCCGGCAATTACAGGAAATGAGCTTAGAGTACCGTTGCAAGAAACAATTGAAGCCAGTAAATCAGGCAGTATTGTATTATCGTATCGTAGTTTCAGCTACACAGATGAAACTGTGTTTGATACCTATAGATATACATTTGAAACGTTGAAATCCGATCAGGAAATTCAAAATCTCAACCTCGGTATAAGAGTAGATCCACAGCTGGTGATCAAAAAAGCTGATGCAAATGTGTCTTATACGCAGTCTGAGTCACTCCAAAGTCTTGATAAAGCTATGTCAGCTGCAGCACCAACAGGTGAGCGTAATAATCGCTTAGATTCTTTTTATGCTGATATCGGCTATGGTGTGATCACTGAGACATCATCGTATCTGCAAGCCGGTGATACATACAAAGTTACTGGTGAGTATGCAACATCATTACTCAAGCTGTATGTTAAGCAGATTGTGATTGGATTGATGCTTATGTTAGGGTTCATTCTCGCATTAGTCCTAATTGGTCAACATGTACGCAAGATACTGAGAGACAGACAAGAAACTGCAAAAACTGCGGCTGAAAAACAAGCACAGCAACGTACTGAAATGATGATTATTATCAGTACAATCGGTTTTATTGCTGCATTGTTGCTGACTCTATATAGTTTCGGATTATATTTTTATGCGACATATATCAGCTCATATTGGTACAACAATTTACAAAGCTTGGTCGCCTTGTTCATAGTCGTATTATCTGCAGGATTGTATCCGACAGTATTGTTTGGTCCAGCTATTGCCATCGGGCTTAAGCGAGGGTGGATCTCAGCACTAGCGACAGTTATAGTGACACTTATCTGGTTTGTGATCTTATTCTTTCTTGGATTAGTCATTATCATGTCTACTCAACGATCAAAGGATGATGTAATGCCGATGTATGATATGTCAGCTCCTGCACAAGAACCTGCAATACGAGAAATACAACAATAATCACCCTTCTTTTTTCTACTTAGATTTGCTACGCTAAGAACTATGGAAATTTTTACAGAGCTTAGTCTTATCTTAGTTGCAGCTTTATGTGTCTCGATGTTGATGCGATTACTAAGACAGCCGTTAATTGTTGGTTATATTTTCACTGGTATTTTACTCGGTCCTTATGCGTTGAATCTGATTCATAGTGGGGAGATCATTGAGCTTTTTTCCAAACTCGGTATTACGATCTTACTCTTTATAGTTGGCTTAAATCTGAGCCCCAATGTCATCAAAGAAGTAGGTAAAGTATCACTGGTGACCGGTTTGGGCCAGGTTTTTTTTACTACGATTATTGGTTTTACTATTGCGAAATTTCTGGGAATAGAAACAATCTCAGCACTATATGTTGCCATTGCACTGACTTTTAGTAGTACGATCATCATCCTCAAACTGCTTTCAGATAAAGGTGATCTCAATAAACTGTATGGCAAAATCGCGATTGGATTCTTGTTAGTCCAAGATATCGTCGCCACATTGATTTTACTAGTGACCACCTCAATATCAGCTGGTGGCGAGGGAAATATTGTGTTAATCACATTGTTTACACTCGGAAAAGGAGTGGTTGTAATTACACTGATGATTGCAATTAGTAGTTATATTCTCCCCAAACTAAGTAAATTTGTCGCACATTCACAAGAGCTATTATTTTTGTTTGCGTTGAGTTGGGGACTGGGTCTTGCGACATTGTTTTACAAGCTTGGTTTTTCAGTCGAGATCGGAGCATTGGTCGCCGGTGTGAGTTTATCGATGACACCGTACGCAGCCGAAGCATCTGCGAGACTACGTCCACTACGTGATTTTTTCATTCTATTGTTTTTCATCCTTCTTGGATCACAGATGGTCTTTGATAATCTCGTTTCATTGATTGGACCGATTCTTATCTTGTCACTATATGTCTTGATCGGTAATCCGATTATCATGATGATCCTCATGAATCTACTGGGTTACAGTAAGCGTACTGGATTCATGGCGGGGCTTGCAGTAGCTCAGATTAGTGAGTTCTCACTTATATTGGCTACATTGGGATTTCAGGTTGGGCATTTATCACGAGAGCAATTATCGATGATTACCTTTGTCGGACTTTTTACGATTGCAGGATCTACGTATTTCATCTTATATGCAGAGAAGTTATATCCAATTTTGAGTAATATCCTCAACATACTGCAACTGAGAAAATCGAAACCAGAAAAAGGAAGTGGTGATAAGTGTGATGCATTGTTGTTTGGTTATCAGCGAGTTGGGCAAGATTTTGTGCATAGTTTCAAAAAATTAGGTCTTAGTCACATGGTGGTAGATTTCAATCCAGAATCTATAAAACTCTTAGAAGAAGAAAGTATTCCGTTTAAGTTTGGCGATGCCAAAGATCCTGAGTTTCTCGAAGAGTTACCATTCACTGGTTTGAAATATGCTATATCTACGATCCCTGAGTTTGATACCAATTTACAACTGGTGACGCGTATCAGAGAAAAGAGTCGAAATGCCATCATTATGGTTATCTCAGAAAATCCACAGCAGACTGAACAATTATATGAAGCAGGTGCAAGTTATGTGATCATGCCTCATTACATCGGAGCAATCCATGCGACGAAGCTTATCGAGAAGCATGGCACAGATCACAATAAATTCAAAGAAGAGCAAGCTAAACACAAAGTATATCTAGAGAAGCGAGTGGGTTAGTTTATTGATGTCGCTACAGTGGTATTTATTTTTGCTAGTGCTTCTTCAATAATATCATCATATATCCCGTCAATATGCTCAGGATTAGCACCAGGATAAAAATGAAACTGGCAATATTGTGTAGTTATAAAATCCGTGGGTGTTTGGATATCATCACCTTGTTGAATATTCACTAAATCACGCCTATAGGTTTTTATACCTTGATCTATGCCAAGTCCATTGTTGGAAACAGTGACATTACCTAATAAGTCAAAACAAAACGTAGCAAATGGTTCTTCAAGTATTGTTTCTGAACCGTCAATCCTTTTCAGCACACCAGTCATTTGAGCTTCGAAAATATTTTCTACAAAGTCCGCATACAAATTGCCATCTTGTAAAATAACACCTTGACCTGGGATTAGATGTATTCTTTTAACATTTTTCTCGAAATAACTTCTCGAAACTAATTCTTCAGCGTATTTACTTGAAGGTGCTCGTAAATGAAGAGGGAAGTACACGATACACGCATAACAGCTATCTAGGTATTGAGGTTCTGAGTTTCCGTTATTTTCTACTGACATAGTTTCGGTATTATACACCCGACTTTTAATATTCGCAAAAAGATGATTAAATACATGTATAGGAGATAAATTAGACAGCATTGATTTATCCTATAGTTTTTGTTATAATACTGATCTACTTTTTACTCACGATCTCTCATAAGCATGAGGTATCAGTATGGCTAAGAAGTGCACTTTAACAAGTTGGACACAGAACTAATACACTCTCAGGTGAGGGAAACGAGTAGATACAGGTTGTCTATTGGTTTCCCTTGCTTGAGAAAGCGGGAAATGAAATCTTTTCAAAAACATAAAAGGAAAAATCATAGTTCACCTTTGAAAGGAGGTGTAAACCCCCCGTGTCGCCAAGCTACTGGCGTAAAACAGAGCCCGAGCATAAGCTCGGCCATCCCCAAAATAAACTCAATCGTAACCAAATCCAAAGGATTTCAAATGAAACGCTTACTTTTTGTCCTGGCACTCATCGCTGTTCTTTTTGTCGGTTTCACGGCGCTTGCGCCGCAGACCGTCGAAGCTGCGACCGCTCCGACCACCGAAGTGGTGGAAATCGCTCACGCGCCCGAAATGCCGGAGCCGAAACTCAATTTGTCCCATGTGTGCATTAAGCCTGATGGGACGACTGAGGTTCATTTCTTAGTAATTCACACACCAAACGGCGTATTAAGCTATGGAGAAGTTACATATCGCTTCAATGGTGAACTCCGGACGGCAACGTTTGAGCCGCCACAAAGTGGTGGCAGCAGCCACTATTACGACTATGTAAACTCGACCGACCCCGAAGTCACAATTGATGATGGTACGGTTACGTTAGTTACGACCAATGGACCTCTTACGTTGGAGCTTGTGAACGGCGGGACCTTCACGATTTCTTCGTGTATTCCGCAGGAGGTTGTGCTGGAAAGTTTCGGTGCCAATTGCATACCCTCACCGTTAGCTGTACTGGCTACGTGGGAAACCGTGACTGAAAACAGTGTTCTTGGGTTCAATCTCTTCCGTTCGGAAACGGAAGGCGATATTGGTACCCAAGTTAATCCTGAACTTATTCCCTCAAACTCCCCGGGAGGCGGACAAGGCGCGTCCTACGATTTTACCGATGAAACGATTGAAGAAGGTACGATTTACTTTTACTACCTTCAATCGGTTGGATTTGGCGGAGACACTCAGACCTTCGGGCCAGTGCAGGTAGGCCCTTGCGGTCAACCGACCGCGGTCGAAGTGAGTCAGCTCGATGTTGAGCAGTTTGGCTACCCGGGCGAACAAGTTCGTTGGGGGTTAGTCATTCTA
This sequence comes from Weeksellaceae bacterium, assembly GCA_041730495.1. Taxonomy (GTDB): domain Bacteria; phylum Patescibacteriota; class Microgenomatia; order UBA1406; family GWC2-37-13; genus JBGSBR01. Next base: position 69,971 of record JBGSBR010000001.1, on the reverse strand, counting down.
GCACTTTTAATCGTGGTAGTTATTGGGGGCGTTTCTTTAACTCTCCGCCGCCGTGGTTAGTTCTGTTCATCCACTTGTTAAAAGGGCGAGGCAATATGCCTCGCCCTTTTTCATGGCCTGAAAGGATATTTTACTTAAGCCTATAGTTTTGGTATAATATGGTCTACTTTTTAATCAGCTCTGTCACATAAGCATGTGATAGTGTCATGGCTAAAAAGTGCACTTTAATAAGTTGGACATAGAGCTAAATCGATCCTCAAGTGAGGGAGACGAGTAGATACGAGTTGTCTATTGGTTTCCCTTGCTAGGGATTGAAAATTTCTTTTAAAAAAACTTCAGTAACCTCGAAAGGAGGTTTAACCCCCCAAGTCGGCGCGTAACCATTTACAAAAACTTCGTGTAGTAAAGGAGATACACCATGAAAGTGGTAAAAATTTTGTTAATTGCAGCTGCGATTTTACTTGCGGCATTCGCAATTGCCCCTAAAATCGTTGGAGCACAAGTTCAACCAACGACGTTGGAGCTGGCGGAAGTGTGCCAGCCCCTTTACAGCGACCATGTTGAATTGCATTGGGTGGTGAAAAATCCACCCGCAAAAATAGAAGATGAAGGTACCGTTGCGTATCTCTATGGTGAAGAATTTCGTGTAGTAGATTACGAGCATCCTTTTGATAACAAATTCTTCTATCCGGACTGGAGATACGATCCAGACGCTCAAGAGATCGAGATCAGTGGAGGGCAAGTAACTCTTACCCACCAGGGTGGTCAACGTCTAACTGTGATATTCACTCACCCAGGGACTTACGCCGTCACTCGCTGCTCTGTTGAGCTAGCGAACTCACTGGGCATTTGTCAGCGAGATGAAAATAATGATCTTTACATCCAGTTCTACTGGGAGACCGAAGGAGAAGTCTCCCAATACCACATTTATCGTAGTCGCAACGGTGACGATTTGGGCGAAGAACTGCCAGGACAACCTATTGTTTATGAACCAGGATACTATCTGAGGGATACCTCTATCGAGCCCGGGACCATGTACTTCTACAGAGTACAAGCTGTTGGGCCAGATGGGATTTCTCGTATTTTCAGTCCCATCGTTGCCGGTCCATGTGAGGAAGCATCGGCTGTCATACTAAGTAGCTTAAATGCCGAAGCGGCGGGAACTCAGTGGTATACGCCAATAATGGGGTGGTTAATTATAGGATTGCTAATAGTCTTAGCGATCTTGACTTGGGGCGGGTTTCTTTTTGACCGCCCGCAAAACCGCTAACAGCTTATGTCCGACTAAGGGCGAGGCAATATGCCTCGCCCTTTTTCATGGAAAAAATTAAATTAAACCAACTAAATAAATATGTAATGGTATATAATTTACACATGAATAGTTCTAAGCTTGAAGCATATTTAGGTTTTTCACAGATAGTAGGTATCGGTCCGGTGACATTCACGCAGCTTATCGCTCACTTTGGTAGTGTCGAAGCTGCATATGCTGCGACGGAAGTTAAGTTAGAAAATATTTTGAGGAGTAATATACTGCGAGATTTCATCGAGTTTCGTAATAATTTTAATCCTACCAAACTTCTGGAAAAATACTATCAAGAAGGAATCACCATTCTTGCTCGTGAAGATCCTCGTTTTCCGCAAAATTTGCGGGAAATAAGTGATGCACCCATTTGTCTCTATGTAAAAGGTGATCTGAAAAACTTTGATTTTCAGGAAGAACAATATATTGCTGTTGTCGGTACTCGTAGGCCATCGCCATATGGTGAAGAAGTAGCTCGCAAGTTTGCAACAGAGTTAGCTTTGCAAAAAATAGTAATCGTCTCAGGACTGGCACTTGGGATCGATGCCATAGCACATACTGCTACGCTTGATGTGGGTGGGAAGACGATTGCTTTCATGGGTTGTGGAGTAAATCTGATCTATCCACGCACCAATCAAAGGTTATATCAACGAATTATTGAAAATGGAGGACTGGTAATCTCAGAGTTTCCTCCAGATATGCAGACACGTCCTGGTATGTTTATCTCTCGCAATCGTCTTATCTCTGGATTATCTCGTGGTACGCTTGTTGTCGAAGGACTTGAAGATTCAGGTTCACTTGTCACTGCACGCTACGCACTTGAGCAAGGTCGAGAGGTATTTGCACCACCTGCACCGATAAACTCTGAGCTATCTCAAGCACCGAATCTGCTTCTTAAGCAAGGTGCCAAGCTTGTAACCCGCGTTTCAGATATTTTAGAAGAGTTTAAACCAGTAGCTAATACGGATGTATCTTCACTTGTGCACCTATCACAGGAGGAGAGATCTATTGTTAAGTTGCTGAAGCATCAAGCTCAAACAGCAGATGAACTAGCAATTTCACTCAAAACGACGATATATGAAGTGTTATCCGTACTTTCATCATTAGAGCTGGATGGCATAGTGGTGAAGACGCGTGAAGGTAAGTACGCGATATTCTAAAGTTTCGCTTCTATTTTTTGTAGTCTGCGTTTATATTTTTCACCTTCATTCAAAGGTGTGTTAATGAATGTATCGACAATTTCTTTGGCTTTTTCTAGATCTGTATGATCCGCAGCGAGAGCGATGACATTGATATGATCATGTGCGCGAGCGCTTTCAATCTGAGCTTTGTCGAAGGCGAGAGTACAGTAAATACCTGTGTAGCGATTAGCAGCGATACCAACGCCAGCACCTGATCCACAAATCACGATACCGAGAAACTCTTCAGGATTTTGTAAGACTGCTTGAGCTACTTTTTGAGCATAGTCAGGAAAGTCGTCATTCGCATCATATTCATAATTGCCCATATCTTCGACCCGGATATTTTTATCTTGGAGATACTCGGTGATCTGATTTTTGAGCTTAAACCCTCTATGATCTGCACCGATGAAGATAGTCATAAGCTCAAGTATAAAGTAGTTCTATCAACCTCGCAACAGTAGCTATGGAGTTATTGAGTTTGACCATTTATTTGTGCGACAAAGGCAGGGATAAAGGAAATATCATGAGGATTACGAATTATGGTGTAAGGTGGTACTCGAACTCCAGCCTTTTCACATCCAGCAGCGATGTAAGTCATCCACCGTGAGCGCATATCATGTTTAGTTGCTTCTTCTTGGAGTCCAGAGGCATCGACAAGTTTACCTTGGACTAGGTATTTTATTCCGTCAGCTGTCATTACAGCAGCTGTTTGACTATGATTCCCACTAGTATTGCCTATGCGTAGTACTTCCTCGTCACTTGGGTTTGACCAATCAAAAATAATTATATGTATTTTTCCAGTGACACAGAGAGTCCTACATGCAGGAAGATTGTATTCGCGGATAAGTTTAGTACCAGCGAGATTACCATCACGCGTCATAACTTCAGTGACAACATCGGTGAAAAAGCCGTAATTATTAAGGTCATTTTCGACTAAGAGAACATTACAAGCCGGATTACCGCTGGCTTCGCCAGGTATAGTGATGACTTCTAAATCGGGGAACGATTGTTCTAAGGGTACAAATGGGTTTCTCTCAAGTTGTATATTTCTAGCGTTATGAAGTATTTGGTCTGCTTCATAGGTCATATGTGATTGACACCGAGGATCGTAGCTTGAAAAATCAGTAAACTGAATCATATTCAAAATACGAGTTACTGTTTCGACGTCACCTTGCTTCATCGCTTCTGCTAACTGAGGTTGTTTGCCCAAAATAGGTGGCATCTGTAATCCTCGTTGTTTCATATGCGTCATTAACCCAAGATAAGGGGAAGCAAAATAGTTATTTTTACCTTGTAAACTTTCTAGAGTGAAATCCTCATAATCCATAAAAGCAACATCTGTTGAGACTCCGCCAATAGTTCTCTCGAATGATTCTGCTAATTCTGTTTGAACAAATGCTGTATTGGAAAGCTGGCCTCGTGTATAAGGACGCATAAGAGACCAACCTTTTTGAAGTAATAAATCACCGTTGTAATGCAATTCCCAATGTGTTTCTGGTAACCATTCAGATCTATAATCTTCTTTGCCGAAAGTAATGTGACCTTGTATTGCATATTGTTCATCATCTGTACCGATTTGGATAGCAAATGTATAAGGGATTCGGTTTGAATCAGGTTGAGCTGAATCAAGTTCAGGGAAAACTGATGAAGTTTGGACAGGAAGTCCAGTAATATCAGAGAAGAATTGCGCAGTAGGATGGATAGAATTGTTTCGTGGATCGTGATCCAGAGATTTATCTCTTTCAGTCGTCATAGCATCAAATTGTATCATAATGATTCACAAAGGCAACTACTATGGGATTTCTATTTTGTGAATATAAGGAGAATAGAGTAAAATATGATATGTTTGATACTCACTGTCACCTCAACTTCAAAGCTTTCAAGAAAAATCTTCCAGATGTAATCACTCGTGCACGCGAAGCGGGTGTGAGTCATATCCTGATGCCTGGTACAGACGTAAAAACCTCTCGTAAAGCGATTGAGATCGCCGAAGCCTACGATAACATGTTTGTAGCAGTTGGGATCCATCCACACCATGTTTTTGATCTACTCAAGCGAGATGATATTACGATCGAGACTGAGCTTACACTGATAGAAGAACTGGTGAATCATCCTAAAGTCGTCGCAATTGGGGAGATCGGGATCGATCGCCATGTGTATGAAGAAACCAAGTATCAAGAGTATGCCGTCAGTCCTGAGTTCATTAGTTTGCAGACTGAACTATTTACCAGACAGATCCAACTCGCCAAAAAGCACAAAAAAAGTCTCATTGTCCATAATCGAGAGGCAAAAGCTGATGTGTTGTCAATACTTACTCAGGAATGGGATTTGGGGCTTGAGCATAGGTCAGTACTCCATTGTTGTGAGCCAGAAAAAGAGCTGTTAGATTACATAAAAGAGCATAAAATGTTTATCGGTGTCGATGGAGACCTCACATACTCGCCGGAGAAGCAAGCTTTTTATGCAGATGTGCCACTTGAGCTGATTGTGGTCGAGACAGATAGTCCGTTTTTGCTCCCAGAACCATTAAAATCTCAACGATTGTATCCGAATGAGCCCAAAAATATCCCGCTTGTGATAGCAAAGCTCGCTGAAGTACAGGGGAGAACGAGTGAGGAAGTAGCTGCGACTACGTTTCAAAACGCAAAAAGATTATTTAATCTTTAATCACCCAAAGATATCGTTCCAGAAAATCAGGTGAAGTACTATAGCCAAAACAAATCCGGCTAGATAGGACTCAAGATACCAGCCCACAGTCCCTGCAAAAATAAACAAAGGGAACTGACTCATGTAGTTGAAATCTTTGGCGATGCCCATGGCGAAATGCATGGTCATGATATAGGCGATTGAGAGTACGATATATAAAAATAAGTCCATAAATACTTCTTTAACCAGTAACTACAGCAGTCCATGCTTGCTTGAATCGCTCGGGACTGAAGTCTTGAGCTCGGCTAAACGCTTCGATACTGAGCTTTTCATGTTTTACCTGATCATAAAACAAGGCATTTATTTTTTGTGCAATATCTTTGGCATCCATTGGATTGGCATAATCTGCAGCAGCTCCAGCAGTTTCATGGAAGATTGGACGATCAGAGAGAATCGATGGGCAACTTGCATAACCAGCTTCGAGGAAGCTAAAACCAAAGCCTTCGTCATATGACACCAAGATATTCAGTTGAGCACGACTGTACAGTGCTTTAAGCTCGATATCACTGACATAACCTGGGAAAATAAACAACGGATCATGCTGTACGAGTTTGGCAAAATCATATAAACTTTTCTGCCATGGGTGAGGTTTTTGAGTGAAATCAAATTTCGCCATATCAGTAAAGACTTTGCCGACAAAAACACAAGGGATCTGGGCACCTTTGATCGCATATGCGAGGTTTACCAAGTTTTTGTTCCAGGTAGCGTCACCGACATAGATCGCAAACTGTGCAAGTTCCTTGATCTGTGGATTAGAGATGATTTCATTAGGCTCAAGCTCATTAAAAGCGGCTTCATTTTTTTCGCCCACCTGGTGAAAGGGATGTTGAGTTCCAGTTTTATCGAGATGAGGGAGCATAATGCGAGGTATGGTGTTATATACGACCTGTATTTTTTGAGCTGGGATCTTGAGATGAGTTACAGTATCTTGCTTAGTCGTCTCAGAGACTGCGATGATGAGGTCATAATCTTTACGCAAATGGCGTAAATTCCAGAAAGCATGCCATTTACCTTTCCAGCCAATAGGAAAGAATTTCGGGTATTTTGCGGGAATTAAATCATGTATCACGGCTATTTGTCGTCGAGCAATTCGCTTTTTAAGTGGTGATGGCACAATCAGATTGAAGAAAGGTTGTATTACAGTCGATTCATACGGTATCTTCGTGGTATCACTCACAAACTGCCACTCTGTACCGAAGTTTTCTTGTAGTAACAGTAAGTATCGTCCAATACCGCGGACTTGACTCGCAGTATCCGTGAGAGTGGGATCATAGACATAGACAGGCAGTTGCATGTAGTCATTGTAGCAAAACACGGGGTATAATATGCTCATGACTTCATTCAAACCCACTCTTCCAGCCGGTACCGTTTATAAAACTGAGCGTTACGAACAGTTGCAAGATACAGGTCAGTTTATCCACCAAATAGGCGAGTATACCGCGTTACGAGAGAAATCACAGCAAGTTGAGCTTAGCTCTATTCCAACTACTGAGTTCCAAGCCAAGCTTGAGTACCTCAAAAGCTGCTTAATCACCTTTAGAAGTATCACCGGTATTGGTCGTGGTATTACTGCTGTGCAGGTAGGGATCCCGGAGCGGTTCTCAGTTGTTTACATCCCGCCTGACACAGATGAGGCTGTAAAAGCCTTGTTTAAGCTTGATTCTGACTCATTAGTTACGATTATCAACCCCGTTATCACTAAAACGTCGGATAAAAAGTTTATATTTCCAGAAATGTGTATGAGTGCCGAGCCAATCATCGCACCAGTCGTGCGCCCAGCGACAGTTGAGCTTGAGTATTATGATGAAACGGGTGCTAAGCAATTATTTGAGCTCAGCGATGAAACTCAGATCGGTAAGATACTTAATCGAGTGATCCAGCATGAAGTAGATCATATGGAGGGTATTATCTGTGTCGATAAAGCAGATCCTGCGCAGTTACGACTAGATGTAGATCCTGATTTTTACTCAAAAGCTATTTTTGAAGAGGTAGAATGATTTGTCATAAATTGTGACATTTATATTTAAGCTGTTGCATTGGTCTTCTTTATGAGTGTGGTAAAGCTATACTGAAAACCGTTTTCTTCTTTCCAATCCGACTGTTCAATCATTACAAAATCATTATATTCTGGGAAAAAGGTATCTGCTTCATATGCACCCTTAACTAATGTCAGATATAACGTATCGACATAGGGAAGTGCCATCTTAAATATTTCTGCACCACCAATAACATAAGCATTCGAAATGTTATTTTTTTTGACATTTTGTAATCCTTCTTCGATAGAGCCTACTACCAGTGTGTTTCCAATAGTTGGTTCATAATTTTTATTGCGAGTAATGATGATATAGAGTTTACCTGGCATGGGATTGCCTGATTTTCCATAGTACCAGGCCATAGAGTCGTATGATTTGCGGCCAAGTATGACGACTTGGTCTTTGGTGAGTGTTTTGAGGTGGATGAGATCTTCTCGGATCCGCCATGGGATCTTGTTATCTTTGCCAAGCGCACGATCTTTAGCTCCGATTGCGGCGACGATACTGATGTGGGGAGCGTTCATATAGTGTTGATTACAGGTAACTATTTAACTCAAAAAGCTAGTAACTTCGGATAGTATAGTATCTTTTGTGTAGATAAGTTGATCATAAATGATCATTTTGGATGATATAGTAAATATGCTTTCTGATGCTTTTATATCCTTTCTGAGTAGGTATAAAACAGGGATCTTCAAACTATCTGCCCATCCTAACTCTATTCCTTGACCGGTTGAAGGGAATGAGACCTCAGCTATTACCAAGTCACATTTTTTGTCAGAAAATAATTCTCTGACTGGAAAAGGTTTGGCATCTTTCTCATGAGGAAGAATAAGAGTGTGATCCTTTAAGATTGTTTTTAATGGTAGATATAACTCAGTTTGATAATCGAAGTTACTACTATGACTAACGTAAATATTCATATGTTATACAGCCACGGGTGCTTTAATAGCAGGGTATGGATCGTACCCTTCAAGCGTGAAATCTTCAAACGTGAACTCAAAGATATTTTTCACCTTCGGATTAAGTTTCATCTGGGGAAACTCTTTGGGAGTTCGACTCAGCTGTTCTTCTACTTGATCGAGGTGGTTTTTATAGATATGTGCATCACCAAAGGTATGCACGAACTCACCTGGTTTATAGCCAGTGACTTGTGCGACCATCATGAGCAGCAATGCGTATGAGGCGATATTGAATGGTACTCCTAAGAACATATCCGCACTACGTTGATACAGTTGGCAAGAGATGACGCCATTAAGTACATAGAACTGGAAAATCGTATGACAAGGCGGTAATCCAGATTTAGCCATTTCTTCGATATCGGCTGCATTCCAGCCACTCACGATAAGGCGTCGAGAGTCTGGGTTCTTTTTAATCTGTTCGATTAGCCCTGCAATCTGATCAACCTCACCGCCCTCAGGTCGTTTCCAGTGACGCCATTGTACTCCGTAGACCGGTCCAAGCTCGCCCCATTGCAAGGCAAAAGCTTCATCATTGATGACTTTTTCAAGAAACTCTTCACGAGATAATGGCTCTTTTCCAGCTTGTTTCATGCTTTGAACATAGTAGCGGAGTGGCCAATCATCCCAGATATGGACGTTGTTTTGTAGTAATGGTCTGATGTTTGATTCACCACGTAGAAACCAAAGTAACTCATGGATTATGCCGCGTAAGTAAACTTTTTTAGTAGTAAGGAGGGGAAAGCCATCAGCTAGATCGAAGCGGATCTGACGACCGAAAACACTGTATGTGCCTGTACCCGTGCGGTCATCTTTGTATGTCCCATTATCACGGATGTCTTTCAGAAGATCTAAATACTGATATTCAGGATGTTTCATATGAGCTAGTATACGTTATTTCTGGCCAGTACTACCGAATCCACCACGGGATTCAGCTTTTATGCTGTCAACCTCATCGAACTCAACGACTTTAGCTATTTGTACAATCAACGCTTGGGCGATACGTTCACCTCGTTCTATTGTTACATCTTCTTTGGAGAAGTTGAGGAACTGGACGCCAATCTCATCATTATCGCCGTGGTAATCTTCATCGATTACGCCAATACCGTTGGCGACCATAAGTTGTTTCTTGAGTGGAGTAGAGCTGCGACTAGCGAGCATGAGAAAGTATCCTTTGGGTACCTCTATGATAAGGTTGGTCGGTACGATAGTCGGTGTCCAAGGGGGGATAATCGTGGTTGTACGAGCATAGAGATCGAACGCCACTGCACCATCTGTTTGATAGCTGGGAATCGGTAATTCTTTATCAACTCTTTTGATACGTATTTTCATGCTGACATTCTAGCAAAGGTATTACAAGATGCAAAGTGAAACGATTTAGCCTGTTGTGAAGGTATAAATATTTTGTTCTTTAAGTAGATCAGTATATATCAAATAGGGTATATAAGCATCAAGGGGCAATTTGAGTACTCGACAACTAATAGTCTCATAATTCTTTTTTTGTTCAATAAATTACACAGAGGGATGACTTGACGCAACAATATAAATAATCAACTATCTGCTAATTTGGAATAGTTTTTTTAAAAGCCAATAGTAATGGGTAAAAGCCAAGCTTTTGTAAATAGGCGAGTGATTCCGTATAATTGACCATATGTATTTATCAAAAGATATCGTAGCGACTGCCATCATAGATCATGTCTATGAAGTACCAGATGAAAAAGAATCTATTAGTCGTTGTTTTACACAGACTGTTTTTACTCCTGAAGCGTTTATCCCTCCGGTTTCACTACCAGGTGGAGATCTGGGTGAGTTTGCTATCTTAGTTGCAGCGGCAACTGAGTACGGATTTGAGTTCGATGCAGAGAAGTTGTTTAGCAGTGTGTGCGCATTTTATAAAGGTGATATCTTAGCACTTGAACCGAGTTTACATCTTCCATATCTTTTCAAAGATCCTCATTTATATGGTCTAGAAAAGCATATCCAAATACTAGAAAAGTACATCAAAAGAGATCAAAAAATACAAATAACTAATTATCATAAACGGTTTGCCGGTGTGATATTAGTGGAATCAAATCATGGAATTACACCTGAATGGCAGATTGAAACGGATGCCGGCCTAGTCAAGCTGCCAGTACTTATACTTCATAAATCTTTTATCGATAAACGGCACCAGATTCTAGCTCAACAACTCATTGATACAAAAGCAGTTGAGCTCTATGGTGATCTCGGAGTAGATTATCTCTATGAAGTTTTATCTGAGATGACTGACGTACATGCTATGGAGACGCTCAAACATATTGATCCTCAATTGCCATTTTTTGCTGCTAAAGAAAAAGAACCGGGAATCTTCGCTGTAGAACAGTATATCTAACTTCCTTTATTAAGTTTTTGGCCCCACACTACTTAAGGCTTTCTAGTGCCTCAACGTTTACACCATGTTTGTAAATTGTGTATGATTTGTGGATAACAATTGATTATATATTTGCATGAAATTATATAGACTAGGGGAGTATAGTATGCCATTAGTGTTCAACTTGTGAACAATACTTCTTAAGCGCACTACGCATTTTTTTAAATACACATAATGAAATAAAGCATTTGAGACGGAGATATAATAAGAGATGTACCATATATGGTTGTTCTAAATTAATATCGAATTATTGTCATATTTTAGCCATTATCTGAATTTTGACTCATATCGTTATGAAGTAACCATAAAAAATGACCACGATGGGTGTTTTTTTGAGGAAAAATATACCGAAGGCCTTGTAAAAGCCCAGATCAACATTTTGAGCTCAACTAAAAAGCGCAGTTAGCAGTTAATTCTGTGGAGTGATATAGTCACTGGTGTGAGCTTTTACTTTTCTTAAAGAGTCAAAGTAAGATTCATGCGATAGACGTGAGTTTTTATTGCAGAGTATATGAGCGATTGAAAGTGGCATAATCAGTTGGTTTTTTTCCTTCTAGTTGGACTGTATCCAAGACAAGTGAGTTTTTATCTAGATGCATTTCAAGCAGTTTTAGCCGTCTTTTGCCTTCTGGCGTATTGATCTCTGTCCATATACCAGGCCAAGGTGAAAGACCACGATAGAGATTATATATAGTTTGTGCTGCTTGTAAGCTAGTCTGAGCTGGTAGATTGTTACGGATATGGTACTGTTGGTGGATTAGTGGCTCTTCATCGAGGGTTTGACCATGTATGGCTTGTAACAAGGCCTTAATAGACACAAAGCCATGCTGCTTTTTAAGTAGGCGAGTATACGTGGCTTCAGTGTGCTTTTGTGGTATTTGGCTAACCTTTCCCTTAGCATGCAGTTCCATCAGGTTTTGTTTGACTATATCGATTGCGATTGTGGCAACTTCAGTTTCAAGCTCGTCACGCATGAGTGAAGGTGGTAGTTTAAGGTCGTGTTGCTGGATTATGGCTCCTTCATCAAGTTTTTCGTTCATTTGCATCAGTGTCACTGCTGTTTGCTTCTCGCCTATAATCAGTGGATAAGCAGTCGGTGAGGGTCCCCGATAACGTGGGAGACTAGACGGATGGATGTTCCAAAAGCCATATTTAGGCATATTTAGCAGACGTGAAGAAATGATTGCGCCATACGCAAATAACACACAAAGATCAATTTCTAAATCATCAAAACGAGCTAAAAGATCTGCTTCATTATTATTTTCTTTAAGAGATTTATCGAATATTTCTAGGTTATGAGTTACAGCTACTAACTTAACTGGTGTTGGGGTGAGCGCTAATTTTTTCCCTGCGGGTTTGTCTTCTTGAGTAATAATAATCTTGATCTCATAGATGTCATTGGGAACTAAAAGCCCTTCAAGTAAATCGGCTGCTATCTGAGGTGTGCCTGCAAAAGCGAGGGATAGTTTTTTTGTCATGATGTTATTCAAAGGTGAATGTTTGTGATACTAAGGGTAAGAGTTCTACAGGTACGGATAGTTGTATGTAAGAACCTGTATTAGGATGGCGTACTATGATTTTGGTACTATTTGTTTCTTTGTTGTATATCCCTGTAATTGATTTACCAGCGATTTCTGCTGCAATAGTTGCTTGTTTCTTGCTGTCAGCCGAATACGGTATATTCGTACAGCTTATCGCGAGAGTCCTTTTCGTCGATTTGGTAGTGAATTGTGCTTCACGTGAGCTCATCGTTTTTTGATCATAGTCACTTGGAAGAGTGAAAGAGATGGCACAGCCATCAAGTAAGATCTCGTTATATGTGATAGATGGTGCTGGTGTCACGGTTAGCTGAGGTGAGGGAGTGATACTTAAGATATATTTAATTGCTTTATTAGTTTTTTCGACATTTTTACCATATTGTACGCCAGCAATAAAACAAATTATGATAAAAAGAATAGTAAGGAATATATAGGGGAGTCGTTTACGCGTCATATAGATAGTATATCAAGTTTAAGGTTAAACGAACTAAGCGATAATTATATTCGAATACTATGTATGAAAGATGTAAATCTTTAGTAAGAACGATAGGAAGAGCCTTGACAAATTATTGTAAGTATTTTATAGTTATATTGATCCTCCAGATGGAAAATCTAATTGAAATCTTTTTTGAACAATCAACCTAGGAGGGAGTTCCTTAGTTCTAAGGAATAAAGGTGTTGTTATCTTAAGAACTATCTTAAGGTACGCACTAACCCCATAATCTTTTTAAAAAAAGATTCAAAATGTGATCATTTCATCGGAGGATTATTTTTTTAGAAAAATAGTGTATAATACAACTTAACTACGTTCACCCTTACCATGGCAACGAGCCCAATAAATGTTTTTCACACGAAGAGATAACAACGAAAACGAATTGCGAAGAAACCAGAACTGTATGAACTTAGCTTGTACTTTATAAGCTGTAATGATTGTCCTGAAACTAAATTACTATTATTTGTAAACCTCATTATTATTTTATTTCTTTTTTATGGCATCTGCCCCAGATCCTCAAAACGCAAGCAATGAGCTTGATGTAACTTCAATGTTAGATATTTACGAAGAAAAACCTATCGTTCCTGTAGAAGATTTGAATCCCCCTTCTGCACGTCCTCCAGCTCGCTCAGCTAACCCACCACAAGGTGATGGTCAACAAAGCGATTATAGCGACAAATTAAAAGAAGATTTGAAAGTTAGTTATCCTGCCAAAGGTATACTTGATGTCACATACGGTGGCTACGGTTTCTTGAGAAAGAATTATGCTGTCGATCCAAATGAAGATATCTATGTATCAACTTCACAGATTCGTCGTTTTTGGCTTAGAAAAGGTGATGAAGTAGAGGGACTCGCACGTCCGCCAAAAGATGGCGAACGCTTTCATAGTCTCTTACTTATTAAAAAAGTGAACGGTGTTGAGATGACTGAAGAAGAAAGTAGTAAGCGCCGTAAATTTGATGATCTGACTTCACTTCATCCAGAGAAGCAGATTGTCCTTGAAACAGACCCAGATGTGTTATCAACGAGAATCACTGATCTTGTTGCACCTATTGGTTTTGGTCAACGTGCACTTATCGTCTCTCAGCCAAAAGCAGGTAAGACTACATTTTTGAAGCATATTGCACAAGGTATCACAACAAATAATCCTGACGTATTCATGATTGCGATCCTGATCGGTGAGCGACCTGAAGAGGTCACCGAAATTAAACGATTTATCAAAGGTGAGGTTGCAGCTTCACATTTCGATGAATCTCCACGTCAGCAAACAAAGGTAGCTAACCTTGCCTTAGATAGAGCGAAAAGATTAGTGGAAATGGGTAAAGATGTAGTTATCTTGCTCGATTCTATTACTCGTCTTGCACGTGCGTTCAACTTGTCTATCAGTAGTTCCGGTCGTACATTGTCTGGTGGTTTTGATCCACAAGCATTGTATCCAGCCAAGAAATTCTTAGGTGCCGCTCGAAACTGTGAAGAAGGTGGTAGTTTGACTATCATCGGAACTGCGCTCGTTGGTACAGAATCCCGTATGGATGACCTTATCTATGAAGAGCTTAAAGGCACTGGTAACATGGAGATTCATCTTGAGCGTAAATTCGCTGAGAAGAGAATTTTCCCAGCTGTTAATATCACAGCATCAGGTACTCGTCATGATGAGTTGATCTTAGATCCAGAGACATTTAAACGTATTACAACCTTAAGACGTATCTTTTCATTGCGTACTGCTGAAGAAGCACTTATGGCACTTATTGATAAACTGCCTAAGACTAAAAACAACCAAGAATTCTTGGAAACAATGAATAAAGCTGCGTAAGGAACCGCAGCTATCTTTAGATCGACATATCTTGCAGAAGCTTTTAAAAGCAGGTATATTGTATGGTATGGAAGTACTTGATAAACGTGTTAGTCGGATCTTAGGTCAGATGCGTGGTATACAAAATATGGTCGCTGAAAAGCGTGAATGTACTGAGATCTTACAACAGATATCTGCTGTTAAAAAGGCCATTGATGGACTTACCAAAGAGATTGTTAATATCTATGTTGATGAGTCTATTGAGGGAGAAAAAGTGAAAGAGCTCAAAAAAGTCTTAGATCGAGCTATTAATTTATAATTACTTCATTATTTGTAATTCTTGCATTGAAACTGTTGTTTCATGTGTGATAGAATCATACTGCTTATAAATAATTTATCTCTATGGATACTATTCAAAATGTCGTGATTATCGGGGGCGGACCAGCTGGATTAAGTGCTGCAGTCTACATGGCTCGTGCTACATTAAAACCACTTGTATTTGCAGGATCACCTCCTGGAGGACAACTTATGTTGACTACTGAGGTCGAGAACTTTCCTGGCTTCCATGGAATCATGGGACCTGATCTAGTAAAAAAAATGCGTGATCAAGCCACCGAGTTTGGCACACAGATCTTAGATGAAAATGTCACGAGCGTTGATTTTACAAAAAGTCCATTCACAATAGGCTATTCTGATAAAACTGTTCAGGCAAAAGCAGTAATAATTGCTACTGGGGCACAAGCATTGTGGCTTGGCCTAGAGTCTGAACAACGTCTACGAGGACGTGGAGTATCAGCATGTGCTACCTGCGATGGCTTCTTTTTTAAGAATAAAGATGTGGCTGTAGTAGGCGGTGGAGATACTGCTATGGAAGAAGCGCAGACACTGACAAACTTTGCTAATAAAGTTTATCTCATACACCGCAAAGAGACTTTTAGAGCCTCAAAAATTATGCAGGATAGAGTCTTAAACAATCCTAAAATTATTCCAGTTCTCAACAATGAAATTTTAGAAGTGTTAGGTGAGCAAAAAGTTGAAGGCTTACAGCTTAAAAATAAGTTTAATGATAGTAATACAGTAAATCTTAATGGGCTGTTTTTGGCGATCGGACATAAACCTGACACACAGCTCTTTAAAGATAAAATAGAGTTAGATGAAAAAGGATACATTATCAATACGTCTGTATATGCAATGAGTTTGCTTAAAGGTGTTAAAAATACTCGTTCGTATGATCCTGAATACCAAACACAAACGCTTATTCCTGGAGTTTTTGCAGCAGGTGATTGTGTAGATCACGTTTATAGACAAGCAGGGACAGCGGCAGGTATGGGTATAGCAGCTTCACTTGATGCTGAACGTTGGCTCATGAATAAATAAGCGTTCTCTCATTAACAGTTTCAATTCACTTATGAAAACTGGACAAGAAATGCTAGATACGGCGCAGCTTACTATCCGTTCGACCGCTCAAGATATGGGACTAGCTGATGAATTAGTCGATCTGTTAGTCAAACCAAACGCAATCCATGAGCATACACTTCATTTAGAGAAAGATAATGGTACGACTGTACCAGTTACCGCTTATCGTATCCAACACAACGATGCTAGAGGACCATATAAAGGTGGTATCCGTTTTCATCCCGATGTTTCGCGTGAAGAAGTACAAGCACTTGCTACACTTATGTCGATAAAATGCGCTGTCGTTAACTTACCATTAGGTGGAGGTAAGGGTGGTATTATTATCGATCCTAAAACATTATCAAAAGCTGAGTTAAAGCGTTTATCACAGTTATATGCTCGAACGTTTGCATATGCTCTTGGTGAGCGAAAGGATGTGCCCGCTCCGGACGTGAATACTAACCCGACAATTATGAAATGGATGCTTGAAGCATACGAAAGTGTCCTCGGACATCAAGCTCCTGGGACCTTTACTGGAAAGCCTTTAGAGAACGGCGGATCCTTAGGAAGGACAGAAGCGACAGGTAGAGGAGGTGTTATCGCTTTACAAGAGTACTTATCAATGGTCAAGACAGATAAGCAGAAACCACTTACAATTGCTATTCAAGGCTTCGGTAATGTCGGTTACTTTTTCGGAAAATTGGCTGCTGATTTGGGGCATCACATAGTAGCTGTTTCAGACTCAAAAGGTGGTATTTATGTTGGTAAAAATGAGGCTACATTAGATGTACCTTTAGTACAAGAATGTAAACAAAAGCAAGGTTCAATTGCAGGATGTTACTGTGTCGGTGGAGTTTGTGACATAAATAAAGGCAAACCCATTACGAACGAAGAATTATTGCAACTTCCTGTTGATGTTTTAGTGCCGGCTGCACTTGAAAATGTGATTAACGTGAATAATATGGATAAGATAAAAGCAAAAGTTATTGTGGAAATGGCAAATGGTCCAATCACTGAAGAAGCATATACATATCTGAATTCTAAAGGAGTAATTATCATACCTGATGTTTTAGCGAATGCTGGAGGAGTAGTAGTTTCATATCTCGAATGGGTACAGTGTTTGCAAGGCCAATGGTGGACAGAATCTGAAGTCAATGGTCGTTTAACTGAGATTATGAAAGATTCCTTTGCGGCAGTCTGGAAAATATCACAAGATAAATCAATGCCACTTAAACAAGCTGCTTTTCAGCTAGCTATTGAGCGGATTGCAAAAGCTTTATAACTCTTTCAGATTCTGGTAGAATGTATCTATACTTAAGTAGCACCTCCTATGAAAGATTTAATTCTTTATATTACATTCCTACGTTCGTATTTTTTACGTCGTCTGTTCTATTATGGCAGTAAGCTCGAATATGTAAAAGATGTCATTGTAGCGATTCTTATTGTAAAACGAGGTAAATACTCAAGCTCATTTCTAAATACTTCTTTTATCTTACTTATAATTACCGTTTTAATTGCAGGACCGGCAATTGCTGAAAATAATCCGTTCACCAATGATTTCGAAGCAAATGAAGGTACATTTCAATCTCAAGCAGTAGCATTTGATCCTTATCAAAACTCATTAACTACTATTGTTTCGGAAAAACCACGCGATGGAATAGAAAAATATCCTGTTAAAGATGGCGATACCTTAGCTTCAATTGGTACAAAATTCAATGTATCTGTAGATACAATCAAGTGGGCAAACAATTTAAAAACAGACACCATTAAACCTGGCCAAACACTCGATATACCACCTGTGACAGGAATTGTGCATAAAGTTACGTCTGGTGATAATATATATACTGTGGCTAAAAAATACAATGTTGACGCTCAGAACATAGTAAACTTCCCGTTCAACGATTTTGCAGACCCAGAAACTTTTCAGCTTACACCAGGACAGTTATTATATGTACCTGACGGCACAATTGAGCAAAGTCCAGTACAACAACAAGGTGGATCAAGATATATTGCTCAACCACAAGCTGGTGTCCAAGGAACATCATCATTTATTTGGCCGGCGTCAGGATTGATTACGACCTATCCTGTTTGGTACCACATGGCGCTAGATATAGCCAACAATGCAATGCCACCTATCATAGCTTCTGACACAGGAACAGTCACGTACGCCGGTTGTCTTACCTACGGATATGGTTGTCACGTAATTATAGATCATGCCAACGGCTATCAAACTTTGTACGGTCATCTATCATCAATTGAGATATCTCCTGGTCAAGCAGTGACAAAGGGAATGCGTATTGGTGTCATGGGTTCAACGGGCCGATCCACTGGTATTCATCTTCATTTTGAAATCAGAAGTGGGGGAGCACAGCAAAATCCTCTAGGGTTTTTACAGTAAATAATTTACGTTAGGAGTAAAGTATGGATCAAGAAGTAGTTTCTAAAAAAATGCTGCTTATCTGCTGCCTCATAGGAGTTTTTGTACTTTCAGTTATTGCGTTAAGATTTAAATTTTCTCAACCAACACTTGTAGCTTGTAATAGGGATAATAAAATCACTGCTATACTACATATTCCACCCCATAGACAAGTTTTATTTTACCCAGATGATATAGATGATGTTAGTGAGTGCTTAGGGGAGTATATGCCATTCTATGACCGTACTATTGATGTAGTAATCACAAATAATGAAAGGTCAGTTACTTTATCTAAGCTAAATAAACGTTATAAAATAACACGTACTCTTACAGACGGTAATATTTTATTTAGTAAGGGTGGAGTGGAACTAGGACCAGGGTATAGCACAATCAAAAGTAAAACGCCTATTGTGGTAGAAAGGCAATATTATTCATCAAACCTGCATCTTCCTTCAGGATATAGAGTTGTTATGGACGAAGTAACTAAGGATTTATCTGATAATACAAATAATCAATTAATTACGACAGAGATAAATACAGACGTAATTGAAGTAAGTGCAATTGTAACTCAGCTCAAAAACGGATCTTCAAAGAAGGTGTTTATTGATTAACGGCCAAGCAGTATCTTGCGTATTTCTTTGAAAAGAGTAAATGCTTCAAAACCAATCCAGTTATCACCCATAACTTCTTTGGGTAAACCAGGATCGTCACGCAATACCGATATATATTCGTTTATTACTGCTGAAAACTTTTTATCCTTATCTTGATCAGTTGATAGGATATCATGCCATTTTTTAAATACTTTTTTGTACGTCTGTTCACGTTTTGCCTTCTGCCACACCTTTTCAATAAGTATCTCTCTGTCACCAAAAACATGCGAAGACTCAAACGCCTGTATATATTGCTCCTCTTCTTTTTTTGAAACTAGCGCTTGTAATGATGGAATGATAGGGTGAGGAGTAATCCAGAATGATCTATGCCAAGGCCCGAGTCCCCAACCTGCCACCTCACGACGAAGTTTGTCTCTTAATTCGCGTTTTTTCTCAGGAATTTCATATGAAAGGATACGCCATTTATTATCCCACTCATGCCTTTGATAGCGGAAAAAAGGAAACTGTAAGCTTACATCATCAAAACCGAGATCTGTGAGTCTATAGATAGGGGAGCCAGTATCAGATAATCCTTTATCCGTAAGAAATCCTTCCTTTGACATCTTTTTTAGTGTCGATGCAGTTTTTTTGTTTAGAGACAAATCAAAGATCGATGCAATAGATGCAGTAAGTTCTACGTCAGTAAAGTCTTTATCTGAAAGTAATAAAAAAGCCAATAATATTTTCGTTCGTCTTTCTTTTATTCCCATATGCCTACACGATAATATAATTGTTTACGTTTGTCAATAATTAAATGTAAATAAGACTAACAAGCTCAAATATTAGCAAGATTAAGTTTTTATGGCTACACAATAGGAAAAAAAATGATTATTTAGCAAACAACCAAAGTGATTGTTAATGAAAATTTTAGCGACTTTGGGTTATTGTTAAAGCTAACTGATGAAATGTAATAGCGATGAATTACGTACGTGCAAGTTATAGAGTTATGAATCAAATCATCTCAAACGTGCAGAATTAAGTTAGATTAATTTTGTACACTAAAATTAAATAGATAAGCCTTAAACTTACAGAGTCTTTTTAATTTGCTGCACACTCAAAAAAGTATATTTCAGAGCAATTTATCATTATGGGTCTTAATACTATACTACATAAAACGAAAGATTATACAATCTGTGATAAATATTCTTTAGATTGTTTTAAAGCCTTGTATTTAATGAAAATATTTATATTAAATTTGATTAAAGCTATGTATGGGTTTAATACATACAAAAACAGACTTATACGCAGATATATGTAAATATTAAATTTAGATTTTTATGAAGGGCTAAAGCTACTTCTTACATAGTTATTACAATTATTTCCCTATAGTAAATTCCTCATTAATCTATCTTGTGTTATTTATTTAGACTATCTTAAGGCCTTAATCATAAATCATGTACGTGTGTGTTTTTTATAATTGTGATATCTTGAAGTGAATAGATGTTTTTTTATTTAGATTGTTGTATTAATTAATGCTAAATAGTTAACGCCAGTTTTATAATTTGATTTTGTTCTTTCATAAGGCCTTAAACTTTGGCTACTTAATTTCATATTCCATATAATTTTAGAAAGTATTACAATAGTTAGATGCAGTATCCTTTTTTTACTAAAGAAACAATTAATGCTGAGTTAACAAAGCTAAGTTTATTGGACGAAGATGAACGTGGTAAAAAAGTAGAGTATATAAAGGGATGGTTAGCATGGTTGCTGAGGAAAAAACTTTTATCTCCTAAAGAGTATTCAAGCTATTTACTGAGATTAAATGTTTCTCCAAAACCTCGTAAATCTATTGATTCTAGTACAAATATTAATCAATCTTCAGTACTATCGAGTCTAAATAGTAAACCGGTACAGATCATAATCTTTATTCAGATCTTATTAATAATAGGGTTATTTTTGTTTTACTGGCGTTTAAGCGATACTAAATCATTTTTATTGCCAGAGGAATCTAAAGGTAGAACTCTGTCATATAAAGGTAAGCTGAATACTACTGATGGTGCCCTGGTAGAGAAGAGGGATATGATATTTCGCATCTATGGCGATAGTGTAACCACAGAAGCACTCTATACAGGTCAATGTATAGGTGAGGATGCTATTGAGCCTACTTATGACGGTAGTTTTAGTATTGTGATTGGTTCCGATTGTAATATGGAGCTTATACCGGATGAGTTGTTTTTGGAGTATCAAGAGTTGTACTTAGGGGTCACTATTGGTACTGAATCAGAGCTCACTCCACGCTACCGGATTGTTACAGCAGGTAATTCACAAAACGCCGAGAAGCTTCAAGGCTTGCAAACGGGTAGCATAAAGGGTTCTATACCTGTTATCACCCAGGACAATGAACTGCTGTTTGAGACTGAGTCACCAACGCTTAAATCCACTAACGGTACATTTACTGTGACAGGTTCAACTGTACATATAAAAGCACTTGGTGATGTCTCGGGTACTGTACTCATAGATCCGGGGCCAGCTGGAAAAACAATTATTTCAGGTGGAGGAGTCGGTATAGGATTATTTGATCCGAAGTTTCCTTTTGTGGTTAGCAGTCTAAATAATGACAATAGTATAGGTTCACTCGTGAATTTAAGTAGTAATGATAGTCAGCAAACAAATGTTCTACGTTTAAATGTCGGTACTCCAGTAACTGGAAGCCAAACTAATTTTGTCGAGTTCTATGGAAATGCATTATCCGATGATACTGGTGATAAGGTAGGTGGTATTCGATTAAATAATGGGGGAGTAGCATATGAAACAGCTGGTGCAGACTTCGCGGAGTATATGAATGTTCAGGGCTCAGTAAAGCCTGGAATATTAATTAGTCTTGGTGAAAATGGCTTGCATCCGGCAGTTCCAGAAGAAGTAATTGTGGGAGTTGTCTCAGATAAAGCAGGATTTATCGGGAATATGAGCTCAAAATCAGACACCACATTAGTAGGTATGCTTGGACAGTTAGAAGTATTAGTTACGGACGAGAGTGGGGGCTTTAAAAAGGGCCAACCGATCTCTGCGTCTCTTAAATTCCCAGGTTTTGGAAGGTCCTTTTCAGAAGCCCAAAGATCCTTTATTGTGGGATATGCAGCAGAGACTTTAGATGCAAATATATTTAGTTCAGATTATTGTCCTAAAGATATGAATAGTACAAAATCGAGTATTAAGTGTAGTAAGTTAAAGATTATTCTACAGCCATCTCGGTGGTAATAAGCTGACAAGGCAGTCTATAGTAATAAGATCATTGACATCTCTTTCGGAACTCTCTAGAATTATTTTTTATGACTACTGACGACCATATCATCGCCAAATTACAAAGAGGTTTAGTATATCTAATTACCTTTACAACTCCTTTTTTCTTTTTGCCAGTAACTCGTGATTTCCTCATTTTCAGTAAGTTTTATTTCTTTATTTTCGCTGTCGCTCTCTTACTCATACTTTCTTTAGTACGTTTCATAATGACTAAAAAGTTTGTTCTAGTACAAAACATTGCAGCACAAGCTTTAATTTTGCTCGTTCTATCATATGCAATCTCAGTTGTACTGATGTCATTTAATAAAGTACAGGCAATATTTAATCCTCAATATGGATTAGTACTGATGGTGGCAATGGTTGTCTACTATTTATATGCTTCACAGATCTTTTCAAAAGCAAAGATGCATATAATTGAGGTTTTAGGTATATCTGCAATTGTTGTTTCATTGATTAGTACAGTTGCAGTACTGCTTCCAGCACAAGGTTTACCATCAGGATTAAGTTTTTTGCAAAACAAAACATTTAATACAATCGGAAGCAGTATTCAGTTAATTTCCTTTTATGTTTTCATACTGGTAGGTATGGGAACTCGTTTGTATCAAGGTGCGAAGAAATCACACCCACATGAACACCATATAAGAAAAGCTTTATTAATTGCAGCTTCATTAGTAGTCTTTTTCGGATTAGTCATACAAGCTTTTTATCTATCAGATGCAGTGTTTAAGAAAGGAGCTCAGATCATCTTACCTCCGTTTAGTATGTCTTGGTATGCAGCGGTTGAAGTATTGAAGAATCCATTAAGTGCACTTTTTGGTGTGGGTGTTGATAATTTTGCAGCAATCTACACTAAAGTCCGCACACTTGAATACAATCTGAGTCCACTTTGGCAGATTAATGCTTTCTCAAGTTCACGTTCAGTATTACTACATATCTTTACAGAAAATGGATTACTTGGACTTGTTGGATTTGGTTTATTTCTCGTGACGATTGGAAAGCAACTTAAACGTGTTTCTAAGGGGGCAGCAGCACTAGCAGTCACCGCAATAATAATTACAATCTTATTGCCACCTTCACTTATGTCTTTCTTTATGTTATTTACATCTTTTGCAATCGTGGTCGGGGAAATGAAGAAAGATGGAACTAAAGAAGAGATGTATGAAGTCGATCTATCACAATTAGTGCCAATCTATATCGGCATGATTGCTTTAACAGTGTTGCTAATGGGAGGATCACTTTTCTTTATGACTAATAATTTCTTATCTGAGATTTATTACAAAAAAGCATTAGATGGTGTAGCTGCAAATAGTTTGGCACAGCTATATGATAATCAGCAAGCAGCTATCAGACTCAATCCTTATAATGAAGATCTTCGCATGAACTTTTCCCAGACAAACTTAATAGTTGCTAATAATATTGCAGGCAAAGATGCCAAAGAACTTACTCAAGCTGATCGTGAAACAATAACACAAGCAATCCAAGCATCTATCGAAGAAGCGAAGGCAGCTGTAGCATTGAATCCACAAAAAGTAATGCAATGGCAGAATCTAGCTAATATTTATCGACAGATTATCAATGTGGCAGATAATGCTCCATCATGGACTGTCTCATCATATCAACAAGCATTGACCCTTGATCCACAAAACCCTATTATCAGACTTGAGCTTGGAGGCGTATTTTACTTACTTCAAGATTATCAGAGTGCTCAGCGTTTGTTTGAACAAGCTGTAGTATTGAAACCTGATTGGGCAAATGCTCACTATAATCTAGCTTGGAGTTACTATCAAAATAAACAGTACGATGGTGCAGTAGAACAAATGCAATTAGTATTAGGTTTACTTGATCCTGCCAAAGAACAAGCTGATTACAAGCAAGCACAAAAAGATTTAGCTGAGTTTCAGAAAGCTCGTGAAGCAAATCAACCTGAGACTGAACAAACTACTACTCAAGAAGATGGTGCTGAAGCAGATCTAACATTACCTACACCTCCTGTGGCATCAGTCGAGCCAAAGCTTGACCTACCAGACACTGCTTCACCAGAGGCAACAGTACAAGAGTAAATAACCTTTCTTTATTGCTCAGTATTCCTGTTGACAAGATCATCTTTTTTTGTCACTATGAAGTATACATTTCCTAGGTTTTTTCTATGAATACTGAGCAAAATCTACTTTCAATTGGTAAGACTGCAAGACTACTTGGAGTGTCTATTGATACCTTACGCAACTGGGACAACGAAGGAAAGTTTAGATCTACTCGTTTACCTTCGGGTCAACGTCGTTATGCCAGTGAAGATGTCGAAGCAATGCGAGATATACTTGAATCTAAACGTGGGATGTCAGCTAATAGTAAGCGTATTTATACAACTAGTGTGACACCAGCTTTAGAAGATATTCCGAAGCCATTACCTCGAGAACCAATTGTTGCTCAAGAACTACGTACAAATTATTTACTCCCTGGGTTATCTCATTCTGCTTTAACTCTTTTGTTTATTGGTACCAGTTTGCTCATCGCAAGTAGTGTAAGCGGTTTTATTTTCAAAGGTCAGGTTGAGAATAAACAAACTCCATTAGTACAAACACAACAGAAGTTAGTTACCGAGCCAGCTTCTGTTTTAGGTATAACTTCAGATTATTTGAATAGTCTTGAGCAAAGGATTTCACAGGTAGAAATGCTTGGCTATACCCCTGGACCTCATGCAACGCTTGCATTAACAGCAAAAAACATCATAAAAAACCCTTCATTTGAAGCGGCAAATGGTACAGTACCTCGTCAATGGACTTATACATTAAGCTCAACACAAGACACTACCGTTCAAACGCAAGAAGGGATTCATTCAGGCTACCGTGGTTTGAAATTCATCGGAGCAACTGAAGATGGTAAGGGTAGATATTTAGGGATATCACAACCAAGTACTGAAACAGTACCTGATAGAAACTATACATTTTCATTATATGTAAAACATACTAATGTAAAAAATACTGCAAGACTCAGAATTGGTTTTTGGAATAAATATACAAATAAATATACATCTATCAATTCCTATGAAATCTATGGAACAAAAGATTGGTCGAGAATTTATTTCAGTACAAAAACTGATGGTATAATCACAAACTCTAGTAATTGGTATCCAGTAATAGAAGTGCAAAATCTGAAAGACGGAGCAATTTACATCGACGATGTACAGCTGGAAGAGGGAAGTATCGAAACTGATTATGCGAGCACATTTGCATATCCAGAGTTCTCTATCGCCGGTGGAGATGGATCAATACTGGGAGCACCAAACGGAGATATTTATCCTGCAGCAAGTGGATATGGGTCACTTGGCAAAGTAAATAATCGCTGGGAAGCACTGTATCTCAATAATGCCACGATTGATACGAATGGCAATATAACTGCCAAAAATTTGACGGTAACGAGTGGTCAAGCTATTGGTGGAGATCTGACAGTCAATGGTGCTTTACGAGTACTCGGAAATATCTCAGCGATCAGAGGTGTAGAGTACTCATTTCCTGTCGCACAAGGTGCAGCAAGTACAGTTTTACAAAACGATGGCTCAGGTAATTTATCGTGGGTGACATTAGCTGGCGGAAGCTGCACAGACTGTTTTATAGATGAGGGTAATAGTTTCGGCAATTTGGCTATATTAGGTACAAATGATAGTAATGCTTTGGCGTTTGAAACAAATGCGATAGAAAGGGCGCGTTTTGATACATCTGGTAACTTCGGTATTGGTACCACAAGTCCACAATTTAAACTTACAGTGGGTGGTGATGATGGTGGAATTATCGCACTTGGAGCAACAGGTACCGGTACTGGTGCAGTATTACCTGCTTTTGGTAATGATAATCGTATTAAGATGTTTTGGTACCCACGTAAAGCTGCCTTTAGAGCTGGGAACTCAACAACTACGTGGGATGATGATGATATTGGATTATTTTCCGCTGCGTTTGGGTCAGAGACATTAGCGTTAGGAAATCACTCATTTGCTGCAGGAGATTCTACAAGTGCAAATGGTGAAGGAACCGTTGCATTTGGAATGGATACTGAGGCAAATGGAAGTTATTCAAGCATATTGGGTGGAGAAAGTAATATCACAGATGGTAATTATTCAATCGCAGGTGGTTATTTTTCTTCTACTTTTGGAAGCTCAGCTGTTGCAATAGGTGAAGAAAACTATGCAGAAGGTACAGCTTCACTCGCGCTTGTAGGAAGTTCAAGTGCATATGGAAATTATTCATCAGCAATAGGTCACGGGGTTGTAGCGGAAGGATATTCAACGATGGCAGTTGGTTCATACAACTTATTTTCTGGGAATAATCCCACCACCTGGGTATCCACTGATCAATTATTTGTGGTGGGGAATGGCACAGGAACTGGTAGTCGTTCAAATGCATTAACTATTCTTAAAAATGGGAATACTGGTATCGGTACCACTAATCCAGCATATATGCTTGATGTGATGGGAGCAGGACGTTTTGGTTCTTCATTATTCATAGACTCAAGTGCGGGAGGTCAGATACAAGCTACAAATGGGTCTAATTTCTTAGAGTTGTCACATGATGGTACTGTTGGCTATATTGGTACAGATTATGGTGGACCCGGAAGTACTACCGCATTGAGTTTCCGTATCACCAATACTGAAGCTATGCGTATCTCTCCAACGGGTGATGTGGGTATTGGCACAACAACACCAGGATATAAGTTGGATGTAGCAGGCAGCTTAAATGTAGCAAGTATTAGAGTTGGTGGCCAAACATTATCCTTCCCCGGTGGTCCATCGACACTCACTCTCACTGCAACTGAAGTAGCCAATGCTTTTAGTGCTGGTCAAAGTTTTACTACTGGAGCTTCAGCATCATTGGTAAATGCTATTACATTACGAAACTCTGCGCTGGCACAACCCGGCACAGCAGTGGGACTTATGATGACAACAGGAAGTTCTACACTTTATAATCATCGAATTGTTTCAGCAGATACAAGTCTTTCAGGTAATCCTGATTTCCGTGTAGATCTAGACAATGGTACGGGAACATATAATACCTTGCTCACAATTGATAGCACGGGCAATGTCGGCATCGGAACTACAGATCCTCAAGCTGATCTGGATATAGCAAGTGGAGCTAGTTATTCACGTGCCAATGCAGGTGATACACAGTTTACAGCTTCGTCATCACGCACCTTGAAAGAAAATTTCAGTGAGGTCACTGTAGCTAATATTCGTGATCGAATTCTCGGTACGCAGGTTTATACCTATGACTTTATCGATGGGCCCAAAGATCGTATGGGTTTGATCGCAGAAGACTTTCATACTATCTTTGGTCGAGGAAGCAATAAGATGATCAATGGTCAAGAGGTGCAGATGGCCCTTTGGCTTGGTATGCAAGATTTATATAATAAAGTCGATAACGAACCAGTATCACAGCTTGAACAGCTGTTAAACTCAAAAACAGAGGAAATAACCACATTAGATAATCGACTTACAGCTACAGAGTCGTCACAATCAAGTAACTCAGCTACTCTTGCGAATGTTGAAAATCGTTTAAAATCCCTAGAAGATACATTGCTTATGGGTGATGTCCTCGGTATGGCGACTGAATCTGCAGCTGTTGCAGCTCAGATTGATAGTGATGCGCGAATATTTGCTGAGGATGTAGTAATCCAAAAAGATCTAAATGTTCTTGGCAAGGTAACTACAGATGATCTTGGTATCACAGGAAGTATTACAAATGGTGTTTTGGTAATCGATGGTACAGCAGGAGAGAGTGCTTCGATCCAAACTCTAGCTGGCAGTTTGAAACTACAAGAATTATCTCTCGGTAACCTTGAGGTTATGTCTAGTAAGTTCATCATTGAACCAACCGGAAAAGTGAGCTTAAAAGAAGGAGACCTTGCCATTGAAAAGGGGAGAATTATCGGAAATGACAAGATCAGAGGGATTAATAAATCAGTTACAGAAGGTACTAACTCAGTTAGCGTCGCTTTCCCACAAGCAAGAGAAACCAAGGATTATGCGGTTGCTGTTTCGACTTCATGGGAGACGGGGAGTGCTGTAAAGAATAAAACTACTGAAGGATTTACTGTAACATTTAGCTCAGCTGCACCAAGCTCTGCAACCTTTGATTGGATCGTGATTGACTAAAGCTTCATCGACGCAAACGGAATTTCTGCTAGTATCCTCACAATCCGGATAATATACTCAGTCAGAACATAAAGTATCCAAGAACACACAAAACCTACCTGCCAGTTGATCGTACCGATGATCATGGTAATCATACCGAGTACAGTAAGAGGAGCTATAATCCAAGCGACCAATATATTGGCAATCGGTGCAACCCAAGAAATCTCACGGAAATACCAGAAAATAATGGGTACCGTAAAAACTTGTGCTGCGAGTGAGATGCGCATTTCATCAAACAGATATAAAAAGAAGCTTTGTAATTTATTTGTTTCGTTTGTTTCTTGTTTATCTGGACTATTGCCAAACAAAAGTATTCCGAGGGTAGCACCAAAAGATAACTGAAATGAGATCGAGGTCAGCCATGGAGGATAGATTATTACCATAATCACTGACGTAATAAAAAGGATATAAAGTGCCAACGTTTTTCTACCAAAAATTATCCCGACTAGTGCTAAGCAACCCATAATGCCAGCGCGTACAGCGGGTGCTTCAGGACCGACAAACAATATGAAACCAGCTATCAAGAAAATTGTAGCTATAAGTGCTATTCTTCGCCCGAGCCAAGGTACAAGTAAGCGGATGAAGATAGCAGATAGCATGGTGATATTCATACCTGAAAGCACGACAATATGTATCAGGCCTACTCGTTTGAGTGCGTCTTGAAAGTACTGGGTCGTTTGTAAATCTCGACCCAGTACAATGCCATTCACCATTGACGCATGAGGTTCACTGAGATAGGTATCTATCAAACTAGTGAACAGCTCAGGTGTAATCATTGGACCGTAGGTTCAGTTCTACGAAGATTAAACTCTTTAGCTTTTTTCATGAAGCTTAAAAGCATCTTCTGTACAGTATGAGTGCGTTCTAGTAATTGATTAAACTGTTCATCTGCGACATAGCTCAGATCATGTGCGAGATACAGCTCATTTCGCAGCTTAGTAAGCGAAGTGACTGCATAGCTGAACTGTTGGATTTTCTCTTTGTACATCCGTTGCTCATAGCCTTTTGCTATAGCATTGCTGATTGCAAGAGACGAATCTCGTAGCTCTTGGGCCAGAGAGGAGATCTCAGATTTGGGAAAATCTTTGGTCACGCCATACAGATCGACGACGATCTGATGTGCTTCTTTCCAAGCGTGTAAGTCTGTGAAAGACTGAACTTTATACGGTGTTGAGCTAGGAACCTTGGTATCCATAAGGGTTTAGAAAATTATAATGATATAAGTGACTGTATCTGTTCAAAAACACTATCTTTTAGTACATTTTTACTCAATAATTCATCAACTGAGGTATATGGTCGATTATCAATAATTTTTTGTGCGGTGCTTGGTCCCACACCTGGTAATTTGTCGAGTTCAGCAGAGGATGCATCATTAATATTGATGCCACTGCCAGTTGAAACGCGAGTATCTTTGGAAGCAGGCACTTTTGTACTATCTGTATAAAAAGGAGCCAAGTACTCTAATAATCGTTGGGGTTGTTCGACGAAAATACCTTGGGTAATATCAGTTTGAAAGGGGATATAAATCTTCTCTTGATCCGCCATGCGTTTAGCAAGATTGAAGTTGCGAGCGACAAAATCAGCATCTGCACTCGGAGTAAGACCACCAGCTTCTTGGATCAGGTTATATAGTCGAGCATCAGCCGCTAGTTTGTAGACACTGGGCTCGACTACAGCACCAGATATTTCCACAAAAATAACTTGATCTTGAGAGGGTTCGTTTGTAGATGGCGAAATAGTTTGAGCTGTGTCTGATATAAGGAGTGGTTCTTCTGCTTTTACAGTTTGCAAGTAAGCTATACCACAAACAACTGTAAGAATAAGTGAGATTGAAAGTAAAATAATTTCGACCGGATGCTTTTTTAGGGTTAATTTGGTTATCTCCAGATACGACATCTAAGTTATAAAAATGTGTAATGGTATAACAAAATAATAACACCTAATTTTAGCGTAAGTTATTTTTTTACATATTTATGAAGTATAAATAATCCGACGCAGAAGAAAATAAAGCAGAAAATGCCGAGTAATCTAAGTGGTAAAAACAAAACGTCGGCAGCTGCGTATACAGTTTGGGACGCATCAGCAGTTTGTACTTGAGTAGTAAAGCTGAGCCACCCAAGTAAACCAGTGAAGTCGTGTGGAATTTCGAGGCTAATCTGACTTTCAGCAGGAATACTGATTGGATTTATGTCGACGATATTTTGATTTGTGTTTACTTTGAGGGTGCCTGATACTGAAGCCAAATGACTACCAGTATTTGCAATAGTGAGGGAGAGTGGTAATCTACGATTACTTTCAGCTATCACTATGCGTTTTCCCAGAAATGAAATTGTTTGAGTGTCTTTTAGCTGAAGCGATGGAATGGTAATTTTTTGGTTGAGTTTACCAGTGTTGCTAACAGAGATACTAATCGGAGCAGCAAGTACTGGTTTAAGGATGACCGTACTTGATCCTTGAAGTCCAGCAATTGTTTCTTGTTTGAGGTTGAAACTAAAATAATAATCTTGCTCTACAGAAGTCGTAGGCACTTGAATCGTAAGCTCACCAGCTTGTGCGTCATCTGCATACATCAGAAACGGCGTAGTAAACATAGAGTTCCCATTGCTGAGTGTAAAATCGAATCCTTCACACGTAACTGATGTTACTGAGGGAGCAGGGCAATTTATTGTTTGCAATGTGGCTTGATTATCACTGCTGGCGAGCATACGGATCTCAAACATATAGGTAGTAGGGTCTCCTAGGTTGTAAATCGTGTAGGGGAGTGTGATAGAAGCTCCAGGTTTGGCAATAATCTGATATTTATTGGGCACCAGTCGTGCTGAGATAGATTCAGCATTAACAGCTGAAGGTAAGCTTAGTATGAGCGTGAATAAACTTAATAAGATTACCTTTTTCATACTATAAATCAGAAATTGCGATAACTTCGATAGTTGATTGATAATTTCCTTCTGCGGCGTCCGATGGTTTGATTGCTTTGATAGACATAAAGATATTATCTGGTTCTGTAGGTGCTATCATACGTTTGACGACAGTGATATTACTTTCTGTAGGAAAAGGGCGGAAGCTATTTTCCTTGCGCCAATCATGACTGATATTCTGTCCCGTCAAGTGGTACCCCAAACCTGATGTAGTACTTTCCCAGATATTTGCTTGATTGATTGTACAGCGAGTTCTACTATCACAGCTGGTGATAGATATTTCATCACCATAAATGGTTTGTAAAGGAGTTAGTTGCTTCATGCTAAGCTGATAGCCACGAGTACTGATGATCTCAATCTTCGTATCTTGTTGATCTCGGCCAGCTGCGTTTAGCTCAGACAGAGTGACTATCCCAGGTTCGAGTGTCAGCTGAATGTAATCTTCTCCTGAATATTGGGCAATATATCCTTGATTTCGAAATAATGTAGCGTCTTCTGAGCTTAAGTTGGATAAAGTTGCAGATGGTGAGGCTTGAAAGGGTTCAAGTTCGAGTGTATAGCGAGAGGTAGGCTCTTGAGCCTGAGTAGGTAAGACCAGTATAAAAATGGATATCAGTAATAATACATACAAACGCATGTATTAATTGTACTACGGTCGAGGCAGTGAAGCTATTAAGCAATAGCTTCAAGATCAAGCTTCAAAGAAGGACTCATTGTTGATTTGATGAATGCCATCTTGATATTCTTTTTACCAACTGCGTTGATGAAAGCAACAACATTTTCGTTAAGATCTTTTGTTTCAGCTTTCATTTTACCGACAAGTTGATGGATCAAAGGAAATTTTGCTTCAGCTTTCCAACGAAGCATACCTTTTTCGAACTTTTGAGCTACTTTTTCTGGTTCTGTAGAAACAGTACCAGCTTTTGGATTTGGCATTAAGCCTTTTGGTCCAAGAGTTTTAGCATATTTAGCAAGTTTAGGCATGAATGATGGGTGAGTGATCAAAACATCGAAGTTGATGTTGCCTTTTTCGATATCTGCGAGCACATCATCAGATGCGATGACTACACGGACTGTTTTACCAGTTGAGTGTGGAAGCTCTATTTCGCCTTTCAAGCCATCAACAGCTACGTTGAGGTGAAGTTCGAGAGACTCTTCAAAAGAAGCATAAGAGATTTTTTTGAGAAGTTCGATTGCTTCGTCGACTTGATAAGATTTAGTTTTGTCGACTTGAGCCACAGCTTTTGAGTGTTTTTTGCCTTGTTTTTTACCAGTTACTGTTGGTTTAAGTTTAGCTTTTTTCTTGGTCGACTCAGGTGTGGTATCTTCATTGGTGACATCTTCAGTTTTTTGCATTACTTCAGCTGTTGGTTTTTCACCAGCTGCTTCTTTTTTTTCTTGTGAACGTTTCTTTTGTTCTGTTTTTTGTTTTTTTTCTACTTCTTCGTCTCCGATGAAGCGTGTGCGAATTTTACCCATAGTTAAAAAATAAATTTAAAAATTATTCTGTTTCGACTCCCATTGAACGAGCTGTACCACGAACTGTGTTCATAGCAGCTTCAATACTTGTTGCATTTAAATCTTCCATTTTCTCTTTGGCGATCTCTTCAATCTGTGCAAGAGTGAGTTTGCCAACTTTTTCTGTGTTTGGTTTACCTGAGCCAAGCT
The DNA here is from genome assembly GCA_041730495.1 of Weeksellaceae bacterium. Taxonomy (GTDB): domain Bacteria; phylum Patescibacteriota; class Microgenomatia; order UBA1406; family GWC2-37-13; genus JBGSBR01. Next base: position 37,097 of record JBGSBR010000001.1, on the reverse strand, counting down.
TAAGTCCAAGACGTTTTTTGATCATGTCTGCGACTGGAGGAAGTTTGGTGATGAAATCAAAACTACGATCTTCGTAGAGTGTGATTACAGCAGGAATAATATTTCCGCGTAAATCAGCGGTTTTAGCGTTGTATTCTTTGATGAATTCCATAATTGGAATACCATGTTGACCGAGAGCTGGACCAACTGGAGGTGCTGGGGTTGCTTCACCGGCTGGTAGGTTCAGTTTGATTTGTGTTTTGATCTTTTTGGCTGCCATAGGTTTTATAAATTAATGAAGGAGCAAACGAAGTACCTTACTAAAGAGAAAGTATTTCGGCTTGCGCCTACCTCAATGAGGTAATGTGATTATATCACCTAGATATAGCTTTGTAAATAAGCTGCTACATCTTGAGGTCAAAGAGTATAATACTGAGTTATGTCAGAACGTAGAAAAGGCTTTCCTAAAGACCATGCAATCACCGAAGAAAGAAAAGCTCAGATTTTGAGTATTCTTCAGCCTGGAAATCTAGCTTTTGGAACGTTGCTTGATCCTTATAGTCAAACAAGTGTTGCAAAACTGCAATCAATTATTGAGCGAGGGATAACAACAGCATTAGCTGTAGGTCAGATCTATAGTATTAGTTCTGATTATGTTTCACTCGCGATGATCCCTCGAGATGGGAACTATTTAACTGCCAGTGACTACGGTCCAAAAACTGATCAAAGCGGCAGGCATCTGAGAATGGGGATTATTTTATCTAGAACTGAACTACTCGCCAAATATCCCAGTCAGGTAACTGCAGTTGGAAGAGCCTTCGGGGATCCACTTTGGGAGCGTTCTTTTCCAACTCAAGGAACTGCTGAAGATCAGGTAAGTAGTTATGGGATACCAATAGAACATCCACGAGTTGGAGTAGTTAATCCACATCATGATGAAGTCAGAGTATATTATCCAAACAGAGATAAAACTCTTCCATTTGTACCTTTGACACCAGATACATGGGCTGGTGTAGTTTTACCTACTGATTACTTTAACACTGCTCAATTTAAACAGTATGACGAGTATTTTGAGCAGCTTGAAGGCCTGCACAATATACCTATTCTTACTGTACAAGAAGTGCAACAAACATTTAGTAGTACAAATAATCTGTAAAGTGTAGAATGATGTATGGCAGATAAAGTAGCAGTATCAGCAGAAAATCACCAACCACCTGACCAAATACTTCCACCGTTGGCACCGCAATCACATGAGATAAAAGTATATGATATCGCCACTCCGCTTGATACTTCTAAGTTACCTCATGCGAAGGAAGATGCTCAATCTGCAGAACAAACACTAGAATCTGTAAAACCACCTGTAACAAAAAAGTTTATTCCAGCAGTCCCATATACTGAAGCTCCACCGACCCCACCTGTCAAACTTCCTTTCTGGAAAAAGTGGGCAAATAATTTACATGTATTGAGAAATGGTCAGGAATGGACAACAGTTGATACAACGGTGACACCTGATGCTGAAAGAGCACAGTTTTTACAGCAAGTAGGATTTGAAAATGCTGATGAAGTCGTAGCGATGTGGAGCAAAGCATCAAAGACGGTAGAACGAGGCAGAGATTCTGCTTTTAGTACTCCGAAAATGATTGAAAAAAACCTAAAGTTGATGCAACAGTTAGAGCTTAAAAGACCTGGCATTTGTCGTACATTAAAAGATAATTTCGGCATTATTAACTATGCTCGTTATTCAGAAGAACTTTTGTTGAATCAGTATGACAACATAGATAATGTGGATGCTGATTTTGGTGTCGTTGTTGTTGAAGGACTCGATCCAGAAGGTGTATTGTCGGCAGATTCTGCTGCATATACAGATCTTATGAATCAAGCTAATGCTGTCAACAATTTAGTAAGAGTTATCGAATTCAATGATGTAAATGATTTAGATGCAAAACTGAAACAGTTGCAAGACAACTACTCATCTCAGATTAATTTTGCGGTTTTGAGTAGTATAACGAAGGCTCAAGATGGGGTGCACTCTATTGCTACAAGCAAAGCTTTTAAAAATAATGCAGATGTAGTTGTCCTTAATCAAGATATTACAGCTGATGTACTCGCCAATATATCTTATGTAGTACCATTACATTTTGAAGTACCACAGGCTGATACATTACAAGTGCATCTGAATGTCACGAAAGACGAGCAAGGCAAAGTCAAACTAGAAGCCGTACCACTTAAAAATATAGATTATGCAGCGAGTAGAGGGAATATTATGGCAGTACAAGGGAGTAGAGTAGTCCCACGAAATCCTGATGATGTAACTATAAATAGAGATGTGTTACCCAAAGCTGCTTAAAGCTTCTTAATCTGGAGGAAATCGAGCTCAACAGGTGTCTCACGATCGAAGATTGAGACGAGTACACGGACTTTACCTTTTTCTTCATCGATACCTTCGACTGTACCCAAGAAATCTGCAAACGGACCTTCGGTGATCTTGACTGCTTCACCAGTGGAGAATTTAGCTTTGAATTTAGGTTGTTCTTGTTGGACGAATCTCAAGATAGCATTGACTTCTTTGTCTGAGATTGGGGTAGGTTTGAGTCCAGCTCCGATGAAGCCTGTGACACCTTCGGTAGTACGGACGACGAGCCATGATTCATCTGTCAGATCCATACGGACGAAGATGTATCCTGGGAAGACACGCTCAGTTTGTGTTGATTTTTTACCTTTTTTGATGACGACGATATCACGGGTTGGGATGACGATCTCATAGATCTTATCTTCTACACCGAGACTTTGAATACGCTGTTCAAGATTGTTTTTGACGCGCATTTCATGACTGGTTTGAGTATGAAGTACATACCATTTACCTTTATTCTCTTGTGGAGGAGCGGCAATCTCAATTTGTTCTTCAGTTGTTTGTACGTCTTGTGGATCTGTTGTATCTGTCATAGCTATATAAAATTGGGTTAGCTTTTAGCGATCATCTCGAGCGCTTTTGCCAACAAGAAATCAATTATACCGATATAAGCCCCGATTATCAAGGAGATGAGTATGACAATCATTGTGAGTCGGATAGTATCTTCACGCGTAGGCCATGAAACTTTTTTCAGTTCTCCGACGATATCGCCTAACATAAATTGTGGATTTTGTGCCATGTGCCTATTATAACTGATAGATTTAATATTGTGATTTCACTTCGTACCAATCGTGATAGATCATAAATGCCTTGTAAGGGTAGTATGGCAAACGCAGAGTCACTGCATCACGTGGAATAAGAGATTTGCCTACATACGAAGCTAATGAGTCATATGGACGCTCATAGATCTTGACCTCTGCATCAGGTAAGTAATATCGGGCAAGGAAGTAATCCAGATCATTGGTATAGATCATGTCACCGGGTTTGATTACTTCACGGATTTCTTTATATGCCTTGGAAACACTTTTTTTATGTCTGTACTCGAGGTTGGCTGTATGGAACTGTTGCGTCATCCAGACAAGTAGTACGAAAACGACGATTTTCGGTACGCGTGGTAATTTTTCAATACACCAAACAAGGAGTATCAGTAATCCCGGTGTACAAAAGATGAAATAGCGAGGTAAGTAAAATGGTTGGACAACGTATGACAAGATAATCAAAAGATATGGAGTGAAGAAAGCCCAAAGTACAAACAATTGTATATGTTCGTGTGAAAGGTGTTTATTTAATGTTAGCAAATGGTGATTTTGTTTCTTTTTTTGATTGAATTTGGTGATTAATAAGGGTAAAAGCATGATCGCAATCATGATAGTGTTGAAAAGCGTGTGAAATGAGGTGTAGCCAGCTTTGCCGTGATAATACAAGCCGAGCACTCGTTCATATCCGGTGTATAACACAAACGGTACATAAAATATATCCTTCAGAGGTGGGCGAACAATCCAGAAATCGCCGCTTCCAGCGAAGTTATGTTGAGTAATCAAATAGATTACCCAGGGGAGCCATAATAAGCCAATAATTAAAAAGTATGTAAAGGTCGGGAATGCTGATACTTTTTCTTTTGATTTAATCTTTTTGATAAAGCGTTGATACAGGGTTGGTCCGAATCGATACAAAAACTGTGTAGCGATCACAAAGATCATGAAATAGTGAGTGTACAATCCCAAAGCAGCAGTTAAGATATAGAGTTTTTTATGTTTTTGTAAAAATGCATAAAAACTGATTGTGGCTAGACAGGTGATCATCATGTACATCCGAGCTTCAAACGCATAGTAAAGTAAGAACGGATTCCAAGCGACAAATGCGATATAGATAAAGGCTTTTTTTTGTGAGAATTTGAAGACATTGAGAAATGTTTCATAGATAAACACTAAGGTGATAGCAAAGAAGATGAGTGATAGTGATCGGAGTGCAATCTCAGAGTGTCCGACGATCATCGACCAGTACTTCAAGAGTATGTAATACAAAGGGGGATTGAAATCGCCAGCAGTAAGTCTCAGTAGATCTGTCAGCGGTTGTTGAGAGAGAATATAAGAAAAAGCTTCATCACGCCAGAAATCTTGAGCAAAAAATTTGAGTGGTGTTTGTGTGAAAAGAAATTCCATAAGTATGATAGGTTAGATTCTGTCTTCCGATTCCTTCCCGTCAGTGCTCAGTAAACTCCTTGCGCGCTGCCGGGATCCCTTCCTCTCAGCCACCTAACCTGTATAGCAATAATATAGTTTAAACCTTCTCTGTAACTTTATACGTAATCTTTTTCCCTATAAGCAATCGTGTATGTGCATCAAGTGCAGGGAGCGAAGACAACACAAACGAAACCACAGGCAGTAAGTACCACTGAATGATAAGAAGTGGTAGGTTATGAATATGTGTTTGAACATTGAGTCTTTGTCTAAGCTTGATATCGATATAGATATAAAGCACAAGCATGGCTGTAGCCAAGGTGAGGATAAAGGCGGTCATCTGCGGCAAGATAAAGCCGAGTACAGTACGTTTAAAGACAGGATTGACGATACCTGGGATGAAACCACTGATGGTGAGGATGAAAAATGATGTTGGCCACAACAAATGAGTTTCTGCAAGGAACATTAACTTTTTGATCTTGGTTTTCCAGCGAATATGAGGAGTGATAAACATATGATTCCAGAAGTAGGAAATATCAGTCACACCCCAAGCCCAACGTTTTTCTTGCTCATAACGACTGGCAAGTGTGCGGAGGAAGTTTCCTGAGTAGACTGCATCACCGTTAACAATGGTATATAAAGGAAGTGTTCGGACTTTTTCACCGAACTTGATAAAGGCTTGAAAGTAGACATGCCAATCTTCAGGGATGATATCGACATCCCAGAAATTGATCTCTTTGAGCAACCACAAGTTGGTCGAGTAAGTCGAGATCTGGATCAGATGTTCTTTTTGTGAAAGGAATGACAAACGTAAAATAGAGGACATGGTCGCTTGCATGCGCACGAAAAATGGGAGCTGCCAGAAATTATTGTAAAGCAAGACAGGCGCCCAATAGAAATGGTATTGTCTTTCTGGATCTTTCAAAAATTCGTATGTCATATATGAAAAGAAGTTTTTCGGCAACATACTGTCAGCGTCACAGATGGTGATGATGACGTCTTTGGAATCAAAACCTTTTTTATCACAGTACTCATCTACGATATGTCCGGCATGAGTTTGATTACTTGCTTTACCTGGGACTTCGACATCAGTCAGTACATGATAGGTGAAAAGTACGTCTTTGAAAAAATGTCCGTATTTTTTTTTGAGCTCTTCGCCTTTGGCAGTGGCTTCTGTTTCACGTTTTTCAAAAGCAAGCACTAAATAGTAGTTATTATGAGGATAATCGGATTCTGTGATGGCTCGTACGGTATCACTGAGCTTGTGAATAGGTTCTTTGTAGTTGGGGATGATGATGAAATGTTGAATTTTTTTGCTTTCTTTGAGCTCTTTGACTTGCTCATCAAATGGTACTGATTGAAATGCACGGATGAGTGAGTATGACAGAGTGGAATAATAAGCTGTCATGACTGATTTATATAAGAAGTGCAGATCAAATGCGATGATCAAGTAAGCCACAATTGCAGGGTGAAAAGGGGAGAGCCAGAGTGGCATGAGGATAATCAGCCAGGAGAAAAAAGGGATAAATATTTCGCCGAAACGTAGAAAATGTTTTGATCTGACAATCTCCTGAGACATGGGTATATTATACTAGAAATGAGTTGTAAGAAGTGAGAAGTAGGAAAAGATCAAGATTTGTATTAGAATTGTCATCCCAGTCAAACCCATGAAAGTAACCTCTATTTATACTCCAGATACGCAGACGAAACAGCTTATTCCGCTTGTAACATCGCATATTCCAGCAGGATTTCCCTCTCCTGCAGATGATTTCGTGGATCTCAAGCTTGATCTCAATGAACATATGGTGAAACACCCAGCTGCTACATTTTTCGTGAAAGTGAGCGGGGATTCGATGATTGGAGCTGGGATTCATGATGATGACATCCTTGTCGTCGATCGTAGTGTGCAAGCCACAAATAACTCGATCATTGTCGCGGCCTTACACGGAGAGCTGATGGTCAAACGCTATAAGATTGTGCAAGGTAAGACATTTCTGTATCCTGAAAATACTGCATACAAGCCAGTGCAAGTCACTACCGAGATGGAGTTTGCGGTGTGGGGAGTAGTGACGTATGTGATTCATAAAGCTGTTTAAGCTCGAGTCTACTTGAATTTATACGTATTCAGTATATAATATTATAGGATTTATTTAAGCAAGATATTTGCATGTCTTGTGACGATTTTTCTGCACATTCACAATTGAGAGAGAGAAGTTTCATGCTACGTGACTAGTTGTATTTCATTCTTAAAAGTTGAGGTGAGATATAACTAGTCATCGTGGTGATGATTAGAGAAAGGAGATTTATTTTCAGTCGGTCGAAGTTACAGATCTAAACCAAATCAACCACGTAAAGGAGTTCAAGATGTTTCAAAAAATAAGCTTGTGGCGTGCATTGTGGTTATTAGGGTCCCATTCGCCGTTTTCTTTTATTGCATCCAATGGTCTGCGGTTTACTATCCTCGTACAGGATAGCGACGTCGAGCAGTGGGGCAATGATAAGGTAGTAAGTACTATCAAGGCGATGTCGTATCAGTTGCCTGATACTAGCGGAATTTTCCTTTTCAGTTGGCCTGAAAATGAAGGAGTAAATTCGATCCTTCTATTTTTTGCCACTTTTGGAAAAGGTCAGGTAACACGCGTGGGCGATGGTGATGACAGCATAGCGACCGCAAAGGCGGCAGCTACAGCAGAAGTCCTTGACTACTTTGACAGCGGGCATATCAGTCTTGAGTGGGATGACATGATCAGGTATTCTATTGCCGCGTTATATCTAAATCGGCAACGGAAGGGGATTGATCTCCGAACTGGTCACATGCCTCAACCAGAAGACTTCGAGGCAGGGCGACATTATCTTCACCTATTCGATCAAGGCAATACAGACTGTCCATGTAGTGATCCCTATTGTTGGGGGTTAGCTATGCGAGTCTTGGTTGCCGACGAAGCGCGTATGGAGAAGAAACTTGGTCGTGAGTAGTATCAAACTAAAAGGACGGCGCACTACGCGCCGTCCTTCAACTATAGGAGACGCGAGATGAAACAAATTTTTCGTGAACTAAAACCCGATGAAGAAGTCCTGTTAATTTTCACCCACCGCCCCATTAAAATGACGGCGGGTGAGGTTACGCGTACCCTCTGGGTGGAAGAAGGAGCAGTCGTACATTTTGGGCAACGGCTTGAAGGACAACTGCAAGTATTCCTCCATAACGAACCATGGCCCGACAAACAAGAAGCTGTAGTTGTAGAATGGCCCCTCGTGGCTCAAGTACAACTGCAAATTGGGATTGTGGATCTCGTAGTAGGGTTTTTTGTTATCATTTTTAAAATGATCTTCGGGCGGTGGATACCAATTTCCCCCGAAGAACAAAAAATAAAAGCTGACCTCACAAAGCATATCCTTGCCCGCTTCGATGCCGGGGAAGGTTGGGAACAAGAAACCAATCAATTTGTCCGGGAAGCATTGGCGACTTTGACTTACAATCGAATCCGCAGAGGCTGGGAGCTCCCTAGGGGAGCTTATGTGGAACCCAGTCTCACATCCCAAGTGAATAAACACATACAGAGCTACGATGATGGTTCGAAAGACTGTTATTGTGGTTCTCTATATTGTTGGGGAACAGTCATGAGGGTTTTAGTCGCCGACGAAGCCCGGCTTGCCGGCGCTGAAGAAAGCGACGATGGCGAGTAGGCGACGGACCCGAGGAGGGGGGGGGGC
>JBGSBR010000001.1:0-28804 GCA_041730495.1 Weeksellaceae bacterium | reverse complement strand
GTCGGGGACCAGCGCCAGCGCGGCGGCCGACTGACCCGTTCCCTCGGCGTTCCTGGTCGCCGTGGTCGTGGCCGTCTCTGCCTCGGCCCCGCCGGACCCGCGGAGGGCGGCGAACTACGCGCCGCCCCACTCATATCTCTACTTCTCTCTCTCATTTTCTTCAAAACTAGACCTGCTATAATCTTTTCACGACTCACATATTACGACTTTGTAAACCTGTACGTCATTCTCATGAAGTAATAATCACAGAATAATTAGAGAGAAATGACCATTTAACAATTTAACCATTTAATTATGTATGTCCCTAGTGACGAAATTCTCAAAAAATATGCTGATGTTCTGATCAAGTTTGCGCTTTGGAATGGAGAAGGAGTCAAAAAAGGTGAAACTGTCTTCCTTCAGGTCCCTGAAAGTGCTAAACCGATGCTGACGCACTTGCAAACTGCAGTGCTTGAATCTGGAGCACATCCACTGATTCACTATATCCCCGAGGATGTCAGTCGAAATTTCTACGAACATGCCAGTGATGAGCAGATTGATTGGGCGCCGAAGCAGTATCTGCTTGAACGCGTAAATACTGCAGATCACTTCGTCTCTCTTATATCGACAAACGATAAATTTGAACTCAAAGGTGTCGATAGTCAGAAGATCATGCGTTCCAATAAAGCAGGTAAGTTTTATATGGATGCCCGACGTGATAAAGAAGACGCCGGTAAACTCACCTGGACACTTGCGCTCTATGGTACGGAAGCGATGGCAGCAGAGGCCAAGATGACGCTTGAAGAGTACTGGAAACAAATCATCGATGCATGTTTCCTCGACGAAGCTGATCCCATTGCCAAATGGCGACAGGTGTTTGCTGAGGTCACTGCGATCCAAGCGAAGCTCAATGCGCTCCAGATTGAAAGTGTGCATGTCGAGGGAGAAGATGTCGATCTGCATGTCAAACTGGGACCTGAACGGAAATGGCTTGGCGGAAGTGGCCGTAATATCCCATCATTTGAGCTTTTTATCTCGCCAGATTGGCGGGGGACTAAAGGACATATTAAGTTCAACCAGCCGTTATATCGCTATGGTAATCTTGTTCGCGGAGTATCACTTGAGTTCAAAGACGGTAAAGTAGTCAAAGCTACAGCTGAAGAGAATGAACAGCTGATCAAAGACATGATTGCAGTCGAGAATGCCGATAAGATCGGTGAGTTTAGCCTCACTGATAAGCGTTTTAGTCGGATCACACGGTTCATGGCTGAGACATTATTTGATGAAAATATCGGTGGCCAGTATGGGAATACGCATGTTGCACTTGGCATGGCTTACAGAGATAGTTTTAATGGTGATGTGAAGAGCGTAAAAGAAGAGCAATGGAAAGAAATGGGCTACAACGATAGTGTGATTCACACGGATATCATCTCCACGACTGATCGTACCGTGACGGCGACACTTGCAGATGGTACGCAGAAAGTGATTTATAAAGACGGAATGTTTACTGTGTAAGTCAGTTTGCAATAGATTCTGTCAGTACTATTGCTCAATAGTATATTTGTAGTAAGTTCAAATAAATTGTATGTTTGCGGTAATTGACTGTAATAATTTCTATGTTTCATGCGAACGGATTTTTGATCCTTCGCTTATAAATAAGCCGGTCGTAGTTTTATCAAACAACGATGGTTGTATAATTTCACGTTCAAACGAAATTAAGCAACTGGGCCTCAGGATAGGCGATCCGTTATTTAAACACAAAGATCAGCTACTCGCACACGGTGCACACATTTTTTCAGCAAACTTTCACTTGTATGGCGACCTATCAGGCCGAGTGATGCAGATTATCGCTCGCTTTGCACCGCAGATGGAGCTGTATTCGATTGATGAAGCCTTCGTGTATTTCGATGGTTGGTCTCTTGAGCGGATCGAAGCTCAATGTCGCACGATACGAGCTGCAATCTTGCAAGAAATCGGTATGCCAGTCTCAATCGGGGTCGCGACCACCAAAACGCTGGCCAAAGCGGCGAATGAGTATGCCAAAGATCATGAACACACTGGAGGAGTAAAGGTATTTGACCCTGCGGACTGGCAGACGATCGATAAAGCACTCTTCGATATGCCTGTCGGCCATGTCTGGGGCGTGGGGTGGAAGACGAGTGTGAAGTTACAAGAACAAAATATTTTCAACGCTCTCCAGCTCAAGTCAAGCAATCTAGCTTGGATACGGCAACAGATGTCGATCACAGGTATGCGGACGGTGATTGAGCTCAATGGTAAGTCATGTATCGGCCTCACTGAGCATCATGATCCCAAAAAAGCTATCATCAGCTCACGTACCTTCGGTCGCACGATCACGAGCTTAGTCGAGCTCCAGGAAGCAGTCGCGACATTTGCTGCTCGAGCAAGTGAAAAGCTGCGAGATGAGGCAGAGGTCGCAGCGAGCGTGACGGTGAGCGTTATCACGAATCGTCATCGAGCTCAAGATATGCAGTACTGGAATAGTGCTACTGTGACACTGGGAGAAAATAATGATTACACGCCCAGTATCATCGCGGCAGCTGATCGAGCGCTCAAGCAGATTTATAAAAAAGGCTATCGTTATAAAAAGGCGAGTGTCGTATTATCAGGTCTCACCTCAAAAACTACTGTGCAAGAGCATTTATTTGAAAAAGAACTTCCGCTGGAAAAGCGAGAAAAGCTGATGAAAGCGATTGATTCGATGAATAGTGGATGGGGGAGAGAGATCATGCGATTTGGGCGTCAAGGGACGAAACAAGCATGGCGTTGGCAGGATGCATATAGATCGAAGCGTTATACGACGAGGTGGGATGAGTTGAGAGTAGTGAAGGCGACTTAATACATATTCAATATGTATGAATAAAGGCCGCCGATATGATATAATTTGATATGGCAGAAACTCAATCACCACCACAAATTGAAACGCAGAATATTTTAACTCCAGCCGCAAAAATAGTGGATAATAGTACAGATAGACTTCAAGTTCCAGCTGGAAATCAATCAGATGTTTTGAAGGCACCTACAACAATTCATAACTTAGAAACCGGTAAATTGCCACCAGTGGAAGATGATTTACAAACAGGTGAATTTACACCACTTCCTCCAACTACCACATTGGAGGCTATAGCGAATCCTCCAATAGTGGAAACACCTGAGCAAGCAAGAGCAAGAAAAGTAACAGAAATAATACATGCTGATAAATCGGCATATGAAAAATGGATACAAGAAACACCTGAAGATCAAAGGACATTACAAAATATCCCAGCTGATGTACTCCGTTTTATTGCTATTCCTGCTCGAATATTAGAATTAGCAGAAGATCCTGCGCAAGTTAGAGTAATTGTAAAAAATCAAAAGGAAGGCGAAGTTTGGGCATATGTAGTAGAACACAAATCACAACCTGTTACTGATCCAGCTCAACTACAAGAAAGGGTGGATTTTTGGAATGATTTAGAAGTTCAAGAAGCCACTGCTAAAGCTCAAAATAGATATTTTAGTAAGATAGGTAGAATGCCAAAACCTCCAGAAGGAATGGATCAATATCATATTAACCATATTAATATGGTTGCCGATGGCATATTAGATGCGAATGATTTTGTGACTAATGAACTATGGCTTACTACAGAGGCTGCAAGAAAATCAGTTTTACATGTTAAAAACTACTTTGATCGGCCACAAAATAGAAGGAAAGGCGTAGCAAGAAGCTTTTATAATCGTTTAAGAGAAGTAGCAAAGAATCTGGGATTTCGCTTTATAACGGGCGAACATAAAGAAAATAACACTCCTTTTTTCGTAGATAAACTAGGTAGACAACGATTATCAAGAATTAAGAATAAACAATTTTTTGTAGATAGCCCACAAGATTTAGATAATCAGAACTACTTCACGGTTGATTTCCTATATCCTCAAGATAAAGCTCCGTTTGTAGCATAATTTGAATCAATAGATAAAACGTTAACCCGACATCTTCTTTACACAAAATCAAGCAACAATAAATATCCTATAGTACTTGACAAATAGAAAGTATGATGGTATCATATATATGTGCAAATGCCGAAAGGTAAATGCGCACTTTATCATATCCTTATCTATATCGTTTCCACTCAAAAGCATAGTGGGAAGCGAGGGAGCACGTCATGCAAAACAAAGCCCAAATCACGCTGGAAAATATTGCCAATATGCCGGTCGAGTACTGGTATGCCCTTGGGATCATCGCGCTTGTCGCAATGGTCGCATGGTTTTTGTTGGCAACGCGTTCCAGTAATGATGATATTCCGGTAAAACAAGCTTTTCGCAAGAATGGTGCGAGCCCACTCGGCGGTCGCAAAGGCAAAGGCTTGCCGGCTGACGATATCACCCCGTGGAACGGGACTGACGGAAATTTCGGGGAGGGGCAACCCAAACCGAAAAGTTCATCGTTTACGAGAATTGATTAGGGAAACCTATTGATCTCTTTGGAAACGAAGAACTGACCTTGAGGGTCGGTTGTGTACACCTTGTACATACCCGACCCTTTTTCTTTGCCTAAAATGCTTCTTTAAGCTCAATTTCCTACTTGTCAGATTTTATGACAGACATTTTACAGTGGCTTAATCAAGCTCTTTTTTGTTAGACTGAAGTATGCTGAACCAATTTACGCAACATAAGATCTGGGCGTACCTCTCAGAAACGCAAAAAGACCTCATACTTGAGGGTAAATATGTCATGGAAATGAGCGAGAAAGCAGCTCATCAATTCAAAGATTACTCATTTCTTGTCTTTCCTTTCGCCAAAGCATACGAAGGCTTCCTCAAACAACTATTTCTCGATGTTGGATTCATCACACATCTCGATTACATCTCGGATCATTTCCGTCTCGGTAAATTTCTCTCGCCTCATCTGACGCATAAGCTAGGAGAGCAGTCATTGTATGTTCAGGTGATCAATCACTCAAGTCAAGAGCTCGCAGATAAGATCTGGAATACCTGGAAATATGGCCGAAATGAGATCTTTCATTACTACCCCCATAACCTCAAAAGAATCACACTTCAAGGAGCAGAAGAAACAAATACAGACATGCTACGCACTATGATAGAAGCTTATGAAAAGCTAAAACAGTAATTGGCAGTCAAAAGTTGTAGAGATTAAAGAGCTTTGAGGCTTTACAGCAATATAATTATATCGTTCACTTAAATTGAACATGAACAAAGGACTCACATCATCACAAGTCAAAGATTTATTGCATAAAACTGGGCTTAATGTCATAAAAGATCGTCCCAATAGCTCAATTATCAGAAAATTTATTGAACAATTTAGCAACCTTTTGATCATTCTCCTCATTATTGCGGCTTCGATCTCACTTTTCATCGGTGAGTATATCGATGGCGGTTTGATTCTTTTGATCGTAGTTTTAAATGCTTCATTTGGTATCTATCAAGAGTACAAAGCAGAGGCGGCAGTCGCGGCTCTCAAAAACATGACAGTCAGCAAAATCCGTGTCATCCGCGATGGTAAAGAACAAGAGATTGATAGTCGGTATCTGGTCCCAGGAGATACGATGCTCGTCGAAGAAGGAGTCAAGATCCCGGCTGATGCCCAGATCCTTGAATCGTCACATCTTGAATTAAATGAAGCTGCGCTTACCGGTGAATCAATGCCGGTGGTCAAATCTATAGAAGAACATATCTATATGGGGACAATTGTGGCCAAAGGAAGAGCGACTGTGAGAGTCGTCGCCACAGGTATGGAAACCAAGTTTGGCCAGATTGCAGCTGAGCTTTCGAGTGTCGAAGAATCACTCACCCCATTGCAAAAAAAGCTTGGTAGTCTAACTGAGGTTATCGGACTGGCGGGTATCGTGTTATCACTGATTGTTTTTTTCTTATCTACACTTCAGGGGAATGGCTATTTTCCATCATTTCTCCTTGCTGTCTCGCTTGCTGTGGCTGTGGTGCCCGAGAGCTTACCTGCAGTAATGACGGTCACCTTGTCTGTCGGGGTCAAACATATGGCCAAGCGTAAAGCGATCATCCGTAAGCTCGCTGCGATCGAGGCACTGGGGAGTATTACACTCATCGCGACCGATAAAACTGGCACACTAACTGAAAATAACATGGTTGTGAAAGAGCTTTGGGCAGATAAAGATCTAACTGATGTCAAAGCACCAGTAGAGGCGGGAAGTACAGAGGAACTCATGACATTAAACGGTCTGTTGTGCTCAACTGCGTCGTTAGCTGCAACCACGGGAGCTCAGAAGCAAACAATTTTGGGGGATCCGACCGAAGGTGCATTGCTTTTGTATGGACTAGACAAAGGTTATAACTATGCTCAGCTGCGTCGAGAATGGGAGTTGATTGAAGAAGTACCTTTCAATTCAGAAGACAAGCGGATGACAGTCGTTGTAAAAAAGAAAAGTAATGTCTTAACGCTCACCAAAGGAGCTCCAGAATCGGTGCTCAGTGTTTGTAATACGGTGCGAATTGGTACACGTAACATGGCTTTGACAGAGGAGTATCGAGCTCAGATCAATCAGCAACTTGATGTCTGGGCAGCTCAAGGGCTACGAGTACTCGGTTTCTCTTGTTCACCCAAAGCACCCAAAAATCCAGAAGAGTTGCAAGATCAGGTATTTCTGGGACTTGTCGCATTGTATGATCCACCTCGACTCGAAGCACAAGATGCGATTCATCGAGCTCAGGCAGCCGGGATCAGAGTGATCATGATCACCGGTGATAATGAAAAAACAGCTGCCGCAATCGGTAAAGCTGTCGGTTTGCTTGAAGAAGGTGATCTGATCTTGACGGGTGAGCAAGTCCAATCATATGGCGATAATGAGTTACTTGAGGTGCTGCCCAAGGCGAAGATTTTCGCCAGAGTAAGCCCGTTTCATAAAAGTCGTATCGTTTCTCTGTATCAAAAACTCGGAGAGATCGTGGCTGTCACAGGAGATGGCGTGAATGATTCAATAGCTCTCAAACAAGCAGATGTCGGCGTCGCCATGGGTCGTGTGGGAACAGATGTTGCTCGTGAGACGGCGGACATGGTGATCACCGATGATAACTTCGCTACCATCGTGAATGCAGTCGAAGAGGGAAGAAATATTGTCAAACGATTGCGCCATACAATCCGTTATTTATTGACCGGAAACTTATCAGAAGGACTAGCACTGCTGATCGGATTACTCCTTGGATTACCACCTATTTTGCTGCCGATTCAGCTGTTATATATCAACTTGATTTCAGACGGTATACCGGCTCTTGCACTCGCTTTTTCACCTCGAGATGAGCATATTATGCAAGAAAAGCCAAACAAAGCTGTTGAGCTGCTGCGTCGAGCGGATTTCCAGTATATTATGGGGATCGGCGGCATCGTATCTTGTATCGTAGTTTTCGCATATCTGTATATGGGTGGTGAGACTGAGATCATGGCGCGCACTGCCGCTTTCAGCGTGCTTGCGATGATACAAGCCTTTATTTTCATCGATATCTGGTGGCCGATGAGTCATATACGTAAGCATGCAATGCAGTTTTTTGCCCCAATTTTTATCGTCACGGTGAGCGTACCGCTTATCTTTCAGCTTATTATTTTACGCGTACCCTTATTCGGAGAGATTTTCGATATCACAGCAGTAGAGTATAGTCAGTTTTTGGTATATCTAGGAGTTTCAGTTCTTATTCTTCCTACAATCAAGATACTGCGAAGGATTTTCCACTAAACAGTTATTTTGATAGTGCTTTCACAATCGCTTCTGCATCAATTTCTTCGTATCTCAAGAGCTCCGCAGGTTCGCCTGAACGAGGATTGTGCTTCACACAAAGATGAGTAATCTTCACTTCCATTCCTTGAAGTGCTTGAAGTACGGCATCCCCGAGGCCGCCATCTGGATAATGATCTTCTACAATGATCACATGACCGGTTTTTTCGGCTTGTGCTTGGATTGTCTTCTTATCTAGTGGCTTGACACTATATGCGTCTATCACAGCCACTGTAGTGCCTTTTTCGGCTAGTGTAGCGTGAGCTTTGAGTGCTTCGTGCAATGTGATACCCGCTGCCACCACTACGGCTTTATCGGTATCCGCTTGTTTGAGTACTTTTGAGCCTCCGACAGGGAACTGATCTGTATTTGCATACAAAATAGGAGTTTTCTCACGAGTTAAGCGTAAATATGAGATTCCTTGATCTGCGTGCATGGCTTCGACGAGTTTCATCGTTGAGGTGTAATCAGACGGGTAGAGGATAGTTGCATCCAGTAATCCACGCATCATAGCGATATCTTCGAGCGCCATCTGAGATGAGCCATCGACACCGATTGACACACCAGCATGTGAGCCGACGATCTTGACATTACCTTCTGAGTACTGGATCATACGAATTTGATCATATGCTCGACTTAGGAAGGCAGCGAAGCTCGAGGCAAACGGGATAAATCCGAGCTTGGAAAACCCAAGTGCCACTGAGATCATATTTTGCTCTGCGATAAACATCTCATAAAAACGTTCTGGATGTTTTTCTTTCATGGTTTCAGCAAACGTTGAGTTTGAGGTCTCGGCATCTAGCACAACCACCCTTGGATCGTCACCGATGAGTTTTAAGGCTTCACCATAAGCCTGACGAGTAGCTGTGGAAGCGGTTGGGAGCTCTAGATCTGCTGGAAATGTGTATTCAGTTTGATGAGATTTTTCTATTTTTTCAGGTTTTTGTACTTCACCACGGATCTTGGTATCGACTTCACCCATTTCTTTGAGTGCGTCGACTAGCTGGTCTTTGCTGAGAGGTTTACCGTGCCAGTTATCTTTGTCTGCAAGTTGTGATACTCCTGCACCTTTTTGCGTTTTAGCTATGATCATGGTTGGCTTATCGCCAGCAGTATTCAGAGCGTTGAATGCTTTTTGTACTTCAGCCATGTCATTTCCAGCTTCAATGACGATTGTATTCCAACCAAATGATTCGAAACGCTTACGATATGTCTCGAGGTCCCATTCAAGCATCGTGTGTCCTCGTTGACCGAGGCGATTGACATCGAGTATACCGACTAAGTTATTCGCTTTATGTTGCGAAGCAAGCTGCGCAGCTTCCCAGATCTGTCCTTCTGCGACTTCAGAGTCACCAAGCAAGACCCAGACATGAGGTTCACGCTTAGGAGTTTGTTTTTGTTGGCTCATATGCAACTTGATCGCAAGTGCCATACCAAGTCCGACCGATAACCCTTGCCCAAGTGAGCCAGTGGCAACATCAACCCACGGGATGCGTGGAGTCGGGTGGCCTTCAAAATCTGAATCAAATTTGCGTAAAGATAAAAGTTCTTTGTCAGTCATTACACCAGCTGCATGATAAAGCGAGTAAAGCAGGGGAGCAGCATGACCTTTGGAGAAAATCATACGGTCGTTGAAAATATAGTGTGGATCATCGAAATCGTACTGCATGTGACCATCAAACCACAGTGCGGTCATGAGCTCGACTGCAGAGAGGGAAGAGGTAGGATGACCTGAGCCAGCTTCAGTGGTGGAAGTAATAATTGAGTGACGGAGGAGTTGAGTAAGTTTATTTAGTTCCATAATCGCAGTATACCGCAAAGGTGATTTGTGTACAAATAGAGTTTAAAACAGTATGATAAGCAGTATGGTAAACGGCATGGATAACTTAAGCAATACTCCTGAATCTGTGGAACTTCAACGTAAAGAACACGCATTACAACTTTTTGCTCCAGAAATAAAACAAGCTTATGGTGAAGATCCTTTGGATCTCTCTACGAAGGAGCGTTTAGGTGATGTACTGGCTAAGGGTATAGATTCAGGGCTAAGTCGAAAAACTCAATATAAAGATCCTTATCTTCCAAACGAATCTGTTGAAGGTCCTGTCTATATGTTGAATCGAGGAGGTTTCATGTACAAAATGAATTATATTCGAGAACAGCAACCAAATGTTTCAATGAATTTTTTGAGTTTTGATATTGGAAGTCTCAAAAAAATGGATGAAGCAGGTGCGGCTAATCATAATCTAAATAAAGTGGCCCGACTTGCTGCAACTATTGTTCAATCCTATGAAGGAGCTACCATAGCACGTTATGGTGGAGATGAGTTTGTTGTGCATATACCTACAGGTGGAAGATCTTCAGCAGAAGTAAATCATATTTTACAAACAATCGGGGCACAAATAAGTACAGAATTAGAGAAAAAAGAACATCATTGGGGTTACTTTGACCCTGATGATCAAACTTTTCATAAGCCTGAATCTATTAAAATTACTAATACTCTTCTTTCAAGACCGGAAAATCCTGCGGATCGAACAGTTTTTGATTACTTCCTTGCTGAAGGAATTTTGTTGACAGGAGATGATATTACAAAAATTAAGCAAGCACAAAGAAAACTAGGAAATCAGGGACAATTAGCTTCGTTACGAGAAATTTATGAGTCACATGATGAGTATAAAGTTCTTGTAAATGATGCTGTAGGGAAGGATAGAAGTGAGCAAACCACCAACAGAGCAAAGTTTCTTGAAGGATTTATTAACCAAGTAATTTATGATCGGACTTTGCGTAGTCCAGTAACTAGTTTCGAAGATTTTTTTACTGAAGTAGATAAAGGTGGTGTTTCTGAGGTATTGTTACTAGAATGCAAATTTGTGAAAGAGCTTAACAAATATAGTTATTTGGAAGGAGACTCGTTGGTGCGACGTGTACTCGAAGTCATACGAACTGAGTTACCACGAGATTTCCATAAGTATTTCTTGATCTCTCGTCGCGGTGGAGCTTTTATGCTAGGTCTTAAATCAGGTTTGAGCCCTGAACAATTATCACAAGCTCAAGCAGGATTTGAAAAGTTAAAACAGATGGATCGAATTGAGAGTACATTCTATGGAGCAGACGGTCTTGAAGCTAGGCCCTTTATCGTAGGAACACATGCACAAACTAATACTGAGTTTAATATGTCTAATTTGCGAAAAGGTGCAGAAAAAGATTGGCACAAAAAGTATTTGGGAAGTACGTTTGCACATGTAAGTGCAAGTCTTGAGGCGATCATTATGCTTATGAAGAATGAGCGTTATACACATGAATCTCAACGAACCATTGATGGAAATTACTTCTTAGAGAAAAAAAGAGCCTATGGTAGAGCAAAAGAGGTCTTGGCTTATGTCAGTGAGCTTAATCGTACCCAAAAAGGTGAACGTGCTTATCTAATCAATTTAGCATCCCAAATATTGACGCAAACATTTACTTCTTAGCGAGTGATTTGTAGAGCTTTTACCTCTGCTAGCAGTTTTTTGGCTTCTTCATTTTCTTCGAAGTGCTTACGCACCGGCTCAAGAAGTTCATCAAGTTTGGCCGTGACGGTAGCTTTTAGATCCAGTGGATGGATTTCTTTACTGGCAAACTTTTCTTCGAGTTCAGCATAGCTCTTGACCACTATATTTCCGCCCCATTTTTCAGGTCGTTCGATGGTGAGAGTATCGTATTTTTCAAATAAGATGTATTTGCAGTATTCAAGAATTGGATTTTCTTTGATTTCACCCTCAGGACACCAGGCTTTACTTACTTTACGTTTGATATCTTCACTAGTATCGGTCATGAAGATCGAGGTATCTGGTTTGGATTTAGACATCTTGAGCTCGATAGTACGCTTGGTTTTGTCTTCGGTTTCGGTAGCTGGAGTACCAAGTCCCATGAGCATATGATGACTGACGACAACTGGTTTCCAGTATCCCAGCTGAGGACCGACTTCGCGAGCGAGCATATTTACTTTGCGTTGATCCATACCGAGCTGAGTGATCTTGGCACCGAGCATGAAGATATCTGCACACTGCATACATGGATAGATGATCTGTGCTGCAGTGAGATCCATACTTTCTTCACGACCCATGATCTCGGCAGTACGGACAAAGCGATTGATTGAGTTGGTTTTGGCGATTTGTAGTACGAGCTTCCAGTAATCAGGGTCTTTAAGGAGCTCAGATGCCCAGACAAACTCGACATTGTCGAGATCCATGCCACAAGCTTTCCAAACTTCGATGAAGTAGCGGCCGACTAGCTGGATTTTGTCCATATCTCCCCCCATTTTGTTGTTGGCAAATGCATGCCAGTCAGCGACCCACATCTTGAATTTGATACCAGTTTTGGTCATTTTGTTGATATTGATGGTGCGGAGGATACCTTGCGCGATATGCATCTGGCCTGAGGGCTCGAAGCCGTCATACGCGATAAGTTTTTCGTCAGAGGAGAAAAGTTTCTTGAGATCTTCTTCGGTGATGATTTCTTCACCGACTTCACGGATGAGTTTCATTTTGTCTTCGATATCCATGAGCTGATTATAGCAAAAGCGAATAAAATAGTTAGTAAACATCTTAGGTTTTATCAGGCATTTCTACTTGACATAACAAAACTAATGAGCTAAATTAAGGGCGTTTGACATAAAAATCAAGAGTGATGGAGAGAGATTTGGCTCGATGACCCATCCAGCAACCGACCCCGATTAAATCGGGACACGGTGCTACATCCAAACCTCGATGTTATCGAGGTAGATTTGCCTATTCCATAGGAAACAATGATGTACGTATTATTTTTAACCTCTCAAAATAGTTATTCCTATCTCGAGAGGTTTTTTTATGGCCTAAAAAATGTGCACTTTGGAAAGGAGGTGAGCGGATAAAGCAGTGCGAGTAAGATTTGAAAATTATTATTTATATGCAACTTATGGCAGAAAGAAAACGAAATAAAGAAAAGTCATCGATCGCGATATTAGAAGACTACTTTCCCGATATTTTCGGTCAGAAGGCACAAAATACACTGAACTCACTTGTCAGAGAAGGAAAGGCACAGGTAGTGCCACAAAATCCTGAGATTTCGGTATTAAATCTAAGGGTAAATTTAGCAAATAAAGAAATACCTCATATCGATCTCCGATTGGCAAGACATATTGTGCCACTGTGGGAGTTACAAGCCATATTACAGCATGAGTCTGGATCACAGCTGGCTGTTTTTTGGAAAGGCGCAATCAATGGGGGAGAGCCAGTAGTATCTGATCAGGTTGGGATAGATTTTCCTGGATATGGAAAAATGATTTCAGTATTTACTGGTACCGATGAGATGCAGTTATCTGATGGTAAACACCATTTTTCAGACCGTTTCTCTGTAGCTGACCCACTTGAAGGGTTCTTAGAGAAATATCAAGGTTTTGAACAAGCTAAGATCACAGCAGTAGAACTTGGTGAGCAGTTGGGTCTGACTTATGAAGGTTATCCGTACAAGGGAGAGACAGGACAACTAGTCATACCGAAGGTAGTTCGTCCCAGTTCATTACAAAATGCAGTAAGAATAAATTCAGCGGTTACTTATAGTTACTCTGCTGGAAAGTAGTGATTAGTTAGTTCTTATCCCATGCCCGCTCAGGTATGTGAGTGGGCATGGGAAACAACAATATCTGCTTGTTGACAAAGGATGATCTGATATACTATAAAAAGATTTATAATTAGTTTTCTTGATTTTTGATTAATCAGCAAGATATTTTTTTTATTGTGAGTGTTTTTTTGTTTTCGCTTTCGACTATAGTTCTTCTTCAATTCTTTTTCTTATCTTTCTTTGAAACGGGTATTACTCGTCTTATATCGAGAGGGGGTGATGCCGCATGAATAATAATAAATTATATGTAGGTAACTTACTTTATGAAGCAACAGATGACCAATTGCGCGATCATTTCGCACAAGCAGGTAATGTAGCTTCAGCTCAGATCATCAGATTCGCTGATACTGGTCGTTCCAAGGGTTTCGGTTTTGTCGAGATGGCAACACCAGATGAAGCCAAACGAGCAATCGAAATGTTCCACAATCAAGACTTTCAAGGTCGAAGTATCATCGTAAATGAAGCTCGACCGCCACAACCTCGCACAGGTGGAGGTGGTGGATACGGAGGTGGAAATGGTGGAGGAAATCGCCGCTTCGGTGGTGGTGGAGGAGGAAGAGGTGGAGATCGCCGTGGAAACAACAATGGTGGTGGATACCGTCCTCGTAACGAACGAAGTGATCGTGGAAACGATCGAGGTAATGACCGTGGAAACAGTTATGGTAATAACGACTATGGACAACCTCAGGGAGATGATATGGGATTCGAATAATTCTTTTATCAGATTCACAAATGCAGAGCCTTTCGGGGCTCTGTTTTTGTATATGCTATTTTTACTTACATTGTTTAAAAGCAAATGTGGATAACTTTTAAGCATTATAAGTCGCAAGGTATACTAATACTGTGTAGGAGTATATTATTTCAAATAAGCCATCAGGATTAGATCGTAGGAAGTAGGATATTTACTCAAACCGTTCAACTAATGCAGCTATCTGAAGTTTCTTAGTTTGATCGACCTTGACTAGAACAATACCTTGATTGCGCATACCATAGATCACCACTGATCCAAGTGGGGCGAGTAAGATAGCAGGAAGTGCCAATAAATCTTCCTCACCTAAAATATAAATAATTTCTTTTGTTTTATTTTTCAAGATCCGCTTATAGGCACGATTAATTGCGACTACTGGGTTACGGACGATACTTCCCGCAAGATTGCGATATTGATGGGGGAGTGATGCTGGTTTTTTCAGGTTTTCACGCTCATTTTTGTGATCAATGATAGCGAGATCTGGTGTGAGGTTTTGACTGATTAAACTTGAGTACACGATATCACCTACGGTAATTATGAGAGTGGGTGGGGTAGAGGTGAGTATTTTTTTGACACTTAAGGCAGTTTTTTCAAGAGTTGATTCAGCTGGTACGATTTGACCAAATACATTTCTGAGTTCATTTCGTAATGGTTGAGGGAGATGAAGTGAGGCTTTTTGCATAAAACGAGCTACCTCTCGCCTGCCTTGTTGATCAATTTCACCTTCGCGTATCCGTTGTGAACGGATAATTTTACGATCATCCCCTTTTTTAAGCTCAAAATGCAATAGTTTTAATGGTTTTAAATGATTTTGTTTACGTTTAAGATTGATTTTTAAAGCATTCTGACCTGACTCTTTCGTCACCACAATTGCATCCATGCTCTGCTCTACTGCAGCAGGTCCATAAATGTCTGAGAGTGGTACGATTTCCAGCTCAAGTTTTGGTTTATAAGTTTGGATAAATTTAGCAACTTGTTCTTTTCTAAGCTCGTATGGTTGAATTGCAGTATGAAAACGTTTGGATTTCACATAATCGTCAGTAGTGAGGCCGAGTGTAAGCTTATCAGTATGATCGATAGCATAACAAAGAAGTGATTGGTGACCTGCATGCAGATGATCAAAGGTCCCGCCTACTGCAATATGGTTAAATTGAGCTTGAGCTGTCATATGAGAGATCACTAGTATAGCATGTCAAGGCTACTGACGAAAACTTCTCGGAAACATTGGTTTAAAATAATGATTTTTGTTTAAATAAATTAAACAAATTTTATGTTGTTGTGACGGTTCAAAATTGTTCTAATAGTTATTTTTGCCGTAAATAATGTAAGAATTATGTAAATATCTGTTGACAGAATTATTTTAATTAATCATACTGATTGATCAGTATGTATATACAAAGAGCATGAAGAAGAGTGGGGTATATGCTGATTTTTATTAAACCAAGGCCCTAAACACACATCTAAAGATTCGAATTTGACTATATGTACTGGTATCGATTACTACTGAATAAAATCACGAAGAGCAGGCGCACAGCTGTAATCGGGATTTCTCTGTTCTTCTCTTTTCTCCTTCTTTTCATCTTTATCGATAATAATTATATTTTCGCCTCTGAAAGTCATACTATATCGACGAGAGCAGATTTTAATACAGGGTTTTACACTGATGCTGAAAGTAAAACAAAGGAAGGTCAGATTCAATTAGATGGGGGAGGTTCGTGGGATGCTCGTAGCTGGAAGACGCCATTTGCTACACAAAATGATGGCACCATTCTTGCTGATGATGGGATCTATACCTATATGTTGCTTTCTCGAGATGTACGTTTTACGCGCTATCTGCCTGATGAAAACCGCTGGCAAACACTTGCTAGTGCACCATTCATGCCGTATATCGGAGCAGATATGGTTTATCTCAATGGATATGTATATGTTGTTTTCGGAGGCTATCAAAAAGAGTTTGCTCGGTACTCGATAGCTACTAATACTTGGGAAACGCTTGATAGCTTACCTGATCTCATTTATTCGGGAGCTTCAATCCAAACGGACGGAACAAATATATATGTATTGAGAGGCACTTCAACGACCGATTTCTGGAAATATACTGTTTCTACTGAAGCGTGGTCAACTCTTGCAGCACCTCCAGCGACTATCTCTGCTGGAGCTGACCTTGTGTTTGATACTACTGGTCCTGATTATCTCTATACACCACGCGGTACGGCTACAAATACCTTCTATAGATATGATATTGCAGGTAATAGCTGGTCAGCCATGACAAATGCTCCCGCTACACTAGCGAGTACAGGTAATTTGACTAAAGTGGGTGACTATATCTACGTCATGCGTGGATCGGCTACGAATACGTTTTATCGTTATAGCATGTCTGGGAACTCATGGGCAACCTTGAGCGTAACTCCACAAACTACGAATTCAGTAGGGCTTATATACAATGCTGCGGAAGATCTAATATATGTTTTCCGCGGAAATAACACCTATGATTGGTGGAAATATGATCCAGATGCAGGAACATTTGCAGGACCTACAGAGTTGCCTGCGACAGCAGGCTTGGGTGCAGATCTCAATTATTTATCTAACTATGTGTACTATCGAAGAGGGTTAAATACGACTTCATTTTATCGATTAGATACGGTTGGGGCAGGTGCGACATGGGCTACCCTTGCAGCAGCACCTGCTGCATTTACAGACGATACAAAAGGCATAACAGCAGGAAGTTATATATATTATCTTCGAGGCTCTGCAACAACAACAATGTATAGGTATAATCCATCCTTGGGAGTAGGCGGTACGTGGACAACGATGGCCGCAGCACCGGCGACTATTAGCTATGGCGCTAGTTTGGCATATCCGGGGAGTGGGGATTACATTTATGCAACGCGAGGAACATTAACTACCAGTTTTTATCGGTACAGTATAAGTGGAGATAGCTGGAGTGATGTTGCTGTAGCGGACCTCCCTACTGATTCAGAAAGCGGATACGGAGGGAGACTTACGTCAGATGGGACGTACATATATGCTATGACAGGAAGTGGCATCGCGAATTTTCATCGCTATGATATTAGTGGTAATACGTGGAGCAGTTTAGGATCTGTGCCTTTTGCACCATATTATGGATCTGATCTAGTTTATTACAGCGGTAAAATCTATGCGTTAGGTGGTTATTATAAAAATGATTTATGGGAATACAATATTTCAGCTGGTTCTTGGCGAAGACTTCCGGACAATCAAGGATATTATGAACAAAATATTGGAGCATATGCAGGAGCATCTCTTGGTGTGAATAGTAGTACTGGCACCTTATATGCAATTTTAGGCAACAGTCTTTCACAACTGACAACATTTACGGTTTCTGCAAATGCATACCCTACCTCTGGAAACTGGGTGAGTAATCCGCTTGATCTAAGCTATGTCAGTAGTTGGAATACATTAACAGCAACAACAAGCACACCTTCGGATTCATCAGTGACGATACAGACTCGTTCTAGTGCCGATAAAACTACCTGGACTGGTTGGCAGACTGTCAGCGGGGGTACGATTGCCTCAACTGCTCAGCGATACCTACAGATACGAGCTACTTTGACTGCATCGACGGATCAGGCAAGTACGCCGATTGTATCGGCGATTAATGTAAGTTATGAAGGGGATGCTGTGGTGCCTAGCAATCCGAGTAGCTTCACTGGTAGCTCTCAAGCAGTCGGTGGAGTGAGCATTAGTACAGGTAGTACGTATGTTTACAATAATCCTTACTTCAGCTGGACTGGGGCAAGTGACGGTGAGACAAGCGTTGCTGGCTACTATGTTTATTTCGGTACCAATGCCAGTGCCGATCCAGAGACAGCTGGGACCTTTCAAACAGCAGCTAACTATACGGTTACCTCTGCACTTTCAACAGGAACGTACTACTTGCGTGTAAAGACAGAAGATCAAAGTGGGAATCTAGCGGCAGCGACGACAGGTTTTACCTATGTCTATAATGGTGTCTCTCCACCTCAAGCCGTTAGCTTTACGACAACAGCTGATTTTTCGACAGGAGTAGGAGACAGTGTCAGCTCGACCTCTGATGAGATTAAACTTCAAGGAAAAGCAGGATATTGGATGGAAAAACGCTTATCACTCGCGCCCTCTACCTTTAATTATGGAGCTGGTTTAGCGTATGTCTCTTCTTCAAACAAGCTTTATACCTTTAGAGGCAACAACACGAATACATTCTATGAATACAATATCACGACTGATACTTGGACGACACTTGCGAATGCACCTGCGGTAGTTTTTAATGGTGGCGATTTAGTTGAAGGTCCAAGTGGATATATATATGGGGCTCCCGGTAGAGCTTTAAACACATTTTGGCGTTATGATATCGAAGCAAATACCTGGGATGATGCAGCCGCTTCTGATCCGCCTTTGAGTCTCAATTATGGCACAAGTTTCATCTATGATGGCACACGTTATATCTATGCGCTGCGAGGTAATAGTGATGATGCCTTTATGCGCTATGATACACAGCTCGATACATGGGACACATTGGCCAATACTGACTTTGGTTCACCTACAGACAGGTTGAATAATAATGTTTACATAGGTGGCGATTTATCATATGACCTCAACAATACGATTTATGCAATACAGGGAAATACTCTGAACGGCTTTTCTGCATACAGCATCTCTGGCAACTCTTGGACGGTCTTACCTGATTTGCCTGCACTGGCTTATGAAGGATCACAGATCACGTATGATTCAGAGAGTAATGCAATTTATTTCACGTCTGGATGGACCAACCCTTTCTTTTATAAATACGATATAGCCAGTGAAACTTGGACAAAGCTCAATGATTCACCTGCAACCTTTGGTGCTGGTGGCGTACTTAAGACAGTAGACGGTATTATTTATGCTATCCGTGGGATCACGACGAATATCATGTGGCGTTATAACATCGAGAAGGCGTCGTGGGAGATCCCGTCTGTTAGGTTATTTGGAACTGAGTTTAGAGGAACTGATTATCTCGGTTTTAGTACGGGTGCAGATCTAATACGAGGCGATGGTAACTATTTTTATATGACGCGAGGTAACTATGACAATTTATTTGTGAGATATAACTCAGTTACGGGAGAATCAGTACACATGGCACCAGCACCAGCAGGTTTTTTCACAGGAGGATCGATGGTTTATGATAGCACTGCCAACAAAATCTATGCAATTCCTAGCTTATATGTGAGGAGAATGTTTGTTTACGATATTGCCACAGATAGTTGGAGTGAAGAGACGAGTGATCTACCACCATTTGATGTGGGAGCGGGTACATCAATGGCATATGATGGATCACGGTATATTTACTGGACACGAGGTGGGCTCACAACTGGGTTCTATCGCTTTGATACCCAAGGTGCCCCAGGAGCGAAGTGGGCCGTGAGAGCAGTAGCGCCAGCTACGATTGGAGCTGGTTCTGACATCATTTATCAAGACGGATATGTCTATGCACTGCGAGGTGGTACTACTGTTAGCTTCTATCGATATGATGTAAACGCAAACACCTGGAGCGATCCTGCAGTAGCGGATTTATCGACGGGCGTGACTGTTGGAGCAGATGGTTTCTTGATTAAAGGAGATGGAAGTTATTTTTATGCTTGTCGAGGGTTAAATACATCATCCTGTTATCGCTATTCTGTTTCTGGGAATGCTTGGACTGCAGTTGAAAATGCACCAGCAAATATAACAACAGGTGGAGCAGCAGCGAGTAACACAAGTAATAAAATATTTATGATTGCAGGTCCAGGTACAAATACGTACGCTAATGGATTATTTACGTATGTCATGGAAACAACTAGTTCTTCTTTTGTAGATAGTGGTACATTTAGTTCTGACGGACACGATCTAGGTACTGTTTACAAGTTTGCGAATCTTAGTATCAACTATACAACGGGCACAAACGCGGCACTACATGCCTATACGCGGACATCTGAGGATGATATTACGTATTCATCTTGGTCCGAAGCTTCTGAACTAAAGCTAAATAATACAACCTATACCTATAAAGTGAATTCGCCGATTCATAGGTATATTGAGGTGAAGTTTGAGCTGACATCTGCAGATGGTGTTGCCTCCGGAGTAGTCAGTGATTACAGTATCAATTACTATCAAGATCCAGCAGCGCCTACAAATCCGACAAGCTTAACTGCATATAACTCAGGAATAGGAAGTACAGAGCTTAGTACTAATACTTGGTACAACCATACAACTCCTCGATTTGATTGGCCTGATGCTGAAGCTGTCGGAGGGGCATCAGATACTAGTACCGGGTCAGGAATTCAAGGATATTATGTCTACTTTGGTGACGATAGTGCAGCGGATCCCCAAGAAGATGGCACGCTTATTACAGCATCTGAATACACAGCTGCTAGCTTAGTTTCAGGGGAGACGTACTACTTGAGGATAAAAGCAGTCGATAATGCAAATAATGTCGATGCTACAACATGGCAGCCATTTATCTATAAACTAGATACTGTCGCCCCCACCAATCCGACGACAGTTGTCTCCAATCCACCAGGGTATACAGCGACGAATAGTTATACGTTTAGCTGGTCTGGTGCTATTGATACTGGTTCGGGACTTGGAGGATACTGTTATAAAACAGGGGAGTTAGGTTCAAGTGATACGTGCATAAGCGCAGCCACAATCGCTGGTCTTACTGCCTATCAAACAGGTTCGAATACATTTTATGTGCGTGCGCGTGATGCAGCAGGTAATCTTAGCTCAACATACGTTAATGCAAGTTACTACTATAGCTCTGTCGCACCTGGTGCGCCACAAAATCTAGAGGTCGATCCAGCAAGTAATACATTAAATTCATTTAGCTTTACTTGGGAACCACCTGAGCTTTATTATGGTTCTCAAGCTGGTCTCCGTTATTTTTATTCTGTAAATGCATTGCCAACAAATACGAATGTTAATGCTGTGGGATTAGAAAATCCTTATCTTGCAGCTGGCGCATATGCTACTCAAAAAGATACGAACACGATGTATGTCGTCGCCAAAGATGAAGCAGGAAATATTAATTACAATAACTATGCAGCCGTTGATTTTGAAGCAGATACCTCATCGCCTGGCATGCCAGTAGATTTAGAAATTGCGGACGTATCTGTCAAAGAAACTGAAAACTGGAAACTTGCAGTATCCTGGGAGCCACCGACAGATACAGGTTCAGGACTTTCTGTATATAAAGTCTATCGTAGTGCTACCGCTGGTGCAGTGTGTACTGATAGTTTTGATTCATTTGAATATATCTCGTCCACGACTGGAAAATCTTTTGTAGATACTGATCTTGAACAACAAGAGTATGGATATTGTGTCAAAGCATGTACTTCAACCAACGACTGTTCTGCTCCATCAGATACGATGGCACTTATACCTGATGGACGCTGGAGAGTAGCACCTGAATTAATAGGTGAACCAGATGTAACTGTGAAAACTCGTTCATCTGTCATAAGTTGGGCTACAGACCGAGAAGCGAGCTCATTTGTGAAATACGGCAAAAAATCAGGTGATTATGGCGCTGAGGTCGGATCCTCAGATCAAGAAACAGATCATGAGATAGAGCTTTTAAGCTTGGATCCTGGTACAAAGTATTATTTCAAAGTTGTGTGGACCGATGAAGATGGTAATACTGATGCGTCTGACGAATACTCATTTACGACTAACGCAGCACCATTTGTCTCTGCAGTAAAAGTGACGAGTGTTAGTCTTTATGATGCATATGTCAGCTTTACAGTCAAGAATGCTATTAAAGCGACTGTACAGTATGGAAAGACTGCTGCTTACGGTACTGTGGAATCCATCTCTACATCAAAGAGTGAGACAACCTATACAGCACAGTTGAAAGAACTTATCGATGGTACTACGTATCATCTGCGAATTGTCGCAGAAGACGATGAAGGAAATACGTATAACGGTGATGATTACACCTTCGAAACGCTTCCAGTACCTAAAGTAACGACACTGAGAGTGCAACAAGTAGAAGGTATGCCATCAGCTACTCTCAGATTAATTTGGGCATCAAATACTCGTTTGAGTTCGGTCGTGACGTACTATCCGTCAGGTAAACCAGAGTTATCTAAAGATTTTATTAACCTAACTCCAAAAACTAGACATGAAGCAATTTTGAGAGATTTGCAAGATGAAACTGCTTACACAATTCTCGTGCGAGGTAAAGATCCTGTTGGAAACGAAGCAAAATATACTCCACAAAATGTGACTACAGCCAGTGATCTTCGTGCACCATTGGTACAAAATGTGAACGTCGAAAGTACAATCGTGGGTGTGGGTGAGGATGCACGTGCACAGATCTTGATTTCATGGGATACTGATGAATCAGCATCTTCACAGATTGAATACGGTGAAGGAACTGGAGGGGTATATTCATCAACCACTCAAGCAGATCCAAGTATGACGAATAATCATGCGGTAACAATTCCTGGTTTACAACCATCAAAGATTTACCATTTCCGTATAATCTCAGGCGATAAAAATAAAAACAAAGGTTTATCACAGGATGTTGTTGTAATAACACCGAATGCGACCAAAGACGCATTGAATTTAGTAGTCGATAAATTATCAACAACATTTGGTTTCTTGAAGCAATTTCAGGCAAAATAATCGCACATACATATGAGTAAGAAAGCATATATCCAAGCAACCAATCTGACTAAATCGTTTCAAGTACGTGATGGTGAGGTACAAGTTCTTAAAGGCATTAATCTGAGTATTCAAGCAGGCGAATTTGTCATCATCTTCGGTCCTTCGGGGTGTGGTAAATCGACATTACTTCATACGTTATTGGGCTTAGAAAAACCTACTGGAGGGACCTTAGAAATTAATGATATTAGTTTCTATGGGATGGAGGAAGATCAACGAGCGATGTATAGACGATATCATTTTGGCATCATCTATCAGCAACCCTTGTGGATTGCATCACTAAATGTCCACGAAAATGTTGCCTTTACGTTACATTTACTTGATTTACCAGAATCAGAGATTAAAACCAAAGTTACCAAGCAGCTAGAGATGGTACATATGGAACAATGGGCACAGTATCGTCCAACAGAGCTTTCATCTGGTCAACAACAAAAAATTAGTCTGGCTCGAGCAATGGCATTGGATCCAAATATCCTTGTTGCAGACGAGCCAACCGGTAATCTTGATACAGTTTCAGGTCAAGAGTTGATTGAAAGTTTCTGTAATTTGAATAAAGCGGGCAAGACCCTCATTATGGTGACACATGATCTTGAGTATCTGCGTTATGGTACTCATCTCGTGCATATGGTAGACGGACAGATAGTCGAAGAGCTGATGCATGATGATATTCAAAAGCTTTCAAAAATTAAAGGTAAACGTGAAATCGGAGGTACATTAGTCGAAGATTCAAATGTGCGAGATCCATTATTTCTTAAAAATATGCATAAACCATGAAAATAGGTATTAATCCACAATTTATAGCAACTCTACCTAGTCGTTTAGTACGATTTATCCGTAATATACCTTGGTACATCTCTAGCAGCGCACGTACAGCTATTCGTTTTCTTACCTTTTTCTGTGTATTGCTGTTTTTTTCTCTTGATCGTTTATTTGCACTTTTTAATAGAGTTCCAGTACTCAAAGTTGTACTACAAAAGTTACAACCAATCTGGAATAAATCGTTTAAACCGTTGTATATAAAGGCGATGGATTGGTTGGAGACACTACGCCCTTTTAAAGTAAAAAGAAATTATCTTATTTATATCGCGTATCAAAACTTAAATGTCAGAAGAGGTAGATCTGTTATCACAATCCTCGGTATGTCTATTGGAGTGGGTATTATTGTCTTTTTGTTGTCATTAGGATACGGTATCGAAAAACTTGTTATCAGTCAGGTAGCTTCACTTGATGAGTTACGGATCGTTGATGTTACCTCAGGGGAAAATAGTAAAGCTAGTCTGACGCGAGATGCAGTGCGTAAGATGAAAACGATTAAAGACGTTGAAAATACTATACCTATGGTCTCAGTTGTAGGGAGACTTGATTACAAAAATGCTAAAACAGATATCTTGGTGTATGGTGTGCCGGCTCAATTTTTTCAAGCAGCACAACCTGAGCTTGTAAAAGGTAGTTATTTTGCTCAAACTGGAGATGGTCTGAGTGAAAAAGCTGAAGGACAGGTGGCTGGTGAACAAGATGAATTACAACGAAGAACCTATAATAGGCCCAAAAATTCGTATAGTGTGCGATTTTCACCGCTACCGACTCAAGTCGTACCTGTCTGGAAAGAGTGTAATATTGATTCAGAGTTACTTGGTGTCACATTGAGACAGGAAAGCGACCTAGAAGGTCGCGAATGGTACGGCGGTGAGTATGCTCCACTTACGCCATATGGTCGTCTGGCTTACGATCAAGCTCGTAAACAGTACTTAGGAGAATGGATCAAAGCAGAGATCCCCCTTTACAAACAAGATCAACCAGAAGCCTCTGTTGCTGCAATGTTAAATAATCGTGGCGTGCAAGAGTGGGCACAAGGTTGTGTGCAGCGTAAAAATGTCCAGATCACTGAATCATTACCTATTATCGAAGATGTACTTGGAGAGTCTACGGGGAGTGCCGAGCTTGAAGAGGCTACAAATGGAGGAGAACTTGATCCATTATCAGCTGATCTGGCAGATGCACGAGTTTCGACTGGTGCCGGTGGGCTTGAAACAGTATTTCTACAAACAGATACCACTACAGAAACCCAACAAGCAGTATTACCTTTTAAGAAAAAAGTTTCAGGAGATGCAGTGATCTCAACTGGTTTACTTAATCTGCTTGGTGTTAGTACCAATCAAGCCACCAAAGAAAATTTTAAAGTATCGTTTATCATAATCAAAAGCCTGATGCCAAGTGTGGATGGGCGTATTTTGACTGAAGAGGTGACTTACAATATCATCGGAGTGGTGCGAGATGATGAGTCACAGTTTATATATGTTCCGCTTGATGATATTACCAGTCTTGGTACTACTAATTATTCTCAGGTTAAACTTATTCTTAAAGACGAAAATGTTATGGGTGCGGTGCGTACACGCGTAGAAACATTGGGTTACAAAACTGCAAGTACTGCAGATACCGTCGAGCAAATTGAATCATTTTTCGTAAATATTCGTGGAGTGTTAGGTTTCCTTGGGTTTATCGCACTTGGCGTGGCTTCATTGGGCATGTTTAATACTCTTACGGTCTCACTGCTTGAGCGTACTCGTGAGATTGGTGGTATGAAGACAATGGGTATGGTTTCGGGTGAGATTCAAGAACTTTTTCTCGCAGAAGCCATGATCATGGGACTGCTTGGCGGAAGTGGAGGATTATTACTTGGATTTGTAGTTGGTAAACTTGCATCATATGTCGTCTCGATTTTTGCAATTGCACAAGGCGTTGGCTACTTAGAGCTGACATATATCCCCTCAAGCTTGGTATTCTTTATTATCATTTGCTCGTTTGTAGTCGGACTCGTCACGGGATTGTATCCTGCTTATCGTGCCCAACGTATCTCGGCTCTTAACGCGCTTCGTTACGAATAATATGAAACTATCTCTTAAAGATTTCTTTCAATCGTTCCAAAAAAGAAGCAAAGAAAATAAAACCTTTGTGATTGTCATCTCTGTTATAGCGAGTTTATTTTTATTGATCGCTCTTTGGATTGCGTTTGGTCCACGGTATTCAGTCTATAATCGGCTTTCACGTCAACAAGTTGCAGATTTTTGGGCATTACAAAAAACGTTGTATGTTGATCCAAATGTTTTAATTCAACAAATGAGTGCTGAAAAGAAAACTATTATATTAGTTGATATCCGCGCAGCAGAAGATTATAAAAAAGCCCATATTTTAGATGCAGTTAATATCCCTGTTGCTTTTGATGCAAAAACAAACAGTATTAAAAAAGATGCGGATCTTAAGAAAGGTTTTAAGAAACTAGGGAAAAATCAAGAAATTATTATCTATGGTGAAAATAGTTATTCACAGATCCCAGAAACTGTCGCGTTTAATCTCGGCTCTGAAGGAATTCCGGTTCAGGTCTTGACTATTGGTTTCAACGAATTCAGACATTTCAGTACCTTCTGGTTGCCAGAGAAACTGTGGGGTAAAGTTCGGGTTGAAGATTTCATAACGGGTGAGACAGTAGAATAGTAAGTATAGTTTAAGACTTACCAGAATGAACTCTGGATAGTATAATAGCGATACAGTATGAAGAAATACCGCCCACAAGAGTTTGAATCTAAATGGATAAAAGTCTGGGAAGAACAGCCAGATCCTTTCCAACCAACGAAAGAGCCAAAATATTATTTGGTTGAGCTTCCGTATACTTCGGGTGATCTTCATATCGGTCATTGGTTCACCTTCACTATCCCCGACGTCTTATCTCGTTTCAAAAAAATGCAAGGACATGATGTTTTCTTCCCTATTGGCTATGATGCCTTTGGTTTGCCAGCTGAAAACGCTGCGATGAAGCGGGGAGTGCATCCAAGAGATTGGACGATGGCCAATATCGAAACCATGACCAAGCAGTTTAAAACCATGGCAACTATGCTCAACTGGGAGCATATGATTATCGCGTGTGAACCTGAGTATTATCGTTGGAATCAATGGATTTTCCTCAAGATGTATGAAAAAGGACTTGCATATCGAGGTTCTGCTCTCTCAAACTGGTGCGAAAAAGATAAAACAGTGCTTGCCAATGAAGGTATTGAAAACGGCAAATGTTGGCGTTGTGGTACCGAAGTGGTACAAAAAGAGATTGAACAATGGTTTCTCAAAATCACTGACTACGCAGATCAGCTGATCTGGCCAGAAAATCCTGAGCAGCAATGGCCGATGTCTGTACGAGTCGGGCAGAATAACTGGGTGGGCAAAAGTGAAGGGGTTGAATTGCAGTTTGAAATTGTTGATTATAAATCGCCGGTCACTGTTTTTACGACTGCCTTAGACACAATCTTCGGAGTCACATTCCTGGTTCTTTCACCTGAACATTCGATCATTAGCGCCTTGATGGACGGAACACTTAAATCTTCAGAAATAGAAAAAGTAAAACCTTATGTAAATCAGGCTCAAAAAAAGACCGAAGAAGAGCGAAAAATAGGCGCAAAAGATAAGACAGGTGTGTTTACTAGTTTATATGCTGTAAATCCTCTTAATGGCCAAAAAATACCTGTCTGGGTCGCTGATTATGTGCTGTCGAGTTATGGAACAGGAGCTGTCATGGGAGTTCCTGGTCATGATGCCCGTGATCATGAATTTGCACAGAAATTTGAGCTTCCAATAGTACAAGTTCTTAAACCTGCTGACTCTATTAAAGATATAAAAATTGAAGCAGATGGGTTTTGGGATTATGCAGATATAAAGGTCGATTATAAAGATACAGCTATTTTGTTGAACTCTGGAGAATATGACGGACTTACAAGTTCTGAGGCAAAGAAAAAACTAGAAGAATATATCCAAACTAAAAAAATTGGTGAAATAAAAAAACAATATCACATCCATGATTGGTCGATCTCACGTCAGCGTTACTGGGGTACACCCGTGCCGATGATTCATTGTGATGACTGTGGTATGCATCCAGTACCTGAAAAAGATTTACCGGTTGAGTTGCCGTACGATGTAGATTTCACACCTACAGGTAAGCCACCTTTGGCTACAAATGAAGAGTGGATGAAAGTCGATTGTCCTAAATGTGGTAAACCAGCGATGCGCGATGCAGAGACACTTGATACATTCTTTGATTCAGCGTGGTATTTCTATCGTTATTTGAGTCCACATTACACCGAAGGTCCATTTGATACTGAAGAAGTTAAGAAAAAAATGCCAGTAGATATATATTTCGGTGGATCTGAGCATACCCTGGGTCATACATTGTATGCACGCTTCTTCACCAAGTTTTTCCATGATCTTGGACTCGTACCTTTCACAGAGTTTGCGGATCGCCGTATGGAACATGGTGTGATCTTGGGTCCTGATGGTCATCGCATGAGTAAATCAAGAGGTAATGTCATCAATCCTGATGATTTGGTGAAAGAGTATGGTGCAGATACCGTGCGTTTGTACTTATGTTTCATGATGCCTTATGAAGCTACAGCTCCTTGGTCGACATCATCGATGCAAGGTGCGTATGGTTTCTTACGCAAAGTTTGGGATATTTATACATCAGGTACTTATTACAGTGATGAAGCTCAAGAAAATGCAGACCTAGTCATACTACTCAATAAAACTATTCAATCTGTCACTCGTGATGTCGATGCAATCAAGATGAATACTGCGATTGCACGCATGATGGAGTTAGTGAATGGTTGGAATGATGCCACTCGAAAAGCTGAAAAACCAGTTTTATCAACAGCAAATGCTAAGAAGTTTTTACAGCTCTTAGCTCCGTTTGCACCGCTCATGACAGAAGAGATCTGGCATCAAGAGCTGGGGGAGAAGTCGTCAATCCATAGCAGCATCTGGCCCGTGGCAGACAAATGTAAGCTCAAAGAGGCAACAATTACGATGCCAGTCCAGGTGAATGGTAAGATGAGAGCGACTATTACTGTGGATGCTACAGACGTGGAAGAAAAGGCGGTTGTTGACGTCGCTCTTACAGATGCTACTGTAAAAAAATATACGGACGGGAAAGAATACAAAGTGATTTATGT